>JALHOZ010000039.1 GCA_022842725.1 Saprospiraceae bacterium
GTATAGTTGCCAACCAGCCTTATTCACTGGCAGGAGTACTTGACGTAGAATGTTCAAAAAAAGGAGCAAGATTTGTGAGATTTTGTGATTGTTTCAACATTCCGCTTCTCGTTTTGGTGGATGTTCCTGGATTTTTGCCCGGTACCGATCAGGAGTGGAGAGGTATTATCACTAACGGGGCAAAACTATTATATGCTTTTAGTGAGGCCACCGTTCCCAGAATAACAGTTATCACCCGAAAAGCTTATGGAGGTGCTTATGATGTTATGAATTCAAAACACATAGGCGCTGACTTCAATTATGCCTGGCCGAGTGCTGAAATTGCCGTTATGGGAGCAAAAGGTGCTTCTGAAATCATCTTTAAAAATGAAATATCAAAAGCAGAAAATCCTTCCGAAAAATTGAAAGAAAAAGAACAGGAATACCAGGAAAAATTTGCAAACCCTTATCGGGCAGCAGCCAGGGGATTTGTAGATGAAGTGATTGAACCAAGGGAAACAAGAAGAAAGCTTATTAAATCTTTTGCAGCCCTTGAAAACAAAAAAATATTAAAATATCCTAAAAAACACGGTAATATTCCGTTATAAACAAGAGAAATGGATCAAACAATTCAGTTATTTGTCACCGGAGGTACTTTTGATAAAGAATATAATTTTATCACCGGTGAACTATATTTTAAGGACACCCATCTACCGGAAATGTTTGAAAGAGGCAGAAGTAAATTAGATATCGATGTCAAAACCCTGATGATGGTGGACAGTCTGGAAATGACTGATGCGGACAGAGATATTATTTGTTATCATTGCAAACAAACACCCAATGAAAAAATCATTATCACTCACGGTACGGACACAATGGTGGACACCGCCAAAAAGATCGCAAAACAAAACATAGATAAAACGATTATTCTGACCGGAGCAATGATACCTTATGCTTTCGGAACCAGTTCCGACGGATTTTTTAACCTGGGTAGTTCTCTTGCATTCGTTCAGGTTTTGCCTCCCGGAGTATATGTTGTCATGAATGGAAAATGTTTTGTTTGGGACAATGTCCAGAAAAATAAAAAAACGGGATATTTTGAAGAGTTATCCTCATGATATTTACAATATTCACTCGATAATATACCTAAGAATATGAATAAACGGGATTTACAGTACTTATGGGCCTTCAGTATTCCGCTTTCGGCTTATGTAAGCCTGACATCAGGTTCCTGGTTATCTTATTTTACCGTGCTGTTTACGTTTGGTATTCTACCGTTTTTTGAATTGTTCACTCCACAATACACCCATAATTTTACAGAAGAGGAAAAAAAGAAAAGGGTTTCTATCGTGTATTTTGACATTTTGTTGTTTTTGAATATTGTGTGGAATTTCGGCTTAATGTTTCTTTTTTATAAAGGACTGGTTTCCGGAGAATGGACATGGTCAGAAACTATCGGCAAAACCTTAAGTATAGGAATCCTTCAGGGTAGTAACGGCATCAATGTTGCGCACGAACTAGGTCACAAACCGGGTTTATTACACCAGATGGCATCAAGAATTTTGTTGTGGCCCAGTTTGTACGGTCATTTTACCACAGAACACAACTACGGACACCACACCAAGGTCAGTACACCCGAAGACCCGGCGACTTCCCGATACGGTGAGTGGCTATACACTTTTTGGTTCCGCTCAATCATTATGGGATATATTTCCGCATGGAAAATAAAATTGGGCATGCTCAGGTCAATGACAGGCTTCAAAAAATTTATGGGGCATCCTTTGATCGATTTTGTCGCATGGCCATTACTTTTTCCAGTTCTTGTATATTCTTATTTCGGATTTTTTGCATGTATTGCTTCTTTTTGCATTGCTTTGATTTCGGTTCTTTTGTTGGAATCGATCAACTACATTGAACATTACGGTTTGCTCAGAAAAAAAACGTCTGACTCCAGATACGAACCTGTTGAAAAAATCCATTCCTGGAATTCAAATCACGAACTCGGAAGGGTTATTCTGTACGAACTTACCCGGCACTCTGACCATCATTATAAAGCTTATAAAAAATATCAAAACCTCGACCATTTTGATGCCAGTCCTCAACTACCCTATGGTTATCCGGGTAGTATTTTGCTGGCACTCTTACCTCCTGTTTGGTTTTCTATCATGAATCCAAGGGTAACAGCATGGAGGAATAAAAATTTATAAAAACATGATTTTAGTTGTAGAAAGCGGCTCATCTAAAGCAGATTGGGCTTTTTTGGATGAAAAAAAAACAATATTTGCTGAAACTGCTGGTATCAATCCTTCAACCCAAATGGGCCAGGAATTTTTATTCGGTTCCGGTTTTCCTATTCATTTGTTGTCGAAGATTACACAAACTCATTTTTACGGAGCCGGTGTTAACTCAGATGAATCAAAAACTATCATTAAACATTTATTGACCAAATCGGGAATCGAAGGAATCTTCCATATTGAATCTGACTTACTCGGAGCTGCAAGAGCATGCTGTAAGGATGAAGAAGGTGTTGTCGCTATATTAGGCACAGGTTCCAATGTATGTATGTATGATGGAAAAAATATTTCCCAGTTTTCTCCATCATTAGGGTTTATCCTGGGTGATGAAGGGAGTGGATGCCATTTAGGTAAAGAAGTATTAAGAGCCTATTTTAATCGGACAATGCCGGAAAATTTAATAAAAAGTTTTGAAAAATCTTTTAAGCTGACCCTACATGAAACCCTTCAAAACACTTACAAAAACAAAGGCAGCAATGCATATATTGCCTCCTTTGCCTCGTTTTTAGCCAAAAGAGATCATGAATGGAAACATTTGTTAATTAAAAAAGTGTTTCTTGAATTTGTCGAACAAAAACTCTTGCCAACACCGGATATATCTTCCAAAAACATTCATTTTGTTGGTTCGATTGCCCATTTTCATAGTGATATACTCGAAGAAGTGTTAAATTCTAATGGTTTACGTCTTGGTTCTGTACTACAGAAACCTCTTGAAAAATTAGTTTACTATCATAAAACCTGAATTTTATAAAGATGTCCTTACAACATTAAAACAAGTAAAAAAACGCTAATCCTTAACCTAGTTATAACATATTGAATAATTTAATCAAGTTGAAGAAATCTGCTATGATTATAAAAGGTGTAATGTTATCTTAAGTCACTCAAGTTGTGTGTAACATTATTACGTAAACCTGATATCTCAAACAGCCCTGTGAGAGGAAAGATCCTTATCAAAGACATAAATGTAAAATAAGTATAAAATTTTCTTGTGTTACTCGTTCAACATTACGGGGCCGGATTAGGCATCATTTTATGAACTTCTTCAATCATACCAATCATTTTTTCATCCGGGCTCCGTTGTATTGAGCGAATATTTTCCTCTAATTGTAACACATTGGTAGCGCCAATGATCACAGCATGAACATAGGGTTTGGTGAGCAAATACGAAATTGACATTTGGGCAAGAGAAACTGAATGGTTTCGCGCTATCTCCAGATATTTGGAAGTAGCATCAAAAGTTACCGGGCTGTTATACCTTGCCATTTGTTTAAATTGGTTTAACCTGTCTTGTGGCAAATCAAGTTTTTCGTGATATTTTCCGCTCAACAGACCAAAAGCAAGAGGAGAATAAGCCAAAAGACCAATATTATCTCTGTACGAAATTTCTGCGAGGCCAATTTCAAATGTCCGGTTTACCAGATTATAAGGATTCTGGATACTTACCGGCATAAAATCCTGATATTTGCCCGCCTCCTGCATAAACCTCATCAAGCCCCAGGGTGTTTCATTAGATAATCCCCAATGCCGGATTTTACCTTGTTGCTTAAACATATACAACGTTTCTACAACTTGACCGATATTGTCTTCCCATCCATCATTTTCAGGAATAAATCCCATTTTACCAAAACAATTGGTCTTACGTTCAGGCCAGTGTAATTGGTACAAATCTATATAATCTGTTCCCAATCTGGATAGACTTTTGTGAAGTGCATCAGATAATCTTTGAGTGGAAAACCCCAGATCAGGGCTGACATGAGCGACATGTATCCCGGGACCTGTTGCTTTGGTAGCCAGGATCAATTCTGATCTTTTATTGGACTCTTTACACCAACGACCAATATACTCTTCGGTTTTACCCTGGGTTGACGGATTGGCGGGAACAGGATACATTTCTGCTGTGTCTATAAAATTTATACCGTTTTCGATGGCCAGGTTCATTTGATCTTTAGCTTCTTCATATGAATTTTGTTGGCCAAAAGTCATGGTTCCTAAACAAATTTTACTGATATTCAGGTCTGACTTTCCTAATAATTGATATATCATTTGTTATATTTTTTTGATGATTTGTAACTATTGGTTGTTTTAAACGTATTCTTAGTATATAGAAAATTAACGAAAACTTTGATATCATTACACCTGCAAATTTGAGATTTTAGGTTTAGTGAATATAAGATGTCACTTTTACATATTTACATTATGTTACTGATACAACCCGCTAAATGAAAAATATGTTTATGAATTGCTTTCCGAAGTATAAATCATGTAAAAAAAGTTAAATTATTCTTAAAAAAACATCTTTTTTTTATGTCAAAAGAACTTTATAAAAATTTATTTGTTGCAACAAATATTAATTCACACAAAAATAATTTAAGCGTATGAGATCATTTTCATTTTTATTTATCCTTGCAGGAGTCATTTCATTGTCAGCTTTTACAGCGCCAAAACCGACAGCTAAAACCATCAATGTAGCTCAATCAGTTATCAATTGGAAAGGTTATAAAGTTCTTGGAGAACATGAAGGAACTGTAAAATTTGCTTCAGGAAGCCTTGACTTCACCAATGATGTATTGACAGGCGGAATGTTGTCTGTTGACATGAACAGTATCACCGTTACGGATCTTAAACCTGGACAGGGAAAGGAAAATCTGGAAGGACATTTAAAATCTGACGATTTTTTTGGAGTTGCGACCTACCCTAAATCAACTTTAAAATTTAAAAAAGTTGTATCAAGAGGAAAACCGGGAGAATACAAAATTGTTGCTGACCTTACCATCAAAAACTCAACTAAAGAAGTAAAATTTGATGCTAATATTATGGCAAACAAAGGAACGGCTTCATTAAAAATTGACCGTTCTGATTTTGATGTAAAATTTGGTAGCGGAAGTTTTTTTGACGGCTTGGGAGATAAGACCATTTATGATGAGTTTGATTTAAATATTAACATTATTTTTTGATTTTTTTAGAAAAATATGTTGTAACATATAAAGAAAATTCGTACCTTTGTGTCACTAATTTTTTTTAGTTAAGTAGTCAATAATTTTCCTTAAAAGTAGGGATATAAAATATAGTGTACTTATCACAAAGAGACAGTAGTTTTTTTCATAGTTAGAGGGTCGGGTCGCTGGACTCGGCCCCTTTCAACTTAAAAAACATAACGTCGTAAAAGTGATAACAGTGGAAACACTAAAGAGACAGTAGTTTTTTTCATAGTTAGAGGGTCAGGTCGCCGGACTTGGCCCCTTTCAACTTAAAAAACATAACGTCGTAAAAAGTACACAAATGTAAATAGTTTTTATACTAAAGAGACAGTAGTTTTTTTCATAGTTAGAGGGTCAGGTCGCCGGACTTGGCCCCTTTCAACTAAAAAAATATAACGTCGCATTCTTTTGGATAAAAACAAAAAAGACAGTAGTTTTTTTCATAGTTAGAGGGTCAGGTCGCTGGACTTGGCCCCTTTCAAAAAAAAACATAACGTCGTTATAAAGCCCATCCAAAAGATGGGCTTTTTTTATTTCCAATCTTTAAACATAACGGGTACATGCTCATGTCAACGGGTTATCAAAAATCTTTAATATTATAAGTCTGAAATGTACTATACATTCTTACTGACAGAAGCACAATTTTTATTTTTGAATTATGTTTTAGGTTTTATCACAAGGCTTACCCTCAGATGTAATATCTTTGTATTATATTTGTTGATTGTATAATTTTTTGATCGTGGAAGTAAATATTATTAGTGACACAGTCACCAAACCTAATAAAAAGATGTTGGAAGCGATGATCTCAGCGCCTTTGGGTGATGATGTTTTTGGTGAAGACCCAACCGTTAATGCATTAGAAGAAAAGGTTCAAAAGATGTTTGGTAAAGAAGCAGCCATTTTTTGCCCTTCCGGAACCATGACCAATCAAATTGCCATAAAATTACATACCAAAAGTCTCGATGAAATGATTTGTGACGTGGACTCTCATGTCTACCAGGCAGAATCTGCCGGTTTTGCCTTTCACAGTGGTATCAGTGTTCACTTGCTTCAAGGGCAATATGGTAAAATCACTGCTGATCAGGTTGAATCTGCCATAAAACCAGGACATGATTGGCAGCCTCTTTCCCGACTTGTTGTTCTTGAAAACAGTTGCAACAAAGGTGGTGGGAGTTACTACACCACATCGGAAATTGAACCTGTAAAAGCAGTGGCAAAAAAACATAATCTCAAAATGCATCTTGATGGAGCCCGATTATTTAATGTTTTGGTAGAAACCGGGGAATCCACTGAATCTTTTGGTGCTTTGTTTGATAGTATATCCATATGTCTGTCTAAAGGTCTGGGTGCTCCGGTGGGTTCTGTCCTTACAGGTGATAAAGCTTTTATAAAAGAAGCCCGAAGGTTTCGAAAAGTTTTTGGCGGAGGAATGCGTCAGGCCGGAATACTTGCCGCAGCAGGTATTTATGCACTTGATCATCATATACATGATTTAAAAACAGACAATGACAGAGCAAAATATATCGGTGCGGTATTACAAACCAAGTCTTTTGTCAAATCACTTAAGCCTGTTTTTACGAATATTATCATTTTTACCCTGGAAGACTCCCTTCCTATGGAAACATTTTTAATAAATCTAGCTGAAAAAGGTATTCTGGCAACATCTTTTGGATATCAAACCATCAGATTTGTTTTACACAGAGACGTGACAGTAGAACAATTTGAATATCTGTCCGATGTAATCAAAAAATTATAATATTATGGATCTCCGGGACACACGTTATGCTGATAAGTTGTATTTTACCATAGGGGAAGTTGCAGATATTCTGCAAATTCCCGCTTCCATGATACGGTATTGGGATAATGAATTTGATATCCTGAAACCTCACAAAACCAGCAAAGGCGACCGTAGATTTACAAAGTCTGACATTACCAAACTACAACATATTTATCATCTTGTCAAAGAAAAAGGATTTACATTAGAAGGAGCAAAAAAAGAATTGGCAAAAAACGACCTTAAAATTGAACAAACTGAGGTATACACAAAGCTTCTGGAACTCAGAAAAAGACTTATTACATTAAAAAATAAACTGTAATTTATTTATTTTCAGTTGATATTGAAAAAATATTTTTACGGCCTTTGTAAGGGTAAACCCTCTTTTCTGTGTCTGTCGATATAGTTATATTCTCTGAATATTTATAAAAATCAAGGTCTGCAAGAACAAAAATATCATAACATTGTCTACATTTGCGGAATATTTTCAGTTACAAAGTAAACATTTTAGTAATATGTATCAGTCAAAAAACCAATTGTCAAAACTTATGACTTTTGTATGGTTGTTTTTAAGTCTAACTATTCTTCATTCCCAAACCCTCACCGGTTTTGAAATTTTGGATAAAAAATTCAAAAATTACGAAATTGCGACGATAAATTCCGAAGATGTTTACAACCAGATAAACACTTCTTCCAGAAACAATGAAGTGGTTCTCCATTTGGGAGATGGCATGAAATGGCATTTGGAACTTGAACTGAATCCTATTTTTTCTTCCAGATATAGTAAGGTATACGGAAACCAAGTATCCGGAAATCCTGTAAAGGAAGGAAGGGTAAAACCCATGAAGGGAAAATTAAAAAATGTACCTGATTCTGAAGTTTCTATTAGTTTTAATAAAAACTTTATTTTTGGAGAAGTTAGGATCGGAAACACAGCTTATTTTATTGAACCGTTGTCTTACCATGTCAAAGGCCAGGATCCAAACAAGTTTATTTATTATAGTGTGAATGACATCATAATGGATGCGGATTACAAATGTGGTAATGAATATTACAAAGAGGAAATGGAAAAATTTTCTTCTAAAGAAGAAAATGTTGGCACCCGGATGCCGGGAGGATGTTTTATTGTAGAATATGCTATAGCTGCAGATTGGAGTATGGTGGTTAAATTCGGAAATGATGTTGCCGTTGAAAACCATATTACAGGTGTTGTAAACAACGTTCAGACAAACTGGGACAATGAATTTGATGATGAAATTCAATTTGAAATCGTTACTTTCTGGATATCTTCCTGTTCTACATGTGACCCATGGTCGAATTCTACAAACTCCAGTACGGTGTTAAACAGTTTTACCAGTTGGGCAAACGGTGGTTCTTTCGGAGTTACCCATGATGTTGGTTCTATGTGGTCAAACAGGGTTTATAATGACAACATCGTAGGTTTGGCGTGGGTTAACGTCATTTGCACCAGTAACCGATATAATATTCTCAGAGATTTTACTTCAAATGCAAATCAGCTCAGGGTGATGACTTCTCACGAATTGGGACATAATTTCAGAGCGGTAAATTCTCCGACCGGTCACGATGCTCCGGGGTCCGGATTTATCATGGCTCCTTCTGTAAACACATCAAATACCTGGTCAGCTCAATCAATTATAGATATTGAAGGACATTATCTCAGCAGATGGTGTCTCAGTAATTGTACGACTCTGGCTCCACCTGTTGCTGATTTTGATTTTACAGTCATAGACAATTGTGTGGTAGGACAGGTACAATATACAGATCAGAGTACAGGAGCAACTACATGGGCCTGGTCTTTTCCCGGAGGAACTCCTGCAACTTCCAATCAACAAAACCCACTTGTTTCGTATAATAATGCAGGAACTTACAGTGCGACATTAACGGTCACCAATGCAGCAGGAAATGACTCACATACGATCACAAATGCATTCACCATCGGAGATGTGCCAAGTGCCAGCTTTACATATACTGTTTCGGGATCAACGGTAACTTTTACAAATACATCCACGAATGCAACCAGTTACAGTTGGGATTTTGGGGATGGCAATCTCAGTACAGCAACCAATCCCGTTCACACTTATGATGATGATGGATTTTATACGGTAGTTCTTACTGCCTTTAATAGCTGCGGACCTGATATTTTTACCGAAGTCATAGAAATAGCGACGCCGCCTATTGCCGGGTTTTCAGCCAATCCTGTATCCGGTTGTGTTCCGCTGTCTGTGAATTTTATCGATGAATCTTCTTCAAATACGATTCAATGGATTTGGAATTTTGAAGGTGGTATACCTCAAACTTCATTCAGTCAAAACCCAAGTGTCATTTTTAATGCCCCTGGTATGTATTCAATTACACTGACAGCCATAAATGCACAGGGAACCAATACACTCGTCAGGCAAAATTATATTGAGGTTATACCCAATCCTGAATCATCATTTACCTACACTCAGGATGAACTGACCCTTACTTTTACAAATACATCGACCAATGCAACAGACTATCTGTGGAATTTTGGTGATGGCAACACAAGTATTGTTCCTAACCCTGTCCATACCTATTCCGGTCCCGGAACATACACCGTAACGTTACAAAGTAGTAATGATTGCGCCAATGATAATTTCAGTCAGGACATTACCATCACTTTGGCACCGATAGCTTCTTTTACTACGAATAATCCAGCCACAGGATGTGCTCCCTATACCGTCCAATTTGTTTCAACATCACAAAATAACCCATCCACGTATTTATGGACTTTTGAAGGTGGGAATCCATCCACATCCACAGAACAAAATCCGAGTGTTGTTTACTCCAATCCCGGAAGTTATGATGTTGAATTGGTCGTCACAAATACAAACGGAAATGATCAGTTACTTCAGGAAGATTATATAGTTATTGAAACTGTTCCTACTGCAGGTTTTACCACTCAAACCACAGGTCTCACAGTAAGTCTGACGAGCAATCTTCAAAATGCAAATTCTGTTTCGTGGGATTTTGGCGACGGTAATACAAGTCAGGAAGAAAACCCGGTTCATACATATAGCGCTGAAGGAGATTATACAATTGTTTTAACGGCCACAAATGACTGCGGTAATACTGTAATATCACAGGAAATAAACTTGTTGTTAGCACCTGTAGCTTCATTTACCTCCACTCCTTCAGATGGATGTATTCCGTTGACCGTACAATTTACAAGTACCTCCACACCAAACACCACACAATGGCTTTGGTCTTTTCCCGGTGGCACACCATCAACCTCTACAGAACAAAACCCTGTGGTGGTTTACAATACTGTTGGTTCGTTTAATGTTTCATTGACCGCTTCAAATCCTGCCGGCCAAAACACGTCAAGTCAAAATGGTGTCGTTCAAACCAGAACTGTACCTTCTACAGGGTTCACTACGCAGGTTGACGGACCAACCGTTACGTTGACCAATACTGCCTCTAACTCAACACAAACAGAATGGTTGATTCAGGATAACGGATTACAGCAGCTTCAGGGACAACAGGTTTCTTATACGTTCAGTGCAAACGGCTCTTACAGTATCCGTCAGATAAATATAAATGATTGTGGCGAAAGCACTTTGGAAGAGTTTGTCGTTATCAATGTATATCCAACTGCAAATTTTATCGGAACTGCAGATAATAATTGTGCTCCGGCAACTTTAGTATTTAATAATGCTTCTACAAATGGTTCTGATTTTCTTTGGACTTTTGAAAACGGAAATCCTGCTACATCCACAGAGGAAAACCCAACGGTTACCTTTAACGAAGCCGGTCAATACACCATTTCACTCACAGCTTCCAACCAATACGGAAGTAACACCACATCTCAAACCATTACCATTTTAACAGTAGCATATCCTGAATTTTCTTATATGGGAAATTCCTTATCGTATTCATTTCAAAATCAAACATCAGGAAATAACAATAGTTATCTTTGGGATTTCGGAGACGGAAATCAAAGTTCTGAGGTCAGTCCAAACCATATGTACTCTATGCCAGGGACATATACGGTCATCCTGACGGTTACCAATGAATGTGGCAGCAATACGCAGGAATCTGTCATTACGATTGACAACAGAGCACCTATCGTAGATTTCACAGCAAACCCGGTATCAGGTTGTGCACCTTTAAAAGTTGACTTTTCAGATATTTCGGATAATGATCCTGAAACCTGGGCATGGGTTTTTAATGGTGGCAATCCTGGACAGGCAACTACCAAAGATGTGTCTGTGACCTATGAAAATGAAGGAATCTATGCTGTACAACTTACAGCTTCCAATGGATTTGGTTCAGGAATTGAATTAAAAACAAACTATATAACAGTTTACGGAAATCCTGAAGCCACCTTTGAGTATACAGTGCTTGACGGAGAGGTTACCACACAATACACCGGTTCACTTGTTTCTTCATACTCTTGGGATTTTGGTGACGGCAACAGAAGTTCACAAACATCTCCAAGAAATATCTACACAAAATCAGGTACCTATACCATCGTTCTTATTGTAGAAAATCCATGTGGGTCAGATACCATTTCTCAGGATGTAACGATTACAATTACTTCTGTCAATAATGTGGCCCTTGATAAAAATATTACTATTGCGCCAAATCCGAACAATGGTAGATTTAATATGCTGATTCATAACATGCAAGGCCAGAAAGTTACAGTAGAGATTGTCAATATTCTGGGAATAACCCTACACAAAACCTCACAAATTATTGTCAGTGATAAAGAGGTTCTTCCTTTCGAAATTCAAAATATAAATTCCGGAAATTATTTTGTCAAAGTCCTGACCGAATACGGAGACGGAATCATCAAAAAACTTTCCATCACCGAATAAAAAAAAATCCCGGAAATTGTTCTTCCGGGATTTTTTTTTCAGCTTGACTGTTTACTTTTGAAAATTAGTGGTAATATTGTCTTTATATTACCAGGCCTAACAATACAGAACCATGCAGACAAAATCAAATTTTAAGATCCTGAAATACGTATTTATGTTTTTTGGCATGTTTATTTTACATTCATGTCAACAAAAAATGATTGCTGATATTATTATTATCAATGGTCAGGTATACACCGCTGAAACGCCAAAAGTCAGTGCAGAAAGTATTGTCTGCAAAGATGGAAAAATAATATTGGTAGGTAGCAATCGGGATTCAGAAGAATATAAAGGCAAATCAACCAAAGTTATCGATGCCAAACAGGCATTTGTCATGCCGGGACTCATTGAAGGTCACGGTCATTATTCCGGTTTAGGGTATAGTCTTATTGAACTCAACCTGATCAGATCCCGAAGTTGGGAAGAAATTCTTAAAAAAGTAGTCGAGGCAAAAACGCAGGTTAAACCAGGAGAATGGATCATAGGGAGAGGATGGCATCAGGAAAAATGGGATAGTATCCCTTCAAAAAACATATTAAACTACCCTTTTCACGATACATTGAGTGCCATAAGTCAGGATAATCCTGTAGTATTGTATCATGCAAGTGGTCACTCTCTGTTTGCAAATCAAAAAGCCATGGATGCAGCAGGTATCACTAAAGAAACTCAAAATCCGGTAGGTGGAGAGATCGTCAGAGATCAGCAAGGAAATGCTGTAGGTGTATTTGAAGAGAGAGCGATGACTTTTATTGAGGATGCTCATAATCAATACACAAAAAGCCTGAATCAGAAAACCCTTGACTCCATATGGTATGTAGCCATACAAAAAGCTGAATCTCTATGTTTATCTCAGGGAATAACCTCCTTTCAGGATGCAGGTTCTACATTCACACAATTAGAAAAATTTGAAAAATTGGCTGAAGAAAATAAACTTCAGGTAAGATTATGGGTAATGGCAAGACATTCATATGAAGAAATGGCACCCCGAATTTCATCCTTCAAAAAAATCGGGGTTGGTAATCATTTTTACACCTGCAATGCCATTAAATCGGAAGTTGACGGTGCATTAGGAGCTTTTGGCGCATGGTTGCTAAAACCATACAACGACAAACCTGGCTTTTCAGGGCAAAATACAACGGATATTTACGAAGTTAAAAAGATTGCTGACCTGGCCATACAACACAACATGCAATTTTGCGTCCATGCCATAGGCGACCGGGCCAACAGGGTTGTATTAGACATTTATGAAGGTGTGATGGACCAAAATCCAAATAAAAAGGACTGGAGATGGCGTATAGAACATGCTCAACACGTAGACACCACTGATATTCCCCGCTTTGCAAAACGGGGAATCATTGCCAGCATGCAGGGGATTCATTGTACCTCAGATGCTCCTTTTGTCGTCAAAAGATTGGGGACAGAAAGAGCCAGAACAGGAGCCTATGCCTGGCGTTCTTTTTTGGACAACGGGGTTATCATAGCTAACGGAACCGATGCTCCGGTAGAAGATGTCAATCCGTTTCAAAGTATCTACGCCAGCGTAACCAGAAAAAATGATGCAAAAAATATCGTTTTTTTTCCGGAACAAAAAATGACCCGACATGAGGCCCTCTATTCCTACACATTGGGAAATGCTTATGCCGCTTTTGAAGAAGAAATGAAAGGATCCCTGACACCGGGAAAAATGGCAGATATCATCATATTAGATCAGAATTTGTTAACATGTCCTGATGAAAAAATACAGGAGACAAACGTATTGACGACTATCGTAAATGGTCAGATTAAATATCAAAGGTAACAAGCTTAGTCAAAAACCATCCATTCTTTGTAATGGTCACATGGCACACTTTGATTGTTATTATTGATTACTCTGATATTGGCCAAAGTAATTCGCGAGCCGGAGGGCAGATCTTTGATTATTGTTTTTAATTGTTCTGTCCAAAAGGCTTCTCTTATGTTATTGGAAAATAATATTTGTCCGTTTGTCCCAAAGATGGTACAATTAGCCGTAAACAAACGAAAAGAAAGATTTGAAGGTATTTTTACTTCACCCGGAGTGACGATAAATCCTTCAGATTTCAACAAGTCTTTTTTGCTGATTTTAGCATCTGATTCTTTAGGTATTTGTACATAAATGTGTAAAGACGGGGAAACTACTGCTTTTTTCTGTTCCAATATGATATTTTTGTAGTATAACTTCAAACTCACTTCAGTGGGTTGATGGACCAGATAAACAGAATAAAGAGTATCATTTATCCTGGTTGTTCGATGATCACCTCCTGCCTTACATTGAACCAGTTCAGGATCAGCCCCGTTCAATCTGATATTGATAAAGTTTTCCATGTTCATAAACAAAAGATCAGGAACATCATCGGTAAATGTAGGCAGTTGTCCGAAGCCCGGCTTTACCATCAAAATTAACAGCAGGAATGTAAAATATTTCATAAAACTGAGATTTGAATTAAATGATTCTGAATTCTTTGTATTGTACAAAAACACGAACTTCAGACGAAATACTGTTTAAAAATGTTTCAGCTTTTTTTTGTGTACATGAGGCAGCAACCAACTCGAAGGTTATATTTTCTTTTGTAACTATAGAAAGTCTTGAATGGTGGACGACTAATTTTTCTTTTTCCAAAATAAACTTTTTTGCTTTGTCATAAGGAAAACCCAGATTACGTACCATACGAAACCATGAAAAGGAGGATTCATAAATCATGTCTTCATCTTTAATAAATGAAATGGTTTGTATTTCCTCATAAGGCAAGACGATCAGAAAACTATTTGACACACTGCGAAAAAACATAGCCAGTCCTTTGGGATATCTTTCTACAGCGACTTTATATCTTACAATGTGGTCTCCTACCCTATCTTCAAACACTATCCCTGAAATACCCGGAGCTATATCAATTCCAAATATCTTTTTTTGTGGCATACCAATGTTTTCACCGATGATACGTTGAAGGTTGTGTTTATTTTTATTTGATAAATCTAGTGTAATCATTATCTGTAGACAAAAATATGAGAATAAATGTTCAGAAAAATGCTGGTTTCATATTTTTTTCAGGAATAGTAAATCAATACTAATATATATATAGTATTGATTTTATTCTCATTATACATTAAATAATTAATCTTTATAAAATATATCAAAAAAAAATGGGCCCTTTGGATTTTTGGCACAGTTTTGGAATATAGTTAAGCAAGTTCAGATTTATTTAAGGAATACTTAAGCAAATTGTTACTCGAGACCGGTTTAGGGGAATTAAAACCGGTCTCATTTTTTTTTTATATACACACCAAAGAAACATTCCGGCGCATCTATTGTATAAAATATATACATTCTGAAGTAGATACCGTGTAATGACTTTTTCCTTAGAACATATCATCCAACAATGCCTTAACGGAGAGAGAGCCGGTCAAAAAGCGCTGTATGAAGCTTATAAGGATATATTATACCCTATTTGTCTGAGATATACCAAACAAGAGGAAGAAGCTGAAGATGTTTTTATTGAAGCCTTCCACAAAATCCTCACAAAAATTGATGCCTATAAAGGCGAAGGTTCCTTTGAGGGATGGATGAAAAAAATCATGGTCAATGAGTCTTTGATGTTTTTGAGAAAAAGGAACAGGCTGCATCTCATGGTTGAATTGCATGATACAGATATACCTGATGTTACGGAATACGAAGGAGATTTTGATTTTGAACAAATTTTGGAAGTGCTTAAGGAATTACCGGATGGGTATAGGGCAGTTTTTAATCTTTATGTCCTGGAAGGATATAAACACAAAGAAATCGCCGAAATTCTCAACATTAGCATAAACACTTCAAAATCTCAACTCATTCTTGCCAAAAAAAGAATGATTGAACAATTGAAAAAAAAAGATAAATTCCCTTTTCAAAACATAAACCCAAAATCACCGACTAAATTATAACAGAAAGCTGATTTTATAAAATTAAAAATAAACAGGTCTTTTAAAGTACCTATTAAAATGTAAACATATGAACTTTGATTTATTAAAACAACAATCAGATAATTTCAGAAAAAACCCGGGTGAAAAAACATGGAAAAAACTCGATCATGTCCTTTCTACCCACAAAAAGAAACGTTTTTCTGACATTTTAAAATCTAATGTGCTGTATATTGCCGCTATATTTGTTTTTGTTTTGTCATATCTGGGGTGGAACCAATACACCAAACATTCCGATGCCTCACCGTTTCATCTTGAAATAGTCGACGAAGCTGAATATTTTTCGCCTATTTACAGCAATGAAAACAAGAAGTCTTTACAAACCGCTTACCGAAAACATACAATGAATGACAGACAGTAATCAATGTTGCGGTTTAATTATCGAGGCATACTGAAATATTTTTTTAATAATTCTGCCTGAACAGGAAAAGACTGTTGATACTTTTCATTAAAAACAAAAAAATGATGGATATGTATCATTACATTATCCAGGTCGGTTAATCCTGTCTGCACGAGAATATTATCTTTAGTCCATCCAATCACTTTTTCAAAGTCTGAACTATCCTCCCAATGTGGAATGTTGCCGTAAAGATGTAACATGGCTTCGGCATATGCGTGTACAGCTACGTTATAATAGGATTCAGGCTGTAACAATGCTTTGGCAACCAGGTCATAATTCAGAATAATGACGCCATCTTCATGGTCGGTTTCCACAGCATGTAATTTGTGATTTTTGGGTGTGGGAAAATGATGTTTATATAAAAATATTCTGTCAAAATCACCAATCAGGTAATCTTCTTTATACAAAGCCATGTTGACCCCAAAACTCGCAACGAGCACTTTTAAATCCTCCGGGACTTCTTTGATTTCTGTTCCCATTGCCTGAAAAAGCCTGCCATCCAGATACCACTCCAACCTCTGTTCGAAAACAGCTTTGGTTTTTGCATCATACTTTGCATAGGGATTAAAAAATCGCTGAAGCCACTTTACAATTTCCTGATCCAGACCTGCCGGATTGTTTTTCAGATACCAATGATCAATATTCCCGTGAAAAATATATACAACAACTGCTACCACAGCAGGTATAAACACAAAAACCGAATAATTCCGATCAACATATTCCGAAAAATAATACACCACTCCGAAAAGAACCAATATGGGTAAGGTCAATATTTTGGAAAAAGAACGGATCTTCATATTATAAAGAAAATTGAATGTATAAATTTAACTTCTCTAAACTTTCGAATATTGTGTTAATTTTCGAATAAATCACGGTAATATCTCAAGATATCCGGTAAATAAAAGATAAAAAAAAATGAGAGCAACAAAATATGTTGTCCCATTTTTGTGGTACCTCCCAGATTTGAACTGGGGACACACGGATTTTCAGTCCGTTGCTCTACCAACTGAGCTAAGGTACCGGCTTTTAAAAAGCGACGCAAAAGTAGGAAGTATTTTTAGTTTAACAAACAATTTACTTAATTTTTTAAAAAAAACTTTGATGATCTTTTCTGAGTATCCTAAAATGTGCTGCTTTTCATGGCCTCCTACTCCATTCAAATCCGTATAAAAAAAACTTCCTGTCCGATTTTTGAGCCTTAATCTTCCAACTGACTTTTCGGTGTCTTATTTTGTCTGCAACCAAAGAAACGTGTAAAAAATTGTCAAAAAAAGACATATCCAACTTTCCGTTGAAAAACATTTAGTAACTTTCGGCCTCTTTTTACAAAAACATCATTAATGTCAGCTGCCAATAAAGAAATCAAACGAATCACCACCCATGTTCTTCAATCTATGAAGGACAAAGGTGAAAAAATAGCTATGTTGACTGCTTACGACTACAGTATGGCAAAAATCCTGGATGCTGCCGGTATTGACATTTTGTTGGTAGGTGATTCTGCTTCAAATGTAATGGCAGGACACGAGACAACACTACCCATTACACTTGATCAAATGATTTACCATGCGCAATCGGTGATCAGAGGTGTGGAAAGAGCTTTTGTCGTTGTCGACCTTCCTTTTGGTTCTTATCAGGGAAACAGTACAAAAGCGCTTAATTCAGCCATTTCAATCATGAAAGAATCCGGTGCTCACGCTGTGAAACTGGAAGGAGGCTCAGAAATTGAAGAATCCGTCAGACGTATACTTTCTGCAGGTGTCCCTGTAATGGGACATTTAGGTTTGACTCCACAATCGATTTATAAATTCGGAACTTATACCGTAAGAGCCAAAGAAGAGGCTGAAGCTCAAAAACTTATGGAAGACGCCATTGTCTTACAGGAAGCAGGATGTTTTGCTATAGTTTTAGAAAAAATTCCGGCTGTTTTAGCTAAAAAAGTTGCTGAAACGGTCAAAATTCCGGTTATCGGCATCGGGGCCGGAAAAGATGTTGACGGACAGGTTTTAGTGATTCACGATATGTTAGGTATTACCAAAGATTTTCACCCGAGATTTTTAAGAAGGTATTTAAATCTTTTTGAAGTCATTCAGACGGCGGTTGAAAATTATATCGGTGACGTCAAAAAAGCAGATTTTCCAAACGAAGAAGAACAGTATTAATCAAATCAATCATGGTTAAATCAGGAAAAATAGCCATATTTTCGGCGATTGCAATTCTTTGTATTGCAGGTATTGCGGGTATCGTTTATGTTAAACCCATTTTCGAGCCGGCAGTAAAAGAAAGTTTGGACTCCACGTATGTATTGTACGTCGCTTCAGGGTCCGGTTTTGAAGATGTATATCAAACATTACAAAAGGACGGAATTCTTAAAAATCCGGAATCATTCAAAAAAGTATCCCGCCTCATGGGATATATTAAAGAAGAAGTACCGGCGGGAAGATTTGAAATCAAATCAAATATGAACACAAAAAATCTGGTTTCAAAACTCAGATCCGGCAATCAGGATGCCGTTAACGTGGTCATAAACAATGTACGGACGATTGCTGATTTGTGCGGCAAATTAGACACCTATTTTGAGATTGACTCTCTAGCCATGTATGAATATGTCACATCTCCTGCCGTACTCAAAGAGTATCAATTAACGTCTGACAACATTATGACACTTTTTATTCCGAATACATATCAGATGTTTTGGACCACAAAACCCGAAAAGTTGCTCCAACGAATGAAAAGGGAACATGACATCTTCTGGACTCAGGAAAACCTAAACAAAATCAAAGCTCTGGGATTAAGTCCGGTCCAGGCTTATACATTGGCCTCCATAGTCGAAAAAGAATCCAATTACGGTCCGGAAAGACCGGCCATTGCGGGTGTATATCTGAACAGGATCAAAACCGGAATGAAACTGCAGGCTGATCCGACAGTCGTTTTTGCAACCGGAGAATATGACCTTAAAAGAGTATTGTACTCTCATCTAACCTTTGACTCTCCTTTTAATACATATATGTATGAAGGCATACCTCCGGGACCGATTTATATGCCGAGTATATCCTCCCTGAATGCTGTCATTAACCCTGAAAAACACGATTACATATTTTTTTGTGCCAAGCCGGATGATACAGGGCAACATGTTTTTGCCTCGACCCTGGACGAACATGATCAAAATGCCAAAAAATTCAGTGCATGGTTGAATTCCAGAGGAATAAAGTAGGTAGCCGTAACAATCTCAGGACTTTTTCAGGGAGATTTTCTGGCCAAAATAAAAAAATTGTACGTTAAAGATTGACAGGAATAAATCAATCTTTATGGAAAACCAAAATAGGTTTTTTGGTATATAAAGCTATGTGTTCGGTGACACTTTCATGTAACCAGCGGGTAAAAAAGTTTCTGTGTTTGGTATTAAACACCATTAAATCCACATCCGATTTTTCGACCATCATTTCAATACCTTCCAATGGTGATTTATCTTCGACCATTTGAATGATATAATTAAGGTTTGGAAAATATTGAGTTAGTAAAGATTCAAGTTCATCAATTTTATAATCATCCCCTACTTTGGTGACGATGTGGCCTATATGCAGGATTGCCCCGGCTTTTTCGCACAGACGACCGGCCTCAATAATGGCATTGGCGTCAAATGAAACATCTTCACTACAAAAAAGAACATTTTTAATATCCGTATACTGTACATCCTTAGGAATAACAAAAACCGGACATTTGGCCGATTTCATGACGTCAAGAGATAAGGATCCGAATATTTTTTTAAAAGAATCACCACTTCCTGTTGATCCCATGACAATCATGGTGTCTTTTTCCTCTGAAAGGTCTAACAATTCTTTGTAGGGAAAACCGGTTATAAATTTAGCTTCAACAAAAGGTTCTTTAACAAAATCACCGATCCAATCCTGATTGATTGATCCTACAAAATCATCCAGTTTTTTTTGATAAATTTTTTCCGCCGATTCATCCAGGTAAACAATTTCGTTTACATTGGTTGAGTTGGGAAAATAAATGTGGGTTATATATAATACACCGTTCAACAACTTAGCCAGGTTATTGGCGTAATTATAAGCGTTGAAGGAAATTTCACTAAAGTCTGTCGGAATAATAAACTTTGTCATGTTGCCATAATTTTCTTTTCTTAAAATTTGTTGAATGGCAGACCTGAGCGAAGAGTTAAATCTACCATTCATATTGATTTCATACAAATCTATGTCATCAATCCTGATGGCAGGGACAGAATGTACATTATCATGAATAAAACTTTTTACATTTTCAATATTTTCAATTTGAAATGTAAGACCGGCATTAAGCAAACTTTCACTTAATTTTTCTTTAACCATTTGATGACCCGAAGTACCGGTTCCGTATATTTTAATTTTCATGATAAAATGGTTTTATTCTTACGAAAAAAAGATATTTATCTAAAAAATTATACGAGATCATAAGCAGCATGTGCTTCATTATCAACTGCGAGGTGTTTGATAATATCATACGTAGTAATGATACCAATGATGGCATCATTTTCAACGACCGGAATGCCATGAAATAAATTTTCTTTAAAGATTTCCAGTGCTACGTTGATTTTGTCGTCCGGTTCAAGTTTAGCCAATTTGGCTGTCATGATGTCTTTTGCAGTGTAGTTGTTGAGTCGGACTTCTTCGTGACCTTTATCATGTTCTTCATTGGAAAACCCTCTTTTGAAAAACAAAAAATCGGATTTGCTGATCAAACCCACCAGTTTACCATTTTTGACAACAGGTAAATGGTGAATTTTGTGGGTTCCGAATATCTGAGCTACAACAGCAAGTCTGTCATCAAAATTTACGGTAATCGGATTAGGAGTCATTATATGAGAAACCGGATGTAAAACGTTCATAAGACTAAATTTTAAGATGTATAATGTACTGATAATTTAAAAAATTAAAAATGAAATTTACTATAACTATCATTTTGGTGTCAAAGATGAAATGTTTTGAGTTAAAAAAATATGACATAAATCATCTGTATGCATGATGTTTATTTGAAAAATTGGCCTTAAGGGTGCTATCTTTACTCCGTAAAAACACAATATTGAAAAGTCATAATAATTTAAAGTTACAATTTGAATCTGTTTTTGAGTCAGCTGTTGACGGAATTATTATCATAAATGATGTCGGTATTATTCTGGATGTCAACAAAGCTGCGTCAGAGTTATTCCAATATACGAAAAATGAATTGATCGGGATTCCGGTAACTACCATTATGCCGCAACACCATGCGGCTCAGCACGACAGGTACATTTCTGACTATCTGACTACCCGTAAACCTAAAATCATTGGAATAGGCAGAGAGGTTGAAGGATTGCGGAAAGATGGATCTCAGTTTCCTTTTTGGCTTTCTGTAAACGAAGTCGATCAGGAAGAGGGCAAAATATTTACGGGATTCATTCACGATTTATCTGCCGTCCGAAAAGCTGAAAAAGAATTGGTAAAACTCAATGAAGATCTGGAAAATAAAGTAGTCCAAAGAACCTATGATCTTGAAAAGGTTGTCAATCAATTATTACATCTCAACAAACAGTTTGAGGATGAAATCATTGCCCGTAAATTTACCGAAGAACAACTAAAACTCAGAGAAGCTGAATTACAAAAAAGTCTAGAACGTGAAAAAGAACTCGGAGAGCTGAAATCCAGGTTTGTTTCGATTGCTTCCCACGAATTCCGGACACCTTTGGCGACCATTTCTTCCAGTGCTTCCCTGATTACAAAATATGTTGATGAAACCACCCAGGCTAACAGGGTAAAACATATCGATAAAATCAAATCTTCGGTGGCTCATCTTACCAATATTCTGAATGACTTCCTTTCTATCAGCAAACTGGAAGAAGGGAAAGCTCAGGCCCGACTTTCAGAATGTAATGTAGAAGATATTGCTCATGATTTTTTGGAAGAAATCAAACCTTTGGTCACCCAAAACAAATCATTTATTCCTGAAATCACACTAAAAGAAAAAATATTGTGCACCGATCCGAATATATTAAAAAATATTTTATTTAATCTTGTGTCCAATGCAATAAAATACACCAAACAAAACGGAATTATCACTTTAAAACTATATGATGATGACCAAAATTTGCACCTTGTCGTTTCAGATAATGGAATCGGCATTCCGCTAAAGGATCAAAAACATCTTTTTGACCGCTTTTTCAGAGCGGAAAACGCATCCAATCTCGAAGGAACAGGCCTTGGTCTTTTTATTGTCAAAAAATATAGTGAACTTCTTCACGGAGATATATCATTTACGAGTACCGAAATTACAGGTACAACTTTTACCTTGATCCTTCCCAAAATAAAACCTTGTATTAATCCTTAATCCTAAACATCATGTCAGAAACAAAAACCATACTAATCATAGAAGATAATACTGATGTCAGAGAAAATCTCGAAGAGATTCTTCAGCTTTCCGGTTTTAAAGTTCATACCGCTGAAAACGGAAAAATCGGAGTGGCAAAGGCACAGGATGTCATCCCGGATCTGATTATTTGTGATATTATGATGCCGGAACTGGACGGTTACGGAGTCCTTCGCATCGTCGGCAGTCAACCCAAAACAGCAGATATTCCTTTTATTTTTCTGACGGCCAAAACAGAAAGAGAAGATTTCAGAAAAGGTATGGGACTGGGTGCTGATGATTATATCACCAAACCCTTTGATGATGTGGAATTATTGGACACCATCGATGTCCGCCTCAAAAAAAGTGCCCGGATTAAAAAATCTTTTGACAATACAGAATCTGGATTACAAAAATTTATTGATGAAGCCAAAGCTCAAAAGGAATTTGAAAAGTTGTCTGAAAACAGAGAACTGAGAAAATACAACAAAAAAGACCCTGTGTATGAAGCCGGACACTACCCAAAATGGATGTACTTTGTGACCAAAGGCAGAATTAAATGTTTTCAAATAAATGATTTTGGAAAAGAATTGATCACACACATCTATTCAGAAGGAGATTTTTTTGGGTATCTGCCTCTTTTGATGAATGAAAAATATCAGGACAGTGCCGTAGCTTTGGATGATTGTGAATTGAGGCTTATTCCACCGGATGACTTCACAATGTTGCTCTTTAACAATCGGGAATTTTCTGCAAAATTTATCAAAATGTTGGCCGGACAAGCAGAAGAAATTGAAAAAAACCTTCTTGACCTTGCCTACAGTTCCGTCAGAAAAAGAGTAGCAAAGGCCCTTATTAAATTTCACCAATCCAACAAATCCAACAATATGTATATTTTGCGGGATGATATTGCCAGCCTCGCAGGAACGGCAAAAGAAACGGTAATCAGGACATTATCCGATTTTAAGTCTGAAGGATTGATATCGATTGAAGACAACCGGATAGCCATACTTCATCTCGAAAAGTTGGAGAACATGCCACAGTAACCGACACTTTTTAGAGTGTACCATTTATTCAACTTTTTTGCGACAATGCAAAATGAATGTGTTATTTTCAAGTACAAACCCTTTATCCGTTTTTTCTTTGATCAAAAATTGATGTTTTTCTTTGGATTCATTTGTTAATATCAAAGAATCTCCGGAAACCGACCATGTGTAATCAGGAATAAAGGCAGAAGTTAATGATTTGGATTTAATATCCATAACTCCATTTTCCTGCAATAAAACATCCATTTTTAAACCTGACGGAAAACCATTAACCACATCCTGTAATTCTTCTCCCAAACTCAGGACTGACTCAGCAATTCCTGAACCCAACTTCTGCATACTTTTACCAAATTCGCGTGATGCGTACTCCCATTTACCTTCAACGGTAGAGGTATCAGGCATTGGTTCAGAAGAAAATTGTTTTTCCATTTTTTCAAGTTCTTTTTGAATTTCTCGTTTCGCATCCTGTAATCCGGTCTTTGTATTTTTTTTGATATTTTTGTCATGTAACGTCACGTCCACTTCATACAATCCAATCATGGATTTTGGGTGAGGTCCGCTTTCAGAACAAGCTACCAAAACAAATACTGTCAGAATATAAAACAACCATAACTTACTATGCATGATTCCAAAATTTAAAATAAAACCAATTTTAACCGTTACATATTTTGTAAAACAGAAGCTAAGATATTTTTTTTTCTTTCAAAATGCTGTAATTGGTAAGGAAATTTACAAAAATATATCTAAATAATCAAATTCAACTATCTTTGTCATCTAAGTTAAGATTGTTATGTCAAAAAATTTAAGTCACCTTTCGGGAAGAAAAGGTTTACAGGAAAATTTATTTGAAGAATTAGGTATTATTGCCCAACCGACAGGAACTGTCCCGGCTGAAGAACTTGACCGGTTAAAAAATGAATTTTTATTCGGAACGGCCAATTTGTTTGGAACCGTAACTTTTTATGATTTTCTCAAACCTGAAAACCAACATAAAAAAGTATATGTCTGCAACGGCACAGCTTGTTTATGTGCCGGTACACAGCCCAAAGTAACAGAAAAACTTACTGAACTTTTTGAGCCGAATGAAATCGGAGAAATGTGTTGTCTCGGCAGATGTCACGAAAATGCTGCATTTCATCACGAGGGCATTAACTATTCCGGTGAAGACGGAATGACAGCATTTAAAAATCGAAAAACAAATCATAATGTAGTACCGTCTGACCAATATTATATCGGTCATTCAGGTCAGACAGTGTTGGTCTCATCGGATGAAAGCCGCGATTTTGCTGTCAATTGTCTCCAAAAAGTATTTTCATCGGGAGCAGACACCATCCTGGACGAGTTGAAAAAATCCGGACTTCGCGGAAGAGGCGGAGCAGGTTTCCCTATTGGTTTTAAACTGGAATCCTGCAAATCCGCTGAATCAGAAACTAAATTTATTGTGTGTAATGCTGATGAAGGTGATCCGGGAGCCTTTTCAGACAGATATATTATGGAAAAAATCCCGGTTACTTTAATCCTGGGTATGATCACCGCCGGTTATGTCACAGGTGCACAATGGGGAGTTTTGTACATCAGAGCCGAATATCCCGAGTCTGTGCAGGTGATTCAGGATACCTTACAAAATATGAAAGATTGGGGTTTGTTGGGTGATAACATCCTGAATACCGGATTTTCTTTTCATTGCAAAATCATCAAAGCACAGGGAGCTTACATTTGTGGTGAAGAAACCGCTTTGTTGTCCTCGATAGAAGGGCAAAGACCTGAAGTCAGAGTAAGGCCTCCCTACCCTACACAAAATGGTCTTTTTCAAAAACCTACAGTTGTCAATAATGTGGAAACCCTTGCCTGCATACCTTATATTGTAACCAAAGGAGGCGAAACTTATGCTTCAACAGGCAAAGGCAAATCAACCGGCACTAAATTATTGTCTCTGGACAGCCATTTTAACAGACCCGGTATTTATGAAGTTGACATGGGTACACCATTAAGAGAAGTCATCGATACCCTTGGGCAGGGATTCAGGGTCCCTGTGAAAGCCATGCACATCGGTGGTCCGCTGGGCGGCGTGGTTCCTGTTCATAAAATTGATTCCTTAAGTATTGATTTTGAATCTTTTCAACAAAACGGATTTTTATTAGGTCACGGGTCGATATTGTGTATTCCCGAATCTTTTCCTATGATTTCCTATATCAAACATTTATTCCAATTTACAGCCCATGAGAGTTGTGGAAAATGTTTTCCTTGCCGCATCGGGTCAACAAGAGGGTCTGAAATGGTGGGTAGTGCCATTGAGGGAACTTACAGTTTGGACAAAAACCTCATTGATGATCTTTTAGAAACCATGGAAATCGGATCTCTTTGCGCACTGGGTGGAGGGCTTCCGCTACCGATAAAAAATATATTACACTATTTTGAAGACGAATTAAAACCGTATTTTAAACAATAAATCCGTTTTTTATTCTCCGTAATAAATACAAACATTTTTAGGTTCGGTAAAAAATTCGAGGGCATCAAAACCTCCTTCACGACCTACCCCACTACTTTTTACCCCACCGAAAGGGGTTCTGAGGTCTCTGATCAACCAACAATTAACCCAAATGATACCACAGTGTAAATGTTGGGCCATTCTTTGAGAACGGGCCAGATGATTGGTCCATAAAATGGCTGCAAGACCGTATTTTGTGCTGTTTGCGTAACTTAACACCTCTTCTTCTGTATCAAATGGCATAATGGTGACGACAGGTCCGAATATTTCCTCCTGATTGGTACGACAAAACGCAGACAGGCCTTCGATGACTGTTGGTGCGATAAACCATCCATTGGCGCATCGTCCTTCGGGATTATATCTGTAACCACCGACTAATACTACGCCACCTTCTTCTTTAGCAAGTTCGACGTAGGACAACACTTTTTCCATATGTGAGGCAGAAACAACAGCTCCAATTTTTGTTTCTTTTTTGTTCGGATCAGCAGGAATCAACTGTTTAACCCGTTCGACAAAATCTTTTTTAAATTTTTCATAAATGGGTCTTTCGACAAAAATTCTTGACCCGCACAAACAAATCTGTCCCTGATTGGCAAAGGAACTTTGTACCGTTGTTTGCAACATTTTTTCGTAGTCACAATCTGCAAAAATAATGTTTGGGTTTTTACCACCGAGCTCCAGAGATAATTTTTTAAAGACCGGAGCTGCAATGGAGGCAATCTTTTCGCCAGTCGAGGTACCACCGGTAAATGATATAGCTTTCACTTTTGGGTGTGCGACGATAGCTTGTCCTGCATTGGTTCCCAATCCATGAACAATATTTAATACACCTTTTGGAAAACTTATTTCATCACACACTTTAGACAATAAATATGCAGTCATAGGTGTGATTTCCGATGGTTTGGCAATCACTGTATTTCCGGCGGCTAATGCCGGCGCTATTTTCCAACTGAATAAATATAACGGAAGATTCCATGGAGAGATACAGCCAACAATTCCCAAAGGTTGCCTCAATGTATAGTTGATTGCTTTATTTTCCATGTAATGTGCATTGCTGGAAAACTGGGTTATAGCTTTAGCGTAAAATTCGAAGTTGGATATTGCCCTGGGTATATCTACGCGCTGTGCCAACGATATAGGTTTTCCGTTATCTTTGGATTCTGCCTCGGCAAACATATCAAAGTGTTTTCGTATACCTTCGGCCAGTTTTTCCAACCACAAAGAACGGGTCTCTGCTCCACAGACAGACCATTCCGCAAAGGCAGTTTCTGCAGCTTCAACAGCCAAAGCAACATCTTCTTCATCCGAATCGGGTATCTGACTATACACTTCCCCAGTGGCCGGTTCAAAATTATCAATGTACATTCCACGGACGGGAGCGACAAAGGCTCCGTTTATATAATTCTGGATCAACATGTTCCTGTATAATTATCTTTAGCTCATTGAATAGACAAAACCAAGCCTGTTTCTAAGTTCTGCCGGCAATTCAGGCAAATCTGACCTGGGAATCAGCAATGTACTAACGTTGTGCAAATCTCTGTAAATATGATGACGTGAAGCGGTTTCTGACAAATATTCATGCCCTGAGGAGCCGCCGGTTCCGACTTTTTTGCCCAACATTCGCATCACCATCTGAGCGTGTCGGTATCTCCAGGTCGTTATGTGGTCATCCATTTCGACCAGGGAAGACAATAATTTGAACGGCAGGTGTAATATAGGCTCGTCTCTGTATAAACTAATGAACAATGCGGCAACAGTTGCTTTATAACTTAAATGAATTTTACCTTCTTTGATCAGATTATTGTGGTGATTTTCATCCAGGATGGTAGCAAAATATGTTTTGGTATCTCCCAACATTCTGAGCCTCATTTCTTTAAACTCCTGAGAAAGTACATCTGTTTGTTCTATAGCCTGTTTTTCTCTCAGCAACATGCTATCCAGTGCTTTTTTGTAATAAACCAAAAAGTCAAAATCCGAAAAATTCAAAAATGGTGTTCTTTCGAGCCATGCTTCGACTGCTTCAAAAAGCGAAACATTATGTTCCAATTCTTCGAGAATATGTTTTTTTTTGTCATCAAAAACTACGTGGTATGGTTTATTATTATAGGTGTGTCGATTTTCTTCCTTTAAACCCAACAACACTTCAAATTCCCTAAACTGGAAACTTTGAAAGCCGGAAGCAGGAAACAAATAATTTCTGAAGTCCAGAAAATCGAGAGGCGTCATGGTCTCCAAAACTCCGATTTGCTGAATCAAAACTTTTAATATTTCAACTATTCTGTGGATGCCGGATACGGCTATACCAATATTTTTTTCATTAACTCTGTCTGCGTTAAAATCTTTCAGGATAGCTTTCAATTCATAATTGATCTGCTTGAACCACAGTTCATAGACCTGATGGGTGATGATAAACAACATTTCGTCATGAGCAGGCTTATCACCTACTTCCACACTTCTCAGGGATTGAGCATCCAGTAACTTATCAAGTTGGAGATAAGAATTATAATGAATTGAAGAATATTTTTTGTCATCTGATGGTGTTGCCATAATACATTTTTTATTAGCTGTTTGTCGGATTTACCCGACAAAAGCGGTTACTTTAATCTCAATAAGTAAGTGTGGATGAGGGAGTTGATGCACTGCGACGGTCGTTCTCGTTGGCCCTGAAAAATCAAAATACTGACCATATACTTCGTTATATCCTCCAAAATCGTTCATATTAACCAAAAAGGTAGTGACATCTACGATATGATGCAGATCAGCATCAACACTTTTTAAGATGTCTCTGATATTTTCGATAACGGCTGTCGTTTGTTCTTTTATATTCAGATTAGTCGTACCAAATTCATCCACTTCAACTCCTTCGAAAGAATTATCTTTTTTTCTGGAGCTTGTTCCAGAAACAAAAATCCAGTTGCCCACTTTTTTTACATGGGGAAATTTACCGCGGGGGGTTGCTTTATCCGGAAGAACTCCTGATTCCATACAAAGATTTTTAATTTTGGCATAAAATTAATAAAATCCCCTGAAGATAACTTTTCAAAGTCCTCTTAAATTAAAAAAAAGAAAACATAACACCAAAACTTCTTTTATGTATCCTGTTTAATATATTGTTTTGACATGCTCATAATATTAGGTTTTTAAATCATAATTCGGACTTTTTCAGTAAAAAATCAAAAAAATCATATTTTTTTGCGTTTTTATTAATCAACTAATCACAAGTATTTTGGGTATTTTTTGTTGATTTGGATAAATATTATGACATATTTTTCATTTTTTTTAATTAAAAATGAAAAAAAATTAAAATAATTACGACTTTCGCAACTTTAACGTCACGTGTAAAGGGGGCAACAAACATTACAGCATATTTTTTGACTCATTTACTTTTAAACCATGAAAACAAAAGTTTTATGAAATAGTACCTGAAATTCTAAAATCCCCCTCCAAACCATTTTGACAACAGAATAATAAGATATAAAAAGAATTATTATTCAACTTCTATAAACCTATGTAACTATCAAGTTTATGAGTCTTCAAAAGGAAACCATTTTAGATTTGTTAAAAAGTCATTTCCCTAATGCCTCGCTCAAGGAAATGCAGCTGACAATATCAAAAATTCTCAATCTTTCCCAGGCAACGGTATACAATAAACTGGTAGGAAGAAATGATTTTTCAGTTGTAGAATTTTTAGAAATATCAAAGGAACTGGGAATTTCAATTGATACATTTTTAACAAATCAAAAAATGAGCAATGAAAAACCAATTACCTTTTATTCTGACGGTTTGAATGAAAAACCGGAATCTTTTTTAGAATATTTTATCAAAGTCTTTGAAAACGTAAAAAAAACAGACCCTTTTTCAGGTAAAACCAAGGCAACCTTCATTTGTCTGCAACCTCATGTTTTTCATTTGATGCGGTATCCCTACTTGTTGTACCTGAAAATGTTTACTTATAATCTCATCAATTGGAAGATTGATTTGAAAGCGACATATGACCCTATATGTTTTATGAATGATCAAAAAATTCAAAAAGCTATAAAAGCTTTAAATGACGCCTACCAAAGTATTCCCGTAACTGAAATGTATGGTCATAATTTTGTTCATCCCATATGCAGTCAATTGGACTATCTTGTAAAATCAAGAATCATAAGGGACAAAGAACAACTCCGTCAGATAAAATTTGACTTGTATGGATTTCTGGAAGATCTTGAAAAAACTGCAAGCAGAGGTTACAGAATAAATGCAGAGGGAAAAGAAACCCCTGTAGAAATGTATATCAATAAATTTATCCATGTCAGCAATATCATTCTGATCGAAAAGGATGAAGGCGGATTATTTACCATTCAAAGTGATGTTCCGGATGTTTTAAAAACCTTTGATGAGGGTTATATTAAACATTTTAAAGAATGGCTTGACAGTAACAAAGAATACGCTTTAAACATCAGTAAAACCGGTGGACTGGAGAGAAATGACTTTTTTGACCGTAACAGACAACACGTAGAAATGGTCATGGCCAATCTTGAAACTCATCTTAAACAAAACAATTAAACATGATACACAAAAAATCTGACTTACACCATATTAATGCTTTGGTTTGTGGCGGATCGAAAGGAATCGGACTGGCGAGCGCCGTAAAATTGGCTGAAATGGGAGCAAATGTTACTTTATTGTCGCGAAATATCGAAAAGTTATCCATGGCATTAGACACCTTGCCGGTGATCCACGCCCAACAGACCCATGGTTATATTTCCATAGACCTGGGAGATGCAGCACATTTGGAGACCAAAATCAAAAATCATTTCAGGGATAAAACCTTTTCAATACTCATTAATAATTCAGGAGGACCCGAAGCAGGACCAGTGTCCCAAGCTGAACCTGAGTCATTTTTAAAAGCTTTTCATCAACATCTGATCGCAAGCCATTTATTGACCCAAGCTCTGATTCCGGGAATGAAAAAAAGTCAATACGGAAGGATTATTAACATCATTTCCACTTCTGTAAAAATTCCACTTTCCGGACTTGGTGTAAGCAATACCATACGCGGAGCTATGGCAAGCTGGTCCAAAACACTTTCGAATGAACTGGCACCTTTCGGTATCACAGTCAACAATGTACTTCCGGGGGCGACCGCAACTGAAAGGTTGGATGAAATCATCAACAATAAGTCGAAAAAACTTATGAAAGACAAATCATCCGTCACGGAAGAAATGGTCAGAGAAATCCCAATGGGCCGTTTTGCGAAACCGGAAGAAATCGCTGCTGCCGTAGGGTTTTTAGCCAGTCCAGAAGCGTCTTACATCACCGGCATCAATATTCCTGTGGATGGAGGAAGAACCGGTTGTTTGTAAATTTATATCGTGATTACAATACCCAATGTTGGCAAGAGTGTTCCTGCTGCATCTTCTACCGTTTTTAATTTGTAACGTTGCTGATCTAAAGGTGCGTCAGGATTTTCAATAATTCCGCCACCAATGGGAAGTCCATCTTCATCCAATGGCCTGTCCAGAATGAGAGCGTCACGTGCTATAGCGTTGGCTGTAAGATTTTGGATATCAAGGTATAAATTTAAATCCCATCTTTTGAAAAACCATTTTTTGTCGACTCTGAAATCTATAATACTGGAAGCCGTTGTTCTTAGTGTATTCAATCGTGTAAAATCAGGAATACCCCGACCGTTTCTCTCCCAGTTCAACACTAAAGAAGAATTTTCATTAAACGGTGTAAAAGGTAATCCGCTTTGATATCTCCATTTTACACCCACTTCCCAATCCTTTTTGAATCTTTTGCCTATGGTCAGGTTGACTATATTACGGGAATCCCAACTGCTGGGAATATAGACATTATTCTGATCTTTAAATTCTGAGAAGCCTAACGTATATGCTGCAATCCCGTAAAACCCTTTAAAAAGTCTTTGTTGAAACATCAACTCCAAGCCATACGTTCGTCCTTCGGATATGGACAATACTTCCTGATTTCCGATAATTCCGAAATCACCTCCAAGGTTGGCCAATGAAATACCTTCTCTCAACAAAAACGGATAATTGTCATATATTTTATAATATCCTTCCAATGTAATACGGGATGAAGATTTGGTATTATACTCCAGACCTGCGACAAAATGATCTGCCTGAATATACGTAATCCCGTTGTCAAGATTGACAAGTCTGGATTCAGCATTCCGGTATCCGAGACTGGTATATGGAGGCAGTTGAAAATACCTTCCGATACTCATATTGTAGGAAAATCTTTCTGAGATGTCATAAGATGCTGCAATCCTGGGTGAAAACTGTTGAAGCGGGTTTCTCATGTTTTCGTTCAGGTTATTACCGTCGATACGTGCTCCCACAGAAATATTCAACTTTTCTTTAAGAAATCTGCGGCTTACGTTTGCAAAAAGTCCGAATTTATGAAAATCAAGTTCAGAAAAATAATTGATGTCTTCAGGCCCCTGCTGAGAGAAAATTTTATTGAAGGTATTGGCATTAAACTTTACATATTCATATAATCCGCCACCTGTAAAAGTGTAAGCCCCAAAGGTAGAAGTATTTTCGATTCTTAATTTATTTTCAATCTCCTGAGATTTGTAACTCAGAATAAGATTTGCCGGATCAGAATCATCATTTCCCAGATATTTAACAGCCTCATTATTCAACATATTTCTGCTCAGGATATAAGAAGTAAAGCCTCTGTCATTGTATCGTTTGTAAACCACACCGTTTGAATAATTCCATTGGGTGTTGATAGGTAAAAAGTTGAGGATAAACTGTTTGTCTTCTGTATCATTTGCATCGAGATTTAAGGAAAAATCATCTATAGCACCGACACCGATAAAGTAGATTTCACTTTTTTTATCTATTTTATACTTTAATTTAGCATTAAAATCCGTGTAGGTAGGTAAAAATGGAAGACCTATGGCTTTAAACAAAAATTGAAGATAGGATCTCCTGGCAGATACCAAGAAGGTTGTCTTTTTTGACAGAGGACCTTCGAGGGTGACTCCCAAATCAGTAGCACCTGCCGTGGCTGTCAGACCTATTCTGTCATCCCTGCCATCTTTAAATTTAAAATTAAACACAGAACTCAGTGAATTACCTCTGGTTACCGGGAAAGCACTTCCGAAAAAGTCAACTTCTCTGATAAAATCGACATTAAGAATACCCGCTGGTCCACCGGATGAACCCTGTGTTGCGAAGTGATTGATATTCGGGATTTCCACGTCATCGATAAAAAATCTGTTTTCATTAGGTGCTCCACCTCTGATGATGAGATCATTTCTGAAGGATGCCGTAGAGGTGACACCCGGCAAAGACTGAATCACCCTACTGATATCCCTGTTTCCGCCGGGATTTCTCCGGATTTCAGAAACCCCGATATTTTTGAGCGAAACAGGACTTTCAGCTGATTTTTTAAAATTGGCTGCTTTGATGGTAACCTCCTGTAATGTGGTGGATGCCTCCTCCAACAAAAACTGAAGCATGGTAGGTCTTGCTCCCTGGATTTCGATTTCAAATAAGGTTTTGGTTTCGTAGCCCAGATAAGAAACCTCTACATCGTAAACTCCGGGTGTAATCCCTTCAATGATAAACGTTCCGTCAATTTCAGTTACACCACCTTTGTCTGTATTGAGTAGGGTTACAAAAGCCCCTATCACGGGTTCGTTGTTTTTGCTATCCGTTACTGTTCCTTTTATCACTCCATTTTGTGCAATCAGAAAAAGGGGAAAAAAAGAAATGAAAATAATGCGCAATATTGTGTTCATGTGTTAAAATTAGATATGTCGTGACAAAAAAGATATAAAATTGTTCATCAAAAAAGCGATAAAATTGTCAGCACACAAATTTTTATAAAAAGAGGAGCTGTCAAAATAAAAGTAAAAAACAAGCAAAATCAAGCTTTTAATTCCAAATAATATTTGGCAGAACAATCTCAGATTTACCATTCCGTTGTCATTTCATTTACATTTTATTAAAAATTTTGAGCCCAAAATTGTACAAATGGTAAAATAGTGCTACTTTGCACCTGATTTCAAATAGAACTGTCCTATAACCTATTGTTTGATAGTTAATTAGGATTAAATCTGAAATAAATCAAAACACAGCACAACAGTATGAGTCAGATCACAAAAAGTATTATTTTTCTTTTTTTTATATCTTCTTTTCAGCCAATATTTGCACAAAACACCTTAAAAGGCAAGGTGATTGATCAAAGAACGGGGGAAGAACTGATAGGGGCATCGATCACGGAAAAAAACAATCCATCTAATGGTATTACCACAGATTTCGACGGTACTTTTGAACTAAAAGTTGATAAAATCCCGGTTGATCTTATTGTTTCATATATCGGTTACAAAGAAATCGAGTTTAATGTAACCAACAACAGAGACCGTTTGGTGATTAAGTTGGAAGAAGATGCAGTCACCATTGACTTAGGTATAGAAATCAAAGGCCAAAGGATAGATGATAAGAAAAAAGAATCTCCTCTTACTGTCGAATCTCTTGATGCTATTGCCATCAAACAAACAGCGTCTACTGATTTTTACAGTGGTTTGGGTTCCTTAAAAGGTGTTGACTTAACCACAGCCAGTATCGGTTTTACCATTATTAATACCAGAGGTTTTAACAGTACCAGCCCGGTCAGGTCCTTACAGATCATTGATGGTGTAGACAATCAATCACCGGGGTTAAACTTTTCTTTAGGAAACTTCCTGGGTTCTCCGGAGCTTGATATCCAAAAAGTGGATCTCGTCGTAGGGGCCAGTTCTGCGTTTTATGGTCCAAATGCCTTTAATGGTGTCATCAGTATGGAAACAAAAAGTCCGTTTTATTCTGAAGGATTATCCGCCAGTATCAAATTTGGTGAAAGAGAGTTGTTTGAAACCTCATTAAGATATGCAGATGTTATAAAGAATAAAAAAAATCAGGCGGTTTTCGGTTACAAAGTCAATTTGTTTTTTATGAAGGCATTTGATTGGGTGGCTGACAATTATGATCCTGTATCAGGAAGCCGATCCAGTGCAACAAATCCCGGAAGATTTGACAAAGTCAATTCCTATGGTGATGAATTCAAACCCATCTTTGATGAAAGTAAAGTTGGCTTGTTTCGACCGCAGGCCGGTATGGGTGTTTATCACAGAAGAGGGTATGACGAAATTGATATTGTAGATTACAACACCAGAAATCTCAAAGGTAACGTAGGTCTCCATTACAGATTAAAACCATCTTTGAATGAAGAATCACCGGAATTAATTTATGGTTTTAATATAGGTAATGGTACTACCGTTTATCAGGGAGACAATCGATTCAGTCTTCGAAACATCACGTTTTTCCAAAACAAACTGGAAATCAGAAAAAGGAATAAGTATTTCCTGAGGATGTATAATACGCAGGAAGATGCAGGTGACTCATACGACCCTTACTTTACGGCTTTGTTGATGCAACAAAGAGCCAAGGATGATGCAAACTGGTATAGTGACTATCTGTTTTTCTGGGAATCAAATGTGAAGCCGGAAATGATCGAACAAGGTTATCCGCAATTGGTTTTTGATCCATTTACAGCTACTTTTTCATTTGATTCCATAGCTGCCAGACAATGGTTGGCAAATAATCAAAACTTCCTTACTGAAGCACACAAAAATGCTTTACAATTTAGTGACAATAAAGTTGTAGCTGGTAAAACAACCAAT
>JALHOZ010000040.1 GCA_022842725.1 Saprospiraceae bacterium
CATTTGATTCCATAGCTGCCAGACAATGGTTGGCAAATAATCAAAACTTCCTTACTGAAGCACACAAAAATGCTTTACAATTTAGTGACAATAAAGTTGTAGCTGGTAAAACAACCAATTTTTACGAACCGGGTACAGCAAGATTTGACTCATTATTTAACTCTATCATCAGCAAAAAATCGAATAAAAGAGATCAAAACAGCGGAACTCAATTTTTTGACAGGTCAGCACTTTATCACATACATGGAGAATATAAATTTGAACCATCCTTTACAGATGCCATAACGGTTGGTGCCAATGCAAGACTATATACTCCCAACTCTGAAGGTACAATTTTCAGTGATACAGCCGGAATAAGGATTACAAATCATGAATTTGGTATATATACAGGTTTTGAAAAAAAATTCTATAAAAACCAATTTAAGTTGAACGGAACCATCAGGGCTGACAAAAATATCAATTTTGATTGGTTGTTTTCACCTGCTGCATCGTTGGTCTATGCACCGAATGTCAACCATTATTTCAGACTATCTTTTTCTTCTGCGATCAGAAACCCGACATTGACAGATCAATATTTATTTTTAAATGTTGGCCCGGCTATTCTTGCAGGTAATCTGGACGGCCGACAAAATCTGATTACCACAGAATCTTTTTTCGATTATCTCAATACCCTGTCGCGCGACAAACTCGAATATTTTAATATTGAAGGTGTTCGACCTGAAAAAGTCAAGTCTTTTGAGCTTGGATACAGAACCACCCTTTTTGAAAACACTTATATGGATGCCAGTTATTATTTCAGTTCTTACGACGACTTTTTAGGTTTTGTCATTGGTGTGGAAAGTGAATTTGACAATCTGACCGGTTTGCCTCAAAATGTCCAGGCATACCGGTATGCTGCAAATTCAACGAATACGGTGACTACACAGGGATTTTCGATAGGCCTTAATTATTACTTCAAAAAGTATTATATGTTGGCCGGAAATTATTCGTGGAACAAGTTGAATAAACTTGATGTGGATGACCCGATCATCCCTGCATTTAATACTCCCGAGCACAAATACAACATTTCTATCTCCGGAAGGGACGTGGTTATTAAGCTTGGAAATAAAAAAATACAAAATTTTGGCTTCAATGTGAATTACAGATGGGTTGATTCCTTTATCTTTGAGGGTTCTCCGCAATTTACGGGAGAAATTCCATCATATGGCCTTGTGGATGCACAGGTCAATTATACATTTAAAAAGCTGGATTCAACTTTAAAATTGGGAGCAAGTAACATTTTCAATAATAAAGTTTTCCAGACATATGGAGGACCGCGAATAGGAAGGATGGCTTATATTTCTTTAGTATATGATTTTAAAAAAAATTAATTCTTTATTAACAATCTAAATATTTTTACATGAGAGGATTTTTACTTTCGATTTTTCTGGTCTTGTTGCTGAGCCCGAGTCTCACACAAGCACAACGATACCTTTCTCCTCAGTTTGACGGAGTAAATGTGGTATCTACTGCGTATGGTTTTAATTATACTGTTTTGGCAGTACCGACCGTAGGACGTACGGTAAGACAACCTCTTGCCACTGATATTTATTCGCCTAAAGGAGATACAGAAACCAAAAGGCCTTTGATTATTTATTTCCCAACCGGAAACTTTCTTCCATTTCCTCAAAACACAAGCCCAAGCGGAACCATCAAAGACAGTACATGTGTTGATGTTGCTACGAAGCTTGCTAAAATGGGATATGTTGTTGCAGTTGCTGATTACAGAAAAGGCTGGAATCCGGTGGCTCAAACTCAGGAAGGAAGGGTTAACACGCTGATAAACGCTGCCTACAGAGGAGTACAGGACGCAAGAACAGCAATCCGGTTTTTTAAAGAAAAGGCAAATGATTTTGGTATTGACACCACAAGAATTGCTATCTGGGGACAAGGAACAGGTGGGTATATTACCCTTGCCACTGCTACTTTGGACAAGTACAGTGAAGTATTGACAACAACCAACCCTGCGGCTAAATTTGTTGGCAGTAATGGTCGTCCATTTGTAATTGAAAGAGTACCTCTACCTACAGGTGGCTTTTTCTATATCAATGGAGATATCGAAGGAAAAATTTTAGGACGTGTACCACCGAATGCAGATGGCACACCAAATCCGGGACCTCCACCGACAGGAGACACCTTAAATTTACCGAACTGGGTAAATCACTCTTCTGATTTCAAACTTGCGATTAACATGGGTGGTGCTTTAGGTGACATCTCATGGTTGGACCAAAACTCAGTAGATATTATATCTATTCAGGCTCCTTATGACCCTTTTGCACCTTATGAAGATGCTGTTTTATTCGTACCGATTCCGGGTGGTCAATTACCAGTCGTACAGGTACAAGGAAGTAAATTGGTTCAGGATAAATTAAAAGCTTTGGGCAAAGATGCAAAATACAATAACATCCTACCTGCTTTTGACCCAATCGGACAAGCAATTAAGTCAAGACAAGGAGGTCTTACCAATTTATTCCCTGTCATAGGAACACCTGCAAATATTCCAAACGATTCATCACCATGGGATTTCTGGGCAGCGTCCAATCCTAACAATGCAAGTGGCCTGACAGGTAACCCTGACATGTCTGCAGAAAAAGGAAGACGATACATCGACTCTATTATTGCCTTTGTTGCTCCAAGAGCTTGTATTGGTTTGGAATTGCCATGTCAATATTTAGTTTCTACAGATAACATCACTGAAACTGAAGTCGGACTTAAAATAGCTCCGAATCCGGCTCACCATGTTATGAATTTCCAGTCTAATGATGATGCTCCGATGAAAACATTGGAAATCCTTGATATGACAGGTAGAAATTTATTTACCGTAAATAATATTAATGCTTCGCAATACGAATTAAATGGTCAAAATCTGCTTCCGGGCATGTATTTTGTGAAAATTTCGTTCGATTCAGGAAATATTTTGAAAAAAGTCTTGTTTTATTAAAAAGATGTTGTATATTTGCAGCATAAATTTGACTAAAGAAGCACCCTTATATTTCAAGCCGCTTGACTCAGCCCTGAGCAAGCGGCTCTTTTTTTATACCTACTTCTCGGTTTTTTCGAAAATAATATAGTTATGGATGCATTTCTCCTCTCAAACGGCGGGTTTATCAATTATTCAACTGAGCATGGTCTGACCTTCGGACTATGGGTAAGTTTTTGTATCCTTGTGTTGTATTTGGGTCGTAATGTCTGGAATCAGGAACAACAACAACGAAATATTACCATTCTTCTGATTTTGGCTGCATCAACTCAAATTATGAAAATTGTCATTAAACTTTGGGACGGAAGTTTTTTGATCACCCATGATTTGCCGCTACATCTCTGCAATATGCTTCCTTTTGTGATGATTCTGATTATGTGGCAAAAAAACAGGTATTGGTGGGCATTCTTTTTTTTCTGGATTGTCGGAGGGTCTTCTCATTCATTATTTACCACTTCTCTGACGGAATCATTTCCCCATTATGAAAACATCCGGTACTGGTTATTACATTCTATTCTGGTGATGTCCGCACTATATGGTGCCATCGTATATCGTTTTGATTTGGAAAAAATGGATATTATCAGATCCTGGATAGGAATCAATTTACTTGCTGTCATTATCTATCCGATCAATGTGTGGTTAGGATCAAATTATGTATACCTGAATGGAAAACCACCAGGTACAACTTTTTATGATTTGCTGGGACCCTGGCCTGATTACATCCTGCAACTGGAATTCGTAGTACTCCTTATATTCAGTTTGGTCTACGTCATCTTTAAGCTCATCAGAAACGGCATATCTTCGTTTTCCATCAACGTTGTCAAACGAATCCAAAATTCCTGAATCAAAAAAAGGAAACCTATTTTCAGCATTTTCCCCTGGTGAAACAGATACCAACGATTTGTTGACTTTCCATCATTAATACAGCATCCCATGCGATAGGGATGGTAGCGAACACGACCAACGCGAAGCAAAGGGAAGTAAAGCGGACAGCCCGACCCGTAAGGGAATCGCCCTGATCTATAATTAAAATTTTATTTTACCGGAACCGGAATAGTGTCTGTAGAAACGGCATATCCGCCCCAGATACCCAGTCCTCCTTTGATATTGGTGCTGATCCTTGTGTAAGTCGAAAATGGACCTCCGCTGTTGGCTGCAAAATCCCGGGTATTCCAAAAATCAAAATGTTCTTTATCAATAGAGCACCATTTGATAACCGCTGTGGTACCTCTTTTATACAATCCAAAAGTTTCAGGGGTAAAATCACCGCCGCGTCTTTCGGCTTTTTGTAAAGGGAACTCAAATTTTTTGCCATCAAACAATATATCATCCACCACCGAACTGAATGGAGCTACAAGGCCGCTACCCACTTCCGCAGTAAAATATCTGTAATAATTAGTAACTCCCGGTGCATCCTGAAAACTTACGGTCAGCCTGGCCAAAGTGTCATTCGGATCTCCCGGAGGATCCATCCAAACAAAAGTATCTAAGGGCACATGGTAAGGAATCGTAGTGGTCGCTGTAAGTTTTTTATTCTCAACTTCGACGGTAAGGTCGTAACGACGACCTTCTTCTCTGGTGATTTGATTCAGGATGTCAGCATAAATACAAATATCAGCCGTGAGATTGTCGGGATCAAGATTTAACGCTTCGGCGACAGCTTTTTTGATTTCTTCCGGTAGGTCATTCAAACAAAGAGGAATCAGACTCACCGTTTTATCTCCGTCAAAAACAGAAACGGAAGCCCCTTTGACAAATAATTCCGAAAACTTTTCAGGTCCAACCTCTGATAAAAAGGGAATACTTTTGGTAATAATAACGACAACCGGGTTGGCACCTGTACCTGCTTCGACATAACCTTCTACAACAATTTCCTGTTCAAGTTCGGAAGTACTGGGCGTGTAGGGTTCTTCACATGATGATAAAAACCCAACAAAAAATATTATAACGAGGAAAAATGTCTTTCCCAACGATGTATGTCGATTAACTAATTTCATTTTTGGTTCCATTTAAAATTATAGGTAATGCTGGGGATAAAAGGAAAAATAGTGATTTGTGTTCCTTCTATCGAAGTATTGCCTGTATTAAAATCTGTTTCAATATCAAAATTCACAAAAAACGGATTTTTCCGGTTATACATATTGTATACTGAAAAAACCCAACTGCCCTGATAAGCCTTTTTAGAGTTCGGTTTTGGCGTATAGGTCGCTGAAAAGTCAAGTCTGTGGTAATCAGCCAAACGTGTACTGTTTCTTGGACCGTAAAAAAGATTGAGGTTTTGTTCTACAAAAAAGAATCCCCGGATCGGTGTAAACCAACGTCCGGAGCCATAAATAAAAACAGCACTAAATTCCCATTTTTTGCTTGGGCTGTAATTGGCGACAAGCTTCAGGTCGTGTGCTCTGTCATACACCGCAGGATACCACCTGCCATCTTCAATCGCTTCAAAAGATCGTTCTGTCCTGGCGAGGCTGTACCCTACCCAACCGTTCCATTTTCCAATACTTTTTTTGACAAAAAACTCAGCACCGTAGGCACGTCCTTTTCCGAAAACAAACGAGTTTTCAAGGTCTTTGCTGATATCGTTCACATAATTTTCAGCGTAGTCGATCTGATTGCGCAAATCTTTGTAGTATACTTCGATGGAGGTTTCAAAGGCATCATTGGCAAAATTTCTAAAAACCCCGATTGCGTATTGTGCGCCTCTTTGAGGTCTCACCAATTCTGTACTTGGAACCCATACATCTGTCGGCAAAGTACTGGCTGAATTGCTGACCAGGTGGATATACTGTGTTGTGACCGATATACCTCCTTTTATGCTTAACTCTTTACTTACCCTGTAGTTTAAACTCCAGCGCGGCTCAATACCGCCATATGTTTTGACGTGATCACCTTTGTTAAAAACTGTTCCGTCAATGGGTGAAGTGTAAGGGCCGATTTGTGAAAACATCGATAAACGCAACCCTGTATTCATAAATAGTTTGTTGGTAATCTTCATATCATCCAAAAAATAGACTGCAGATTCGTGCGCTCTTTTAGGTTGAAACTCTGTATTAAAACTGACATCTCCCGCCGTGGCTGATGCTGTGTTGGGCGTCAGGGTATGAAAGGTATAATTGAATCCGAATTTAATATTATGCCTCGGATTCAGAAAATAATCAAAATCCGTTTTGAAATTCCAATCTTCAACCCCGGAAAAAAGCCTGAAATTAAAATTATCCTGACCTCCATTGACCTCAAACTGATAATCATTGTAAATCAGGGACATGTTCATAAACATCTTTTGATTGAAAAGGTGGTTCCAACGCAGCGTACCGGTACTGTTACCGTAAGGAAGATCAAACGTAAAATCCCGCGATGGTTGTCTGAACCTGAGGACATCTTTTCCGAAATAACCACTAAAATACAATCTGTCTTTATCAGAAAAAATGTAATTCCACTTGGTATTTATGTCGTAAAAATAATAATTGGTTCCTTCAAAATTGGTTCCTTTTAATGCGGGTTGTATCAAATCGAGGATGTAGGTTCTTCTTCCGGAAACCATAAAGGAACTTTTGTCTTTGACGATAGGTCCTTCTGCAGTAATACGCGATGAAATGATTCCGATCCCCCCTTCGACCCCGAATTTTTTCATATTCCCTTCTTTCATTTGGACATCCAGCACGGAGGACAATCTTCCTCCGTAATTGGCAGGAATGCCGCCTTTGATCAAGGTGGTGTTTTTGATGGCGTCTGTATTAAAAACGGAAAAAAATCCAAGCAGGTGGCCGGTATTATAAACCAAAGCTTCGTCCAGTAAAACCAGATTCTGGTCAGGACCGCCTCCTCTTACAAAAAAACCGGCGTTTCCTTCACCTGATGACAAAACTCCGGGAAGCAGTTGTAATGTTTTTAAAATGTCCGTTTCTCCGAAAATAGCGGGCATTTTTTTGATATTTTCCACAGGAAGTTCTATGGTTCCCATTTGGGTACCTTCGACATTACGGCGTCTGTCTTCTTTATCCGCTGAGATGACTACTTCCTCCATGAGAACCCCTTCTTCGAGGGTAACGTTGAGTTGAGTGTTTTTATCCAGAACGACTTCAAACTTTTCATCCTTGTACCCAAGGTAAGAAAATCCAATTTTGTAGGTTCCCTTTTCAAGCGAGATAGAGTAAAAGCCATACGTATTGGTAATGGTACCGGATCCGGGGTTTCCCAGATCAACCACATTGGCACCGATCAATGTTTCTCCTGTACTTTTATCTTTGATATAACCGCTGAGGGTAAATGTTTTTGCGTTTTGAGCCGATAAAAATGGCAAAAAAAATACAAAAACAAAAAATGTAATTACTGATTTCACAAAAGGCATTTTTTGTTCAAACTTCAATGTATAACAACTAACTGCCTTATGAACACCTTGTACTCATTAATGATTACAAAAAGAAAAACGTTTACGAATAATTAACAAATAATGTCGGTATGCCTACCATCTGACCAAAACACTGCCCCAGGTGAATCCACTTCCGAAAGCAGCCAGGCAGACGAGATCTCCTTCTTTAATCCTGCCATCTTCGTACGCTTCACATAATGCTATCGGAATTGAAGCAGCGGTAGTATTGCCGTATTTCTGAATATTATTGACCACCTTTTCATCAGGAAGACCCATAACTTTTTGAACAAACTGGGAGATTCTGAGGTTTGCCTGATGGGGAACCAAAAGATCAATGTCTTCTTTTTCCAACCCGGCTTTGGCCAAACCTTCTTTGATCACTTCAGGGAACTTTACAACAGCATTTTTAAAAACCAGTTGTCCTGTCATATTGGGTGTCAACATATTATCGTCGACCATTTTTTGCGTAACAAAAACGCCTCCCGGGATCGACGGATCAGGGTAGCCAAACTTTTCCGGGCCCAAGTGGTATCCACCATGAGATCCGGGATTGATCATCGCCAATTCTTCGGCGTGGGTTCCGTCAGAATGCAGCACTGTATTTAAAATACCCTGATTTTCTTTGTCGGTCGGCTGAAGTACAACAGCACCTGCACCATCTCCAAAAATAACCGTCACAGCCCTGCCTTCATCTGAAAAATCCAAACCCATGGAATGCATTTCCGACCCTACAAGCAGAATATTTTTGTACATACCGGTTTTAATAAACTGGTCTGCAACTGACATACCGTAGACAAAACCTGTACATTGATTTCTGATATCCAAAGCGCCAATTTCTGTTTTGGTCAATCCCAGTTCTCTCTGCAACAATACGCCACAACCGGGAAAGTAGTAATCCGGACTGAGTGTGGCAAAGATGATAAAGTCAATGTCTTCAGGCGTTATTCCGGCTCTTTCAATGGCTATTCTTGCGGCAGCAGCTGCCATCGTAGTCGGTGTTTCTTTATGTTTTTCAGCATATCTCCGCTCTTCGATTCCTGTTCTTTCGATGATCCACTCATTGGTGGTATCCATATAAGTAGTCAATTCCTGATTGGTTACGACTCTTTTAGGTAAATATTTTCCTATTCCTGCTATTTTTGTTTTCATTTTGCTTATTTTCGTGTGATATTTTCTGATGTTTAATTTTGGCTTGCCAAATTACAACATTATTTTTTAATGATACAAGTAAATCATCAATATGTTGTGGGATTTATTGGACAATGATGAAAAAGCAAAAGTAATCATCCGGACGCTTTACCATCTGGCAAAAACTGATGGTTCGATTACTGACATAGAATTCACCTATTTGGTTCATGTAGGAAAAAAGATGGGTTTTTCTATCGAAGACGTCCGCAAAATCATGCTTGAATACACGGAAGTGAATGAAATCCTGCCTTATGACGAACAAGACCGGATGAATGTTCTTTATCAGTTATTATTTATGATGGATGCTGATAAAAACATTGCCGAAGAAGAAGAAAAAGCCTTGTTTCATTTTGGTCTCAAACTCGGATTTTCAGAATATATGATCAAAGATTTTATGGCTATATTTCGAAAACACGATATCGACGATTTACCTCCCGAAGCCATGCTTGACATTATTAAAAAATATCAAAACTAAAAGTGCACTACTTTTTGGGTAACCTTCCGGATACCGTCATTTATTATGATAAAATAAAGACCAGGAGGTTCAGTCATCATATATTGTGTCCTGCCTTGCCCGACCAAAAAACTTCTAATCCTTTGACCTGAAATATTCGTTACGTTCACGATCACTTCCTTTTCCGAATCCACTGTAATCATTCCGTTAGCATAAAAAACCATAAAAGGATCCTCCGAAACAACCTCCTTTCCTGAAATCAACATACAGCTATCCACCATATATTCGGTACAATTCGTACGAAGAACCGGTAAAAAAGCGTGCAGTCTGGTACCCGGACATTCTGTGTAATTGGGCGCACACCCATCGCGGTGTCCCGATACCCTGAACATAAAACCTGTGTGAGATACAATGGGTGCACTTTCTTCTGTGCCGAATTTTTTCTGACATGCTTTGTAAGACAGTAGTTTTTCGAGGCTTTCTATCGCAGCTGGCGTCGGATCCACATTGCTGTAGGTACCGATCACACATATACCCATGGTATTGTTGTTGTAACCGCACATGTGGGCTCCTCTCACGTCCTCGCCGCCTCCCCTGCCCTGATAAATATTGCCCAAGGGATCGATCAACCAATTGTAACCTATATCCTGCCAACCGTTTGTCATGGTATGATAAACAAAAAATGAGGCCACTACAGCCGGCCAATTATTGCTTTGATTGGAACTCGCACTATGATGAACGATCAGGTGTGTCACCTCTGTCAATGTTGCCGGCGGCACATAAATGTCGTTGGTCAATTGATAGGCACTGCCCCAGGTACTGCGGGGAATATAAGATGGTTCCGGACAGGTACAATCGGTACGTCGTCCACTTTGTACGTCCATCATTGAAGGTTTGCCAAGGGGAGTCTGATGCACGTGGTATGTGATATTGATACGACGGGTTGACAAACCATCTTCATTATAAAAAAAATACAACCAACCGGATTCTTCCTTTTCTAAAATTTCCAATTTGCTGACAAATGAAAAGTCGTCTGTATTTACTTCACAGCCCGGGTTAATGTTGCGATGTCCTTTTGAAGTTGTCAGGTCAAGATCCAGATCAAGTGGACCCTCTTCTTTTTGAATGGTCACAGCCAGACTGACCATATTGTCTTCAAATACTTTCGGATCGATATAGAGAGAGTCTGTAACAATCGCGTGATTTCCTACTTCCAATGTATGTAAGAAGGTTGTCGTTTGTTGTCCTGACAGCATTGTAAAAAACACTAAAAAAAGGGACCCAAAGATGTATGTTCGCATAAAATATTTTCTGAAAGAACAAAACGAGGTGGCTATCATTGGACAAACACCAGGATTTTAAAATGGATGTAAAGATACAAAAATCGTCTGATGTATCAACGTTTTGCTTTTATCATCATGATTGGAACAAAATAACCTGCCGGTATGATTCAAATCATCACCGGACGCCTGAGAGCTCCCTTACATTTGCGGAAACAAAATTCAGACCATTGAAAACCATTATCGAACCTTTTAAGATTAAGTCTGTCGAACCCTTATATTTTACGACAGAAGAAGAAAGAATTGAGGCACTTCAGGAAGCGGATTACAATGTTTTTCTGCTGCCATCACAAAAAGTTATTATTGACCTGTTGACTGACAGCGGCACTTCTGCCATGAGCAGCAGACAATGGGCAGGCATTATGATGGGTGATGAATCGTATGCCGGCAGTCCCAGTTTTTTCAGATTTGAAAAAACCGTTCAGGACATTATGGGTTTGCCTATCGTCATACCTACCCATCAGGGTCGCGGAGCCGAAAAAATTCTTTTTACCGTGTTGAGTCAGGACAAAAAAACCTACATCTCCAATACATTATTTGACACGACAAGAGCCAATATTGAGTTTTCAGGAGCTGTCGGCCTCGACTTTCCTTGTGAAGAAGCAAAAAACCCGGGAATTCCCGCACCTTTTAAAGGTAATATGGATGTTGTAAAGCTGGAAAAACATCTGGCAGGTCCGGAGGTTAAAGATGTTGCTTTGGTTATCCTGACAGTGACCAACAATTCGGGCGGCGGTCAGCCTGTGAGTATGGAAAATATCAGGCAAACATCAGAAATATGCAAAAAATATCAGGTTCCTTTTTTCCTTGATGCCTGTCGATTTGCTGAAAATGCATGGTTTATCAAACAAAGAGAAAACGGGTACCGGGATATTCCTGTCAAAGACATCGTTCGGGAAATGTTTTCTTATGCCAACGGATGTCTCATGAGTGCCAAAAAAGACGCCTTTGCCAATATTGGGGGCTTTCTGGCGATGAGAGATACCGATCTCGCTGTTCGATGCCGCAATTTATTGGTCATTACTGAAGGATTTCCTACTTATGGCGGATTAGCAGGCAGAGATCTCGAAGCCATAGCCATCGGTTTGGAAGAGATTCTGGATGAACATTATCTTGCCTACAGGATGAGGAGTATAACTTATCTTTCCGACAAACTGGTCGCTGCCGGTGTACCGGTGATGTTGCCTCCCGGCGGACATGCTGTGTATCTCGATGCAAAAAGATTTGCTGAACATATTCCTGTCGACCAATATCCCGGCATCAGTGTTGTGTGCGCTTTGTATATAAAAGGGGGCATCCGCGCAGTTGAAATAGGCTCCCTAATGTTTGGAAAATATGATGCAGGCGGACAACTCATTCCTGCGGTTCACGAATTGGTTCGTCTCGCCATTCCGAGAAGAGTGTATACCCAAAGCCACATCGACTATATTGCCGAAGTCATCATCGAAGTTTTCAACGAAAGAAAAAAGATGACAGGATATAAAATCATTGAGGAAGCACTTTTGTTGCGACATTTTACAGCAAAACTGCAACCTATGGATTGACCCATTTGTTGAAACACAAAAAAAAATGGACGGATTTACAGAGAGTAGTATAAAATTGTTTTTGTATTACAAAAGTTTGGGTGAAAAAGCGATGAATCAGGTGGACGACGACATGTTGTTTTACGAACCCACAACCGGAATCAACAGTATAGCCATCATTGTTCACCACCTCCATGGCAATATGAAAAGCCGGTGGACCGATTTTCTCACCACAGATGGCGAAAAATCCTGGCGCAAGAGGGATGAAGAGTTTGAAGGTTTTGTCACCGACAGGGACACCTTGATGAAGATGTGGGAAGAAGGTTGGGCATGTCTTTTTGAAGCTTTAAAAGGGCTTACACCGGAAGATCTGGACAAAGATATTACCATTCGCAATCAGGTGCAAAGTGTTTTGGATGCCATTCAACGGCAGATAGCCCATTACGCTTATCATGTCGGACAGATTGTATACCTTTCCAAAATCAGAAAGGGAGATGATTGGCAAAGTTTATCTATTCCGAAAAATAATTCTGAAGCTTATAATGCAGATAAATTTTCAAAAGAAAAGGAAAAGGGACATTTTACCGATGAGTTTTTGAAATAAATTAAACCCATACATCTTACCAAATGAATATTCCACTCATAAAAGGAAAATTTGAGCTCCGGAAAATAGACATGAAAGGTGGATGGACTTATGTCCTTTTGCCGGGTCAGAACACCAAAACCGGTCTTCCCTTCGGCTGGTTGGTAGTAAAAGGCAGGATTGATGATTATGCAATCGCTCAATTCAAATTGTGGCCAACGGCAGACAAACATCTATTCCTTCCTGTAAAAGCTGAGATTCGCAAAAAGATCAAAAAACAGGAAGGAGACATAGTGGAAGTAGAATTGTTCGAGGATCAGAGTGGGATTGTGATTCCTGAAGAATTTATGTTATGCCTCCTTGACAGTCCCGAAGCAAAACATCATTTTGAAAAAATGTCAGTGACGAGTCAGAAACAATACATAGATTATGTTTTTGCGGCAAAAAGTATGGATGCCAGAGCCCGACGACTGACCAAAACGATAGAAAAGCTGGAGAAAGGATTAAAATACCATCAAAAAGAGTGAGTTTTTATGCGGAGGGATTTTCCTCAAACACAAAGTTTTGCATGAGCTCTGCAAGCTTCAGTTTTACATTGATTTTGATGTCTTCCAGTGAATGATGTATTTCTTCTTTGGTCATGTTTATTGGTTTGACATTTTGATTATTAACATGCTTGCCACCCTTAACTCGATGTAAACTAACAGCATTATAATTAGAATTTCGGAAAGAAAATATGCAAATCCTATTCTTGTTATGTCATCGTAATTAATATACAGAAACGCAATGGTTAACATACAGTATAAAAGGTTAGAAACGCCAATTATTCTTAAATATGGCACCCAACAGCCTGAGAGTAAGAAGTAGCATGATATTGAATATGTAAAATAGAACAAACCAATTATAGACAAGTACATCAAGATATTTGATGGCATACCAAAACATTCGTTGTAATATCTTAAAACAAAGAACAAGGAAAATGTCGTCAATACTGCACCCAAACCGTCAATCAGGAAAAGTTTCCGAGGTTCTCTTGAAAAATATTCTAAGGTACTCTTGAAATAGTGTTTCATGTATACTCGATTTTTCGCTTTCAAAAATTGAATCCTATATTAAGTCCAGGTTCCGGAAAGATGAACTTAGACCATTTATCATCTAACTGCTTAAATCCATCAGGCAATTGGGTGTGATAAGCACGATGTGTCATACATATCGATGGCTGAATGAAAAACCTGTATCTAAAGAGTTTAATGTGGTAACCAACACGGTAAGAATTAAAAATCTGAAAACCATTGTCAATCTTTTTACCATTGTCATTCACAAAAACCTGATAAGTAGGCATTACATCCAATTGAGCATATAAACCCATCCAAATAAATCTTTGATAAGAGAATGTTATGCCAAATTCGCGCACATAACCCGGAAATTTTTCTTCAGGTTTATAATATGCATCGTTAAGAAATGGGTGAATACCATTAGGCCAAGCATATCTCCAAGTTTTTGGAGATACTCTTATTACATCTTTTCCAGTAATCCGATAACCTAAATCTAATTGTACAAAGTTGGGTGGGTTTTTTGTGTCAAAATTACCCATAATAACAAATAACGAAGTTCCTACGAACCACTTTTTGTGAGTGCTGTCTTGTTTGGTATATTGTGCACTCACTTGTAATTGGCTTGCTAACATAATGAAAAGTCCAATCCAAAACACTTTCTTTTGCATATCTTTTTATTTAATATTAAACGATGCTGCAAAAGTAGACTTGTGAGATACTATAAGTCGTTCACTTAAGTTAAGAAATGATTTTAGTCTTTACTTTTTTCTAAAATCCTTGCTCTGAGCCTGCTCAACGATTGCGGTTTTATACCTAAATAGCTTGCCAATTGGTGTTGCGGTACCCGTTGAATAAGGTCGGGTCTTTTTTGCAATAAATTAAGGTAGCGTTTTTCAGGGGAAGAAGTCTTAAATTCATCAAAGTCAATTTGTTGTTTGACTAATAATTCTTCCGACAACATTCTGCACATTGCATCAAATTTTGGGAATTTACTGTTTACTTTTGATGACATATCTGTATTTGATATTAAAAGAATACAATCCTCAACACAACTTATAAAATAATCTGATGGAACTTTTTTTCTTACGCAATGGGGTGTCAAGCCTACCATTTCTGTATAGAAAGCTGTTGTCTTTTCTTCTCCGTCTATAATGTAATAAACACGAATGCAACCTTTTAAAACAAAGAAATTATCTTGTGTTTTTTGTCCTTCATTGAGTAAAATTGTTCCTTTTTTTACAGAGTGAAACAAGTCTAGTGAAAGTAATGCGTTCTTTTCATCTTCTGTCAGAGAAACATATTTTGATATAAAGTCAAATAGAATGTCTTGCATTGTTTTTATTTTGTTATTGTCGTCTGTTACACTTGCCACTAACCTTCCAATATGCACAACTTCCATTTGATAAAATCTTCATAACTCTTTGATTCCATGACCATATTAAGTATATAAAAATTAGAAATTTGTTCATAAGGTTTGTTGTTAAACGGTTGAAGACGGTTTAACCTATCCTTACCGAATACAAATATAAATGATATCTCTTCATGTAGTAACTTTTGTAAAAAAAATGTAAAAATTAGAGAAGGCAGGACCTTTGAGGTGCTGTTGATTTGTTGATTTGTTGAGTTGAGTATTTGTCGATTTGTCGGTTTGTCGGTTTGTTGATGTGTCGATTTGGGTCGACAGACTGAAACATGGTTATGTGTTTTACAAAGGCACAAGTTGCAAACTTACGCCTGCAACGGACCTTTTTATTCCTTAACAAATCTAATTACTTTAAATGTTCCATACTTATTTTTTATCTCCATAAAATACAGACCAGGTCGAAAGTTATTTACATGAATTTGTGTTGTCTCTTTTAATAAGGGAATATCATCATTTTGTATTTGACCAAAAATATCATAAATAGTTATGGTAGTATTCTCATGATTTTCATAATGAATATGAATAATATCTACACATGGATTGGGATACACACTCATGATATTATCATTTGTAATTGAAATATTTTCTGTAGTTACCAAAGTAGTATCGCATACCGGATTTGTTGTTATTAAAGGTGCAAAAAAACTTGCTAAATTGTTTTCTCTCAAAACAGAATTGTCATATGCATGACATGGATTATTTATTTGGTCAACACAACTACCTGTTCCAAATAAAAAATTGTACGGAAAATTGGTTGTGGTAAATTCATCATGAATATTATAACCATATCCATTATTTGTGTTCCATTTACTAAAAGCCCTGCTACCATACAACTTTGCCGTATTTTTTATTCCATTACAATTGTATCCATTTGTCATACACCACGACAAACCGGTATAAACACCTCCGCTATCAATAGGTACAATCAGGTCACAAGGTTGATGAAAGGAGAATATTGCCGGTTTGGGTGTATTTACCTTATGATTTTTGAGTAAATCACTCAACATGGCACCATACATATTTCCAATTCCTTTTATTTTAAAATGTATACTTGTGGGTTCAATTGTCCCGTCAATGTCTCCTAAATCCGGTCGCGGTACATTAACCCCGTTAAAACTTTCTCCAAGACAGTATTGACAGCTTAATGTGTTATTAGCCGGATTTGGTGCATTTTCAATTGCATATGTTTGCATTGGCTTTTCACTAAGGGTATCTAATAAACCTATTCCAAGAGCAACAAAACTTCCTGCACTTTCTCCGGCTACAAAAATGTTGTTTGTATCAATGTTTAAAGATGAATTTCTGTTAATTAAATAACGCAAAGCCCCTTTGCCATCTTGTATAGCTCTGTAATATGCCCGATACCATTCTGCACTATCGGTAGCAAAAACACATGAATAATTTGGGTAGTTACAATTCCATGCAATATCATCCGGAACAAAACCTAATCTGTAATTAATGGTAGCTGTGACATAACCTCTTTTAGCAAATTGTTTGCACATGTTTGTCATTTCATTTTTATCGCCTGCAAGAAATGCACCTCCATGAACCCATAAAAGCAGAGGTTTTCTTGAAATATGGTTGGTGTCATCACAAACAGGTGTATAAATATCCATTGTCAAAGTAACTGTACTTCCGTTGAAGTTTACCGCGGTGCCATAAGGCACATTTAATGTACTTTCATAATCGTACTTTTTATCTATCCATTGTTGTGCAGTTACGTTCAAATGCAAAAAACATAATAGTAGTAATGTTACTTTATTAGTCATATTTTTTATTTTTTCGGTTTAATGTTGTTTGGGTTTGCCATTAACTTTCCTATATGCACAACTTCCATTTGATAAAATCTTCAAATCAATTTGTTCGATGATCATATTAAGGTTATTAAATTACGAAACTTGTTTATAAGGTTCGTTATTAAACGGTTATCATACGTTTGAAGACTGTTTAACCTATCCTTACCGCATACAAATATAAAAAATATCTCATCATGTAGTAGCTTTTATGAAAAAAAGTGTAAAAAATGGGGAGGCAGGACCATTGAGGTGCTGTTGAGTTGTTGAGTTGAGTATTTGTCGATTTGGTTATTTGTTGATTTGTCGATTTGGGTCGACAGACTGAAACAGGGTTATGTGTTTTTCAAAGGCACAAGTTGTAAACTTGCGTCAGCAACGGGATAGATTTGGCATACACGGTGCGCACAAGTAGCATGTTCAGAAATATAAGAAATTTCAAAGTGCGCAATCACCTTTTTTGAGCTAAGTGCTCTGTCCTGATAAAGAACTTAATGAAATGTTGTTCTTTTTTCGAATCTCTGCGTTAATCTCGTCAAATCTTGACGAGATGCCTGCGAACCGCTTAGACGGCATTAAAAAATTTTGCCTTGATCTTCAAAAAAATAACTGCCATTATAATTTAACTTGTTATCAGGACAGAGCACTGGCCTTTTTGTTCACTTTTGCGGTCTCGTCCCATAAGACGAGAGAAAAAGTAAAAGCCCCGCCGGCTTGAGGCGTAGGAAAACTACCGATTGTCGCAGTTTGTAACCATTGATTCGTGCAATTTTTTTTGGCAATTGTGTTGACGAATTACAAATTCAATCGGATCGAAATGGCAACCTTCGACCATCGTCTCCGTATCTGGCTGGGTGAGTGACCCTCTCCATAAAAAAATGACCCTTTTTAAAAACTTATAAACCCTCCGCAAAAAAAAAATGACCCTTTTTAAAAACTTATGGACCTTCCGCAGAAAAGATACGACCCTTTTAAAAAACTGATAAACCCTCCGCAAAAAAAAAACGACCTTTTTTTAAAACTTACAGACCCTCCGCGAAAAAGAAATGACTCCATCTGAAAACTTATGGACCCTCCGCAGAAAAAAAATGACCCATCTGAAAACTTATGGACCATTTCCAACATAGAAATACCTATATATTAAACCTAAAAACACATTTCCAACATGGAAATGGTTACATATGAAACCTAAAAAGCCATTTCCAAAGTAGAAATGACTTCATCTGAAAACTTAAAAGCTAATTTCCATAAAGAAATGACTCCATCTGAAACCTAAAAGGCCATTTCCAAAAAGGAAATGACTCATCTGAAAACTTATAGACCAATTTCCAAAGAAGAAATGGTTCTATCTGAAAACTTATAGACCATTTCCAAAAAAGAAATGGTTCTATCTGAAAACTTATAGACCAATTTCCAAAGAAGAAATGGTTTTATCTGAAAACTTATGGGCAAATTTTCAAAGTGGAAATGGTTCTATCTGAAAACTTATAGACCAATTTTTAAAGTGGAAATGACTTATCTGAAAACTTTTGGAGCCTCCGCAGAAAAAAAATGACCTATCAAAAAACTTAAGAACATATTTTCAAAGTGAAAACGGTCTCATCAAAAAACCGAAAAAGTTATTTTTTCCAAACAAAGGTTCCAACTAAAACCTTAAGAGGGCATTTGAAAGTTTTTTTTTAACCCAATAGTTTTTACAGGCCTGACTACTTAAAAAAATAATGTTGATGTTTTTAAAAAAAAGTAAATAAAATCATTTAGAATGGTCATTATAAAACCATATATCAGCTTCTGTTTTTTTCCGACGGGAGATTGGAATTTCAAAACCACTTTTTAGAACGAATTTTTCATCTTTTAAAGCATCCACATGGTATCGGTTGACTAAATGCGAGCGATGGCTGCGAAAAAAATTTTTATCAGTCAGGATATCATCAAAGTAAGCTAAATTTTTTGAAGACAACTCCCGACCACCATTTGACAAATGTATGTAACTGTAATTACGTTCGCCTTCTATATGGGTGATTTGTTTTAGAGGCAATCTCAACGTACCATTTTGTGTTGACAATACCAGTTTTTGGTTTTCTATCGGTTGAGGTTGCAGATTGGACAAGGCATTCTTGATATCAATACTATTGTCGGTAGTCTTGTGCAGCTTTTTGATGGCTTCTTCGAGTTCGTTTTCATTGATAGGTTTGATTAAATAATCCAATGCATTAAAACGAAAAGCTTTTATGGCATAGTGGCTATGGGAAGTAGTAAAGATGGTTTTAAATGATATGTCATCCAACTGTTGGAGGAGCTCAAAACCTGTCATGTCCGGTAATTCAATATCCAGAAAAACGACATCAGGTTTCAGGGATTTTATTTTTTTTATAGAATCGAAACCATTATGGACAACATCAAGTACTGAAATTTCAGATTTGTATTGATGTAGCATATCTTGTAAGACGCTTGCCATAAAAACATTGTCCTCTGTAATAATTGCTTTCAGGGGTTTCATATCGAAGATTATCACTGTAAAGGTATAAGAATATTTATACAATGGTATGATTTCAAAATAAAAAGCTGCCGTAATGCTTCATAAAGATTCCGGATGAAAGTGGTGATTTACCGGGAAATTTATAGAAATGAAAATAATTTTAACCGCTGGATAACTGCTTGCGCCATTTGATAAGTCAAAAGAAGGGTTCATGGGCACTGTGCCTTATTTTTGTTCTGTAATAAAAATTCAACAAATTTAAAATTAAAATCATGCGTAATCTGATCGTTTTTTCATTCATAATGATGTTGACTCAAATCGTGACTCAAACTGCTAATGCACAAATCGTAAATACCTGGAAAGGTGGAACACCCGGACAAGAAAATAATTGGGCTTGTAGCAAAAACTGGAGCCTGGGTAGGATCCCTGGTGTATTTGATAATGTAATCATCCCTGATGTATCTGCAGGTTCTCAAAAGTTTCCGGTAATCAATTCAGGATTGACCGAAATCAATCAACTTTATATTCATACTGGTGCCACCCTTACACTACAAGAAAATGTTCACATCCTGGTAAATGAGCTCCATGGCAACGGTATCTGTATTGGCTGTAGTAAAGGTATTTGGATAGAAGGATCGGCTTCTGAAGCATTAGTCAAAAACAAATAAGCCGGTTGCTGCCAATTTGGACACAAACCATAAAAAAAACAGGTCGCTATTCAGCTAAAACCAAAATAACCGGTACGCGAATACAAACCGTTAGATAATTAGGATGACCGTTAGATAGTCCAAACTTTTAAATTACAATTATTATCCGCTATTTTTGAGCAACATTATAAATGATGACACAATTGAACCATATAAAATTATTGCTGATTATTGCTGGTGTACTTTTTACATCTTTTGTTTTCGGGCAAACCAAAACGGATGCCGAGCTATATGCCATCCGGAAAGATAAATCGAAACCTGAGTCTGGGAGATTAGAAGCCATCCGGGAGAGAATGGATATTGCTTATTTACCCATTCAAGAACCCGGATGGTGGAAGAAATGGGAAAAGGAAACTAAAGAAGCCATTAAACAGTCCATAAAAAGTAATAAAAAGGAGTATTTGCCAATAATTTATTTAATGAAACTATTTAGCCGTAAAACTTACATCGATATTCGGTTGATGTTTTAGTAGAAGCAACTCCTTATTTGTTTTAATATTAATTTTTTAATTTTGAACCATGCGTAAATTTATCCCAATACTTTTTTTGTCTGTTTTTTTATTGGCATGCCTAGAAAAAAACAAACAAAACACCAGAATAAGAACCATAAAAGTTGTGGAAGCCAAAGGTTATGTTGTGCCCCCGGATAGCATGGCCGAGCCAAAATACACATTAGTTGATGAAAAAAAACTAACTAAAATACAAGCAGGTAAACCAACTTCTTTTGCAACAAATTTAAATGTTCATCCTGTGGGTGAGCCAAAAGTGATAATGGCAGGTATTCCGCGTATTTGTACACCCGGCCAAGACTCTTTTTTACTTCCAAAAACAGTATCAGCTATTGATAGCCCGTTTGTTGGTGGCATACCTGAAACCATAATAGCTAAAGACAGGACCATCAAAGACCAAAATCCGCATAATTTTAGTGCTTTTAACAAACTACAAGGTTTAAAGCACGGAAATGTATTTTGTTTACTAGAGGATTCGTCCGGAAATCTTTGGTTTGGTACTGCCGGCGGAGGTGTCACGAAATACGATGGTAAAAGTTTTACGCATTTTACCGACAAAGAAGGCCTGAGCAATAATGATGTACATTGTATTTTGGAGGATAAAAATGGAAATATTTGGTTCGGTACTTTAGGCGGAGGCGTCACAAAATATGATGGTAAAAGTTTTACACATTTTACCGAAAAAGAAGGCCTGAGCAATAATGAAGTTTGGAGTATCTTAGAAGATAAATCCGGAAACCTTTGGTTCGGAACAAATGGTGGAGGTGTCTCGAAATACGATGGTAAAGGTTTTACACATTTTACTCAAAAAGAAGGCCTGAGTGGAAATACTATTATAAGTATCTTTGAAGATAAATCCGGAAACCTTTGGTTCAGTACTGTTGGCGGAGGCGTTTCCAAATATGATGGTAAAGGATTTACACATTTTACCGAAAAGGAAGGCCTGAGCTATAATATTGTTTGGAGTATCTTGGAAGATAAATCGGGAAACCTTTGGTTCGGCACTGATGGCAAAGGTGTCTCGAAATACGATGGTAAAAGTTTTACGCATTATACCGAAAAAGAAGGCTTGAGCCATAATATTGTCGCAAGTATCTTAGAAGACAAATCCGGAAACATCTGGTTTGGCACTTTAGGCGGAGGCATTTCGAAATATGATGGTAAAAGTTTTACACATTTTACCGAAAAAGAAGGTCTTAGCAGTAATATTGTATATAGTATCTTAGAAGATAGCTACGGAAGCCTTTGGTTCGGCACTGACGCCGGAGGCGTCTCGAAATACGATGGTAAAGGATTTACTCATTTTACCGAAAAGGAAGGCCTGAGAAATAATTTTATAAGGGACATTCTGGAAGATAAATCCGGAAATCTTTGGCTTGCTTTGAACGAAGGCATCGCGATATACGATGGTAAAAGTTTTACGCATTTTACCCAAAAGGAAGGAATGAGCGATAAACCTGTTTGGAGTATGTTAGAAGATAGATCCGGAAACATCTGGTTCGGCACCTGGGGTGGTGGTGTCACGAAATATGATGGTAAAAGTTTTACCCATTTTTCCGATATAAAAGGTCTGAGTAACATAGTATATAGTATATTGGAAGATAAATCCGGAAATATTTGGTTCGCCACAGGTGGTGGTGGTGGTGTCACGAAATACGATGGTAAAGGTTTTACACCATTTATGCAAGAAGAAGGCCTGAGCTATAATGATGTATATAGTATCTTAGAAGATAAATCCGGAAATCTTTGGTTCGGCACATGGGGTGGAGGTGTCACGAAATACGATGGTAAAAGTTTTACCCATTTTACCGAAAAAGAAGGCCTGAGCAATAATTATGTTTCAAGCATACTGGAAGATAAATCCGGAGACCTTTGGTTCGGCACAAAGGGCGGAGGCGTCTCGAAACTTGTCAAAACCAAAGTCGAAGGTAAGGATACATATTTTTTTACCCATTTTACCGAAAGAGAAGGCCTGATTAATAATAATGTTTTAAGCATGTTAGAAGATAAATCCGGAAACCTTTGGTTCGGCACCCGCTTTGGGCTGAGTAAATTAATATCAGCTAAATCAGCAGCTCCGGGACACGTTTTTGGTAACGAAGGGAGCTACAACATAAAAGAAGATGATGTTTTTTTTAAAAATTATGCCTACGAAGACGGTTTTTTGGGTATAGGTTGTATTTTAAATGCTATTTGCGAAGATAAAAATGGTACTATTTGGATAGGAACGAATGATAGGTTAACTGCTGTCTACCCTGAGCATATGCCTTCCGATACTGTCGCACCAAATATTCAATTAACTACAATTGAGTTGTTTAATGAAAATATAACCTGGGCTAATTTAGAAAACAAAATGGATACTGTACTTACTTTAGGAAATGGCGTTAACATTAGTGATTTTAATTTTGATGGTTTAAGTAAATGGAATAATTTACCCATAAATTTAAGTTTAGCATATAACAATAATTACATAACCTTTAATTTTATTGGTATTACAATGAACCAACCAAAAAATGTAAAGTATCAATATATTTTAGAGGGCATTGATGAAAACTGGAGTGCTCTAACCAATAAAACATCAGCTCCCTATGGCAACTTACCACATGGCACTTATTTGTTTAAAGTAAAAGCCATGAACAGCGAAGGTTATTGGAGTGCCCCATTTGAATATAAATTTACGATACGGCCGCCGTGGTGGAAAACATGGTGGGCATATGTTGGATATGTTTTGTTTTTCCTGTTTGCCTTACGCATTTTTAGTAAATACAGGGAGCGCCACCTGAGGACAGATAAAGAGAGGTTGGAAAAAACGGTGGCCGAAAGAACACAGGAATTGGTTAAAGAAAAAGAAAAAGCCCAATCCAGTGAAAAAGCCAAACATCAGTTTCTCGCCAACATGAGCCACGAGATCCGCACACCCATGAATGCCATCAAAGGTATGACCGATATTCTCATCAGGCGTAATCCTAATGAAGACCAAAAAGAATATCTGACCGGTATCAAACAGTCATCAGATTCCTTATTGGTCATCATTAATGATATTCTCGATATTTCAAAAATCGAAGCAGGTAAAGTAGAGCTGGAGCAAGAACCCTTTTCTATCAATGAATTGGTACACAATGTACATACCATCATGCAGTTCAAAGCGGAAGAAAAAGGTTTAGGTCTTGTAAAAGAAATTCCCACTGAAGAGCTATTTGTTTTGGGTGACTCAACAAGATTGAGACAAATCCTCATCAATCTGATTGGCAATGCCATAAAGTTTACTGAAAAAGGAATGGTGACCACTACCATAAAATCGGAAAAAGTTGGAGAAAAAGTAAATCTTCACTTCACAGTTTCTGATACAGGCATCGGCATAGATCAAAATAGTTTAGACAAAATTTTTGAATCCTTTGAGCAGGCGTATGGTGATACTACAAGGAAATTTGGCGGAACAGGCTTAGGTCTTAGTATTTCTAAAAAACTGGTAGAACTCCACGGCGGACGAATATGGGTTGAAAGTATAAAAGGAAAAGGAAGTCAGTTTCATTTTATCATTCCATATAGTATTTCCGGAAATAACGCTGAAGTCACACTAACCAATAAAGCTCAAACCAATACTGCCGAAACCATCAAAGGCATAAGAATATTGCTGGTAGAAGATAATACATTCAATATCGTAGTGGCTACCGAAGAACTGGAAGATGCCATTGAAGATGTGCATGTAGAAGTGGCCGAAAATGGATTGATCGCTGTAGAGAAAATGAAATCATCTTCTTTTGATGTCATACTTATGGATATACAAATGCCGGTCATGAATGGATTTGAAGCCACTCAAGCCATCCGAAACATGGAAGGGGACAAAGCGAACACGCCAATCATTGCCATGACGGCCAATGTGCTCAAAGAAGAAGTTGATCTCTGTTATCAGGCAGGAATGAATGACTTTATTGGAAAACCGTTTGATACGGACGAATTATTAACCAAAATTTTTAACTTAATAAATAAAACATCATGATTAATCAAAATCCAACTATTTTTATCGTTGACGATGAACCATTATTATCTGAAATGTTGACCGATTTTTTAATGGAAAAACATCCGGGATTCACCATCAGGTCTTTTCCAACCGGGGAAGCATGCTTAGAAAGTTTAGATGATGAACCAGATGCAGTTGTTTTGGATTATTACCTAAACTCCAAAGAAAAAGATGCAGCTAACGGCATCGATATTCTCAAAGAAATAAAAAACAGAGATAAAAATTTACCGGTCATTATGTTGTCCAGTCAAAAGAGTTACGGCACAGCTGGAAAAACCATCATGTTTGGTGCTGTACATTATGTCGTTAAAGGTCAGGAGGCTTTCGAAGAAATTTTTCAACTTATTGAAACCAATATATAGATGGTAGATTTAACTTTTTTGAAACAGTTTACAAAAGAAGATCCTAAAAAAATGAAGCGTTATATTACGCTTTATCTGGAAGTCGCTCCAAAAACTTTTGATGAGATGTTAATCAACTTAAAAAACAGTGATTGGGGACAACTTCGTATCAACGCGCATTCCCTGAAACCACAGGCGGACTTTATGGGAATCAAAAGTTTAAAAGATGAGCTCATTAAAATTGAGGAAGCTGTTCTAATGAATCAATTTGATGATATGGAAACATTGTATTGCAAAGCACTTGATTTATCTGTAGAGTCGGAACGATTGCTGAAGGATGAATTAGAGCAACTTTAATGTCGTTTTACGATATCCTTGCCTGATTTTTTATAAATTTTTGCATAAAAGCTGAAATTGCAGTATCCGAATGTTTGAAATTTCGGAAGAATCTGATAATTACTTTTAAGAATGGATAATAATTTATTTTGTCTGCCAAGGTATAGTTGGTAAATAATTTTATATCGGCTGATTATATTTTGCAACCAATAAAATTTAAAAATTATGGCGGTATAAAGTAATGTAAACCAATATTTTTTAAAAGATTTTTTCTAATGAAGGACAAACAAAAAGTACATTTGGAGTCAAAGTCTAAAGAAACATCCTCTTATCATACCTTATTGTACCAATAAAATCTCAGGAATAACTCAATCAATACAATTATGAACCTATTTTCTAAAAAGATCCTATCTGAGCCGATACTTTATATTTTATAAGCTGAGGAGCTTACACGTAACTTTTTATTACACCTAATATATAATACAAAAGGAGTAGTCAGGGAGCAGGAAGGTATATTACTTTTGCATAATCAGGATTTCAACAATGATACCTAACGATGTTAACACAAGTAATAAACTTGCCTTGCATTGGAGGAACCGATTGTTATGATTTCAGATAGGTGGTCTTAAGCTTTAATTTATCAAGTTTTAAATAGGTACCTAACGATAGAAATGGCATTTTACTAATTGACATGGTTTGGTAAAACCCTCTTAACTCCATATGTTTATTGGTAACAGAAATCCGTCCATTAAATACTGATAAAAAGTTATACCGGAACCCCAAATTATAAATAGGAAATATTTTTCCGTTCAGGTTATCAAAATCATATATATAGTTAATATCAAAATCACAAAATCCTGACAATTTTTTATAAATTTCTTTGTTCCAACTTAAGGTTAATTCAAGCGTCAATACGTCATTATTTGACTCATGCGTATACAAAGCCCATTGAGAAAAGTCCCGGTAAAAATTTTTTAACGGGTATAATTGAGGACCAACATATCCTCCAGTAGCCGAAAAATACCGGGGACCATCACCATTATAGCCTAAATTAAAATTTCCGGAATAATATCTAAGCACAGATATAATTTTAAATTTCTTTTGACCATAGTTGATACGAACGCCACTTGCATATGAAGGGGCTGATTTTTCATTAAGGCGCATTTCAAATTGTCCTTCTATGGTTGTTTTTTTTGTCAAATGATATTTTGAATAATTGGCAATATTAAAATCGGATTTGGTAGGATGTAATCCAAAAGGCTGTGTGATTAACTCGTTTATTGTAATTGACGTCTTGTTGCTGAATCTGCGTGTTTTATATTCCGTAGAAAATTTGTAAAGTTGATGTAAATCCAATCCTATGTTTCTAGATAAATCTCCGATAGTCATAAATCCAAAGGTAAGTTTCTTCACCCTCAGTTCACCTATCAAACCTTGGTAATCAATATTGTATATTCTTAAAAAATCACCGATTTCTTCATTCCATAAGTCACCACCTTTAATAAAATATTCTACTGATCCGTTTTTAGTTATAGAATCCCCGACTGTAAGCAGAATTTTGGGGAAAATCACTAAGTTTGAAAGAGTATTATTCCCGCCTGAGTTACTTCTTTCTTCCAGATAAAGACCTGTTTCAAGTGAATATCTGTTATCAAAGATCAGCAAATGATTGATACCTGTATATATTCCAAGGTGATGTAAAGGATTATCACCTATTTTACCGGTAATACAATTTATACAATCAAAATTCCTGTTTAAGGCTGCAAGATTATGTTGACCTTCTGTTTCTATCGAAATGAGTGATTCGATCTTTATGGAATCCTGACCAAAACATATTAAAAAGGGGATTATATTTGCCGTAAGTAAAATGATTAACCTGATATGATTCATTTGAAAAATGAGAATATTTTTAAAATTATGGCATGATCCTGATCGTAGGTCATGACAATTTTCAACATACAAATGTAACGGATATTTTTATGTAAATATTCGTTTTTAAGATTTTTACAAGATTCGGACCGGCTACGTTGGTAGATTTGGAATACACGGTGCCCACATGCAATATGTTAAAAACTATATTCTGCCAAAGTGCGCAATCACCTTTTTTGAGCCTGGCCTTTTTGTTTACTTTTTCGGTCTCGTCTCGTCTTATGGGACGAGACGAGAAAAAAAGTAAGAGCCCCGCCGGCTTAATGTGGTGGAATGCCTTAAAAATATTTCTGTTTTTGACCACTCTCCTCCGTACGACAAACCCGGCTCAAAAACCAGTGATAGTGTTGACAAATCGGATCCCGGGCACGAGCAGAAGCGTAAAACCGGATTGCTTGCCGGTGTAAACGAAACACAAATCCCAAAGGCGATTGGTGGGATAGATTTGGCATACACGGTGCGCACATGCAGCATGATCAGAACTCTCACAAATGTTAAAGTGCGCAATCACCTTTTTTGAGCCTAGCCTTTTTGCTTACTTTTTCGGTAATGGAAAAAGTAAGAGTCCCGCCGGCCTTGAGGCGATGGATTGCCATCAAAAGTGCGCAATCACCTTTTTTGAGCCTAGACCTTTTGTTTACTTTTCCGGTCTCGTCCTATAAGACGAGAGAAAAAGTAAGAGCCCCGCCGGATCGAGGCGAAGGAAAAACATATAAAAGACCCTCGATCCTAATGGTTGGCATTTACATAATGACGAATTACAAATTCGTCATGTTTCGGATAACTTTGACCATCGTGCCGGGTAGATATTTTTTGGCCTGGACACTTAGGCAATCCCTGTTTTTTCAAAGTGAAAACGGTCTTATCAAAAAACCCAAAAAGTTTTTGTTTTTTATCAATAGTTCTATCCAAAACCTTATAAACTTTTTTCCAAAAAAGATGGGGTCCGTTCTGAGTCGACACCTTATATATAGTGAACTGAGAAGTTTATACATTACTTTCAAAACCCTATAAATAAAATAAAGGAGTGGTCAGGGAGCCTGAGGTTGGATTGTTTTTATGTTATCATGATTTCATCGATGAAGCACATTGATACAGGCACAGGTACCAAACCTGCGCCTGTATTCAGTAAATATTTATACTACTTTCACCAGTTACAAATTTGAACAAAAAGTGCAAAAACTGAAAGATTAAAAGTATTAACGACTGATCACAAACACCTTTTTACCACTATAACTTCTGTCTTTCAAATGAAGCACATATACGCCTGCAGGTAAGCCTCCTACATCAATTACCTTATTATTTGATGTTCTTAAAACCATTTTTCCGGTTATGTCCCAAACTTCGGTTTCAAAGTTGTTTCCGGCATATTGTATTTGGATCCGGTCATACGTTGGATTGGGATATATAAAAAACCGATCACGGTCTGTATCATCCGTAGCTGTGTTTTTTCCTGTAAAAAACTGCCCGGATTTTGACCATGGCCCGAATCCTTCTCCAAAATTATTTAATCCTTTTACCCTCCAATAATACTTTTTATTGTTTAATGGAAATTGATCATCATATGTATTATCCGTCAGAACGGTATCAAGAAGTGGCAAACAAAAGTTTGTATTTGTATCTATTTGTAAGCGGTAAGCCGTTGATTGGTCACTGATCCAATCAAAATTAACTTCCGGCTCAGAAGTAATAAAGTTTTCAACCGGATTAATCAACGTTGGCCTGTCCGGAAGCTGCTCTGCAAAAGGATTTTGATACGCATAAGGAATTAAAGGAGGAAATATCCTTTCATCATTATTAAAAAATTCCAAACCTCTCATAACAATATATTTGCTCACACCGGCACGAAATGAAAATCTCCAGATACTGTCGGTTGCCGCATTAAAAGAAACATACTGGTCAACATTTGTCAGATCCGTCAAAGAAACCAAATGGAACGCACCATTGCTATAGGTTTCAATTTTTACACTGTCTGCTTCATGTGATAGTCCGCTATGCTGAGAATGAACGCCCAGTTGATCGAGGGTTACACTAAAGGGAAAACGGACTTCTGCTTCTGCCCAGGTTACCGTGCCCGAATGCCACATATTATTTGCGTCATAGGTGGTACCCAAACCGGCAATACTTGGTTTTATTTCATGCTGAACCATGTTTTCTACACGGGAACCAAATGTTTCTCCGGAAGTAGTTTTCACTTTTAATCTGTAATCCGTATGATTGGGGATATCCAGAATTCCGAGGTAAACTATTCTGGGAAATATCGTATAATTTGAAGGAACATCCACTATCGGATCAAAGTACATATCCGGAAATACGAATTTATTTAAAGATAAATCTCTCAGATTTTCAGGAATTAATATACCTGGTGTGGAGCTTGGATTAAAATAATTGGTATGATGGCTTAGGTTGTACGACATGATGGAACTATTGATATTCATATCATACCCATACGTATTGACATGAGGCAGCCCGAAACTATGACCTAATTCATGTTGTAATGTAGATTGAAAATTGGGGGTGTTGTCCAGTTCATAAGAGGACAAAATAATTACCCCGCCTCCTGTGTTAAAACCTGCATTTATAGGACGACCTCCTCCCACCGGAAAAAGCGTATTGGGACTCATATAAACAACCAGAAATATATACGGACAATCAAATCTTGTATAACCATAATGAGTCAACAGTTCATTTACATATTGTGACGCCCCTCCATCGGCTTGTGACTTATAAAAAGCATCATTATTGATAGCATGGTAAACATGAGGAATGGTATCCGCTAATTCAAAAGTCGACCGAAATTTCATCATTTCATGATATCTCTCCTGTGACCACAAAATATGTTGTTTCAACTTATCCTTTTGCAATTGAACAGGACCATTTACATTTTTGGGAACAAAAAAAACGGGAAGGACTTCAACTTTTGACGGAGTCAAACAAGCTTGTGAAAATATTTGGTTATGTAATAAAAAAACCATTCCCAACGCTAAAAATAACACTTCAACTAATTTTTTCATTTTAATTTATTTTTAAAATTAAGTCTCAACATCTGGCTGTCTTGCCCACTAAAAAACTTAAAAATACGTCTCATCTAATCATCAACTTTGAAAGCCTTTCTTTTGCAATAACACTTGCATTCCAATTTGCAGAACAAAAAACCTGCAAAAGAAACTTTCTAAAAAAAGAAAGCTTTCAAAAAATGTTAACTTATTTAATCATTATTCATGTTTTTCTAATAGATTACAAAAATAAGTGATACTAAAATCATTGTAAATGACTAATGTCACAGTATGAAATGATTACCACAATAAATGTACGATCTTCATATGATTGACTGTACGCTGCTTCTTTGCGTTTCGATATTTTTGTTAATTCAGGTAAAATATAAATGTCTAAGCGGCATTAAAGAGCCCATATATATCCGACGATTTGATGATTCTAACCTCTCGGAATGTGGGTGTACCAGACACTCAACAACGAACAAACCCAAAGTTATACGGCAAACCGCCTAAACCCCAACGCCTAAAACCTAATACCCAGCCCTTAATCCCTAAAGCCTAATACCAAACACCTAAAGCCTAACACCTAAACAATTCGTAAAATCCTGCCGTTTATCATCGTGTTTCGACAGATTTACCTATTTTCGCACAAAAATAAATATTATGCGTATTCATCATATTATTTACCTGCTTTTTGTACTCGGTTTCACCGCATGTAAGCCTACCTCTAAAGTAGCGATCAAATACCCGTTACAGAACATTTCCCTGGATTTGATTACCCTGGCTTCAGATAAAATGGAAGGTAGGGAAACAGGCGAACCGGGAGAAATTCTTGCTTCAGAATACATCATTGAAAGATTTACAGAAATAGGGCTCACTCCCAAAGGTGACAACAAAACCTTTATTCAGACTTTCAGCAAAAAACTAAAAAACAATCCTCATGCTTCGGCTTCCCAAGGTGATAAAGAAATCACAGGCCGCAACATCGTCGGATTTATCGACAACGGTCAGCCGAATACCATTGTCATCGGTGCTCATTATGATCACCTCGGCTATGGCGAAAGCGGTTCCCTCCACGCCGGAGAAAAAGAAATTCACAACGGAGCAGACGACAACGCCAGTGGGGTGTCCGGATTATTTTACCTGGCAGAATCGCTCAAAAAGTCAAAATTTAAAAACAACAACTACCTTTTTATCGCTTTTTCAGGGGAAGAAAAAGGTCTGTTGGGTTCCAACTTTTTTGTCAATAATCCTACCGTTACCAAAACTTCCATCAACTACATGGTCAATATGGACATGATCGGAAGATTAAGCGCCGATAAAAAATTATTGGTTGGCGGTGTGGGAACGTCTCCGGTTTTTGACAAATTACTGGATCAGGTGAAAACACCAGCACTTTCTGTCAAAAAAGAACTCAGCGGGAGTGGAAGTTCAGACCATATGTCTTTCTACAATGCAGATATTCCGGTCATCAGCTTTTTTACCGGACAACATAATGACTACCACAAACCAAGCGATGACGCCAACCTCATCAATTTCAGCGGTATGCAGCAAGTCCTGGAATTTATTTACCAAACCATCGGGTTGCTCGACAAAGAAGGAAAACTGACCTTTACCAAAACGGTCGACAACAGCGCTTCAACCAGAACTTTTTCAGTGACCCTGGGCGTGATGCCGGACTATCTTTTTGATGGCAAAGGAATGAGAATCGACGGTGTCCGTGACGGTAAACCCGCTGCGATGATCGGTCTACAAAAAGGAGATGTCATCGTCCGGATGGGAGAGTACGACATCGAAGACATGCAGGATTATATGCAGGCTTTAGGTAAGTTTGAAAAAGGTCAGACTATCATCCTTACCTTTATGAGAAATAATGAAAAACTCGAACAAAAAGTAACATTTTAAACATGGTTAATCAAACTTTGACCGTGTATAAAGAAAATCAGCGATTAGACGATTTGTATCTCTATCTTCTTTTTGCTGTATTGTGTGTACTTGATTTGGTCGTGTACAGAATATACCTGATTCAGGATTTGTCGATTTTTACCATGAGTGTGGTGTCGTTTCTGTTTTTTGCCATTATATTTTTTATCATTCGGTTGCAGGTGATTTACAGTCAGGAAGGGATCCGCATCCGGTTTTTCCCCTTTTATCCGAAAGGAAAATGGATACCTTTTCATGAGATAGAATCGGCCACATGGATTACCGTCAATCCTTTAAAAGACTTCGGAGGTTACGGATACCGCAACAAACCACAACATGAAGTTTTTGTATTGAGAGGTCGTAAGGCTTTACAAATCAAATTAAAAAATTCGAAAAAAGCCGTCATCATTGGTGTCTTGTTTCCTGAAAAAGCCGGTGAAATATTCCAATTGGCGGGTTACCCGACCAAAAACAATTTGTCCTGAAAAATCTTTAACTTTTTTGTAACTAATTTTTTTGTCCATCGTCTATGTCATCAGATAAACAAAACGACCTAACTTTTCCGACCTTACCTTTTAAAGACAAAGTCTACCGATTTGTTCTGAATATGGTAAACGACAGTATGGATGCTGAAGATATCATGCAGGATTTGTTGGTCAAAATCTGGCGGCGCATAGAACAATATCAGGAGATTGAAAATAAAGAGGCCTGGTGTATGACAGTGGCAAAAAATCTCGCCATTGACAAAATCAGAGCCCGAAAGGCGCCGACTACCGATGTATCAGAACATTACAACCTTTCTGATAAATCTGCAACGCCGGATCAGGCATACGAACAGGAAGAAAAAATGACCAACATTATGAAATTGTTGGACGAACTTCCGGAAAAACAAAAAATGATCATCCATCTGCGGGATGTCGAAGGTTATACCTATCAGGAAATCGCAGATATGACCGAAAATACCCTGGATTTTGTCAAAGTCAGTTTGCACAGAGCCCGAAAAGCATTAAAAGATAAATTAATTCAAAGCAAATTACATCTGCGATGATAGAGAATATAAATGAAATTTTAGAAAAATATTGGGAAGGTGAAACCTCCGTGGAAGAAGAAAAAATATTAAAACATTATTTCACTTCGGAAACAGTAGCGGAAGAACATCAAACCTTTGCCCCTTTATTCAGGTTTTTTGACCATCAGGAACAAATCACCTATACCCTGCCCTCTGTAGAAAACATCCGGCAAAAAGTAACGGAGGATATACCCGTAAAAACATTGTCACCGTTCAGAAAATACATCTATGCCATAGCTGCCGTATTTACCCTGGCTGTAGCTTCCCTCGTTGTATGGCAAACCACAAAACCAAAAGAAGAAATGCCATTGTATGTACAGGAAATCGAGGACCCGGAAGAAGCATACCGGATCACTATGCAGGCACTGGCTATGGTTTCGGGCAAACTCAACAAAGGCACAGAAAGTATATCCATCGGTATAGACAACCTCAACAAAGCTAATATTTTTAAATAATCATAAATGTAGATCCTCATGAGACTTTTAATAACTTTGACTTTTTTAATCTCCTCCACCTTTGGTGTTTTTGCGCAATCGGATGCCATCGATAAGTTTTTTAAAGACTATCAGAATAATGCCAATTTTTCTACGGTTTATGTCAGCCCGAAAATGTTTCAGATGGTGACCAAAGCTACGGAAACCAATGATCCTGCCGTCACAGATGTACTCAAAGACCTCAAAGGCATGAAAATCGTAAGCACGCAGGTCAAACCGGAAATCATTTATGTTGAAGCCAATAAAAGAATCACCGGCAAAGGATACGAAGAGTTGCTGACCGTCAAAGAAAAAGGTTCAACCGTTCGTTTTGTCACCCTCGAAAAAAACAACGTCATCGAAGAATTATTAATGCTCGTAGGCAATAAACAGGACTTTGTGATGATCAGCTTTATAGGAAAAATCAATCTTGCCAAATTGTCAAAACTGGCTAAAAAATTAGATATTCAGGGGGCAGAACACCTGGACAAAATCGCTAAATAA
>JALHOZ010000041.1 GCA_022842725.1 Saprospiraceae bacterium
TCTTCGATTAAGTTTCTCCTTCTTACTCATTTTAAATTGATCAATTGTTGCCATAAATTTACCGCTTATTTTAAACTTTTTAAACCTTTTTTGCGGTCAACATATTTCAGGCACTGACACCCTATAAGCTATATTTTGTTGATCTTTGGCGCAGTGTCAATTCATTTTTTACAAATCCAACAATTTTTTCAAATCCAACATCTATTGAGTTTAAGGTTAAGGTTGAGAATAAGGTTGGTTCACCTTTATTTTGTCGACACTTTTTCGCCGGCCAAACGAATAAAATTTATTTAAGGTTAAAAGTTTATGGTTAAGGCGTTTTCCCGTTGACCTATAATTTGTGGATCTTTGGAGTCGGATCGATTCCGTTTTTACAAATCAAACACCAATTCAGGTTGAGGAGCTTTAATATCCTTCAGGTTCTAAAAACAACCGATAAGGTGTTAATCTTGTGTGAAAAAAGAAATTTTCAATCTTTTTACTTGATTCATTAAACAAAATGTTCGTACCTTTGTATTTAGATTAATTTTAAATAACAAATCTATAGCATCAATGAGCACCAACAGATTAATATACCTGGACAATAATTCGACCACTCCTACAGATCCAAGAGTTGTTGAAACCATGTTGCCCTATTTTTATGAAATACCCGGAAATGCAGCCAGTAGAAGTCATCCATTCGGATGGCAGGCAGAAGAAGCTGTCGAATACGCCAGAGAACAAATAGCCGGTCTGATTGATGCTGACCCTAAAGAAATTATATTTACTTCGGGAGCTACGGAATCAGACAACCTTGGTATCAAGGGGGTTTTTGAGATGTATGCGTCTAAAGGTAACCATATTATTACATTAACCACCGAACATAAAGCAGTACTTGACGCTTGTAAAAAAGTTGAAAAGCTGGGTGGCGAAGTGACATACGTTCCGGTAAAAAATGACGGTTTGGTTGATCTTGAAGTATTGGAAGCTGCCATAACAGACAAAACCATCCTGATTTCCGTGATGTGGGCCAACAATGAAACCGGCGTAATCCAACCTATGAAAGAAATAGGTGATATTTGCAAAAAACATGGTATCCTTTTTATGAGTGATGCCACACAGGCCGTAGGAAAAATCCCGGTTCATCCCAAAGAAGTCGGGGTACATATCATGGCATTTACGTCTCATAAAATGTACGGTCCAAAAGGAGTCGGTGCTTTGTTTGTGAATCGTAAAAATCCAAGAGTTAAAGTTACCGCTCAGCTTGACGGTGGCGGACACGAAAGAGGAATGCGTTCAGGAACATTAAATGTTCCCGGTATCGTCGGTTTTGGTAAAGCTGCTGAAATTGCAAAAGCAGAAATGGCACAGGATGCAGCCAGATTAAGTGCGTTGAGAGACAAATTGGAAAAAGGATTTCAGGACAATCTGGAAGAAGTTTATGTAAACGGTAATATTGAACACAGAATGCCACATGTAACCAACATTTCTTTCAAACATGTGGAAGGAGAAGGTCTGATGATGACTTTTAACCAAAATATTGCCGTATCTTCCGGTTCAGCCTGTACGTCTGCATCTTTGGAACCATCATACGTTTTGGTAGCTCTAGGTTTGGGAGACGATCTGGCACACTCTTCCATCAGATTTAGTTTAGGAAGATTTACCAAAGAAGAAGATATTGACGATGCCTTAAGATTAGTAACTGCAGGTGTCAACCACATGAGAGATTTAAGTCCTATTTGGGAAATGTATAAAGAAGGAATCGATTTGTCAACCGTAGAGTGGGCAGAACATTAAATCATTTTAACAATCAATTTAAAACATACATATTATGGCATATTCAGAAAAAGTGTTGGATCATTTCAAAAATCCAAAAAATGTCGGAACACTTGATAAAAGCAAAAAAAATGTTGGTACAGGGCTCGTAGGTGCTCCTGAATGTGGTGACGTCATGAGATTACAAATCGAAGTAGATGAAACCTCTCAAACCATCGTAGATGCAAAATTCAAAACCTTCGGTTGCGGATCAGCGATTGCTTCTTCTTCTCTGGCAACAGAGTGGTTGAAAGGTAAATCTATCGATGAAGCCCTGACGATAGACAATATGGAAATCGTAGAAGAATTAGCACTTCCGCCTGTAAAAATACATTGTTCCGTATTGGCAGAAGATGCAATCAAAAGTGCTATAGCTGATTACAAAAAGAAAAACGAAATGGTCACAGCCTGATCGTTTATTTGTATCATCGATATTTTTAAATAGTAATATATATGTTATTTGTAGCTGATAGTGCAAAAACGAAAATAACCGAAATCATTCATGACCAACATCTTACAGAGGACTATTTTGTCCGAGTAAGTGTAACGAGTGGAGGTTGTTCAGGATTGAGTTATCAAATGGATTTTGACAATGAAGCAAGACCTAATGACCAGGTTTTTGATGACAATGGCGTTAAAGTAGTGACAGATCTTAAAAGTTTTTTATATTTATGTAATACTACGCTGGAATTTTCCGGAGGTCTCAATGGCAAAGGGTTTTATTTTAATAATCCGAATGCAGCAAGAACCTGTGGATGCGGCGAAAGTTTTGCGGTGTAAGATATTAATGATCACATATAAAAAACACCTGTTCCGAAATAACGGAACAGGTGTTTTTTTTTATCCAAAGCAGACAAAACAAGTTTATTAAAACCGTTTGGTGCATTTGGCCGGTATCAATTGTTTGATTGAAAAAAATCACCAAAATCCAACAAACCGACAAATCCATAAAATTTAATCAGTCTATTTAAACAAATAAAGTTTGAGTGATTACTTTTGCAGGAAATTCAATTCGTATGCGTTTTTTGGTTCCTGCCTCTTTTTCACTGATTTTATTTTTTTTCTTTTTAAATATTCACCCTTCCTTTTCACAGTTTCAGTTGAGAATTGAAAATTCTGATCCTTCAAGGCCAGAATGGGTCAATGAAATGTATAAAAAAGATGCTGACCCGGGAAAAGTCAAATTTCTCTACGATCAATATTACCAGGAACATGAATTCGTAAAAAACGGAGACACCCAATACTTTAAAAGATGGATACGGTCCATTGTACGACAAAACGACAGGACAGAGGAAGAAAACCGGACTTACCTTCAAAAAATAAAAAAACTAAATACGTCGAGAACCAACGGCGACTGGGAATGTATCGGCCCCATCGATTGGGATCATAACGCAGCAGGCAGGAGTTATGCGCCGGGTTCAGCTCACGTTTATACCGTCGAACAATCTGTCTCCAACCCGGATGTGTTGTATGCAGGAACCGCAACAGCGGGATTATGGAAATCTGTGGATCATGGACTTACCTGGTTTTTGCTCACCAAAAACATGTTACAATCTACGGTTTATGCGATAGAAATTGACCATTCCAATGAAAATATCATTTACGCCTCTTTGCAAAATTCAATATACAAATCCACCAACGGAGGTACTACTTTTTTGCCAACAGGCAATGGTACCTTTCAGGCTTTAAGTTTGTCTGTCAGAGATATTCGTATGTTGCCCGGAAATTCTTCTGTCCTTTTTGCCTGTACCGACAATGGTTTGTTCCGCACAACAAATGGCGGAAGTACCTGGACAAACGTAACTTCCGGAGATTTTCTTGAAGTTGAAATTCATCCTGCCAATACCAATGTCATTTATGCGGTCAGAAAAAGTGGGACAGCTACTCAGTTTTTTAAATCAACAAATGGAGGAAGCAGTTTTGTCCAAACAGGAAGTGGTTGGCCTGTGCCGCCTTCCGGTGGTCATCAGGAAAGAACAGAACTGGCAGTTTCTCCTGCAGCTCCCAATTATGTATATGCGCACTGTTCCGGCGAAGCCAACGGAGGAAGCGGCCTGTATGGTGTCTATGTAAGTGCTGACCAGGGAGCAACGTGGACTTTCAGTTGTTGCGGACCACAACCGGCAGGACCGCCGTCATTATCCAATCCAAACCTTATGGCGTGGAGTGATGACGGTACAGATGACGGAGGCCAATATTATTATGATATGGGATTTGCTGTATCGCCTACCAATGCAGATACTGTTTTGCTGGCCGGTGTAAATCTCTGGGTTTCCGGCAACAGAGGTGTATCATTCACCTGTCCATCAAAATGGTCCCATTCTTACAAGCCGAACTATGTCCATGCAGATATTCATGATGTTCATTATTATGCACACAGCCGTGAAATATGGATTGCCTGTGACGGTGGAATATTTTACTCTGAAGACAATGGTGCCAATTATCATCGCAGAAACGTAGGAATTGAAGGAACAGATTTCTGGGGTTATGGACAAGGATGGTGGCACGGCGATGTAATGTTGGGTGGCGCTTACCACAACGGAACCATGCTCAGAGAAGAAGACGTGTATATCAATAAATGGATTTGTACTGACGGCGGCGATGGTACGATGGGTTTTGTCAATCCGGGCATGGACCGGATTGCTTACAGCCAGTATGACATCAAACAATTGAGAGGAAACAGAACATTGAGTCCTTTGACCCGAACATTTCAGCACAAACCAAATAATACTTACATCACCGGAGCTTCCAGTGATTTATTGATTGACCCGAGATATTATACGCATTGGATATCCGGAAGTGATACCCGAATGATGAAAACCACCGATAACGGATACACTTTCGAACAATTATCAAATCTCGGAGAAGATATTGGTTCCACAGCTCAATGCTGGTCCAACCCTAACGTAATTTATGCATGTACCTGGCCAAGTTGGTGGGGACTAAAACAAGTTTTCCGGTCAAATGACGGAGGTTTAACATGGACAAATATAACTCCGTCTTCCGGAATAATCAACGGCAATACCTGGATACCTTATTATATAGTGGTTGATCATGACGATCCTATGAAAGTATGGCTTGCAAGAACATCTATGTATGATTCAAATGTAGATGGATATGCTGTTTATTATTCATCCAATGGTGGTCAAACATGGCAAAACATCAGTGGCACAGGATTAAATGGTCACTCCCCTACCTGCATATTTTTACAAAAAGGATCAGCCCATGGCGTTTATGTTGGTACCCATCAGGGAATCTTTTACAAGGACGATAATTTGAATGATTGGGTCCTTTTTAATCAGGGGCTTCCCGCACAAACCTATAATACGAGGATGGAAGCATATTACCGAAAACAAAAACTCCGCACGGCAACCAACCGATCGGTATGGGAATCTGATTTTTATGCACCCAGTCAGCCGGTAGCCTTTCCATCAGCTGATAAACAAAATGTTTATTGTATAAAAGACACGGTTTATTTTGTTGATCATAGTGTGGTCTCAGACCAGAATGTTTCCTGGCAATGGTCATTTCCCGGGGGAAGTCCTTCCTTTTCAAATCAAAGAAACCCTAAGGTCTTATATCAACAAAACGGAAATTACGATGTCACCCTGACTGTTACGGATGTTTTTGGAAGCAGTACCAAAACCCTGTCCAATATGATTATTGTCAATAACCAATGCGGGCTTGACACCATACCCGGAAAGGCTTTAAAAGCTGTGGGAACCAACCAATATGGTCAGGTTGCTAACGCAAATCTTGGGGTAACCAATACGATCACTGTCACAGCCTGGGTAAAACCCAACGGTATACAGCCCGATTACGCTGCTATCTTTATGGGAGATGGCACAGACGCTGCCGGCATGAATTTTAAAAACGGAAACAATTCATTGGCTTATCACTGGCCGGGGGGTCAATGGTGGTGGAACAGTGGATTAATTGTCACTGCCAATGTATGGAATTTTGTAGCTATGACCGTCAGTCCTACAAGCATAACCCTTTACTGTAATGAGTCCCAGGCAACACATAATATCAATCTTACTGCCACGGACATCCCGGGATTCAGAATCGGCAGCTACCGTGGATGGTCTGATCGAAATATGAATGGTTTGATTGACGAAGTCGCCATTTACAACCGGGTTTTGTCCCGCGATGAAATCAGACAATTGAGGCATTTGATCAAAAATCCGGCGTCAGACAACAGTTTGGTGGCTTATTACCAATTTAATGCTATCGGACAAAACGATTTTGACAAAGTTGGCAGCAAACACATCACTTTACTGAATAATGCCGTAAAAGAAAATGTCGGTGTACCTGTCGGAAAAGGATTTTCGCATCGATTGACGGTAAATTCCGGAGGGATGAAGGATTTTGGTCTTGCAGATATGACCATGTTTTTTCCGTCGGGCGGCACCTATCCAAACGGAGAATTGGTCGTTACAAAACTCAATCAGGTACCCAACGCACCACCTCCGGGAGTAACCCTTGCCAATAATTATTGGATCATCAACAATTACGGCACGAATCAAAATTTTACGATTTTGGATTCGATACATTTTAAGAATGCTACAAATATTGCAGGTGGGTGTCTGGCATCTTATTTTGCCTACCATAGAAGAGGACAACACGAAGAAGGAAACACCTGGGGAGGTGTGGCAGATAATGGAGACAGATATGATCAACCCTTACCGGGAAAGGTAGTTTTTTCAGTTAACAATAGCGTTCGTACAGCAGGACAATTTGTTATGACGAGAAACAATACTACAGGAAATCCAAATATTTCCGATGTTTGTAATGGAATCGACGATAATTGTAACGGATTGATTGACGAAAATTATTCGTTATTGGTGACCAATGCAAATGATTCCGGCACCAACAGTCTCAGGGCTATTGTGCAGTGCGCAGCTCCCGGAGAAACCATTCAGATTGCTGCAGGCATTGATACCATTTTCATGACCAAACCTTTGGAAATCAATAAAACGATACAAATAGAATATCAAGGAACCGGACACGTTGTTATCAAAGGAAATCTGAATGCCCCGGGTTTTTCGAATCATGATTTTATGATAAAAGTTAAGGCCGGGTTTAACGTTCATTTTTCAAAATTATATTTTTATCAATTAAACAATACGTTGTCTAAACCTCTGATGCGAAATGAGGGAAATATTTTATTTGAAAACTGTATTCTCGGAGGAAATCCTTCAGCTGTGTTACAGAATAGTACAGGAGCAAATGCGGGTTTTGAAGGCAGTGTCTGGCTTAAATAAAGCCTACTGAAAATGGTATATAAAATTTTAACAATCAATATTTTATATACCATTTTTGTACTTTATAGGGCACTGTCTTTATGGTAATAACTTAAAATTTCGCGCCTGGACCAAGAACTTAACATCTTTTTTGATAACTGGTCACGTCTCAGGGACATGACGATACAAAATATTCATTGCTGACTTTTTTTTATACGTCTGAACCATTGCTTTTTGTTTGACTCAAAACAGTTTAATGATCCTGAATCATTCAGCTATTTCAAAAAAAAAGAGAAGTCCTTTCGAACTTCTCCTTTTTTTCTGTAAAAAATTACTGATTATTTTTTACTATCATTCACCTCTTCGAATTCCACATCTGTGACATCATCAGCGGTTGATCCTCCTGTATTTGCTCCTTGTCCTGCGTCTGCTCCTGCTCCGCTTCCCGGATTTTGATACAGATTTTGTGCTACTGAGCTAAACACCTGATTCAATTCGTTCATTGCTGTATCGATGGTTGCCAAGTCCTGCATTTTGTGCGCTTCTTTAAGCCTGCCTAAAGCTGCTTCAATCGGAGCTTTTTGATCAGGAGTGATTTTATCACCCAATTCTGTCAATTGTTTTTCAGTCTGGAAGATCAAACTGTCAGCTGCATTCAGTTTTTCAGCTGTTTCACGAGCTTTTTTGTCTGTTTCTGCATTGGCAGCAGCTTCTGCTTTCATTTTGGCGATTTCTTCCTGTGAAAGTCCGGTTGACGCTTCAATTCTGATATTCTGTTCTTTTCCGGTACCTTTATCTTTGGCACTTACTTTCAGAATACCATTCGCATCCATGTCAAAGGTCACTTCAACCTGAGGAACTCCTCTTGGTGAAGGCGGAATTCCATCCAGGATAAATCTGCCTACTGACCGGTTGTCGCGTGCCATTGGTCTTTCTCCCTGAAGGATATGAATCTCCACACTTGGTTGGTTGTCCGCTGCGGTTGAATACGTTTTGGTCTTTTTGGTCGGAATGGTTGAATTGGATTCAATTACAATATCAAATACATTTCCCATGGTCTCAATACCCAATGAAAGCGGAGTCACATCAAGCAATAAAACATCTTTAACCTCACCACTCAAAACCCCACCCTGAATAGCAGCACCAAGAGCTACCACTTCATCCGGATTAACACTTCTGTTCGGCTTTTTGCCAAAAAAGTCTTCAACAGCCTGTTGGATTGCAGGAATTCTGGTAGAACCTCCGACCAGGATAACCTCATCTATTTTGTCTTTTGAAAGACCGGCATCTTTCAGCGCATCTTCGCAAGGTTTTAACGTTCTTTTAATCAACGTATCTGCCAATTGTTCGAATTTTGCTCTTGAAAGTTTCATAACAAGGTGTTTTGGCACTCCGTCAACCGCTGTTACGTAAGGAAGATTGATTTCTGTTTCTGAGGATGAAGACAACTCGATTTTGGCTTTTTCAGCTGCATCTTTGATTCTCTGAAGAGACATAGGATCTTTTCTGAGGTCGATATTCTCCTGAGATTTAAATTCGTCAGCCAACCAGTCGATGATGACCTGATCAAAATCGTCTCCTCCGAGGTGTGTGTCCCCGTTTGTGGATTTTACTTCGAAGACACCGTCTCCCAACTCCAGAATCGAAATATCAAACGTACCACCACCAAGGTCAAAAACGGCGATGGTTGAATCCATATGTTTTTTGTCCAAACCGTAAGCCAAAGCTGCTGCTGTCGGTTCATTGATGATTCGCTGAACTTTCAACCCTGCGATTTCTCCGGCTTCTTTGGTGGCCTGTCTCTGAGAATCATTAAAGTATGCCGGAACCGTAATCACAGCTTCAGTCACTTCCTGACCCAAAAAGTCTTCTGCCGTTTTTTTCATTTTCTGCAATACCATTGCAGAAACTTCCTGCGGTGTATATAATCTTCCGTCTATCTCCACACGAATGGTATCGTTGTCGCCTTTGACAGTTTTGTAAGCAACCCTGCCTGACTCATTTCCAACCTCACTAAAGCGATTGCCCATAAATCTTTTAATGGAAGCTACAGTTCTTTTTGGATTGGTGATTGCCTGTCTTTTTGCAGGGTCACCTATTTTTCTTTCTCCGTTGTCCAAAAAAGCAACGATGGAAGGAGTGGTCCTTCTACCCTCTTCATTAGCAATTACGACAGGTTCGTTTCCTTCCATAACCGCTACGCAAGAATTGGTTGTACCTAAGTCAATACCGATAATTTTGCCCATTTTATACTAATTATTGTTGTTTTAAAAAATTGTAACAAATACCTATGTTCAATTGGTATGCCAAGCCAAAAATCAAGTTAAAATATGACGATATTGCAGAAAAAGCTCATGTTAAGATGTGCAAAATGACATAATTCCGAAAAATATGCTGACATAAAGTCAGGAAAATACTTACACAGAAAATTACTGACAAGATTGCTCACAAAAACGGAAGGAATGATTTTCAGCCAGTGTAAAAAAAATAAAACCCTGTTTTTTCAGTTCCCCATAATAATGTCAGAAACTGATTATTCGGTTGTGTTCGTTATAAAACATTTTAATGCCAACAAACATCCTTTAAATATCTGCTGATAAAGTATGGTTTGGCCATCAACAGCCTTATTCTCATGTAAAATCAAACCAATCGCCAAATGTTGGCGTTTTCGGATGATTATATTTAGTCTTCTCTCAGAATTTTTTCCATTTTCCTGTTTTTGGCCAGTTCATCAACCAGTTTGTCCAGATATCTGATTTTTTGAGTCAGCGGATTAGAGATTCCCTCAATTCGATAGCCACATATCAATCCCGTTATAAGATGAGCATTGGGATGTAGATTTGCCGTTTCAAAAAAAGTTTCGAAAGTTACTTTTTGGTCTATCAATTCTTTCAATTTTCCATCATCGAATCCTGTGAGCCAATGTATAACCTGATGTAATTCTTCTATGGTCCTGCCTTTTTTTTCTACTTTGGTAATGTAATGCGGATAAACTGAAGCAAATGTCAGTTTTGCTATTTTATCGTCATGTTTTTGTGTATCATTCATACCAAACTGAAAGTTATACGTGAACAATAAGTATTTTTGATTGACAAAAAATCAATAACAATGTAATATTTTAGGAATCAGATAAAATCAGTGAACATAACTCTACAGAAAAAATCAATCTTTTTCCACAAACAGAGCGGCGATCGACTTATACTCGTGGGTATTTCGGATGGCCCTGGCAAACAATTTGGCACAGGAAAGCACTTTGATTTTTGGAGAACTTTTTTTCAGAGGAATACTGTCTGTGACGATAATCTCTGTGATCTTGGAATTTTCTATATTTTCATATGCTTTGCCTGAAAGAACAGCGTGTGTCAGGATGGCTTTTACGGATTTGGCTCCTTTTTCGATCAGTGCATCTGCTGCTTTACAAAGCGTGCCTGCAGTATCAATGATGTCATCCACCAATATAATATCGGCACCGTTGACATCTCCGATTACGGTGATACCAGCCACTTCATTTGCGATTCTTCTTTCTTTATCACAGATGACCAAATCGCGGTGGAAATATTTTGCATAACTTCTGGCTCTTTTGACACCACCTACATCCGGAGAAGCAAAAGTTACATTGCTCAGATCCTGCTGACTCAGGTAAGGCATAAATATAGCCTCGCTTTTCAGGTGGTCCACAGGAATGTCAAAAAAACCCTGAATCTGCTCAGCATGCAAATCCATGGTCATAATTCTGTTGACACCTGATGCCTGAAAAAGATTGGCCACCAGTTTGGCTGAAATCGGAACTCTGGGTTTATCTTTTCTATCCTGTCTGGCATATCCAAAATAGGGAACGACAGCGGTGATGTAACCGGCAGAAGCTCTTTTCGCAGAATCGATCATCAATAACATTTCAAGAAGATTGTCTGAAGATCCGAAGGTAGATCCTATAAAAAACACATAACTTCCCCGGACAGATTCATTGATCTCAACCTGCATTTCGCCGTCGCTGAAAGTCCTGAGCACGATATCTCCTAAAGGGTATCCATAATAATCTGATATTTTTTCTGCTAATGTTTTTGAAGAACTGGCAGCAAAAAGTTTTACCTCTGGCATGATTAGTTAATTATATCGTGCAAAATTAATCAAAAAAATGAATTAAACAAAAGAAGTGTTTACGGAGCAGAAATTTCGGAATAATGAAAAAGATGTTCGGGAATGTTTATAAAAAAAGGAGCCTTAGAACTCCTTTTTTTGGTCGGAATGACTGGATTCGAACCAGCGACCCCTAGCACCCCATGCTAGTGCGCTACCAAGCTGCGCTACATTCCGAAACTTGTTAAATTTTGCGGCTCAAAAGTAAGAATACTTTTTCGAATTTATAAAATTATTGCATTTGAAAAATCGCCTTAACCACTAATCATCCAAGCCGGCAGCTTGTTTTTTGATTTTAGTCAATGGATTGGCTCTGTCTTCTGCGTACCCGTTTTTGGTATTAAAGATGTCCATTGCCCTGTAGATTGCATGTAAAAACGAAGAGGGATTGGCAATATTCTGCCCTGCAATATCATAGGCTGTACCGTGATCCGGTGAAGTTCGGACAAAACTGAGTCCGGCTGTAAAATTTGTACCTTCCCCGAAGGAAATCGTCTTAAAAGGAATCAGTCCCTGATCGTGGTACATCGCGAGGATTCCGTCGACCTTAGTCCATTTATCGCCACCAAAAAAAGCATCGGCAGAAAAAGGTCCGGCTACAAAATAGCCACTTTTTTTTGCTTCAATAATCGCCGGTCTGATAATGGTTTCTTCCTCATTGCCCAAAGCCCCTTCATCGCCGGCGTGAGGATTGAGTCCTAATACTGCTATGACTGGCTTATCCTTACCAAAATTTTCGATCAGTGTTTTTTGAAAAATCTGTATCTTTTTTAAAATAAGTTCTTTGGAAATTTTTTCAGAAACATCTTTAATAGGAACGTGATTGGTTACCGTCGCAACAATGAGTTGATCGCTGCACAAAACCATAAGATTTTCTTTTTTACCATCTTTATCAGCGAGAAACTCTGTGTGTCCCGGAAAAGAAAAACCACTTAGTTTCATCGCATATTTGTTGATCGGAGCTGTCACTATTCCGTCAATAGAGCCGTTTTTAGCATCTTCGGCAGCTTTTTCCAACGCTGCAGATGCCAGTTTTCCAGCTTCCGCAGTAGGCTTACCAAGGGTTATGTTGATATTTTCATCCCCACAATTGATCACATTGATTCTGCCTTTCTGAGCATGTTCTGCAGTAGAAATGTTTGTAAGCTGGATATTAATATCAGGAATCATGTTTTTGTGGTAAGACAACACTTTTGAAGATCCGTAAATAACCGGAGTACATTTTTTCAGAATCAAAGGATTGGCCAAAGCCTTCAGAATCACTTCGGGACCTATGCCATTCATGTCACCTATCGTTATACCTAACTTCATATATGTATATTTATCTTAATGTCAATTAATAATCAGATCCTTGTATTTGTTTTTTCTTTTCCGAAAATATTCTGTAACAAAAGTTGGTAAAACTGTTTTCAAACAAAAAACGATTTTTTATCAACTTAAAGAAACCGGAAAGCTCTATGGTCTACATAAATCTTTTTGAAAAAACACATATGATCCTTCAAAAAGAGAACAAAGATATAAAATAAGGTCATATGATAAATCAAAAGATTGAATTGTGTTATTTTTTTCCCGGTTAAGGCATCCAAAAAAACAAAATGGTTGGATACGTGGCGGCTCATTTAAAACATATCGTTTTCCTGTTTGTCCATTTTTTGAAAATAATACCGACTGTTAGTATGTATTTCAAAATATTATTATATTTGCAGACATAATTTGATTTGAACATATCGATTCAGCCCCCCAACGCTGGTATACACTTTATTTTTTATTCATATTCAAATCAAAACAAAATGAAACAATTTATCATTGCATCTTTGGTAGGGGGCATCATTCTTTTTTTCTGGCAATTTTTGTCGTGGACAGTGCTCGACCTTCACCGCGTTACGGCCGAACATACCAGTAGCCAGGAGAGTGTATTAAAATGTCTGAGCGAAAACATTCAGCCCGGATTCTACTATTTACCAACCACACCTAAAGGAACCTCACAGGAAGACAATGCCAAATTTATGGAATCCAAAAAAGGTCAGCCCTGGGCACAGATTTATTATCACAAATCATTTAATCCTGATATGACTCAAAACATGATTCGTGGTGTTTTGGTAAATATCGTGACAATGTTGCTTCTTTGCTGGATTATTTTACAATGTCGGGAAAGGAAATTTAAAGACACCTTACTGATATCACTTACCGTAGGTCTGATTGGCTACCTGACAGGAACATATGCCAATTCTATATGGTTTGAATATCCTACTATGCCTGACCTCATTGATGCTTTAGCAGGATTTGGTCTCGTTGGTGTGTGGTTAGGATGGTACCTGAAATCATAAATCAAAAGGCATTAACTCAGCAACTGACGTTTTTCCTCATAACCCCTGAAATCAGTAATAGTTCCGGTGTGTAAGCTCCCGGGGCTATTTTTTTTAGCACAATTATGCGCCGAAAACCAATGAAAAAAGAAAGACAAATCTTACATTTGCATCCACACTTGTTAATATTTTTTTTACCTGACTTTTAATTAGTTCAAGATATGCCTTTTTATATCATGATAACCATTGTATTATTGTCCCTGACTTCCTGTAAGCAAAAAAATTCCGATTCGAATACCCAAAATCAGGAAGAGGCCGGTCCGACATCCAGATTCAGTTATTCGTTGGCTCAATGGTCATTTCACAGAGCTTTGGAAGACAAAACCTTGGACCCGTTGGACTTTGCAGCCAAAGCAAAAGAGCTGGGATTTACCGGTATTGAGTATGTCAGTTCGTTTTACGCAGAAAAAGTAAAAGATTCTGTCTATCTGTCAGAACTAAAAAACAGAGCTGAACAAAATGGGATTCAATCCTTATTGATCATGGTGGATGGCGAAGGAGACCTTGCGGTAATGGATGAACAAAAAAGAAATGAAGCGGTTGAAAATCATTATAAGTGGGTTGATGCAGCAGCATTTTTGGGCTGCCACTCTATACGTGTCAACCTTTTTGGTACAGGAACAGAAACGGATATGGCAGATGCTTCTGTGCTTGCTCTTAAAAAATTGAGTGTGTATGGCAAAGAGAAAAACATCAATATTATAGTTGAAAATCATGGTGGTCAATCTTCTTATGGTATTTGGCTTAAATCAGTCATCAGCAGAGTCAACATGCCTAATTGTGGCACCCTACCCGATTTTGGCAATTTTTGCCTTCAGCGCGAAAACAATGAAAGATGGAATGCTCCTTGTTTAAAAGAGTATGACAGATACAAAGGCGTCAATGAACTTATACCTTATGCTAAAGGAGTCAGCGCTAAATCATATGGCTTTGACGATGCCGGTAATGAAACAACCATTGACTATGCCCTGATGGCAGATATTGTCAAACAATCTGACTTTAAAGGTTTTGTTGGCGTAGAATGGGAAGGTAACGACATCTCAGAAGAAGAGGGTGTCAAAAAAACCCTGGCGTTGGTCAAAAAACATTTTAATTAGGGATAGCCCTGTTTCCCGTTTTATCAATATAAAAGCTTTCGAAAACGAATCTGTCAGAACAACAAATGGTTTCCGACCTGTCTTTACAAAATCCTGTAATATAAGACCCTTTCAATGATTGGTTTGCCATCACTACTCATTCTGAGTATTTGGAACCTATCGTAGAACCTATGTTATCTTTTCTGTGAATTCACAATTTAACCAAGTGTATGAAATAAATTTTCACTATATAAAGTCTTGATTATGAATAACAGATTTTCAAAGAATGACTTATTTTATGATAAAAATTGACAATCACGAATAAATTATATTAGTTTTGCGCCGATTTTTTTCACTAAACGGATAAAATATAAGCTTCCATGGCCAAAAATCTTCTGATTGTAGAGTCTCCGGCAAAAGCAAAAACCATAGAAAAATACCTTGGTGGAGAATTTACCGTAAAGTCCAGTTATGGGCACATACGGGACCTTGAAAAAGGAAATAAAGGTATTGATATCCAAAATGACTTTGAACCCAATTACGTGGTTTCACCGGAAAAGGTCAAAGTCGTCAGAGAACTCAAAGAGCAGGTCAAAAAAGCAACAGAAGTTTGGCTTGCCACGGACGAGGACCGCGAAGGAGAGGCTATTTCTTGGCATTTGTGTAAAGAACTTGGCCTGAATGAATATACCACAAAAAGGATTGTTTTTTCTGAAATCACCAAACCCGCTATACAAAAAGCAATCACCAATCCCAGAACGCTGGACATCAATCTTGTCAATGCACAGCAGGCAAGAAGGATTCTCGACAGACTCGTAGGATTTGAACTGTCCGAAGTTCTTTGGCGTAAAGTCAAAAATAAATTATCCGCGGGAAGGGTTCAATCGGTGGCAGTCAAACTTGTGGTTGATAAAGAAAGGGAAATCCAGGGATTTGAAACGGCCCCTTTTTTCAAAATAATCGCACACTTTACGGTCAAAAATGATCGTGGAGAAGAAGTAACCCTGAAGGCTGAATATAATAACAGGCTTGATAACGAACAGGATGCATTAACATTTTTAGAAAATTGTAACGGAGCAGATTTTTCTATTCATGGAATTGAAAAAAAACCTTTAAAAAGGAATCCCGCTCCTCCGTTTACAACATCAACCTTGCAGCAGGAGGCCAGCCGCAAACTGGGTTTTAGCGTCAACAGGACGATGTCTATTGCACAAAGACTGTATGAAGAGGGTTTCATCACTTATATGAGAACCGATTCACCCAACCTGAGCGAAATGGCTTTACAATCTATCGGGGAAGAAATCAAAACACAGTTTGGTGATAACTATCTGCATACAAGAAGGTATGCTACCAAAAATAAAAATGCTCAGGAAGCTCACGAAGCCATCAGACCTACCTACATCGAAAGAAAAAATGTAAGTGGCGACAGAGATTTACAAAGATTGTACGAACTGATCTGGAAACGGACCATAGCCAGTCAGATGTCAGAAGCAGAAATTGAAAAAACCATCGTAAAAATCGAAATTTCAACCATGAAAGACCGGTTTTTACAAGCTGAAGGAGAAGTTTTGAAATTTGACGGATTTCTGAAAGTTTATATGGAATCTTCTGATGACGAAGAAGATGGAGACACAAAAGGAATGTTGCCTCCGTTGACCAAAGGTCAGGTTTTACCGCTTCAGTTTATGGAAGCTACCGAAAGTTATACACGACCACCGGCAAGATATACCGAAGCCAGCCTGGTTAAAAAACTCGAAGAACTCGGTATCGGCAGACCTTCGACCTACGCACCTACGATTTCAAAAATCATGGAAGAGGAGCGGGGTTATGTCACTAAAGAAAGCCGACCGGGCGTGGAACGAAGCTACCGTTATCTCGTCCTTCAAAAAGGTCAGATTCAAAAACAAACAAAAACAGAAAATACCGGAGCGACCACCAACAGGTTGTATCCGTCAGATATGGGTATGTTGGTCACCGATTTTTTGTCAGACCATTTCAAACAAATCATGGATTACAGTTTCACAGCCAATGTGGAGGAAAAACTGGATGAAGTGGCAAGCGATGGTAAAGATTGGAAAAAAATGTTGCGTGACTTCTACTTTCCGTTTCACGAAACGGTGGATGTCACCCTCGAGACAGCTGAAAGAGCCAGGGGAAAAAGAGTTTTGGGTCAGGACCCAGCCACAGGCCACAGTGTTATCGCTCAAATGACCCGATTCGGTCCGGTGATTCAGATCGGTGACAGAGACGAACTGGAAGGAGAAGAAAAACCAAAATTTGCCAACCTGAAACCCGGACAATCCATTGAAACCATCAATATGGAGGAAGCTATGGAATTGTTTCAATTGCCAAAGTCATTGGGAGAATGGAATGGTGATGATATTACAGTAAACACAGGGAGATACGGGCCTTATGTAAAATATGGCGAAATGTTTGTCAACATTCCCCGGGGGAAGGACCCTATGGCCGTAACCATTGAAGAAGCAAAAGAATATATTCAGGCAAAAAAAGATGAAAACGCTCCTTTTGCCCATTATAAAAATATGCCGGTAACCAAAGGTAAAGGTCGTTTCGGTCCTTTTATAAAATGGAATGACATATTTATCAATGTTCCTGTTCGTTACAAACTCGATACCATTAACGAGGCAGAAGCGACAGAACTGATTGAATCAAAACTCGAAAAGGAAGCCAACCGTTATATCAAACAATGGGAATCAGAAAAAATTTCCATCGAAAACGGAAGATGGGGACCTTACATTAAATTTGGCAAAAACAACATAAAAATACCAAAAGTGGATGGTGTAAAACTGGAAGCTGCGGACCTTGCCGAAGTAAGCCTTGAAACGGTAAAATCATGGATTCAGGCAGAAATACCTGATGCCTTCAACAAACCGGTTAAAAAGGGCAAAAAATAATCAAAGTGCTCGTTGGATAACCCCGAATTTTTGTCAGACTACCGGCAATGAGACATAACCTTTGTACAGGTTATCTTCCTCAAAAACCACATCTGTATAGTCTTGTACCACATTGTACAGAGTATCTCTTTCGATGGCTTTGCGCCCTACCCTGCGGATCATTTGGACCAACTCTTCCGTACTTAATGCAGGATTTTGTTCTTCGCTACCTGCCATCGAATAAATTTTGGTGGTATCGTCAATCGTGCCGTCAATATCGTCTACACCAAAAGATAAAGACAGCTGAGCCATTTCCCTTCCAATCATCGGCCAATAGGCTTTGATGTGGTCAAAATTGTCCAGATAAATCCTTGAAATGGCATAGTTTTTCAAATCCTCGACATGACTTACTTCAGGAAGGTGCGACATTTGGTTGTCCTGATTTCTGAATTTTAACGGAATAAAAGTCTGAAAACCTCCGGTCTTGTCCTGCAATTGTCTGAGTTTGTCCAGGTGATCTACCCTATGAAAATAACTTTCAATATGGCCGTATAACATCGTTGCGTTTGATCTGCCACCCAGTTCATGCCATATTTCATGGATGCGCAACCATTGTTCTCCACTACATTTTCCTCCGGCGATCTGGTCTCTGATTTCGGGATGAAAAATTTCTGCTCCTCCGCCCGGCATAGAATCCAGTCCTGCATTTTTCATCAGGAGCATACCTTCTTCGTAAGATATTTTGTCTTTTTTGAAAATGTAGTGATATTCTACAGGTGTTAATGCTTTAACGTGGAGTTCCGGTCGGTGTTTTTTAATTTCAGAAAACAGGTTTGCATAAAAAGTAACATCGTATTGTGGTAAAACCCCTCCGACAATGTGTACTTCTGTTACCGGTTTTCCATCATAAGATTTTACGATGTCCATGATGTCTTCCAGGGTATATTCCCATCCTTCAGAACGTTTTTTAATCAATCTGCTGTACGAACAAAACGAACAGGTATACAAACAGATATTCGTAGGTTCAATATGGAAATTTCTGTTGAAATAGGTATTGTCACCATGTTTTTTTTCTCTGATATGGTTAGCAAGGCTACCAACAAAACTCAGGGAAGCATGGTTAAAAAGATATTCTGCATCATGATTATCTATTCTTGTCCCTGCATAAACTTTTTCAGCTATGTTGCGTAAAACAGAATCTATATTTGAATCAAGGGTAACGATGGAAGACATAATACGATATTACGGTCAAAAATATACCTTATGTAATCAAAAAAACGAAGATAAGTTCATCAAAATCAACTCAAAATTTCACAAACCGATGTGACTGAACCTGATTTTGCCCCAATAATCTGACATAATAAATACCTCCGGGCCAGGCTGAAATATCGGTTTGCCATGTATTGCCTTTGTTCCAATCCCCTACAAAAATACGGCTGCCATTTTGATCGTAAATCAAAACAGAAATATTTTCATTCCTTTTGTTGGACAATTTTTCAATATAAAGTTTATCCAAAACAGGATTGGGATAAATGATGATTTCATCTGAATCCTCAGGAATAAGCTCTTGAGTGGAGACTGAGCGTAAAACAACCACATCTTTCAGGCTGGCTGTAGAACATAAATTTTGATCTTTGATGTGGTAACAAATGGTATAGGTGCCTGCCGAAAAGTATTCATGTGCAACTACACTATCAGCATAAACGGTTCCGTCACCCATATCCCATGAGACAAAACTTACATTTTCAGTCAATGAACTCGCTTCAAGAAGATTTGGCAATGTGACCGTATCTCCGGAAATGGAAAACATAACCTCGGAAGTTATACTGTCATTTTGTGAAAGCGTAAAATTGTAAGGTATTCTGCCACATGGTTCTGTATGTCTGATTTTAATATTATAAAAACCGATATACTCATTGGCTTCCTGACCATTTTTATAACCGGATTTTACGGATAACACATCCTCAATGGTGTATGGAAAGTTTATTTGATTTTTATTTCCATACAGGTCCTTTCCTGATTTTTTGACCAGTTTATAATTTTTCCCCGGAGGAATATACCATTGGACATTGATGGTTCTTTTTCCTTCCGGTGTTTGTGGTCTGGAAATGACATGAACCACATTATTATTTTCATTCAGGACTGCAACATCAACTGTGTGTCTTTGTGCGCTGTAAATATCAAATGACAATAAGGTAAACCCGAATTCCGCATCAAAAACCAGACCTGATTCCAGGCTGCTTTCAGGAACAGGATTCTCTTCAGGTGCATTTTCACCAAAGTTTTGTGTATAGGTTATTTCAGCGTAAATCGTTTTATTGGATTCATCCGCCGGTAGTAACCAACGGTTGCCGTTATACAACAGGTTACCGTCAAAAATATCATCGTACCAGTTTGTGGTAAAGTTGCCGCTCAATCCGAGCGGACTGGTCAGTACAATTTGCGAATTGGTGCAAATTTTGTCCGATTCTTCAATATTCGCAAGTACCTTTTTCCTTTCACTCAATACGATAGGTGCGGAAATGGAGTTGTTAAACGGTCTTTCATCAGCTCCTTCATTGACAGACACGATGGAAACGGTTATCATTTCAAAATCAGAATCCGGTGTAAATGCTTCCAGGGCAATATAATTTCTTTCTTTGGGAGCCATCACACCTGTCCATGTAAATGATTTTGTTTCGAGAGGCCCGCCATATTCCACCAAAAATGAGGTTACGGTATCAACACCGTTATTTTCAACCAAAATGTAAGGCTCAACGGTATTTTCGCATGCATAAAAAGAAGTTTTGGCTTCCAGCAGCATCACATCCCGCAATTTATGAGGATTTGCCGGCACATTACCTGCATTGACCAAATATTCATAGGCAGCAAATACATCAATAATTCCCATTCCGAAAATATTGTCCTCACCCGGAGCTCCCAAATCCCTCGCTGTATTATACAACGCAAGCTTAAAATCTTTTCCTCCCAGGTCCGGAAATGCTTCTTTTAATAAAAGGATGGCGCCGGAAACATGTGGTGCCGCCATAGACGTACCATTTAACAAAGCAAATTCATTTCCGGGAACACAAGACCTGACCTGAACGCCGGGTGCAGACACTTCCGGTTTGATTTTTATGGATCCTTCACCTTCACAATGAGATGGCCCTCTGCTCGAAAAATCAGCAATGGGAAGGGCGGATGAATTTCCGTTTAAAGCACCTATTGTAAAGGTGTTGACCTCATTGATATTGATATTATGAGGTTGGGTAATCGTTCCCGGGTCCGGCCCTTCATTACCGGCAGAAAAAACCACTGCGACGCCGATGACTTCCAAAGTTTGTAAAACAGGAACATACACACTGTAACAATCCAATTCATTAAGGCTTGGATCGTACCATGAATTGTTGATCACATCAGGAATATCGTCTGTTGTATCATCATCACCATCCGGGTCTATTGCCCATTCGAATGCACCGATATTGTCTGATGTTCCTACACCACAGAGGATTGCCCCTCCGATCCAACTGGCATTAAAAGCCACACCGATGGTGTCATTTGTTTTTCTGTCCAGACCCAATACCGTACCGGTAACGTGCGTTCCGTGGTTGGAACAATCAAAAGGTCCTCTGTCGAGATTCTGAGGTGTAAATGTATTGGGATACCATGCTTCAGATTCCGGAACATAATTTCCTTTATAATGGTATGCCAAAGACGGATGAGTAGGATCAACCCCGGTATCAGCAGTAAAAACAGTGGTCCCAAATCCCGTATAACCCAATGACCACATAGCAGGAGCGTTGATGGCCAAAAGACCTCTTTCCGTTCCGTTTGGTGCCATCACTTCAAGCTTTTCGACAGAATAGGTCGTCTGAGACAATACCACATTTTCACCGATCCATGATATACTTTCCATGGTAGCAAGTTCTTTGATGAGATTGCCATTTGCTTTTAATGAAAAACCGTTGACTATCCAATGTTTTTTGATATTATCCTCAGTATAACCTGCTTTTGCCCAATTTTCGAAAAAAACAACCTGGGTGGAAGTTGCTTTTTCTTTAAGCTTTTTAATCAGGATTTTTGCTCTTTCATTATAAGGTGTTTTGTTGGTCTCAAAATATTTTTCCCAATAATCAAGATCTACCTGATCACCCAACAATACATGTATATCGTATTCTTTGTCCGTCCTTTCTTCAAGCGATTGGTGGAGTTTATTCGCAACTTTATAACTTCCTTTATATTGTGCGCTCAAAGAAGGCATCACAAAAATCAAAGCAAATATGAAGGCTAACATCCTGTAATACTGCATAAATTTACCTTATTATTATTTAAATAGCTAAGGTAGAATTAAATCTATAATACAGCCTGAAATTGAAGATTTTTTTACTAAAAATGTCTTGAACAAACAATTGAACAAAGACGATTCCTGCCATGAGGAAAACATATCAAAATAATATACGCTAAAAAAAAACGGGTGATTTACCACATAACCTACTTAAGTTCCAAAGACAACTTTGTTCCTTTTATCAGTGTCATTGGATAAGCCCCTTTTTTATCGGGTTTTACCATTTTACCGTTAAGATGGATTTTTTTATTTTCAGGCAATCCGTGTATAAAAAGTTTTATTTTCCTTTTTTCTCTCCAATTGTTTTTGTGTTTATGTTTGTAATCAATCTCTAGTTGAGATAAAGCCCCTTCATGTTTCATAAAAAAGCCCAAAAGATCATATAACCCTTCCTGATTTGCCAATTTGTCATTTCCATTATCGTCATACCATTCGGAAGTTGAATTTTGACTGCTGTAGTAGTAGTGAATTTCTATATTTCCATCATCAAAGTCTTTCGTTGACTTTCCGGTTTTTTTTGCATGCAATACAATAAAAGAACCTTCTTTTACAAAAATCGGGAGATCGTAATTTTCGACATTCCAGGCCTGCCAACCAGAATAAACGCCCGGTTTTCCTTTATAGAAAGACGATTGAAAAGTGTACCATTTGAACCCTTCAGGTAAATACAATTTTTTCCTTTTTTGATTTTTTTCCATGACCGGAGCAACCAGAATATCTTTTCCCCACATGTATTGTTCAACTGAACCGGAACTGTTTTTATCCTCCGGAAAATAATACACCATCGGCGAAATCAACGGCTCCCCATTTTTATATTGTCTGAAGGCGAGATGGTAATTGTGAGGCAACATTTCATACCGCAACATTGTATATTTTTGTAATATTTTCTCCCATGTGCCTCCAATCAAAGCAGGCTCACTCGGATAACTTACTGCCCCCGGATCGACGTCATAAACCGCGGTTCCATGGGGCCGCAAAATCGGGGTAAAAACTGAAAACTGATACCATCTTGTATACAATTCCGGGTCTTTGTCACCTAAGGCAAATCCTCCCGCATCAGAATGAATATAAGGAATCCCGCTTAAAGCCATTCCCGTAAGTAATGGGATCTGAGCTCTGAACCCATCCCACGACCTGCTTACGTCTCCTGTCCAGGGGATGATACCATATCGTTGCGATCCGGCAAATCCGGCTCTGTTGAGACTAAACAATTTATAGTGGGGATAATTTTTTGCGTAATGTTGGTACAACATTTTTGTCCATTCGTGACCATAAAGATTGTGGACATAGGTGGCAGGTACTTTTGTGATTTTTCCGCCGACCGATATTTGATGCAACATATCCTCAGGATGTCTTTCGGGTTCGCCCAAATCTCCCCACCAACCTGAAACACCCATTTTGATTTGTTCGTCATATTTTGATAAAAACCATTGTCCGGATTCAGGCCTGAATATGTCGATCAATCCTCCATTTCCAAAATAAAAGTCCTTCAAAAGATAAGGTTGATCTGTCTTGTCAAGAGCAAAATACGGTGACGCAGCGTCATAATTCAAAGATGTTTTTAATACATATGGCTCAGTGATCAGGATGGTTTTTTTGTCTTTCCGGGCAAATGCACGGATCATTTTTTCAGGATTTGGCCAGGCTTTTTTATTTACCCAGGACAGATTTCCCATTGTGGATTTGATACTGTCACCAAACCAAAACAAATCAAAGATAACCGCATCGTAAGGAAATCCCTTTTTGTCCATTTCATTTGCTATATCTGTAACCTGTTTTTCACTTCTGTACCCGAATCTGCTCATAAACAGTCCGAAAGCCCACTTGGGAGGCATTTCCTGCGTTCCTGTCAGCTCATGGTATTTTTTCAAAATATCTTCGGTCGTTTTTCCTTCGATGATATAAACGTTTAAGGCTCCGCCGGTGAAACTAACTTCCATGTTGGACGGATCTTTTTTGCCCAAATCGGCATATCCTTTGGATGGATTGTCAAAAAACAAACCGTAACCTGCTGATGAAATAAAAAAAGGAACTGAAAAATTAAGGTGGTCCGCTCCTACCCCATATGCGTACCATGGATTATTGTTCAAAGGAAAAGCTTTCCCCCTTCTGGATACCGGCAACGCTCTTCCTCCACCACCATATATCTCTTCATTTGGATTGAGGGAAATCAGAAAACCATTTTCGGTCGCATTTTTTTTAATCTTCAAAGATAATGACGGAATAAAAACAGAATCTTTAGAGACCATGCAACCGATACATTCCTGATTTTCCTTCAAGAGGACAACGTCGCTGTACTGATGTTGAAAAGCGGGATCACTACTGTTCCAGGTGAACTTACGGATGGAAGGATGAACTTCTTCGCAATAAAATCCCTGAGATTGTGCAAAAATTCCGATTTGGGTCAGACACAAAAAAATGAGTACAATTATTTTCATCATGCCAACTTATTTTTTTTGATTTTTTTCCACCATTTTTGCTTCATTCCACAATACATCCATTTCTTCAAGAGACATATTGCTGAGCGCTTCGGTTGCATGATTTTCAATGTATTGAAATCTGGATTTAAACCGTTTATTGACTTTTTCCAACGCCGTTTCAGGATCAATTTTCAGAAACCTGGCATAATTAACCAATGCAAAAAGGATATCGCCGAATTCATGTTCTATGTGTTCTTTATCTCCGGAGGTTATGGCTTCTTTTAACTCTCCGATTTCTTCTTCCACCTTTTCCCAAACCTGATCGATATGGTCCCATTCAAAGCCGACCTGAGCGACTTTTTCCTGCATGCGGTACGACTTGACCAATGCCGGCAATCCATTGGAAACACCCTGCAAAACGGACTTTTTCCCTTCCTGAAGTTTTAATTGTTCCCAGTTTTTTTTGACTTCCGCTTCATCCTTTACCGTTGTGTCACCGTAAATATGAGGGTGTCGGTGGATCAGTTTGCGACAAACGGTCAATAAGGCATCGCCGATGGTAAACCTCCCCTCTTCATCAGCAATTTTTGCATAAAATATCATATGCAGCATGATATCTCCTATCTCTTCTTTGATGTCGTCGTAATTGTTTTCGAGGAGGGCGTCAGCGAGTTCGTACATCTCTTCAATGGTGAGATTTCTGAGGCTGAGGAAAGTCTGTTTTTTATCCCAGGGACATTTATCTCTGAGATCATCCATTATGTGAAGCAAAACCCGGAAGGCCTCAGTATTTTCAGGTCCGGAAGGCCTGTTTCTGAGATCTTCCAGGATGGCTTCAATATTCATCTATCGTATGTTTTATGGCATTTTCAACAAGCCTGACCTTACCAACATGGCTTCAGGTTTTGGTTCTCTTCCTCTGAAATTTTTAAACAACTCCATTGGGTGTTGTGTACCTCCTTTAGACAGGATATGATCTCTGAAGTGTTGCGCTACGGCTTTATTGACCACGCCATTTTGTTTAAACATGGCATAAGCATCTGCATCCAAAACTTCAGACCATTTGTAGCTGTAGTATCCGGCTGAATAGCCTCCGGCAAAAATATGAGAGAATGAAGAACTGATAGACGTTCCTTCCACTACAGGATAAAAACTTCGGGTAACATCAGATTTTTCTTCGACACCTTCTACTGAATATCCTTCAGGATTATTGCCATGCCAGGTCATATCGATGTAGCCAAAGGCTAATTGTCGCATCGTAGTCAAACCTGAAAGGAAGGTCGAACTTTCATTAATTTTATTGACCAACTCCTGAGGAATCACTTCGCCGGTTTCATAATGTTTTGCAAAGGTAGCCAGGACCTTAGGTTCGCTGACAAAATTTTCCATCAGCTGGCTTGGCAATTCTACAAAATCCCACGCAACACTGGTACCTGTCAGCCTGCTGTAATTTCCTTTTGCAAAGATATTGTGGAGTGCGTGTCCAAATTCGTGATACAAGGTTTCAACCTCACCGAATGTAAGCAAAGCAGGTTTATCAGCTGTTGGTTTTGAAAAATTACAAATGTTGACCACATGAGGTCTGACGTCTTCGGTGCCTTCCATCCACTGGTCTCTTAACGTATTATTCCATGCTCCTGCTCTTTTGCCCGGTCTCGGAAAATAATCACCATACCAAATCGCCAGTAAAGATCCGTCTTTGTCATACACTTCATAAACCATTACATCTTCATGCCATGTCGGGATTTCTTCATTTTTTTTGAAGGTAATGCCCCAAAGATCGGTACATAACTTAAACAATCCGTCGATGGTATTTTCAAGGCTGAAGTAAGGTTTTAACACTTCATCATTGATGGCAAATTTTTCTTTTTTCAACTTTTCAGCATAATATGAAAAGTCCCATCTTTCCAGTTGTTCCCCTTCAAATCCGTTCTTTTTGGCATAAGCGGTCACTTCTTCGATTTCAGCTTTTGCTACCGGTATGGCGCTATCTTTGAGATTATCGAGAAAGTCCATGACAATTTGTTTTGTATTGGCCATTCTTTCTTCCAGGATGTAATCGGCCCAGGTGTTGTATCCCAACAATACTGCCTTTTCGTACCTCAGTTTCGCGAGATCTTTGATGATCTGGGTATTGTTAAATTCATTTTCTTTATAAGCTCTGGTATTAAAAGCAAAAAACATTTCTTTTCGCAACTCACGATTGTCAGCGTATTGCATGACCGGACCATAACTCGGTGCCTGGATCGTAAATTTCCAACCTTCTTTGCCATCTTTTTTAGCTGCTTCTTTGGCTGCTGTCAGGGCAAATTCCGGCAAACCTTTCAGTTCGTCTTCATTTTCGATATATTTGGCAAATCCATTGGTTTCTTTGAGTACGTTTTCACCAAAACGAAGGCCTCTTTCAGACAATGTTTTGTTGATTTCTCTCAAAACATTTTTTTTGTCTTCTGATAGTAAGGCACCATTTCTGACAAATCCTTTGTATGTTTTTTCGAGCAACATAGCATCCTCTGTGTTCAGTTTGAGGCTTTCTCTGACGTCGTATATTTTTTTTACTTTATCAAAAAGTACCGGATTCAAAGAAATATCATTTCTGTAATCCGTCAGTTTGGCTGATACTGCCTGGACCGTTTTTTGAATTTCCGGTGTTGTCTCCATAGAATTGAGGTTGAACAACACTTTTGAAACCCTTCCTACATCTTCACCAGCATGTTCGAGGGCAACGATGGTATTTTTAAAATCGGGTTTGGCTTTATTGCTGACAATGGCTTCAATATCCGCTTTGCCTTTAACCATGGCATCTTCGATGGCAGGCATAAAATGTTCCACCTTGACTTTGTCAAACGGAACGGTATTAAAAGGGGTATTATAAGCTTCCATTAACGGATTCTGCTGACCAACAGCAGATACAGTAAGCAGGCAGGCTACGCTCATACTCAAAATTTTACTTACTTTCATGAAATGTTTGTTTTATCTGAATAGGTTGAATAATATTACCTCCTGGGCATTTTTGGCATACCGCCCATGAGTTTGTCCATGCCTTTACCCTTGCTCATCATGTGCATCATATTTTTCATCTGGTCAAATTGTTTGATAAACATATTGACTTCGTGAATATTTTTGCCTGAACCCAGTGCAATTCTTTTTTTACGGTTCATGTTGAGCAGTTCCGGATTGGCTCTTTCTTTAGGTGTCATCGAGTGAATGATGGCTTCAATGCGTGAAAAAGCTTTATCATCGATGTTGATATCTTTGGTCAGTTTTGCCATTCCCGGTATCATTCCCATCAAAGATTTCAGGTCACCCATTTTTTTGATCTGATTCATCTGGCCGAGGAAATCGTTAAAATCAAATTTATTTTTTTTGATTTTTTTCTCCAGACGTTCGGCTTCTTTTTCGTCAAACTGTTCCTGAGCTTTTTCTACCAAAGACACGATATCCCCCATCCCGAGGATACGTTGTGCCATCCTTTCCGGATAAAATACGTCCAGGGTATCCATTTTTTCGCCCGAACTGATAAATTTGATCGGCTTACCGACAGCATATTTGATGGAAAGAGCCGCACCCCCTCTGGTATCTCCATCCAGTTTGGTCAATACGACTCCGTCAAAATTGATTCTTTCGTTAAAAACCATGGCCGTATTGACAGCGTCCTGTCCTGTCATCGAGTCGACAACAAAAAGGGTTTCTGTAGGCTGAATGGCATTTTTGATATTTTCAATCTCCGTCATCATATCCTCATCGACGGCAGTACGACCGGCGGTATCGATAATCACCAGATCGTGGCTGTGAGATTTTGCGTATTGTATGGCATTTTGTGCGATACTGACCGGATTTTTGTTTTCTACCTCTTTGTAGATAGCCACCCCGATTTGTTCTGCCAGTACGGACAATTGATCTACGGCGGCAGGACGATACACGTCACAGGCAACCAACAAAGGTTTTTTGGACTTTTTTTCCGAAAGGAATTTTGCCAGTTTTCCTGTAAAGGTGGTTTTACCCGAACCTTGTAAACCCGAAATCAGGATAATGCCCGGATTGCCTTTGATGTTGATACCGGCAGCCTGACCACCCATGAGCTCAACCATTTCGTCAAGCACGATTTTGACCATAACATCACCCGGCTTTACGGCAGAAAGTACATTTTCCTTTCCGAGGGCTTTATCTTTGATCTTATCCGTAAATTCTTTGGCGATTTTATAATTTACATCCGCTGCTACGAGCGCCCTTCTGATTTCTTTGACCGAATTGGCAATGTTTAACTCTGTAAGTCTTGTGTCTCCCTTCAGACTTTTAAACGCATAATCCAGTTTTTCACTTAAACTTTCGAACATATAGGAACTTGCTTAAAATTTGGATGGCAAAGATACATAAAAATTGATATTCAAAAAGGGATAGCTTAATGAAATGTCAATGTATCCCAATTTGAGCCCGTTTTGGGTACAATCTTCTACATTTGTAGTTACATCAGGATAGTATATCATGAAAATATTAATCATAGGTGGAGGAAATATGGGACTGACGTATGCCCGTTCTTTCATCAATTCACATGTCGTTAATGCCGAACAATTGATGATCCTCGAAAAAGACAAGGACGACCGGATCGAAAATCTTGCCCGGCTTGGATTGGCACAGATTATTACGGATTATACCAAAATACCGGAAGCTGAATTGGTCATTCTGGCGGTAAAACCTCAGGATGCTGCCTCTTTATTTTCTAAAATCAAACCCTACGTCGACGCCAGCCAGGTTTTTTTGAGTATCATGGCTGGTATTACCATTCAAACCATCCGCGAAGGGCTGCAAGTCAACAAAATCATAAGGGCCATGCCCAATCTTCCAGCTCAAATCGGTTCAGGAATGACGGCTTTTACAGCAACGGAGGAAGTCAGCCGATTTGAAGAACAATGGATTCAGAATTTGCTTCAGACGACGGGTAAAACCCTCAATGTTCAGCATGAAACGCAGATTGATGTGGTCACGGCTATATCAGGTTCAGGTCCTGCCTACATTTATTATTTTATGGAATCGATGATCAAAGCAGCCATGTCAATGGGCATTCGTACGGCTGAGGCAGAATTATTGGTCAAACAAACCTTTTTCGGAGCGCTTCAATTGTACCAGCAAGGTAACTTTTCCTGTTCTGAATGGATCCAAAAAGTTGCTTCCAAAGGGGGCACCACTGAAGCGGCCATCCATGTTTTTGAGGAAGGTCATTTGGATCAAATCATCATCGACGGAGCCAAAGCCGCCTTCCAAAGAGCTGTTGAGTTGGGAAAATAAGTTTTTAACCCAAAAGAAATCTTTACCAAAAACACGACTGTAGGTCGCTCACCATCAATCGATGCCGATAAATTTGTGGGTTTGCAGGCTTAATTTCCATAAAGGATGGTGAAGGCAATATTCCACACAGGCACGGATGTGATCTTTTTGATGATCATCATCGAGGGGTTGCAGATAAAAATGGTCAAAATCCAATGATTCGTATTGTGCAGGTGTATTTTCCGGTTGGGGGAAAACCAGTTTTATTTCATTTCCTTTGGTGACAATAATATCGGTATCCGCTTTGGGGCTGACACATACCCAGTCAATAGCTTCAGGAAGTTGGACTGTTCCGTTGGTTTCGATAGCCATTTCGATCCCATGGTCATGAAAACAGGAAACCAGTTCGTCGTCTATCTGAAGTGCCGGTTCTCCTCCTGTGCATACAACAAACACCTTATGATTTTCTGATGTTGGCCAGAGCGACAAAATCATGTCTGTCAATGCCTGTTTGTCATATTTTCCGCCGTTTTTGCCGTCCATACCCCAAAAATCGGTATCACAAAAGCGGCAAACAGCTTTGTCCCTGTCTTTTTCGAGGCCTGACCAGAGGTTACAACCTGAAAAACGACAAAAAACCGCAGGTCTTCCGGTATGAAAACCTTCACCCTGGATGGTATAATATATTTCTTTGATCTTGTACAAAAATAAAAATTTTAAGTGAGAACAGCAGTTGCTTCAATCTCCACCAGAATATCCGGATTGATCATACTTGATACGGCTACCATCGTACAAACGGGTTTAATTTTTCCAAAATACTCTTTATGCGCTTTGGCTACCTGTTGCCAATCGTCAACATTGCGTAGATAAATCCGTGTTCGGATCACATCATCCAATCTGGCATCCAGTTGTTTTAAGGCATTTTCAATTATATTCAGGATATATCCTGCCTGCAAATACGGATCATGGGTATGGATGACTTCCCCGTTTTTTACGGAAGCCGTCCCTGCAATTTCGATGACATTACCCACTTTTACTGCCCGGGAATAGCCTACTATATCTTCCCAAACCGCGCTGGAGCTCAATTTTGTTTTCATCCATCCGTATTTTAAGATGTGAACCGGTTGACATAAAATCGGTGTTGGTGATAGCTGTCTTTCCGGCAATAAAAAGGCAAAATTACGAAGTTACGGGAGATTTTTGTGTATTTTGGAGGATAAATGTCTTATGGAGTTGTTGTCCCGATGGCCATCGGGATGTTGGATTTGTTGGATTTGTATTTATGCGGCGCACGGAGGGTCGAACTTATCGGCCAGCATCGTCCGGGTTTTACCCCGACCCTATAGGGAGCCCCGGACGAAGCTGGCCTTGGATTGCCCAAACTACTGAATTCTCATAACTGGAATCCATTTTCTCTGGCTCCCGTTCAGGGTTGGGGTAAAACAGAGAAAATGAACCGGGATTTTTGTTTGAATTGTTTGATTTGTTGGTCCCGATAAGCTATCGGGATGTAAAAACTGTATCGCTGCGGCGCGCGCGAGTCTGAAATATCGATGTTTTTACTCACCCCCTTCCCCTTTAGATTTGCACCGAAGATAAAATCTTCATATTAAACTTATTATTATGTATAACAATGGGGGGTCCGGGGGGACTCAAAATTGTTAGTTTTGTGGA
>JALHOZ010000042.1 GCA_022842725.1 Saprospiraceae bacterium
TACAATTTTGTAAGGACTTTATACCTTTATCTGGCTCTGAAGCTATCTCCGTTCAATGGTCAGAATGTCAGGCTGATTGTGGTTATTTTGGTATTGTTGGTTTTGCTCATCGTCTATGGCAGGTATACTGACATAAAAATATTTCATTTTTGGAGTATCGCCGGAATCATGGCCATTAAAACATTTTTGTTTGGAGTGGGATACCTTGGGATTTTATATCTGACCAATGCATCAGATGATTTGAGAAATATGTTAATTTCAAATCCTATCGGCAAAAAAATCTCCTCCTGATTTGGAAAAATTGAATACATGTATCACATTTTGTCCAAAGCCTGCAGAATATCGTTTAGCAAAAAGTCCGCTTCCTCCAATCCAAAATAAAATCTGATGTAAGTCCAGGGAATCGGAGAGTCAGGTTTGCCGGGCATGTCATGAAAAACAATGGATGGAATGATCAGAGATTCGTATCCACCCCAGGATACTGCCATTAAAAAGTGTTGCAAAGCGTTAACGAAGGAATATACATCTTGTTTTGCGTCTGTTTTTAAAACGATCGTCGTCAAACCACCTGCACCGGTCATCTGAGAACTGGCCAATGTGTATTGTGGAAAGGAAGGTAATAAAGGATGGATGACTTTTTGTATTTTTGGATGGCCTTCAAGCTTAGTGGCAATATAAAGTGCCGTGTCATTACTTTGTTTGAGTCGCAAAGGCAACGTTCTTAGTCCCCGGATGATCATGGACGCATCATGAGGTGAAATGATCAGGCCTAAAGTCATGTAGCTTGTTTTAAATATATGTTCAATGTGGTTTTTTGACCCGCAGATGACACCGGCCACCACATCGCTATGTCCGTTAAGGTATTTGGTCGCAGAGTGAACGACAAGATCTATTCCGAAAACTGCCGGATTTTGGTACAACGGACTACAATGACTGTTGTCTATAATCGTAATAATGTTGTTTTTTTTAGCCAATTCGGCGCAAGCCCGCAAATCCTGTATTTCAAATGTCAACGAGTTTGGACTTTCAAGATAAAGAATTTTTGTATTTGGCCGGATTACATTTTTAATGTCTGATATATTGCTACCATCAACAAAATCATAGGCTACACCAAATTTTGAAAGATATTGACTGATGAGTGTATACGTCCACGAATATGGTTTTTGAACACAAATAATATGATCACCCTGTTCAACAAAAGACATTACGGCACCTGCCACAGCAGATGCTCCACTTCCGGTGACAAGGGCATCTTCCGTTTTTTCAAGGGCTGCAATTTTTTTCCTTAGAATGTTGACGGTAGGGTTGTTTCCGCGTGTATATACATGGTAGTGATTTTCATCAAGAATTTTGTGCCTCATATCTTCAATGCCTGAAAAAACAAAGTTACTTGTTTGTATTACAGGAGGTGCAACAGATTGAAAATATAAATCTCTGTCTTCCCCAAGATGCGTAAGAATGTCATTAATATCCATGTGTCGTGATTATATTATGAATGACAAAGGTTGTAATTTTTTACAGATTTATTTGTCAGTTGGAACACTATTTTCTGCAAATATATTTTTTGTCTGTTCATTAAGTTCAGATTTCTGTTCACTGCTATACCTGTAAATTCAAAACATGAGAAACGGATAACAATAGATTAAACAACCAAAAGATTGTTTACGAAGACTGATTCTAAATTAGACACGATGCTTCAAAATCAGAAACATTATGAATCGATCGTGGTTTAATAAAAAAAATATATCATGGCAGACCTTAGTAAAAATGTAATATCTTTATTAAACTCTCAGATTCTTTATGAATCTTATGCTTCTAATTTTTATCTGGCATTGGCATATTGGTGTGATTGTCAGGGATTAAAAGGTTGTAAATCTTTTTTTATGCGTCAATCAGATGAAGAACGGGTGCATATGTTGAAAATTTATGAATACATGAGCGAAATGGGAGTTCACCCGGCTACTCCTTCTATAGAACAACCACCACAGGAATATGACAAAATTCAGGATGTTTTCCAAAAAGTTTTTGAACAGGAAAGAAAAGTAACCATGGCTATCCATGAGATTGTGCGCGTTAGTACATTGGAAAATGATTACAGCACGCTCAACTTTATGCAATGGTACATCTCCGAACAAAGGGAAGAAGAAGCAGTCATCAGAGATATCATCGACAAAATAAAAGTGATTGGTGAAGGCGGTCAAAGCTTGTATTACATCGATAAAGAAGTAGAAAAACTAAATACAGCTATTGTAGCAGCCGAAGGCGCTGAAGGCGCAGAATAATACTTTTTTGGGTTTTATCAATCATTTTAAGACATAATCAGACAGTATCAGAAATATATTCAAATATTTTATATTTGATTTTTTCTGATATTGTCATTTATACTTCATAAATTATGGATTTTGCTTTACATTTGCACCATATTATCCACAAATATGAGCAAAAAATTAAGTAAATCTAAAAGTAACCAAACAAAGTCAACTACACCCGTAAAGACAAATTCTGTAAAATCCGAACAAAACAGTCTGGTTTGGCCGTTACTTTTAATCATTATTACCTTTGGATGTTTTTACAATACGCTAGATAATCAATTTGTCAATTGGGATGATGACAAAAACTTTTATGAACACCCGGCTATCCAATTTATGGCAAAAGGGGATTTTTGGCAAGTCACAAAATATATATTTACAAACAATGTAATAGGTAATTACAATCCTTTGGCAAACTGGACATTTGCTATTGAAAAAATGTGGTTTGGTTTTGACAAACCTATGTACTGGCATGCCAATAATGTCATACTTCACGTAATATGTACATTTTTGGTTTACAGAATCGGCTTAAAACTGGGACTTAACGTTCTTGCCGCATTTATATTAGCATTATTGTTTGGTATTCATCCCATGCGGGTCGAGTCAGTAGCCTGGGTCACAGAAAGAAAGGACGTGCTTTTCGGAGCTTTCTATCTTGCGGCAATTTCTCAATATATTTCTTACATAAAGGATCAAAAAAACTGGCGATGGTTGTTGATTTTTGTATTTTTTATTCTCAGTTTGTTATCAAAAATCCAGGCAGTTTCTCTGCCCCTTTCCTTGCTGGCTGTGGATTATTACATGAAGGAAAACATTCTGTGGAAAATTATTTTGGATAAAATTCCTTTATTTGTTATGTCTTTGATTTTCGGACTAATCGGAATTTATTTTCTAAAAGATTTCGGTTCTCTCGACGCAGGAAATGCTGGTGCTGATTATCATTTTATTCAGAGACTTTTTATCGGAGCATTCAGCTTTATAGTATATCTGGTAAAAAGTATTGTTCCATACAGGATGTCTCCTCTATATCCTTACCCCGCAGGTTTTCCATGGTACTATTACGTTTCCATTGTTATTTTACCCATCACATTGTATGTATTATGGTGGGCTTATACGAAAAAACATAAAGCCCTTTTTTTTGGAATCAGTTTTTTTATTGTAAACATTATATTTTTATTACAAATATTGGCAGCAGGACAGGGATATATTGCTGACAGGTTTACCTACATAGCGTATTTCGGATTATTTTTTATCATGGCTTTTTATATTCAGCAATATATACAAACCCAAAGTCAAAATAAATGGTATGTTTTAGGTCCTGTTGTTGTTGTGTTTTTGATATTTGCCAAAATGACTACAGCCCAAAATACGATTTGGAAAGACAGTGGCACCATGTGGAGTCACGTCATCAAATATTACCAAAATACTACGACACCTTATGGTAACCGGGCTAATTTCTATCGGGATAAAGGAATGTATAAAGAGGCAATGGCTGATTATAACAAAACAATTTCATTGAAGGACGAACAGCCACAAGCTTATAACTCACGAGCCAGATTGTTTTTTACCATGGCTAAAGGTCAGGATACTTTACTTTTGGCTCTTAAAGATTATAATAAGGCCATCGAATATGAGCCGGACAATGGTGAGTTTTATACAAACCGAGGCGCAACCTATGCGAGACTGGGTAATATAAATCAGGCAATTTTGGATCTGACTAAAGGAATTGAACTTAAACCTGATCATGATGTGGCTTATCTGAATCGGTCCATAATGTATCAACAGGCAAATCGCGTAGACCTGGCTATAACGGATATAGACAGCTATCTTAAGTTAAGACCTAATAATGGTGATATGTGGTATGAAAAGGGTAGAGCACACCGTATTTTGTCTCAAAATAAAGAAGCCCTGGACGCTTACAACAAGGCAATTTCTTTGGACAATTCCAAGCCACTCTTTTATTATGAAAGAAGTAAGACAAACTTTTTGTTGAATAATAAAAGTGGTGCGGTAAGTGATTATCAGAAGGCAATGAGTTTGGGATTTAAGATTCCGCAGGGTGACACATACCCGAATACGTTAATGCAGTAACAATTATGGCCGATATACAAAAATTATCCATCATCATTCCGGTATACAATGAAGGTAATACCATTCATTTTATACTGGATAAAATCAGAGATGTTGTACTTGTTCAGGGTATACAAAAAGAAGTTATTATTGTAAATGATTGTTCAAAAGATCATTCTGAACAAGCTATTTTTACCTACATGAGTCAAAATCCTCAATTAGGCATCGTATATAAAGCTCATGAAGTCAATAAAGGCAAAGGTGCTGCATTACATACCGGCATCTCTTTGGCTACAGGTGAATATACCATTATTCAGGATGCGGATCTTGAATATGATCCACGTGAATATAACGACTTGCTTAGGCCCGTGATTGAAGGTTTTGCTGATGTTGTATACGGATCAAGATTTATAGGCGGAAACCCGCACCGGATTTTGTTTTTTTGGCATACCATAGGAAATAAGTTTTTAACATTTTTGTCAAATATGTTGACCAATTTAAATTTGACAGATATGGAAACCTGTTATAAATTGTTCAATACAAAGGTGCTGCAATCCTTAAATCTCAAAGAAAAAAGATTTGGATTTGAACCTGAGGTCACAGCAAAAATTGCCAGAATACCTAAAATCAAAATTTACGAAGTCGGTATTTCGTATTATGGAAGAACTTATGAAGAAGGCAAAAAAATCGGTTGGAAGGATGGTTTCAGGGCGATATATTGTATTTTAAAATATAACCTATTCAAATAAATCCTTTGTTGTATACCTGAACCAATCACTAATTTACACTTTGACAAAGAGATAAAGAGTTTTAACGTTGTGTTGCAATAACAAGATGTACATCAAATTATCCAACACATATTCCCGGAATTTTGCAGAAATAACTGGTTAAAAAAAAGTATCTACATGTTTTTGTAAGAAACTTTTTATTTCCAAAAAACCTTATTTATTCTCTGAGGACTTATAATCTTCGTTTAGGGCTTTTACTGTTTCCATGGTGATATCAAGGGATTCAGTACCATACATTACTCCTCCCAGACTTCCTTTTTTAAGAATGAGTGAATATCCTTTTTCTTTTGCTATTTTTTCAAGGTAATCGTCAAGATTTTTTTGAATTTCGGTTTGAGTATCCATCAGTTTTTTCTCCAGTTCGATAGCGACACTTTCCCGTTGTTTCATCAGAGCTTCTTCTTCTTTGGCGAGATTTTCCTGTTGTTTACCAAATTTTTCTTCCAGTTTTTTCAATTCCACCGGAGCATAAGAATTCGCTTTTTGTTGAATTTCCATCACTTCTATCTGGAATTTTTGCGCTCTTTTCTGGAAAGCTTCAATTTTTCCGGTCAAAACGCTTTCTGCAGATTTTGATTGTTGTTCCAATTGATCTTTTTTATCAATATACATTTGATAATTTTCAAGCAATGTGTCAAGGTCAATAAATACTATGGAAAGTTGGGTGCTGTCTCCGTTAATGATCGCAGGCTTAACAGATACATCCTCTTTTTTGCAAGAGCTTGCATAAAATATTACCGAAAGTAAAGATATAACAATCAATTTGTTCATGAAAGACGTTTTAAAGATGAATTTGAGTAGCAAAGGTAATCAAAATTTTATATACCATCCTTTCCGGACAGTAATCATAAATCAAAAAAAATATTAAATCAGTTGATAATAAAAAAAAATACCCGACATACATATGCCGGGTATTTCGATCATTATAAGTTGTGAGCTTATTTTTTTACAGTGATCATTTCATATACTTCTTTCAACTTTAAAGAAGCAGCATCAGCAGCAGCTTTGGTTTCTGTTTGTTTTGCCTGCCATCCTGAAAGTTTTTCAGTTGCCTGAGCTATCAAAGCTGTTAAGTCAGCAATCTGCATTTTGACATCTCCTTCGATTTTTCCTTCGGCCAACCCTTTTTTAAGATTTTCAACAGTTTGTGATTTTTCAACCCACATTTTGTTGAAATCACCCAATTCTGACTGGATAGGTCCAAAAGCAGCTGTCGCAGAAGAAAATGCTGTTGTTGCTTCAGCATATTTTGTTGCCATTTCAGGTTTTAAACCTTTTAATGCATCTTCTGATAAAGTCATCGTAGAAGCAACGTTTGTGAAACCTGAGATATCAGTTGTCAAACTATTGGCAAATTCAGTAACTGACTTTGTTGTGTTGTCCCAGTTTGTACCCAATTCCTCTATCTGAGGTCTGAAAGATTCTACTCCCGGCTTACAAGAAAAGATAAAAAGTGGTAAAATGAATAATACTAAATTTTTCATGATTTGACTATGTTTGTTGTTAAATAATGGCACAAAGATATAATCTATATACCAGCTTGCACCATCTTTTCGATTATAATTTGTATTCACAAATATTAACAAAAATGATATAAATGACTCAATAACATTATAATACAAATTAATTAATTTTATATTCAAATATGATTAACATTATTTAACCAAGAATCAACAGAAAGTAGATTTGAATCTTATCGGATTAAAAGGGGTATTTCAATTGAAAGGTAGGTTTGGACATTTTTTTCTTTAATTTATGTTGGAAAAGCATTCTATTTATTTAGTCTCCGTACCTTTGTACCCTGTAAAGTATTCATAATTTTTTTTGAAGTAAATTTTTTTAGAATGAAACCAACATTAGTGGTCCTCGCAGCAGGCATGGGAAGCAGATATGGCAAATTAAAACAAATGGATGGGTTTGGACCCAATGGGGAGACCATTATTGAGTATTCTTTGTACGATGCTATAAAAGCAGGATTTGGTAAAGTAGTTTTTATCATCCGAAAATCATTTTCAGTTGAGTTTATGGAATATTTTGATAAAAAATTGCAAAATAAAATTGAAGTCGAATACGTCTTTCAGGAATTGGATGCTTTACCATCAGGTTTTACATTGCCGGAGGGCAGAGAAAAACCCTGGGGAACAGCTCACGCTCTCTGGGTAGCCGCAGATGTGGTAAAAGAGCCTTTCGGAGTGATCAATGCTGATGATTATTACGGTATCAGTGCCTACAAGGTTCTTTCAGATTTTTTGATTCAACAACATAAAACGAAAAGTCCGGATTATGGGGTTGTGGGTTATTTTTTAAAAAATACACTCTCAGAACATGGGACGGTAAACCGGGGTGTCTGCCAGGTGGATGATGATGGAAACTTAGTATCTGTAAAGGAATGTGTTAAAATTAAAAGAGACAGTGATGGTGTAATCCGATATCCTGATGGCGAAAATCAAATAATTTTGGAAGATAACACCTTGGTATCCATGAATATGTGGGCTTTTTTACCTTCTTATTTTTCCCATTGTGAAAAATATTTTTCGGAATTTTTGAAGGAAGAAGGTCAGGTTTTGAATTCTGAGTTTTTTATTCCCAAACTGATTGATGAGTTAATCAAAGGCAATGTGTTAAAAGTTCATGCTTTGGATACAGACTCAGATTGGTTTGGCGTAACCTATCAGGAAGACAAACCTTTTGTTTCCGAAAAAATAAAAAGCCTCATGAATAAAGGGGCCTATCCGGATCATTTGTGGGATTAATAGAATGATTGTTGTTTTTATTTTTTGACAGGACGCAATCTTAAATTCTTCAGATCGATATTGGGTGGTATACCTGAAGGGAACCTGCAAAACTTAAATAAGTCGTCTACAGAAACCTGCCGATGTGTAAAGGAGTATAAATATTTTTCTTCACCCATAACCAAAGCTCCGATTACAACATTTATAGGTATTGAAGTCAGAATAAAAAATCCGTGTGCCAACGTTAATAAACCGGAAGCGAGAAATACTCCGTTTGGTTCGGAATGTGCAAAGACCACTTTGTAAGAACTTGCTTTTTTCTGATTTACCGTTATGATTTTATAACTTTCCTGATATTTGTTATTATAGGAGCTTTTTTCTTTTGTTAATACATAAATGCTGTCATTTTCGACACTGATCAACTCACCGACACTAGTATGACTTTTATTTACATTATCCTTGTAACGGATAGTTATCATGGCTCCATAAGGATCTATATGAACATTGTTATAGGTTGGCAGGTTAACAAAAGGAGATCTGCAACTATTAAAAACCAATACAAATAATATCAAAATCAGGATATTTAGGTTTGGAAAACATAGTTTTGAATTCAAATTTGAAAGGATTGATAAATGTTTCATAAACTTATTTCATTAGGTTGTCAAAATTTATAGAGATGGAATTTTTAATATCAAAATAACAACTCTTCTGATTAATTGGCTGAGTACAATAATTTTTTGACTGATTGGTCGATACGGCTTTGATAAAAATCCTGTTCCATCTGGCATTCGTATTGTTTGTATACTTCTGTTTCTTTATTCAACCATTTTGCCGGATTATCAAACATTTTTTTTAGTTTCCATAAATTTTTATCCCGAAGCCAATGTTGTCTCATGTATTCCAGATAATATCCTTTACCTGCCAAAAAAAGCTGATAGTTTTCGTTTTCACACGGAAGTTTGTATTGTAATATGAATTCATCGCCGGGAAGTGAAATCAGATGATTTTGATCTGTATGTAATGCATTTAATCCGACAAGGTCCTCCAGACCGTTTTTATACACTTTTTCCGGTTCTAAAATAACAGGTTTGACTTCATCCCGGATTTCTGTAAGGCTTGCTTCATCAAAACGCCACAAACCTTTGGTAAAAACCAGTTTAACAACCAGATTTTCAAGATTTTGTGGTAAATTACCAAAATTACATAATTGTGTATTTTTAGCAATAGGTCCGGTTTCATGAAATTCTCCTTTGTGTTCCCAAACGATTTCGTCTCCACTTTGTTGGGCTACATAAACTTCAATGCCACCTAAAACCTCCGAAAATTTTGAATAAACGTTTGCACCGTTCAACTTTTTCCGTTCAAGGGAAGACAAAATGTCTGAATATTCATTTCCCATGTAAGAAATGGCATGGTATAACATATAGGTGGTCAGCAGGGTTTGCCTGTAAGTCAGTTTTAAACCTGATTTTTTATTAGCTAAGGTTTCAGCCGGAAAGGTCAAAATAATCTCTTCTTTTGTTACCAATTTTTTGTCATCGGCCAAACTTGTCCATTCTGTTTCGTCTCTTTGTCGTAATGACTCCGTAATGTTTTCAGTTTGTGTTTTTGCATTTTTTGACAATATTTCCCGATGTATTGCGTAATATTTATTATCGGTGGCATGTAAAACTTTTTCGTTTTTGTGAACAGGTAAGGCGTGTAATTTTAGGTAATTTACCATGTGCGTCTCCAATGCTTCATTTTTCATCGTAAGTGAAAAATTCCGGCAACCTGACTGCTTTTCAAACAAATCATCGATGTCCTCATATTCCATTGAAGGTGATATTGCATTTGAAAAACATTCTGCTCTGGTGTCAAAAACATTTTGGGTTTCACTGGTGTAAAATGTCGGGCATGAACCAAAACAGGCCTTAGGCACACTTAGACAAAATCCGGCCATTGCCACATTATACATTACCAATAAAGTTTTAGGCAATATCAAATAATCTACCTTCTTTACGGGCATATTGGTTTCGAACAAAGCTACACTGTCAATGTGAACAAACAATTGCCCTTCGCTCAATAAGTCTCTTTCCGGGGTGTATAGTTTGCCTTTTCCTTTTACAATTCTTTCAGTGGTGTCGATAACCCATGATTTGTGAAAGATAAAAACGTTGCCGTAATAATCATGCGCTTTGAGGAATAGTGATGTATCTTTTTTTTGTGCATACATCAATTCGTTTTCCGTGTAATAATGGTTTTTAAACCCAATATTACTGGATGTGGAACAGCTATTCAAAAATACTAATAAACTTAAAATCAAAAAGAGGTAGTATGTGGTTTTCATTTTATATAATTTTAAACAAAGATATTTCATTTTATAAAAAAGCAAAACTTTCTGCATCAAATAATCCAAGATCACTCATTTTTATTTTCGGAATAACCAATAAAGCCATAAAAGACAGAGTCATAAATGGGGCAGATAATGTGCATCCATTATCTTTGACTATTTTGTCAATGGTTTGATATTGAATGGCAACCTCTTCAGCAGGTAAAGTGTGCATCAAACCTGCTACAGGTAAAGGTAAAGAGGATTTAATATCACTATAAACAAAGGACAAACCTCCGTTATTTTTAATGATCAGATTTACGGCAGCAATAATATCCTCCTTTTGATGGCCAACCACAACAATGTTGTGTGAATCATGTGCAACAGATGAAGCAACAGCTCCTGTCATTTTTCCGAAACCGGTAATCAGACCACTAAAAACAGGACTTTTTTTATATCGGTTTATGACACAAATATGTAATAATTCATCAGATGGAACGTTTTCCGGTCTTACCTTTTCTGTGATAAGACTTCCGTTAATGGCTTTTATTACCCAGGGAATAGTGGATTGATCTGCAAAGGTAAAATCTGACTCAGAAACTTCTGAAATACCAAAATGATTGATGACTTTAAGGGTTTTGTCAGGCAAAGTACATTTTCCATCGACGACGTATTTATGACCCCGAACATAGGTTTCTAATACTTTCCAGGATTGAGTATCCTTTACTTTGATAAAATCCGCCCGGTCGCCAATTCTGAGATAACCCACCGGCAGATTGTAATGCAAAATCGGATTGATACAGGCAATCCGTAAAACATCGTACATGTCGTACTTTTGACAGGATCTTTTTACAATTTCATTGATGTGACCGTGCATAAGGTCGTCCGGATGTTTGTCATCACTACAAAACATAACCTTGTCAGGAAATTCACCGATCAATGGCTCTAATGCCTCGTAGTTTTTGGCCGCTGAGCCTTCACGGATTAAAATTTTCATTCCATATGCCAGTTTTTCTCTTGCTTCTTCAATTTCAGTACATTCATGATCTGTCGAAATTCCAAAAGAAATATATTTGGCAGCCTGAGTACCTCTCAGTCCCGGAGCATGGCCATCTATCGGCTTGTTAAACTTTTTTGCAGCATCAAGTTTTGACATAATCTCAGGATCTTCGGCCAAAACTCCCGGATAATTCATCATTTCAGACAGATATAAGATGTCTTCCCTGGCCATTAATGTTTCGATATCTTCTGTCGATATGACGGCACCAGCCGTTTCAAATGATGTAGCAGGTACACAACTTGGTGCACCAAAAAAAAAGGACATTCCTGCATCAGCAGCATTTTCGATCATGTACATGATCCCTTCCATTCCGCACACATTGGCAATCTCGTGCGGATCTGAGACGGTCGCTACCGTTCCGTGTTCCATGGCTTTTCGGGCAAATTCATATGGAACCAACATACTGCTTTCGATGTGAACATGTGCATCGATAAACCCGGGGAGAATGAAGAGGTCACAAACCTCATCAATTTCTGTTATGTTCTGAATGATGCCGTCAGAAATCACAATTTCTGCGGGAAATGTTCTTCTTTGCAGAATATCAATTACATTACCTTTTATAATTTCCATGACCGGATTTTTGCCAAAGTTACATCGTTTTGTCTTTTTACCTCAAAGTTCAACCTTAAATTTTGTTATTAATGTATTAAAAAACATTCAGGTAACTAAAGTGACGATAGGTTTCTTAATTAATTTTTATCTTTGCACAAAATTTATAAAATGAGTTCAGAAAAAGTTAAATGTTTAATCATCGGTTCAGGTCCTGCAGGATATACAGCTGCTATCTACGCTTCACGAGCAAATCTTGCGCCGGTACTATATACGGGAAAAGAACCCGGAGGTCAGTTGACCATCACCAATGATGTTGAAAATTATCCCGGTTACCCTGATGGCGTAATGGGGCCGCAAATGATGGAAGACTTTAAAAATCAGGCATTAAGATTCGGCACGGATATTCGTTATGAATTGATCTCCAAAGTGGACTTTTCGGGTCATCCGCACAAGATATGGTCGGAGACAGGTCATGAAATCGAAGCGGATTCTGTCATTATTGCTACAGGAGCAAGTGCTAAATGGTTGGGTATTCCTTCAGAACAAAAACTCATGAATAAAGGAGTTTCTGCTTGTGCCGTTTGTGACGGATTTTTCTTCAGAGGACAGGAAGTAGCTATCGTAGGAGGTGGAGATACTGCTGCGGAAGAAGCTACTTATCTGGCAAAAATGTGTAAAAAAGTCCATCTTTTGGTTAGAAAAGGAGAAATGCGCGCTTCTAAAATCATGCAGGAAAGGGTTTTAAAAACGGAGAACCTGATCGTTCACTGGCACACAGAAACAGCAGAAATTCTGGGTGAAGATTCTGTCACAGGAGTTCGTATCAGAAATCTGCAGTCCGGAGAAGAATCAGAGTTGCCGGTTACCGGATTTTTTGTGGCTATCGGTCACAAACCCAATACGGACATATTCGAAGGTTGGCTTGATATGGATGAAAATAAATATCTGAAAGCAACACCCGGCAGGTCTTTTACAAAAGTTGAAGGGGTGTTTGTATCCGGTGATGCAGCAGATCATATTTACAGACAGGCTGTTACCGCCGCAGGTTCAGGATGTATGGCAGCCTTGGATGCTGAAAGATATCTGGCAGACAAAGGCATTATTTAATTTATAAAAAATCAAAACATTATGGCTTCAAAATTTCGACCCGGTGTATTGTTTGGTGACGAAGTGACCGAATTATTACACGATGCAAACATCAATGACTATGCTATTCCGGCAGTTAATGTCGTAGGTACCAATACCGTAAATGCTGCTTTAGAGACAGCAAAAAATGTTAATAGTCCGATCATTATTCAATTCAGTAACGGAGGGGCTTCATTTTATGCCGGAAAAGGGTTGAGCAATGAAAACCAAAAAGCCTCCATTCTCGGTGGCATTGCCGGCGCATTACACGTACACCAGCTGGCAGAGGCATACGGAATCCCGGTGATTCTTCATACGGACCATTGTGCCAAAAATTTACTTCCCTGGGTTGACGGACTTCTTGAAGCCAGCGAAAAACATTATGAAAATTTCGGACATCCGCTGTATAGTTCTCATATGTTGGATTTGTCTGAAGAAGATATTCACGAAAACATCAGTATTTGTAAAGATTACCTCGCAAGAATGGAATCTATGGGCATGACACTTGAAATCGAATTGGGTGTCACCGGCGGAGAAGAAGATGGGGTGGACAATAGTGGAATAGATAGCTCCAGGTTATATACTCAACCATCTGAAGTCGCATACGCTTACGAAGAACTGAGTAAAATATCTCCTCGTTTTACCATTGCTGCAGCTTTTGGAAATGTTCACGGAGTTTATAAACCCGGTAATGTGTCTTTAAAACCGATTATACTGAAAAATTCTCAGGATTATGTTCAGGAAAAATATCAGACCGGACCGAATCCAATCAACTTCGTTTTTCACGGAGGAAGCGGCTCTTCCAGAGAAGAAATAAGAGAGGCGATTACCTACGGTGCCATCAAAATGAACATTGACACGGACACTCAATGGGCTTTTTGGGAAGGGATTAAGGATTATTACGAAAGTAAAAAAGCCTATCTCCAGGGTCAAATCGGAAATCCGGAAGGAGATGATAAACCAAATAAAAAGGTTTACGATCCAAGAGTATGGTTGAGATCCGCAGAGTCAACCTTTATCAAACGATTGACATTAGCTTATGAAGATTTGAATTGTATAAACAGAAATGTGTAATCAAAATTGACTTTTTTTTTACAGTATCTGATTATAAAAAAAAAGACCTGATTTGAATAAAATCAGGTCTTTTTTTATTTAAAGTTAATAAAATTGATTGAAATTTAATGTTTACCTCCTTTTAATTAAAATAAGGTATAAACGGCAATCTTGCCTGAACTCTTTTGGTATCCAAAATCTTTCTGCTTTCGCGAATGAAATTAAATGCTGCTTTTTCTTCCTCTGAAACAAACATGTTGATAACCTCTTCCTCTTGTGATTTGTTTAGCTCCCGCATAATTTCAGACAAAAAGTCAACCTTTACGGAAGGATATTCTGTAACAGAATATTTATCCAGTTTGGCCATTTCTTTGGCTTTATTGATAGCGAGGTCGAGATTGCCTAACTCATCTACCAGTCCAAGCTCAACCGCTCTTTTTCCTGTCCACACTCTTCCACGTGCAATCATTTTGGTGCTGTCCAGGGAAAGATTTCTGCCTTTACTGACTCTGTCCAAAAACAAATCATAAATATCAAGTACTGATTCCTGCATCAAAACTTTTTCTTTTTCGGACAATTCCTGAAAGGGACTTAAAGCTATCGACAAATCGTTGGTTTTTACGGTGTCAAATCTCAATCCAAGTTTGTCCTGAGTTAATGTTTTTACATTCGGAAACATCGTGAATACGCCAATAGAACCTGTCAATGTATTGGGTTGAGCAACGATGTAATCAGCTCCACATGCAATATAATACCCACCTGATGCTGCGTAATCACCAAATGAAGCTACTACCGGAATGTTTTTGGCTTTTAATTTCTGAACATAATCCCAGATAACTTCTGACGTAAAGGCATCACCACCCGGGGAGTTTACTCTGAGAACAACAGCTTTTACTTTTTCGTCTTCAAGAATTTTAGAAAATATTTTGCTGTATTTATTTTTTGTGATAACCCCTTTGGCATCATCGCCAAATGAAATTTCTCCTTCAGCATAGACAATGGCTATTTTTTCTTTACCTTTCTTTTCCTCAATTTCTACCACATCCCTGTATTTTCCCAAAGAAATTAAGGAAAGTTCTTTTTTATCCTCAACTCCCAGTTTTGTTTTCAGAAAGGTTTCAAAATCGCTTTTTTGCATTAACACATCGACAAGTTTGTGTGATAAAGCAGATTTTGCCGATCTACCCGCAAATTGATTCATGATGGAATCAAGTTCTATTGCATTGATTTTTCTGTTTTCCTCCAAAGTTTTGGCCATAAGGGCTTTCATATCATAAAGAAACTCCTTGATTTGCAATCTGTTTTCATCACTCATTTTTTCTGATCGGAAAGGTTCGGATGCACTTTTAAAATCGCCGGCATAAAAAACTTCCATTTTAATCCCCAACTTGTCCATCGTCCCTTTAAAAAACGGAACCATCGATCCGAATCCTCTTAAATCAACCAAACCCTGAGGATTTAAAAACATTGAATCTGCGACTGAACACAAAAAGTATGAAGATTGGCTGTGGGCATTGGCATAACTATAAATGAACTTGCCGCTTTTTTTAAATTCGTTCAGTTCCTGGATTATGGTATACAAACTGGATTGCCCCATGCTGATATTGTTGTTTTCCAGATAGATTCCTTTGATTTTGTCATCCGTTGAGGCATGTCTGATCAATTCTACAATTCTTTGTAATCCAATCGCGTCTTCTTTAGATCCAAAAATAAAACCATCATCAGTTTGATTTCCGGTTTTTTCAGGAACAACCCCTTCCAACGAGAGATGTAAAACAGAATTCTTTTTATAATATGAAGTTTTGCCTGTTGAGCCAAATGTTACAGAAAGAACAATGACAAGTGCTATTAAGGCAAAAGATACGATGACACCAAGACATGAACCTAATAAAGAAGGTGTAAACGTACTTTGATTTTTGCGTTCCATGGTTATTTATTTATTCTGCAAAATTAGAAAATTAATCTCATTCCATAAAATTACTTAGCTAAAGACATACAATTGCACTACCAAAATCCAATAATTTCGGACTAAACCATGAGACTGATGCGGTGAACTCCCGGCTGATATTTTTTTGTAATCAGGTATTTTAAATGTTCGTAGTGTTTTGGATTGTTTTCAAAGTCAATCGTGCTGACATCAATAATCAACACCGGAAAAGATAAGATATTCCTAAAATATTCAAAATATGCATTTTGAACCTGTTGGAGATAGTCGTCAGAAATTTCAGTTTCATAAACCCTGCCCCTTTTTTTGATTTTTTCCTGCAAAACTTCAATGTTCCTATGAAAATAGATCAGAATGTCCGGTTTGGGAAAGTTCTGGTCAAAAACATTGTACAGATTTTGAAAAAGGCGAAATTCTTCTTCACCCAGGTTTTTTTTGGCGAAAAGCAAAGTTTTAATAAAAGCGTAATCTGAGATGGTAAACTGACTGAATAAACTCCTGTTGAGCAAACAAGCCTGCATTTGTTTGTATCGTTCAGTCATAAAAAACAACTCAACGGTAAAAGCAAATCTTTCCGGCTCTTTATAAAAAAGAGGGAGAAAAGGATTGTCATCAAACTGTTCAAGAATGAGGTTACATTCATATTCCTTTCTGATCAATTTACAAAAAGTAGTTTTGCCGGCACCAATGTTGCCTTCAATGCAGATGTAGTTGTATGGGAAAATAGATTCGATATTTTTTATGTTTAGAAATGCAAAAATATTATAATTATCTTAAATATGAATTTTTCCTATATGATTTTATTGTATATAAAATATTTTAATACGTATGTTGTTGGAAGATTCATAGCGAACCGGCGTGGTTTGACAGAAAAATATCGAAATATCCTGTGAATTATTTACATTTATAATTCAAAATGAAAAATATATTATTTGTTTAAACGTCGGTAATGAATGGAAAAGTGGGAGAATTCAACTAAAACTTTATCTAAACTCTGAAATTCTTTATATGTTTGCGCCACATATAAAAAAGTATCATCATATATGCCTAAAGTTCATATAATAGCCGTTGGTGGGGCAGTGATGCATAATCTTGCGATAGATTTGGCCGGTTTAGGGTGTGAAGTAACCGGCTCTGATGATGAGATCTATGAACCGGCACTTTCGAGACTGAAAGCTCATGGTCTTTTACCACAACAAATCGGGTGGCATCCTGAAAAAATATCCGATGATCTCGATTATGTAATTCTGGGAATGCATGCTAAAAAAGACAATCCGGAACTGATCCTTGCGCTTTCCAAAGGTATTCCGGTTTATTCGTATCCTGAATTGATTTACAATCTTTCAAAGGATAAAAAAAGGATTGTGATAGCCGGAAGCCATGGAAAAACGACCATAACGTCTATGATCCTCCATGTTTTGAAAAAAAATATCCTGGATTTTGACTATGTTGTTGGTGCTCAAATTGAAGGCTTTGACAAAATGGTCAAAATAAGTGATGCACACATTATTGTCCTTGAAGGTGATGAATATCTCAGCAGTCCTTTGGATCCAAGACCCAAAATTCATCATTATCATCCTCATATTTCTGTTCTTACGGGTATAGCCTGGGATCACATTAATGTGTTTCCAACCTATGTTGACTATCTCAAAGCATTTTCTGATTATTTACATTTGATTGAGAAAAACGGCTCCCTGATTTATAATCAAAATGATGGAGAAGTCGTCAGCCTCGTCAAACAAACCAAAGATATTGTTACCATACCTTATGATGGACTCACCCGGGACGATGGAAAATCCGCTGTATTGTACGATGGTAAAACATATCCGATTTCTGTTATCGGAAATCATAATCTTTCCAATCTTGCTGCCGCTATGCAGGTTTGCAAACTTGTAGGAATCTCAGAAGATGTTTTTTTAACCTCTGTCAGTGATTTTAAAGGAGCAGCCAAAAGACTTCAACAAATAAAAAATACGGAACAAAAAGCAATCTATCTGGATTTTGCCCATGCTCCATCCAAAGTTCTGGCAACCACACAGGCTTTTAAATCGTGGTTTGGAAATAAAAAACTTTGTGCGGTGTTTGAATTGCACACTTTTTCAAGTCTTGATGAAAAATTCCTTCCTCAATACAAAAGCACATTACATGCTGCAGAAAAGGCCATCGTATTCGTAAGTAAACACACACTTTTGATGAAAAACAAACCATTTTTGGATGAAGAAATGATCAAAAATGCTTTTCAACATCCAAATATTTTTGTTTTTTATGAAAAAGATAATTTGGTCGCTGAACTAAAAAATCCTCAATTCGAAGATTACAATGTGTTGCTGATGACCAGCGGAACGTTTGACCAGTTAGATTACCAAACTTTATAGTACTTATTTATGTCAAAAAAAATGTTTAACGAACCTAATGCACTTCAGGATGTCAGAGATTTTCACGAATTGTTTGACCTGCCCGTTCCTCAAACACCGGGAATTCCTGCAAAAAACCGATGCCAGCTGAGGGTCAACCTACTTCAGGAAGAATTGGATGAACTCAAAGAAGCAATTAATGACCACGATATAGTTGGAATTGCGGATGCATTGACTGATCTTCAATATGTGCTTTCAGGGGCAATACTTGAATTTGGACTTGCTTCAAGATTTAAAGAGTTATTTGATGAAGTGCAACGTTCCAATATGAGTAAAGCATGTGCTACTTATGAAGATGCTGAAAAGACCAGAGAGTATTATTTAAACCATAAAAATACACCTTCTTATATTGTGGAGAAAAACGGTGAATTTTTGGTATACAGAGAGGAGGATAAAAAAGTGTTAAAGAATATATATTATTCTGAAGCCAATCTTAAAGATATTGTTGAAAGTGACATGTAGTTTGTAGGGTGATAATATATTGAAGCAACCTTAAGTTGATACATTTTCTTTTTTATCTTTATAATTCCAAAATAAAGAAAGGGACAACGCAGAAATCAAATGCCAGATGCTCCACCAAGCAGCAATCAGTGCCATACTACCCATTCCGTCGAAAAAGTTAAATATTAAAACCAAAGCTAAACCCGAATTCTGAATGCCGGTTTCAATACTGATACTGCGGGCATCACCTTTGGGTAAAGTAAAAACCATTGCCAGAATATACCCTGAAAGTAAGGCCAATCCGTTATGTATCATCACGATATAAAATACCTGATGCAGATAATCCTGTATTTGCGAGATATTGTTGAATATGCCACTCACAACAATACCCGAAAAAAGAAGCAGAGACGACCTTTTAACCCAGGGCAATATTTTGTTTTTAAGATCCGGATATCTGGCGCCAAAATACATACCGGCTATCAAGGGAATCACCATTAATGTAAATACGGTGGTCACCATATCAACAAAAGGTATAGAAAATTCATTAAAGTCAGTACTCATTCCTTTGGGCAATAAGTACAGAAGCAGTGCAAAAGTAAATGGTGTTTGAAAAGAACTTGTTATCGTCGAAATGGAAGTTAAAACAACAGAAAGCGCCACATTTCCCCGGGCCAGGTAGACCGCATAATTGGAAACATTTCCTCCGGGACAAACCGAAATAAGCAACATACCTAAAGCCAGACCGGGTACCGGATTAATAATCCATATTAAACCCAAAGTCAGAAGCGGAAGCATGATCAATTGTGAAAAAAGACCAATAAGGGTCGATTTTTTATGATTCAATACATATGCAAAATCTTTCAGCGTCAATTCCAACGCCACGCCAAACATGATATAAGCCAAACAAAAGTTTAGAATGGTTATTTGACTTTCACTAAATTGAATATGTACTTCTTGTAAATCCATAACAAATTTAAGTGAGTAGCAGTAATAAAATTTGTGCGTATAAAATTTTCATTACTAAGGATATAGGAAACATAAAGGCGTAACCAATACTTGGAACTTTGTTTTTGGTTATGTCCGAAGCAAATTCCAGAATAGCAGGTTGGTTGGAAACGAAACCCAACAACAAGGAAAATGGTATTTTAAAAATCCGGTATCCAATCCATAAACTTATGATAGCTGCAGATATGGACAAAACTGCTCCACCCATAAAAATCGGTATCCATTGTCCCTGACTTACGGCATCCAACATGGTATTCCCGGAACGAATACCCAATACAGCCAATAATAAAATTAATCCCAACTGATTTAATGTGACATTCGTTCCGTAAGGTAATGACCACACAATAGGACCTGTTCTTTTTAAAGTACCCAAAATTAATCCTACCACCAACGGACCGCCTGCATATCCAAGTTTAAATACAATTCCGCCGGGCAAAGGTATTTCCAACATTCCTAAAAGCAGACCAACTGCGATTCCTAATCCGAAAGAAAAAATATCGATTTTACTTGCGGCATGGTAGCTGTCGCCAAATAATTTTTGAATGGATGAAATATCTTCCCTTTTGGCAACAAACCTGATCCGGTCACCTATTTCGAGCACGGTATCTGATTTGGCAAGCATTTCCATATCACCTCTTCGGATTCTGGTGATGAGGGCACTGTATTTTTCATTGAGATTGAGGGATGAAATGGTTTTGCCCACGACCTCGGGATTTGAAACAAAGATTCTGACTATGTCAAATTCTTTTCTGTTAAAGGATAAACTTTCTGGGTCGATATCTCCCAATACTTCCTGCACAGAATTTAATTCTTCCAAAGTTCCGACAACCGTTATTTTATCATTTTCATTTAGTTCTGACTCCCAATGCGTTAATGTCATTTTACCGTGACGGAAACTTTCCATTCTTCCGAAGACGACATTCCATTGATAATCTCTCATTAATGTTCTGAGGGTTTTTCCAAATACCATTCTGTTGGTAATCCTTAAAGTCCTTGAGGTCAGATTTTCATCGATAGGGTAGTCCTTCCGCAGGATATACTTTTCGGCTTCATAATTGATGTTAAATCTTTTTTCCATAATTTTGATAGCCAACATGACACCTAAGACACCCATAGGATAGCTGAAAGTATAACCGACAACCAGATTTTGTATATGATTGGCTTTGTTTTTATACCCTTGATTGATCAATTCAATCGCGGATGCCAACGAAGGAGAATTGGTGGAACTTCCCGAATAAATACCTACTGTGGTAGCTCCGTCAAAATTCATGATATAATGAATAATGATGGCCACCAAGGCTGAAAGTGTCAACATGATTAAAACAAAACTAATATCTCTCCATCCGTTTTTCTGAAAAGATTGAAAAAAAGCAGGTCCTGATGTAATACCAATGGTATATACAAAAATAACAAGACCCAGTTGAAATATGATTTCCGGTACATCAAAAGCCGGGTTCATAGCGCCAAAAAAGAGTCCGACAAAAAGTACGGCACTAATACCCAATCCGGTGCCCCATACTTTGATTCTGCCCACAAGATAACCTATGGCCGAGACAAAAAACAAAAGGAGTAATGGATTGGATTCTAAAAATTTAATCATGTTTATGTATAAAGATAAAAAAAGTGGCCAAATTTTTGGCCACTTCGTTCACAATTAGTGCCTTGGGTTTACCTTTATTCGATTTCTTTTACGATTCTGTCAGCTTTGTAAATATATTTTAAAGCTCCGTAGATACCACCGGCATGAACGGAAACTGTTCTGTTGTATGCTTCATCAAATATAAAATTACCCGGCAGGGATTCAATATTGCCGTCAAAAATAAGACCTACAGCCTCTTTGTTTTTGTTGATAAGAGGACTGCCGGAATTTCCACCAATAATGTCATTTGTGGAAACACAATTAAATGGCATCGACAATAATTCCATTGGCGGGTTCAACCATCTCTGTGGCAATGTCCATGGGAACGTTTTCTTATGGGAATAATATCTGTCGTACAAACCGAAATAGGTTGTTGCAACCGGAGCTGTCGTTCCGTTGTAATCATAACCCTTCATAATGCCATCTGATATTCTTAAAGTAAATGTTGCATCTGGAGGAAGTTGATCTCCGTACACCTGAAAAACCTGATTTGCGATTTTTGCTTCCAAAGCCTGTCTTTCTTTACCGGTAGATGAAAATAACTGAACAGCTTCTTTATATCTGGCCACCAAAACGTCAGCAGCTTCCATCATAACATCATCATCTTTGGCTATTTTATCTTCTTTTTCAAAAAATTTCATCAATTTTTCTTCATCTCTGAACTTTGTTCTGCGGAACAAATGATTGACAAATTCTTCCTTGTTTTTTTTGCCCAACAGATTTTTAATGGTCATATCACCCGGATAAATATCATTGCTGATCTCATCCATAAATATAGAAAAAAATTCCTTTTCTTTTGGCGTATCCAGATCCTTCAGAACCTCCTTTAACTGCATTTGAAGTTTTTGTTTGTTTTCTGCAGAGGCCTCATTTTTAACCATGTTTTTATATTCATACAGTAAGTGCATGGCATAAAAAGCTTTACCTCTCATCGGATTGGGTTCAAGATGGGTAATGGCCCAACCATGCGGATTTAACTTTTTATATATATTGGCCATATCATCCCAATAAGTAATTCCAGGTGATTTTTGTCTGATATAATTTTCCATGGCTACTTTACGACCAAATAATGTAGTATCCCTGAGGCCTTTACTGATACCTCCAAAAGCCTTCATTCCGTTTGCAATGTTGGCAATGGTATTTAATAATTCCTGAGATTCGAACTCCTTTTCAGGATTATCTTTCATGCTCATATATTCTTTCATCATCAGGTCATTTCTGTTTTTCATGAAAGTATATCTGAAATTGTACCTGTAGTCTCTGTCAAATTCAAGTTGGGAGACGGTTCGGTATCTTTCCGTTCTGCCGGGATTCCCTACAACAAAAACCGGTTCATTTTCAACAGCACCGTCTTTGTTGAATTTCAGGTAATTTGCTGAGGTATTAACGGGTTTACCATTTTCGTCGTAAGCTCTCCAGAATGTGGCATCAAGATTATATCGTGGATAAGTAAAATTGTCCGGGTCTCCTCCAAAAAATCCTAAATCCAATTCCGGAATCCATACCAATCTGATATCAGAATATCTTTTATAACCATATAATGAGAATTTTCCACCGCTGTAAAAGGTAACAACCTGCATTCTTAAACCCTGCCAATCAGGATTTGTTTTGAATCTGGCCTGAACCTCTTCAATTGCTTTTTTGCGCAATTCCAATTCTTCTTCATACGTTTTTGCACTTGCAGTTTTTTCTTTGATTAATGCAGTAATGTCTAAAGCCTGAATCATTTGTTCAACAAACAAACCTTCTGCTTTTCGTTCATCTTCCAAATTGGTTGCATAAAATCCTTGTTTGTCAAAATTTTCACCTTCTCTTTGCAATGCGGTGACTACATCCCTTGAACAGTGGTGGTTTGTCATGATTAATCCATCCGGCGAAATAAAAGAAGCACTACACCAATCAGCAAAACGTAAAGATGATTTTCTGACATGGTCAAACCATTCGTCTTTGACGTCCATATTATAAGCTTCTTTTAACCAGGCTTTGGGCGGATTTTCGAAAGTCCACATTTTTCCCAGGTCAAATTTACTTGCTTTTTGCTGGCTTAAGCCTGTGGAACTATTGAAAATGTTGATTAAAATCAATAAAAACAGAAATCGAAACATATATTTGTTCATTTTAAATAAAGTTGTATGATTATTTAATATTAAGATTTTAAGGGTTGTCTGTAAAAAAAAGTATAACCAATACTCAGTATTACATAAAATAAAATAGTAAATGCTAAAGCTGCCCAATCATAAAAAATCCAGCAAATAATAAAAAATATTACCGCAAGAACCGGGAAAATATAATCCCTGAATGAGGAAGTGACCGACTTTGGCCCAAACATTTTAATATCTGATGTTACCATAAGGTAACTGATCAGGATAGGCGTTAACACATAAATAGTTTTGTTGTCAAACAAATTGATCAACATTTCATTTTCATTATCAATCGCCAGAACAATACCTACAAAGAAAAAAGCTGCTGAAGGGATAGGTAATCCACGGAAATAATTTACTTTTTCCATGACATTATACCTGGCGAGTCGGAAGGCACCGGCTACAACCACCAATGACGGAACTGCCATACAAATATAAGAGTCGTCAGGAGCCATAAGATAATATAAATATGCAGGCGCCACACCAAAAGAAACGATATCGGATAAAGAGTCAAGTTGTTTTCCGATTTCTGATTCAGTATTCAACAAGCGCGCAACAAATCCGTCCAAACCATCACAAGCAAAACTGATAAGGATGAGTAAAGGACTTATCGTATAATCCGCACGGGCTATTGCCATGAAACCACAAAACAAACCGGTTAGTGTTATTAATGAAGGAATGTACTTGTTCACGATCAAATTTTGGCAAAATTAATAATAATCGCAAACAAATGATGTTTTTGAAGCCACATTTTAGTAACGAAATGTCATATGAAGAAATACAGACAATAAAATGCAAAAAAATATGAAATAGAGGAAATAATTTATCAAACAATACGTAATTTTACTTTTCGGCATAAAATTGGATGTCAATATATATGGTATATACTTTTTTCGGATGATTAATCCACAAATGTTTTATAAAGCAATAGGATAAATGAAAACAATCGCTTTTCAAATTCTCTTAGGATTCATCTTGTTTCCTCTTTTATTGGTTGGTCAAACGACCAATTGGGTTCGTCAGATAGGAGGTGTTTTTGCAGACAATACAATAGGTTTATCTGTTGATCCTCAACTAAATATTTATGCGGTAACCAATTTTTCATCAACTATTTCAATCACAACAGGGCAAAATTTTTCTTCATTTGGGAAAGAAGATTTTTTATTGACGAAAATGTCGCCCGGTGGAATATTGTTATGGGCCAGAAAATTTGGAGGCAGGCAAACCGATTTTGCGCATAATGTGACAAACGATGCTGACGGAAATGTATATTTGACAGGGACTTTTCAGGATACACTCCTTCTTTTCGATCAATTATTGCTCACTTCGCCGGTAAGTGCTGCCTATACAGGTTTTGTACTTAAACTTGGTACAAACGGTGATGTGTTATGGGCTGCGGGATTTCGTACCACAAACAATTCTTATCCTATAAAAGCTGTTGGTTTGCCTGGCGGAGATGTTGTGGTTACAGGTCATTTTGAAGGAACTACAGATTTTGATCCGGGTATTACCCAAAATAATCTGACCAGTACAGGAGAACTGGATGCTTTTTTTCTGAAACTGAACAGTTCAGGCCAGTTTGTTTGGGTTAGAAAAATAGGAGGCACGGAATCAGAAATGATTAATGATTGTGTAGTGGATAATTCAGGAGCCATCATATCTACAGGTCTTTTTAATGAGGTTGTGGATTTCGATCCCGGCTCAGGAGAGTTTTATACTCCACATGCCGACCAGTCCGATATATTCTTACATAAATTGTCATCTGACGGAAATTTTATGTGGGCTTATGCATTTGGAGGTGTCGGATTTGATGCAGGATTGGGAATTGATTTGTCTCAAAATCAGGATATCATTCTCGCCGGACGATTCAGCAATACAGTCGATTTTAATCCCGTACCTGATCAAACCAACAATCTGGTGAGTGAAGGAAGCTGGGATGGTTTTATCCTTCGGGCCAACAATGATGGTCAATTTATATGGACCAAAAGAATCGGTTCCAATCAAAACGATCAATGTATGTCTGTTGATGTTGGCCTGAACGATGTTATATGCATCGGAGGGGTCTACAGATCTACAGTCAATTTTAATCCCGATTTTTTTCCCAATCAATTCTCAACGGCCAGTGGTGGTTCCGATGTTTTTCAATTGGTGTTAAACGGCAACGGCTCTTATAACTCGCATTATACATTCGGTGGTCTGGGCAATGATGTACTAAATAAAATAATTCTTTACAGTCTTAATAATATAATTTCAGCTGGAAATTTTAGCGGCATCGTCGATTTTGACCCTTCTCAAAATACAAATAATTTTACTTCTTTAGGTAATACGGATGGTTTTATAAATAATGTTTTTAATTGTATGAGGCCATTTATACCAAATATTACTGCAACTTCACAAAGTGTTTGTGCAGGAGAAAGTTTTACTATAAGTATACCAGGAGCTCAATTAAACGGGGCAAATCAATGGTCATGGTACCGTAATTTTTGTAACAACAGCAGTTTTGCCACGGGAAATTCTATTACCGGAACGGTTCCTATGAATACAATTTTTTATGTAAGAGGTACAGGAGGGTGTGTCCAAACCACTTCATGCAGGGACATTCTGATATCAATTTTTACAGATACATTGACAAACCAAACGCTGACTATATGTCAGGGTGATTCTGTTACGGTAGGTGATAATGTTTACAGAACCTCAGGTTTGTACAGAGATACACTCGTTGCTTCAGTCGGTTGCGACAGTATTATTTTTACAAATTTGCAGGTGTCACCAAATTTCACAAGAAATCAGAGTTTTACCATTTGTCCCGGGGAAGAAATTATGGTCGGAACCAATATATACAGAAGTAATGGAACTTACATAGATACGCTGACTTCATCATTGGGTTGTGACAGTATAATTACCACCATTATTAATGTAATTCCGGTCAATATCATTTCCCAGGATATCAGTATTTGTCAGGGAGAAGTGTATCAGGTTCAGGATAGCATTTATTCTGAAACAGGAATTTATGTTAATACGATTATTACACCTGAAGGTTGTGAAAACTTTGCCATTACAAATCTTACAGTGCATCCTCTTGAATATAATATAACCCATAATTTATGTTTTGGCGACACCCTGCAAATAGGAAATATGCAATATACCACTTCGCTAATTGTTGTCGAATTTTTAGGTTCTTCGATAGGATGTGATAGTATTGTCAATCATACCATCAATTTTTTTGATACTTCATTTGAATCTAATGATATCTTTTTATGTGAAGGTGATTCTGTAATCGTAGGAAACAATGTGTATAAAGAGAGTGGTTTGTATATAGATTCCTTGTTTAATATTGCCGGATGTGACAGTATTATTCAAAGTAACGTGGTATTTTTTGATAAACCTGATCCACAGGAATTTAATTTTTTAATTTGCGAAGGACAGAGTATTTTAGTAAACGGGACAACATATTTTGCCCCTGGCACCTTTATGGATACCATTCAAACATCAACAGGTTGTGATAGTATCATAACGGTTCATCTTACGGTTTACCCGAATTTTACGCAAAATCAGGTTACCATATGTGAAGGTGATTCACTTGTGTTTGGCAACAGGATTTTGAAAACACAAGGTGTTTATTCACAGTTATTTACGTCCAGTTTGGGTTGTGATAGTGCTTCGACAGTGATACTGTCAGTGATTAATAAAATCAATGAGTTTTACAGTTTTGACATTTGTGAAGGGGAAAATATAACCATCGGACAGTCGACATACAGTTTTGCCGGAACATATCTGGATACACTTGTAAGTGCAAGAGGTTGCGACAGTATCATTCAAACAACGATTCGTGTCCGACCCGCAGTTTTTCAGTCTTTTTATTTTGTTTGTGAGGGCGAAAAAATTACTATTGGTTCAAATGTGTATGATGAATCGGGAATATTTACAGATACTCTGATTTCTTCAGCGGGATGCGATAGTATAATCATTTCTAATATTGTCGTTCATCCGAAAGATTCAGTAAATCAGAGTTTTACCATTTGTCAGGGGAGAAGTATTGTAGTTGGTAACAATGTATATACAAAAAGTGGTGTTTATCTGGACAGACTCGAAAATCAGTTTGATTGTGACAGTATTGTCCGTACGGAATTAATTGTCTTACCTGTTCCGGTTGTAGCGGTTGATTCAACCATTTGTTCCGGACAAAGTATTCAAATAGGGAATTTTACTTTCTCAACTACAGGGACATTTGAAATTTATTTATCAGGAAATAACTCATGTGATACATTGATAAACCTTAGACTCACTGTAGTGAACGCCGATACCGATATTGAGAGAATCGGAGATGTTTTATCGGTTAATGAAACAACCGGAGCCGGCTATCAATGGTTTAGATGTGAAAATGGAAAAACAATAATTCCGGGTGCAGTATTTCCAATATTTATTCCTCAAACCAGTGGAAAATATCAATTGGATGTTATTTTGGATGGATGTGTGTTTTCAAGTCAATGTACCGAATTTATTAAAACAAGTACTGATCAATTTGACAAGGTATCTTATCAGGTTTTTCCCAATCCTTTCGATCAGGAAGTGTTTCTGAAGGGAGATATCTTACCTGCTGAGGTATTCTTATATAGAAATGATGGTGCCCTTGTTTATAAAACATATCATTTCAACCCTGAAGTTGCCATCAAATTACCTCAGATTGTTCCGGGTTTATATTTCATAAAAGTTACAAATTCCCGAATGACAAAAGTGATTCCTGTAACTAAAATATAAAACACTTGTCAAAAAATATTTAAATGTTTCATTCCTGTGAACTTTTAAACTGTAATAAACGTATTAGGTATGAGTAAACCATACATTCATGCGCCAGTTAAAAATTTCAACAAACATAACATCAAGGGAAAGTCTGGCCCTGGATAAATATTTAAATGATATTGGAAAAATAGATTTATTGACTCCCGAGGAAGAAACAAATCTGGCCAAAAGAATCAAAAACGGTGACGAGGTAGCTTTGGAAAAATTGACCAAAGCAAACTTACGATTTGTAGTCTCTGTTGCAAAACAATATCAAAACCAAGGTCTTTCTTTGTCTGATTTAATTAATGAAGGCAATGTAGGCCTGATGAAGGCAGCAAAACGTTTTGATGAAACCAAGGGTTTCAAATTTATAAGTTATGCGGTCTGGTGGATCAGACAATCGATTTTGCAGGCGATAGTAGAATATTCCAGGATGGTCAGAATACCCCTCAACAGACTGACTGCATATAATAAAGTTAATGATGCATGGGTTACTTTTGTCCAAAAAAATGAAAGGGAGCCGACTCATGAAGAGATGGCTGAAATATTAGGTGTTTCTGAAAAGGATGTAACGTTAATGATGAGGGGAAACCATAAACATATTTCTGTGGACGCCCCGCTGTCAGATGATGACGGATCCATATCCATGGTTGATATGATGTCTTACGGTGATGAAGATACACCGGATTTAAAATTGATGGAAGAATCTCTAAGAATGGACATATTCGAAGGACTGGAAGTTCTTTCTCCCAGAGAAGCAGACATTATAAAGTCTTTTTATGGTCTGGATGGCAATAAACCTATGACATTGGATGAAATTTCCGAAATGTATGACATGTCCAAGGAAAGGGTTCGTCAGATTAAAGAAAAATCCCTGAGACGAATGCGAAGGTTATTAAAACAAAACCTGTTGAAAAACTTTCAGGATTTATAAAAAATCATTTTTCGATTTCAGGCCTTTGCTTTCAGTTTTCTATTTTATACCTTCAAACAACCAGTTTGCCAATGCCTGACGATTGTAATAATATACTAATCTTTCCTGATCTTTTGGATTTCGGATATTGGCAAGTTCAATAAACAGGGTAGTAGGTCTGAGATTTCTTACCATATAAATATTTCTATCCTCAATGTACCCATGATATCCTCTGTTTTTCTGGTGTTGGTCATATTTACTTTCAAACACTTTCTGGACCTTTTCAGCTAAAGGTTTTCCTTTTTTGTCATTTTTATTATAGTAAAAAAATACATCCTGGCGTTTGGATTCATTTCGGCTGTCAACGTGGATTTCTATGGCCTTTTGTACTTTGTAACCCTGTTTTTTGTATTTTGCAAACAAAGAATTGACCGAAAATGCTCTTTGTCTCAATCTTTCTTTTTGTGATCTTGGAATGGTCTTTCCATTGTACAGCTTTTCACTACAATCACAAGACAAAGCCTTTTCATCACGAATACCATTGTCATCTTCGACAATCATATGGACAGTTGCACCGTGCTGCATAAGATTTCTGGCAAGTCGTAAAGCAACATCATATGCATATTCATCTTCACAATATGTGACACCATCTTTTTTATAAACAGCTCCCGGGTCAGGTCCACCATGACCACTGATGATATAATATACATGTCCTTTAAGTGAATAATCTTCTATCCAAACATCTTCAAAAGGTTTTCCCATTAAGGGAACTTTTATTTTTTTGATTCCTGTTTTTTTGAAAGACGATTTTACTGAATATTCATTTACAGGTTTTTCAGATGTAGCGTCTGATTCATCATCGTCGGAATTGGTGGTTTCCGGTTCCGACTTCTCAACAGATTTTTCTTCAGATTTTGTGATATCAGGTTTGTCACATGACAAAAATTCTTCCGGAACCCATAATATTTTACTTGTTTTATAATTCGTTTTACGAATCCCCTTTTTTTGAATGTCAAGATTGTAAGCTTCGATTTTTTTGGCAATTTCAAGGTTAGAAATGCCAAGCGTTGATCGAATACTTCTACCATCATATTTATAGATTTTAACAGGCAGTAAGTATTTTTTATTGGCGTGCAATATATCTGTCGTTTTGATGTCATTGATTTGCTTAAACAAAGATTGATTGCAATTATGAACACCAAGTTTATATTTTTTTAGCAATAACGTCAGATTATCTCCTTTGCTAATGGTCACACTGTGGTAATGATTTCCGTACATAAGTACTGGGAGTACAATACATAAAATCAAAAAATTCAATCGGATAAATGGGATCATAACTTGAAATTTTAGCGCAAATATAACATATTATATTTAATTATAATATATAAAGTGATAAAATTGTTCAATATGTAAAAAAAAAGGCAGTAGTTTTATAAAAACTACTGCCTTTCTAACGAAAAATAAATAAGATTATTTTTCTATCTGTTCTATTCTTGCTTTATAAGTATTAGACTTGGTGAGGTCACCTTGTCTTGCATATATTTCTTTTAACGCTATTAAAACGCTCAAATCATTTGCATTAAGTGATTCTGCTTTTAAGAAAAAGGGTAGGGATTCGGCAAAATATCCGTCCATTTCAGTTTTTAATGCGTTATACTTCTTTTGACCTGCTGATGAAAAGTCGTTACTTATTTCATTAATTTTTGTTACCAGACTTGCTGCCTTATTATAATATAATGCTCCCTGACTGTAGATAGCGTCAAAATTTTTAGGATCCTTTTCCAGGACTTTGCCATAATTTTCAAATGCCAA
>JALHOZ010000043.1 GCA_022842725.1 Saprospiraceae bacterium
TTATCCACAAAACTAACAATTTTGAGTCCCCCCGGACCCCCCATTGTTATACATAATAATAAGTTTAATATGAAGATTTTATCTTCGGTGCAAATCTAAAGGGGAGGGGATGAGTAAAAACAGTCAATGCGAAGCATTGAAAAAAAACCTTATTTTTCTCCCACAACTCCGGAAGATTCGACAAAACAGCCTGACACCTAACACCCGGCACCTAATACCTATGTAATTCTCCACCCGCGAGCCGTGGTTCGCGGTTCCTTCCCAATTTTGAGCCCTTTTGGGTGGGCTCAAAATGGCGAGCAACGGTCAGTCACCCTTGAGCGAAAACAGTTTGAAGGACTAATCGAAAACGTAAAATATAAAATACAGTTTTTTGTCTCCAAATATCGCTCAGCGGTCTTCGTTCCTCAGCTCGCCGGTCGATGGATTACCATCCAACAATCTTACAAACATCACAATCCTGAAAGGATTGAATATGAATAGCCCCGTATGAAATTCGGGTACGAATGAAATTCGGGGCCGTATGAAATTCGGGGTCGAATGAAATTCGGGATAATATCAACCGGACCACCCCAACCACGGAGTGGTTGAATAATAGATAGGTTAAATCATTGAACACTCACCCTTTAAAGCCGGAATGAAAAAGAATTTTTCCCTTTTTGTAAACAAAAACACGGTTTTTTTAATTTCCTTTACATACCAATGAACATTATGTTTTTCAGAAATAAAAAAGCGATACTCCTATCATTCCTCATTTTTACAGCGATTTGCGGGTACTACACAACAAAACTGAATTTTACATTTTCTTTTGAACAGTTTTTTCCAAAGGATGATGAAGATTATAAGTTCTACAAATCTTTTATCAAGGATTTCGAACCCGATGACAATTTTTTCCTCATCGGAATTCCCAACAAACCCAATGTTTTTGATTCCACCTTTCTCAAAAAAGTAGATGAAGCTACCAAAGCGATCCCAACGATAGCTAATGTTACCCAGGTGCGTAGTCTCACCAATATGGATTTTCCGGTCAAAACGCCTTTTGGTTTTATGACCGTGCCCGCCCTCCACATCGACGATCCTTCGCGTTATGAGGAGGACAAAGCAGGGATTTTTGCAGACAAACGATTGGTCAACAACCTCATCAATGAAGACGGAACTGCCCTTACCATTTCACTCAAAGTCATTGATAATATTGGTCTGGAAGATTCCAAAAAACTCGTAAAAAGCCTGGATTCGATTTTCAAAATAGCCAACATCGAAGAAAAACATTATCTCGGAAGAGCCTATTTCCAAACAGAACTGGTGGACTTTCAAACCAACGAAATCCGACGCAGTACACTTATTTCAGGGATTCTGATTACTTTGTTTTTATACTTTTTATACAGAAGACCCATTGCCGTAGGAATTACATTGACCACCGTCGGAGTCGGTTTAGTCATTTTTATGGGCGTATTGGGATTTTTTGGCTACGAACTGACAGCCCTCTCAGCACTTTTTCCCGTATTGATGCTCATCGTCGGGAGTTCGGATGTCATCCATATTTATACCAAATATTCCGATGAACTAAAAGTCAATCCGGACAGGTATCAGGCTATGTGGATCACTCTGAAACAAATTGGGTTGGCTACATTGATCACCTCCCTGACCACTGCTTTCGGTTTTGCTTCCCTTTCGACCTCAAAACTCGAAAGCATAAGGGAATTCGGCTTACAGTGTGCTTTAGGTGTCGTGATTGCTTATGTCACCGTCATTTTGTTTATGGTTCCGCTTTTACTTTTGGTACATGAAAAACCGAATCAAAAAGCAGAAAAAGTCGATGGGTTTTGGGATTCACTTTTGGTCAAAATATATAGCATGACCAAATACAAATCTAAACAAATACTCTATATCTTCGGATTTTTTACCCTCCTTTCTATTGCCGGAATATTTATCATTAAAACCAATTACAGCATCATCGATAATCTGCCTTTGTACAGTAAGGTGCGCGGCGATTTTGAGTTTTTTGAAAAAAACTTCGGAGGTTTCCGTCCTTTGGAATATGCCATCACATCCAAAAATGATACGATCGGCGTAGAAAGTTTTGAAATCCTCAGCGAAGTCAATAAACTGGAAGAAAAACTAATGTCCTACCCTTTTGTCAAATTAGCTTTGTCGCAGGCAACATTTTACAAAAGTGTATCCCGCTCATATGGTGGTAATCAGGCGGAAGCTTATGTATTTCCGGAAGACAAAGAAACTTTTTTGCAATATGAAGCCCTGATTGCCAAGGCAGCAGGCAAAGAGTCTGCCATCATGGTCAGTAAGGATGGTACCAAAACCAGAATTTCCGGAAGGGTACAGGATATTGGTGCTGATAATGTCAAAAATTTCAGTCAGGAAGTGGATGATTGGATCAATATGAATCTGGATACGTCGCTGGTTTCTATCCGACGTACGGGAACAGGTTTGGTTTTGGATAAAAACAGCATTTATGTCAAAGATAACATCATTCAGGGTCTCGGTATCAGCTTGATTCTGATCTCTATGCTCATGGGATTAATGCTCAAATCCTTCAGAATGTTGTTTATTGCACTTGTACCTAATATATTACCATTATTGGCTGTCGGAGGTATTCTTGGATTTTTCAGTATCAATCTGGAAGCTGGTATTTCCATTGTTTTTGCCATTATATTTGGTATAGCTGTGGATGATACGATCCACTTTTTGGCAAAATACAATTTGTTGTTAAAAGATGGTATTGACAAAGAAACAGCCATACAACGAACAATAAAAGAGTCAGGAAAAGCTATAATATTCACTTCTTTAGTGCTTTCTTTGGGTTTTATGGTGATGGTTTTTTCCCATAATAAAGCCACTTTTGTCATCGGAATATTGATGTCCGTAACATTATTTACAGCATTGTTGTGTGATTTGTTTTTATTGCCCGTTATATTGAGAATGTGGCATCATCCAAAGGTATCAAAATCTGAATAAAACAGAATGTCGTTTCAGGTAGAAAGAGGTGATTCTTATTGAAAATAATTTTAAAAAAGTAAATAATTGTTTACTTTTTTGTTGTAACTTTGTTTTAAATTATGAAGTGTTCCGAACTTTACCGAATATTGACCAGAGATGGTTGGTACGTCGTTTCTCAAAATGGTTCTCATCAAAAAATGCGTCACCCGTCTAACCCAGAGTCCGTGTTAGACTTTGTCATGAGAAAAAATATGACAAATATAGTTACGAGGCTCAGAATTTTTTACCCGGAGATGCAGCCTGAGCTGCATTGAGGAAGAAAAAATGAGAACTGAAGTAAATATGAAGTCAGATTTTTTCGCAATAAATTTCTAATGCGGATTCTGGGTTTCATGAAGGAACCATTATTTTTCCAAACCATGGAAGTCAAGAAGTGGGTAAAGGATTGGAAAACAAAATTCTTAAAGATGCAGGCATTAAAAAATAAGACAAAAGTAAATAAAGCAAAAATAGTTATGACTGTTGAAAAAACGTCTACAGGTTTTTCCGCTTTTTCTGAAGATTTTCCGATTTTCACCACAGGTACATCTATACCTGAACTACTAAAAAATGCTCAGGAGGCTATAAATTTTTATTTTGAAGACAAACAAGTTAATATCGAACCGGATCAAATGAAATTTGAAATTGACTTCAGACAATTTTTTAAATATTATAAAGTTCTTAATGCCAAATATTTAGGTGAAAAAATCGGGATGAATCCCAGCTTAATTTCTCAATACGTTTCTGGTGCGAAAAAACCTTCTTCTAAACAAACAGAAAAAATACTAAAAGGTATTAACCAAATTGGTGTCGAATTATCCGGTATCCATCTGTTAAAAACTGAATAAATTCAACAACTTAACATTTAAACGATTAAACAACTAAACGATTCAACATTTAAACGATTCAACATTTAAACAACTAAACGATTCAAAAACTTAACAACTCCACACTGCATAAAATGCCAAACATCGATCCTACCCTATTCGAATCCTTGCTGCAACAACAGGAACATCTGAACAAAATACAGCACGAAATATATGAAAATTTTAATGTCCTTCTCGAAAGCCTCAAAACAAAGGTTGATAATCAGGATATTGTCGTAGAAAATCAAAGCCGCATCATCAGCAATCAGGATATCATTGTCAATAATCAGCTGAACATCATCAACAACCAAAAACAAATAGTGCAGAATCAGGTGACACTGGCAGTTATCCTGAAAACACAGGTCAGAATGTTGGTTGCACTTGAACAATTAAAAGGTAATACCATCTCTGAAGCTGACATTCAAAAAGAGGTCACAGCCTTGTTTCGTACATCCAGGGAAGAGTTTCAAAAAGGATTGCTTGACTTACAAAATATCTGATGGTTATTTTATGACCGGAGACCTGTTTTTTCTTCCAACAATTTAATGTTGATACGCAGGGTTTTATTTTCGGACTCTTTACTTTGTAATAATTGTTGCAACATCTGAAATCGCAAAGTGGCACTTTCCAGTCTTTGGTGCAATAGCTTCAGATGGAACTGATATTTTTCCTGATCAAGGTTTTCATAAATATGATCTGTTTTTGTCTCTTCTTTGACTATTGTTTGTCCGGCATTTTTTAATTGCGGACCGGTCATGTCTGTTTTCAGAATGTCATCGATAGAAACCTCAAAAAAAGAGCTGAATATCCTGAGTATTTCCAGTCCCGGAGTCGATTTATTGTTTTCATAATCCGATAAAGCACTTTTGCTGATTCCGGTCAAAGCACTCATTTCCACCAAAGTCAGTTTTTTTCTCTTTCGCAAAAATTTGATATTGTGCCCGAAATATTGATTTTCCCTTTCCATATGATGTTGTTTAATACTGTTCCTGACTTTGTGTGCCAAAATTATAAAAATATGCTGACCCGATTCCTTTTGGTAAACTTAACCGACTCCTGAGACACAAATTATGCATAAAAGGCTAATTAAAAATTCCGACAATTCGGAATTATTGGCCAAAAAGCAAGATAATATACAAAATTTCCATCTTTTTGTTGAAAAATATAAAAAAAAGATTCCAATTATTTGGAATTTACATTTTCATGATATTATATTTGCCTTCATTTCCGCATTTTACATTAAGTCGCAGAAACTTACACACTCAAATCTGCACAATTTAATTCAGGTATACTTGAGTTTAAGACGTGATTCTGTTGTCATTACAACATATATCACATCGTAAAATCATATTATTTCAGGATGCTTTTGTTATTAATGGCTCTGTGAATTTTATTGTGTCCGGTTATATGTTGTTTTTAAATGTAAAAAAAATCAGAAATGTTATCAAAACCTCAAACCCACCGTTCAAAACTTTCACTTCTTGTTTTAGTGAGTTTTATGTTATTATGGATGCCTTCCTGTCAAAAAGACGAGTTTGTCGACTTATCAGAGACCCAGGATTACGACCCCGACTTTTTGTACAAATATTATGACCACCTTTGTCTGAGCATCAAAACCACACCCGGATTTTTCCCACCTCAGGCAGCCAGAGCTTATGGTTATGTTGGCATTGCACAATACGAAGCAGTTGTCCACGGCATTAAAAACGCCCAAAGCCTGCAGAACCAGTTAAATGGTTTTTCGGCATACAAACTTCCTCTACCTGAACAAGGTAAAGAATATAACTGGGCGTTGGCATCTAATGCTGCCACGGCAAAAATTTTCAAATATATGTTTGAAAAGAGCCTTTCGGCAAATAATGCACGGGTATTAGACAGTCTCGAAGCTCAAAATCAAATCACCCTGATGAGAGGTGTAAGTTCCGACATTATCGACCGATCCGTAACCTTTGGTCAGAAAATAGCAGATGTCGTTTTTGAATATTCCAAAACGGACGGCGGACATGAATCCTATCTTGCACCTTTCCAACTTCCGTTTGTTGTGCCTACCGATGATTATTGTTGGGCTCCGACAGGTGCAGCACTACAACCACTGAGTCCGAAATGGGGTTCAAACAGACCTTTTCTTTCCCTCAATGTCTCTCAAACACAAGTTGTGCCACATGCAACTTTTTCCAGTACTCCGGGCACTCCTTTTTACAATGAAGCCATGGAGGTTTACGGAACGGTTACCAACAACACACAAGAACAAATCGAAATCGCAAAATATTGGGCAGACGATCCGTTTATGACCTGTACACCTGCAGGACATACTTTTAATATTCTCACCCAGGTTTTGCGTGAAGAAAGAGTCACCCTTGCCAAAGCCGGTATGGCTTATGCCCGTATGTGTATTGCTGAAAACGATGCCTTTATTGCATGCTGGAAAGGCAAGTACGACTACTTCCTCATCCGTCCGGTGACTTACATCAAAAGATATATCGACCCTAATTTTAAAACGGTCATAGGTACTCCACCCTTCCCTGCTTATACTTCGGGACATTCGTGTGAAATCGGAGCCGGTTCGCGCATCCTGACCGATTTGTTTACAGATGGTAGTGGTGATTATTTGTTTACCGACTACAGCCAGTTACAATTCGGGTTTAAAGCCAGAAGTTTTTCCAATTTTAATGACATGGCGGAAGAATGTGCCAACAGTCGCTTGTATGGTGGAATTCATTTCCCTATGGACAACAGCAAGGGTCTTCAGGTGGGTAAAGCCATAGGTGACAATGTCAATAAAAGGATATTATGGCCGGTATTTGTCAGATAATCACTTTGAAAACAACATCGTTTTGAAGAATCATCATTACATTACAGTCATATTTTGTATTTGTTATTTCCTTCTCTCTTGTGGCTCAGACACGACAGAGAAGGAAATAACAAATTTTGCCAGAATTCAATGTCAAACCATAAAACTAAAAAATGCCAGGTTTGCCTTGGCAGATAGCATCAGAATACTGGAAAATGATACGGTAACCCATAAAACTACCCTGCAAACCTTAAAAATCAAGGCCGACGAACTCAAAAGTGAAAGCCTCGTTGTAGCCGATTCCCTGAAACAGGAGATGGATATCTTATTCAAAACAAAACTTACATCGGAAGAGAAAAAACAAAACTTTCTGAAAGCTGTAAACGCATACCTTGAGCAATGGTCATGTGAATAAAGGAAAAAATTTATTAAGGAAAGTTACACCAGATTTTTTATCTTCAAAGCCATTTTATCTTTTGGAAATGCATATTTTATTGCGCCCATAGGTGTATCGTTGACATACATGGATACATAATTTTTTACAGCTTCCATATTAAATGTTTGATATTCCTTTATCAAGGAAATTCTTTTTATCGTATCTGTCAATGACCCGATTGTTTTTCTATCGTTGTCCGTCGGTTTGAAATACATCTCTCCTATCTGATTTCGAACTAAAAGTTCATTTTCTCTTTCCAGAATACCGTCGGTATACAATTGCCTGATGTAAGCTTCCGTAAACAGTTGTTTGATATTTTTCAAATCCCTGGTAAGGATGTCAAAAATCACTACTACATAAAGGGTTTCTTTATGAATAAAAGCCACACATTTTCTTTTATCTATAAAAGTCAGATTTGCATTCCATTGATCACCAACAGAAAGCAGAATCTCATCACTCATGATCGGTTTAAAAAACTTTCTAAGTTTTTCTGTACAAAATATGGTATTCATATATTTCTCTTAAAGGATAAAAATAATAAAAATAAAATATCTCACTCAACAAAAATTTTTGAACCGAACGGGATTTGAGTAAAAAAGTAAGAACTCTTTACGAAAAATTCAATACTGATACAGATTTCAGATTTTTTAAAAAGTAGCCCCTGAAGTTATGATGGATTTAGTGTCAGGAATATTTCTGATATTCCAAATAAAACATAAGGCTATTGTATAAATTCAAAAAGTCCAAAACATTTTTTTATTTTTTTTTCAACCTTTCCAACCCTTTTTTTAACCCAACCGTCTTATATTTGTAAGAACAAAATAATCGTGAAAGTCGTACCCTTACATATCAATATTCAGGATGTCATAACAAGAGCAGCCAAACATGACAGGACAGCACAAAAGATGTTGTACGAAAAGTTTGCTCCCAAACTTCTGAGTATTTCCAGACAATATGTGCCAAGTATTGAAGAAGCCGAAGATATTCTGATCACGGCCTTCATGAAAATCCTTAAAAATCTGGAAAAACTCGAAAATCTTCAGCATGTGGAGGCCTGGATGAAACGAATCACCGTCAATGAATCGATTTCATATCTGCGCACCAAAAAAAATATGAAGATCGAAGGTATCGAAGATTATGAATGGTCCGATATAGATCATAACATGGAAGGTCAGTTGGCGGTAAATGACCTGCAGTCCATGATTGACAAATTGCCGGAAGGTTGTAAAGTCGTTTTTAATCTCTATGCCGTAGAAGGTTATAAACATATTGAAATCGCACAACTTCTGACAATCAGTGAAGGTACTTCAAAATCACAATTGGCTTACGCCCGCAAATTATTACAGGAAATGATCCTTGAACAACAAAAAATCGGTATCCATGGATAAACATATCATAGATCAATGGGCCAAAGAAGAAATGGCAGAAAGAGAAATCAAACCTTCGGTTTCTGTTTGGGAACATATTGAAGCTGAACTTGACAAACAAGAGCAACCAACACCAAAATCACCCAAAAACCGGATAATTTGGTTAGGAGGTTTGCTTACATTAGGTATCATGGCAACAGCCTGGTTCTATTTTTCACAAACACCGGAACTCATTCAAAAGCCGGTCACCGAAATCATCGTTCCGGAATCAAATACAACGAAGGAACAACCTCAACCGGCAAATCCTCCGGTTCAGGTGCAACAAAATGAAGATGTGATCCCACAACAAGAGGAGAAGGTCATTCAAAAAGGCAACAAAAAAATGCCTTTTGTACCCTCTCCGGTTAAAAATAAAACACAGGAAATCATTAAAGAACAACCTAAACAAACTCAACCTGAACAGGCTTTGTTTGTTATCCAATCCAATGAACCAACCTTAGAAAATGTAACCCGGATCGCTACGGATACAAAAGCTGAAGGCCTGGAGATGGAGGACAAAATGCAGAAAAAAGGAAAAATCGATCCAAACAAATTGTTGGCTGAGGTAGAACAAGAGGTTTCCAAAAAATCTAAAAAGTATAATATCGACCCAAATGTTTTGCTTAAAGAAGCAGAAAAAGGAGCCAACGAACGATTTTTTAACAAAATGGTCAAAACATTGAGTGCCACTTCAAACGCAGTAGTCACTGCCGTAAATAACAGAAACACAGCTTTATAACCCATATTTTTATCACTAATAAAACGTAAATCATGCAAAAGTTTATTCTTTTCTTAGCCCTTGCCATGTCCGCAACTTTCGTCAATGCGCAGGAAAATTTTTCGCAAAAAGTAAAAGACATTGCGAAAGAAATCATAAATGTTAAAAAAGAGGAAAAAGAAATCCTCAAAGAAGAAGTAGATGCTATCAATGAAAAGGTAGCAAACAATGAAATCACCGCAGAAGAAGGTGACAAAAGAAAGGAAGCCGCAGCAGAACGCAGCGCAGAACGAATAGAAGAACGTATCGAAGTTTTGGAGGAACAATTGGAAGACCTGGTTGAAAACGCCGTTGAGGAAACATTTGATGAAGATGCCGACGAAAACAAAGTTTATGACGAAGAAACCGGCGATCTGAAAATCAATATCAAACCTAAAAAACAAAAAAAGAACAAAGGTGAACCAAGAACAACCAGTCAGGCGGTATTTGCTATCGGTGTGAATACATTGATTGAAGATCAGGATTTTAGTACCATCGACAACAATAAATTTCAACTTTCCAACGCCCGGGCTTATGAATTTGGTTTGTCTTATAAAACCAGAGTTTTTTCAAAAAGCAATTTCCTTCACCTGAAATATGGTTTGTCTTTGCGGGTGAATAACGTAAGACCTAATGAAAATCAGCTTTTTGTTAAAAACGGAGATGTAACCTCTTTAATGACGGATTCCAGAGAATATACCAAAGATGTTTATTTCAGAACTGTTCAATGGGTCGTTCCTCTCTACCTTGAATTTGATTTTACAAAATCAGTAAAAAAAGATGATGAAATCAAATTCAACACCCAAAAATCATTCAGACTGGGCGTGGGTGGATACGCAGGTGTCAATTCCCGGACCAGACAGGTAGTACATTATACAGATGACAAAATCAGATACGAAGAAGAAGCCACAGGCAATTTTAATGTCAATAATTTTGTCTACGGTCTGGGCGCTTATGTCGGCTACAAAGACGTTTCGTTGTATGGAAAATTAGACCTTAATGACCTTTTCAGTGAAAACTCAATCGCTTATAACAACCTTTCCGTTGGTTTAAGATGGGATTTTAACTAAAATAAGTTTAGCTTCAAAAAAAGGAACAAAAAATAAAGATACGGATTGTTGAATATAGTCTGTCCCCCGGGGCAGACTATTTTTTTTGGGTTTTATCTAAATAAATAAACAGCTTCCACAGATTGAACAAGATGACCGAAGGTCGGGTTGACAAAAGATTTTTTTCTATCAGGGGTACACACTTTTGTAATAAAAAAAACACAAATGACTGAAGGCCAAAATATTTTAATTTGTCATTAAAATCCTGAAGCCTCGTCCGGGGTATTTGTTTCTTCTTTTGCAGAAATATCAGATTTTCAATAGATTTTTTGGTTTTTTGCATAAACTGAACATTGGTTTCCAGGCCGTCGTGAAATATAGGATTTTGAATATGTTTTATCGGAATCCCAACTTTTTGCAATTGTAAAGCATATTGTAAATCCTCATAACCATACCCTTCGACATTTTCCTGAAAACGAACTTTTTCAAAAACTTTCGCCGGCACTAAAAAATTGTTGGATTGAAAATTGAGATAAGGCTGCCGATTACGGCTTTTGGCTGACAATGATTCCCTCCGCATGCCGTATTTCCAATGCAATATTTTTTTTGGATTTGCCGGCTTTTTTTTCTGATATGACCGTCCCCCGTAGACGACCCCTTCGTAGGGCATCCCGGAAAGGTAGTTTTTAATAAAATGTTTGTCTCTTACCCCGGAATCTCCGTCGAGAAATAAAAGGTATTCAAAATAAGCAGCCTTGCCCAGCCAATTCCGGATTCTGCTTCTTCCCAGATTTTCAGGCAACTCTGTATAATTGATATTCATTTTGAATGCCAGTTCTTTATTTTTATCCTTGTATTTTGGTAAAGAACCGTCATCAAAACAAAGAATCTGAAACGGAATTCCTGCTTTGGTACATTGGTTGGCCAATGCATACACCAACTTTCGGACATCCTGGTTGTAAATAGGTATAAGAACAGATAACATTCCGGAAACTTACTTGGTAAAGTCTTCCCCTTCTATCTTCTGCCGCGGAAAGTGGTTGTCCCCTTTTGCAACATCAGCCAGTCTTTCAGTTTCATCTATTTTGACTCCAAATATCTGATTCACCGGTATATCTGTTTTTAGCGTGTAAAACTGCCTCGCCCAGGGCCATGGTTCGGCAACAGTAAAATCACCAAAGGTTGCATCCTGTTTTTTTGCGCCTCTCATGACATCCAGTGGTATGTGAAACTTTTTAATGCTACCGTTTTTTAATGTCAACGTCACATCAAGCGGCATCGGCATACGACCTATCCGGTGAAAAACAATCCCGTTGACATCTTCCCGATGGACGCTGTAATTTATGGTGTGAGTCGTGTAAACAAAATATTCTTTAAACCAATCCAATTCTATTCCTGAAGCCTTTTCCATAACCCGGAAAAAATCGTTCGGCTTCGGATGTTTAAATTTCCATTCGTCAAAATATCGTTTCATTCCCTTTTTGAAGGCGACATCACCAATGATGTATTTGAGTTGCTCAAGTAAGACCTGCCCTTTTGTATACGAAGCATTACCATAGGCTGCATTTGTCAAAAAATGATCCGCATGAGTAGACATAGACTCTTCCAATCCTGTCGTTGTAAAATTGATATAACCGAGGACACTGCTCAACTGCGGGTTTTGTTCGTATTCACCAGGCACCATTTTTTTGCTTTTCAGGTGATTCATGACTTCAGCAGACACATAATTGGTAAAGCCTTCATCCATCCAATGGAACAAAGCCTCATTGGTAGCAATGACACCCTGATACCAGCTGTGGACAAACTCGTGCACAGACACACCCACCAAACTGTTAAAAGGTCGTTCACCGGTGATTAATGTAGCCATGGGATATTCCATACCACCGTCGCCACCCTGAATAAAACTGTATTCAGGATAAGGATATTCTCCGTAATTTCTATCAAGATATTGCAAAACCTCATCCATTACTTTTGGCAGGTTTTCCCAATTTTCTTTGGTTTTGTCATTCTCCTGGTAAAAATATCTGAATGTTTTTCCGTTGTATGATGTATAGGTCAGATGTTTGTAATCCGGGTCTGCAGCCCATACAAAGTCATGCACATTTTTGGCTAAAAACCGCCAGGACAACATTTTTTCTTTCTTTTTTGAGGAGGAAGGTGCATATCCATGTCCGATTTCTTCCGGATTTTGTAAAACGCCGGTAGCAGCTACAATATACTGGGAAGGCATATTGATGGTCACGTCAAAATTTCCGAAAGGGCCGTAAAACTCTCTCGCTATATATGGATTGGCATGCCATCCCTGTTCGTCGTATCCACAAATTTTCGGATAACCCTGAGAAACGGAATATTCGATACCTTCTTTGTTATTGCGACCGGTTCGTCGTATTTGTAGAGGTATCTGTGATAAAAACTCCATTTCCAGTTTGGCAGAACGACCGGGTAAAATGGGCGTTTCCAACGTGACTTCGAGTATAGTGCCCTGTTCATCAAATTTGGTGGGTTGGCCATCTTTGGTCAATGACAATACTTTGACAAAACCGTATTCTGATCGTTTGAGCTTAAATATTCTGTCTGCGACTCTTTTATCAGGATCTTTAATATGCCTCGAAACTTCATCCATGTCGCTTCCCGGCTGAAAAGCATTAAAATACAGGTGATAATACAATTTATACAAGGTATCCCGGGAATTATTTTTATATTTGAGTACTTGTTTCCCGCTATATTGATGATTTTTCCAATCAAAATCCAGGGTCATTTTGTAATCCACTTTTTGCTGGAATCTGTAATCCTGACCATTCAATAAATCCGTATTCACAAAAGATACCAGAATAAAAAGAAGAACATAAACCATTCCTCTGTGTAATATATTTTGTAAAAATTTTGAAAACAACATATTATATTATGAATTATGATTTGTAAATTTTATTAAGGGACTAAGGGTTGAATGATTCCTGCTACCAGATAACCTATTAAGGTTGAATCCCTTCATTTTGCTTAAAATCAAATGAATCTTCAGCTTGATTTTCACCCAATTTTATGGGTTCCAGCAAATAAGTCAACGGTTTCCACTGATATTTTTTTGAACAATAGAGGTAAAAAATAATAGCAGATATATAAAATGCAGCGATCATCATCCATGGTTTGATTTCGGAAACCATAAACAATGTATCTGTTTGCAACACACTACCTTCATAGGTTATCAGGGTTGCCCCGAGTATATTGGTTGCTGCATGTACGCCTAATGCCAACTCAAGACTGTCATCCATCAATGTAATCAATCCTAAAAATGCACCTGCTGAAATGTAATAAAACATCATAGTCCCCATGCCGAATTTTTCAATTTCGGGATTCATTCCGTGCATCAGCGCAAACAAAAGAGAGGTAATCCCAAGTGCTACCAACCTGTTTTTTGTTCCCAATCCACAGGCCTGCATCAGATACCCGCGGAAAAACAATTCTTCAAAACTGGTTTGAACCGGAAGTAAAAAAACGGCGATCAATAACAATGGAATAAAGGACATTGCTGAAAACCGGAAAGTATACTGTTCAGGATCCATATACCAAGTAACACCTTCAGTCAAAATAATCATCACCGCCCATAACAGAAAACCCGTTAATATTTTTTGGTAATTAATCGTGGCATGTGGTGTGATCAACGTGATAAAACTTTTCTTTTGCATCTTTACCGCTGCATATAAGCCGAACATGGCAAAAACAAACATCAGAATCATCAGAAAAAATCCGGTGTTGGTATCGATTCCAAACCTTGTAAAATCCATATTTTCCTGTAATCCATTGATATCATCGGGTCCCAGATCTGTTCTGGTTGAGACCTGGTATACCAAAACCGCTGTCAGAGGAAGCTGGCCAATAAAATACCCACCTAAAGCAAATAAAACTCCGATGAGATAAAGATGCCATGCATTATTCCCCTTATGGGAATGAGAAAAAAATGTCATGTTATGATTTTGGTGTAAAGATAATCAAATACTTCCGGTGGGCAAAAATACAGGTCACATAAAAGAAGATTGACCATGAGGTAGTTAAAAACATAAAAAGGCAAACTAAGGAACACGCATAAACAACACAGAAATAGTTATTTCAGAAAAAGGTAAGTTCTTCTATCCTTTTTTTGAGTAAACGATCGGATAAAATCAGATTATATCTAGTTTGGCAACCCAAATTCAAAAAGAACTTTCGGGTTTTGTGATACCCTGATTTCTAAAAAAAGGAAATTAAAAGAAAATTAAAAAAACGATGGTATTTATAAAAAAGCAAACCCTGACCTACATATACTTTTTCATCAACAGAGGAAGTTCCTTATTAAAAACGACAAACACAGACTTAAGCCAAAAAGGAAACAACAGAGGTAAAACCAAAAAGGCCAGTTTGTTGAATGCCCACGCACCCGCAAAATCAAAATGTATAAGATGCATAATTGCTCTGGTCATACCACAAGCGTAACATTCGATATCTAGCAATAAGACGGACAAACACATCGTTTGACCTTTATCAAAATGATCCACAGGCAATATAACCAGAACAATCGGTGCTATCATAATAATAAAATAAAAGATGTAGGAAAGATATTTCCTGATCTTTCTTTTATTATTATAATCTTTCTGAGTAATCTCCATCTTTTGGTTTAAGGTCTCCGGTGATGATTCTGATTAAATCAATAATCCACCAAATACCACAACCTCCGGCTGTCAATAACTGAACAACTCCTTGCCAGATATATCCCAGATAAAATCTGTGAATACCAAGACCTCCAACAGCAATAACAAGAATAAGCGCAATCAATTGGCTTTTTCCTCCGCCTGCGGCAGGTGAAGTTAAATCATCAGCACTGGTCAAAACTTCTTCAGAATCAACACTATTCAGGGCAGCCTGAATGTTAGCATTGGTCTGAACATTTAAAGTTTGCTCAGTTGAAACTGGTTTTTGTTTTTGAACCGGGAAAGAAGAAATCCCCATGTTGGTTGCAAACAAAACTGCGAGTACGAGTAAAAAAAATTTTGATTTCATAAATAAACTGTTTAAATTTGCGACAAATTTATACATTCGTTTAATAAACTGTACATGTTAAAGCACTTTTTTTATTTTTTTTTTACTGTGATTTTTTCAACAAGCTGTCTGTCACAAAATTACGAGTTTTACGGTATCATTAAATTACATGGTAAAAAAGAAAACGCCATTTCATATAAACTTGTATTTACAGAAAAAAACGGAAAAGTAAACGGATATTCAATAACTGACCTGACGGGAGAACACGAAACAAAAAACATCATTTCAGGCACTTATGACGCAAAGTCAAAATCTCTGGCGATAAAAGAAAAGGATATCGTTTATACCAAATCCAAAATTTCTGACGATTTATTCTGTTTTGTCAATCTGCAAAGCCAGATCAAACTGACTGCCAATAAACATAAAATGGAAGGTTCCTTTAAGGGAATGTTTAAAAACAACACCAAATGTATTGACGGTACTTTTGAATTGGTTGGTACAGCAACCGTTGAAAAATTATTGAATAAAGTTAATAAACATGTTCAAAAGTCGAAAAAATTTGACGAACAGGAGAAAACAAAATATAATCCGGTCACGATATTCGACAGTTTGCAGACCCACCAACTCGAAGCCAATCAAAATCTGAATATATTTACCACAACAAAAAATATTCTTTTTGAAATTTGGGATAACAATCTGGAGGACGGTGACGAAATCAATCTCTACCACAATAACGAAATGATCCTTTCAAAATATAAAGTATCAAAGGATAAAAAAATATTCAAAGTAGCCCTGAAAGAAAAGGAAAACATATTCAAAATTGAAGCCGTCAACCAGGGAAAACACGGCCTGAATACAGCAATGGTCTCCGTAGTTGGCGATAATAGTGTATCCTTTTTGTCCAATCTCAAAGCTTTGGAAACCACTTCGGTATCCATCATCCGAAGCAATTAAAGTATCTATACAAGGAAAGGTTTACCTTTATAACCTCCTGCCAATAAAAGGTAATTGTAAAAATTATTCTGTAATTTCAAACGTTTGGATAAAAATCCACGTCTGATAATAAGACGCTTTACTCCTCAAAAAAGCAAAACATTTTTTTTACCAACAGAAATAATATTACCATGACGTCCAGAATGTTGATTTTTTGTTTTTTATTGATTTCCGTTTTTCAATGTACGCCGGAATCAACGCAAAACAAATGGCACCTTGTACAATATTACGGGACAATTGCAGGCATTACCCAAAATTTTGACAGAGACATTTGTGTCTGGACCATCGGAGATTCGACAGTATCAATTGATATGAAAAAAGAAGATCCTTTTATGAAGTCGATGACTTCAAAACACAGATATACAACCATTCAGGGAGTGAGATATTGGGAAGTTGATGGTTTGGGAAGCTTCATCCGGTCAGAATCCGGTGACACCATGTATCTCAGAGCGCCATGTTGTGACATGATCGATTACACGCTGGTCAAAGAGTAAATTTTTTATATCATGAGACTGATAATCATCGTGCTGATTTGTTTTTATATACAAAACCTGAGTGCACAAAAAAACATTCCGACTACAGACCAATTTATCATAACCGGTAATATTGTAATGGAAAAAACCATTACAATTTCAGATCTTAATAAATATCCATCCTTTAAAATTAAAAAATTCCGCATCATCAACCATGCCGGTGAAAAAAAGGAGTGGCTAAAAAAGTGTAAAGGTGTTAAACTGAGAGACGTTTTAACAACTGTCGAATTAGATGCAAACCATCCCAAACAATACAGCGAATATTATTTTGTCTTGATTGCGTCTGACGGTTATAAAGTCACTTATTCCTGGAATGAAATTTTTAACCAAAAATCCGGTGAAAACATTTATGTCCTGACGGAAAAAGACGAAATAACCATTTCTAATATGGCAGGCAAAATTATCCTGGTCAATCCAAATGACGTACATACCGGAAGAAGATATATCAAAGGATTGAGCACTATAGAAGTAAAAAAGGGTTGAAAAAAACTTTCCAAAACAACAATCCAGGTAAACGAAAATTAATTTCATTTTTTTGTATTCCATGGAAGATTCAATATATAATTTTGTTTTTAAAAGCTTATTACTTTATATTTAGGTACATAAAAAATGTATCCAACCCGACAAATATACCACATTTTATATAAAATTCATGAGAATGTCAATAATAAATTTGGTAAATATTTTATTTATCCCTATATTTACGATGACAAAATTTATTATTAATTCTAAACTTCATTTTTATGAAAAACAATTTTTTATTTGGTGTAATTAGGGGGGGGTAAATTTAATTTGGCTACTTCTCTTTTTTATGTTGCAATCGCAAGTTATTAATGCACAATTCTTCTGTGGATTTCAGAACCCGAATGACCATGCCTTAAGAAACTCCTCCTCTTGTCAATACCCTCCGGATAATGGAACTTATTATTTACCAATAGTAATACACAACTTTTCTTCCAGAGAAATTACAGGATTTGATGCTCAGGTTATTTTAGAAAAAATGCGACCTTATTTTGAAGGATTTCCTCAAAAAATCATACCGGTTTTGGCAAAAAAAGATTTGCAAGGCAACTGCTTTGATGGAGTTATTGATTATTTGTCATTCACTCCTTTTTATCTGGCTTTTGATAATTTTATTAATACTTATTTTCCAAATGGTTTATTTAACCAATATGAAGAAAGATATATAAATGTAATCTATGTTGAAGATATTAATTTACCGGCACTTGGATGGATAGATCCTTTTTCTGATTATATTTATATTGGAATGGTTAATAGAAAATTGGGAGAATTGGTAGATGATAACGCAAAGGTACTAACTCACGAATTAGGTCATATATTAAGTTTATTACACCCACATGGTGATATGCAAAATGATGGTTGCAACGCTGATCCTTGTACAGGACAAGATATGATTCTGGACACACCAATTGGCCCATTTATTGACAATATGGGCTCAGGTTGTGGCATTCAAAACCAATATTGTAATGCATCAGGCTTCGATCAGTCAAATATTATGACTGCTAAAAATCAACCTTCCACAACCAATTGCAATGATCATTTTTTTACACAAGGACAGATGAACCGGATGTCTCAGGATTTGAATAACGAACATACAAATTTATTTTCAGCTTCCAACCTTGAAAGAACCATTGGCTTAAATTCACAGACATTAGCAGGCAATATTTATTACAACAATACAACAAGAGTTAACCAGAGTTTTAATGTCCTGGATCAATCTACCATATATATTCAAGGTACAGTTACTTTGGAAAACTGTACGTTTGACATGGGTAGTATGACCAAAGTAATCGTAGAGTCCGGAGCAAGATTAATTCTGGATAATACCCATTTTTCATCCATCTGCAATCGTTCAGTTTGGAATGGCATATATGTAGAACTTTTTGGAAGAATAGAAACACTTGATGGCACAAAAATAGATGGTGCAAAAATCGGAATTCATGCTGAAAACAAAACCACGGTGGATATTCAAAACACATTCTTCAGAGATTGTGAAATAGGGATCAAATTGGGTGACCCGACCACCAGTGGCTCAATTATTAACAGTATATCCTCTTCTACATTTGAATCAGGTGTATTCGGAAATTCCGGACCTAAAACTTCTTTCCCAAGGATGAAGTTTGGTATCGCCGCTTATAACTGCAACAGTCTTTTTGTTCATTCTCTTAATACTTTTAAAGAATGTGACAATGCCATCTATTCAGTCGGCAATTGGAATCAGATAATTGACAATACAATACGCCAATGTGATATTGGCGTTGACATAGACAACAGAGCTTCTCAAACCTATTCGTGGTTAGATAATAACGATATCATTACCAATAATTGTGCAGCCCCACTATCAACATGCAAAAAACCGGGCATCCGGATCAGAGGAGGTGAGGCAGGTGCTATATATAATGAAATCACTTCGAGCATTGGTATGAATCTCATAGATGTGAGGCCGGAACCCAACACTGGGCCTGAAAGGCATATTTATGAGAATACATTCAGAAGATGTGAGTTCAGAGCCATGGATTTTTCTTCTTTACATCAAATGTCAATTCAATTTAATAAAGATCAAAACCTTAACTCATTTGAAAACAGAATCTTTAATTCAACTTTTCTAAATATGAGTTATAATGAAATGGGTCAGGAAAGGTTAATCCTAAACCTTGTCAGAAATTCATTTTTTGAATCGAATATATTGCAAGCATATAAGTCTTCAACTGACCGGTTTAATGTTTTGAAAGAAAATCTGTTTTTTGGTTCAGGAGATGTTTCATCAGCACCCGGAACACAATATTTGTGTAACTATTATGGTAACGAATTTAAAATAAAATCGAATTGTCTGGGATCAAAATTTTCAGGAAATACTTTCACTGATCTTTTTTCTCTGGATAACAGGACTACTCAAATCAGTCGGCAGTTTTATCAAAACAACATCTTTTCCGGTGTGACCGCAAGGTATAAAGCTGATTTTGACTTATTACCCAATAATCAATTTTTTGTCCAAAACTTACCTCAGTTCATACCCTCTGTGATTGATGGGCCACAGGGTTGGTTCAATATAGGAGGATATGGAGGAGAAACCGATTGTGAACCACAATTACCCCAACTTATATGGGAATCTGAAAATATAGCTTCATGCGTAGACTCACTTTTTCAGGGTACTAAGTATGCAAAATTCTCCAGTCAGCAGAAGTGGTCCATCCTCCTCACGCTATACCGTATCTACAAAAAAAGAAATCAGGCCTTTCCTTTTGCCTTATCTCCTTGTGCTCAACGTATCTTATTGTTGTATGGTCAACATACTGTAGGCAAGATCGACCGCCTTTACGAAAAATATGACTCTCTCCATACCATCAGGGTAGCCGGACCTGCTACGGACAGTATATACGCACTCATCCATGCAGTAGATGATATGATAGAAGAGGAAGCACCGTTAGATTCTATTAAGGTCAGATGGCAGGTAGTCGATGATTACGAATTGGACAGAGCAGAAGAATGGTCTGACTATAACGACGACTATAATGCACTCAAACAAGAGATCCTGACAGAGGCGGATTTGATAGCTTCAGAGACGACTATAGAGCCGTTCCATTATCTTGCCAGACTAATGCCTTATCTCATAGCACATAAGGAAGATGATCAGGCCTTTTTTACACCGCTCAGGCTGGATTATCTGGAAGAGATCATACAGGCATGTGACAGCATCGCCGGAGAGGCTGCTTATATAGCCCGGGGAATATATGAATCAGTGACAGGACAAGATTTGAGCGGTATCACGGATTGTGATCAAAATCCTCTCCCGAGGGTAGCCGCTCCCAGGCAGCCTGCTGTCAAAATCTACCCCAATCCGGCTTATGACAGACTGTACATAGAGGCCGAAGGTGACGTCACAATCAATATGATCAACATAGCCGGAGAGACAGTCCTACGCACTTCTGTGATCGATAAAAGCTCCATCGACATCTCTACCCTGGCGGCAGGTGTCTATTTTGTGAGGATAGAAGGCGCAGCTTATCTTCATCCGCAGGTAAATAAACTCATTAAATTGTAATCTTCATGATGAGAATACAAATATTTGTCATCATCATCCTTTGGATTGTGACCCTGCCATACGGCAGGGCACAATCCAAATATGACTATACCTGGATATTGGGGTACAACTATGGTTCAGAACTTGACGGAGGATATAATAATGCAGCAGAAGGCATGATTTTACGTTTTGATCAGTCACCGCCGACAATAGAAAAAAAAGCAATAGCTTATGGTATGTTAGACATTTCGGTGATGAGTCATCCTATCTCAGGGGAATTGATGTTTTATACCAACGGATGCCGTATCATGAATAAAAACCATGAGACCATGGCCGGAGGAGACAGTATTAATCCCGGAGTCCAGTTTACCTATTTTTGTAATGAAGGACCCTCAAGTTATTACAGCAATTTTAATGGAAATCTCGCTTTGCCCTGGCCGGGAATTCAAAACAAAGATAAATTCATTCTTTTTACAAGGCCAAAAAATTTATCTGCTCCGTTTATGCAATCTATATTATATCATACTATAAATATGGAAACAGCCGATAGTTTAGGTATGGTCTTACAAAAAAATGTTGAAATTTTTAAAGGTGAGAACTTAGCTCCAATTTCACTTCAGGCTTGCAAACATAAAAATGGCAGGGATTGGTGGATTTTGTTTTGGGAGCGGCACCGACCAGAATACCACGTCCTGCTCTTCGACGAAAATGGACCAAGATACAGTCATGCATCTACCGTCGGCCAAGTAGGACCTTATTCCATAGGCCAGGCTTGTTTCAGTCCGGATGGCAGCCAATATATCTGGTTTGACCATACCAAAGGATTGGTCCTTTATGATTTTGATCGGGAGACAGGGACTTTATCAAGGCCCCGGCATAAAATCATCTTACCCTATTATCAATATGGTTTTGGCGGCGTGAGTTTTTCACCTTCAGGCAGATTTGTATATCTTTCCGCAAGACAAGAACTTTTTCAATTGGATACCTGGGAGGAGGACTTTGACCAGGCATTTACCCTGATTGATACCATCAATTTTGTTACTCATGTAGGAATACCTCTCAACTTTTCAAACAGTATGTTGGCACCGGATTGTAAAATATATATCAGCACTGATTTTACCTGGTTTTTTTATCATGTCATCCACCATCCGGATGAAAAAGGGCCTGCGTGCGGCCTTAAAAAAATGGACCTTGAGCTTCCCTGGCCCAATGATAACGGCGCTGTATGCAATATGGTACACTATCGTATGGATGAAGAGGAGATTTGTGATCGCAGCCTTACTTCCCTCTTTCCGGAGGAGTGGTATCAATCCAAAAAGGTCAAAATCTACCCCAATCCGGCTTATGACAGGCTGTACATAGAGGCCGAAGGTGACGTCACTATCAATATGATCAACATAGCAGGAGAGACAGTCCTACGCACTTCTGTGATCGACAAAAGCTCCATCGACATCTCTACCCTGCCTGCAGGTGTCTATTTTGTGAGGATAGAAGGCGCAGCTTATCCTCATCCGCAGGTAAATAAACTCATTAAATTGTAATCTTCATGATGAGAATACAAATATTTGTCATTTTCATCCTTTGGATTGTGACCCTGCCATACGGCAGGGCACAATCCAAATATGATTATAAATTTTTATAAAAACTACAAACACCCTATCCCACTCCTAATAAACCAGCCATTCCGGAAAAAACATATACAAAGAAAATACAATCGCCTGAATGACTATAAACGGAAAAACGCCTTTATACACATCCACTGTTTTGACTTCGGGAGGAGAGACTCCTTTGAGATAAAACAAAGCAAAACCAAAAGGAGGTGTCAGAAAAGAGGTCTGCAGATTTAAAGCCAGAAGAATGCCGATCCATACCAGATCCACTTTATACATTACAAAAATCGGAGCCACCACCGGAACGATGATAAAAATGATTTCTATAAAATCTATAAAAAAGCCTGCAATAAACACTACAACCATTACCAGGACCAAAAATTGAAAAGATGTCAGGTCAGCATCTTTAACCAATGAAGTCAATAATTCATCACCATCCAAACCCCTGAACACCAAGGCAAAAGTCGTGGCACCCAACAATATAAAAAACACCATAGTCGTCAACTGTGATGTTTCATTCATCACATGTTTACATAAGTCCATAGTTAACTTCCTTTTTAAAAAGGTGATCAGAAAAGCACCAAGCGCCCCGATTCCGGCAGCTTCCGTAGGAGAGGCTATGCCAAAAAATATCGACCCTAAGACCATAAAAATCAACAACAACGGAAAAAATAATGCCATCAGAAACTGTCTGACATTTTGATTTTCATCCTGATACTTTTTTTCTTCAATGACGGATTGTGCGACCTTTTCATTTTTAAATACCAACGAAAATATCATCACATATACTACGTAACACAACATCAGTACCAATCCGGGAATAACAGCGGCTTTGAATAAATCACCTACAGGAACCTGTAAAACACTTCCCAATAATACCAAAATCACCGACGGCGGTATGATCTGTCCCAATGTGCCTGAAGCGGCGATAATTCCCGTGCTCAATGACACAGAATACCCTGATTTCAGCATCACCGGCAGACTGATCAATCCCATCGTAATCACCGTAGCACCGACGATACCTGTGGATGCCGCCAATATTCCGCCAACCAAAACTACAGAAACCGCCAGACCACCGGGAAACCGTCTCAGCAGGTTACCCATCGAACGAAGCAGCTCTTCGGCAATACCACTTTTTTCCAAAACAAGTCCCATCATTACAAATAATGGAACAGCCATCAACAGGTTGTTTTGTAATACGCCCATGATCCTCAAAGGCAAAAAATCAAGAAAATCAGGAACAAAAATAAAGCCCACGACAGCTGAAACACCTCCAAGGACCAAAGCTACCGGATAACCCGTCAACATAAATATCAGAATGGCAGCAAACAACAAAATGGCTAATCCTTCCATCCTTCTTTTAATTTTTTAATATCTTTGATAATCTCCGAAATACCTTGTAAAAACATCATCAAAAAACAAAAAACCACAACATATTTGATCGGATATATGGCAGGTAATCCGCCGGGATTAGCCGAGGCTTCTCTGATGTAAAAAGAATTGGCTGCGTAGTGATAACACGTTATCATGGAAATTAGTGACCACGGAATCAGTAATAACAAATGAAGTATAACAGAAAGAATCTTTTTTGTTTTTTCTGAAAAAGCGATATAAAAAAAATCAACCCTTACATGTTTATCTTCCAAAAGATTATATCCACCACCCAAGAGAAAAATCAGACCAAAAAAATGCCATTCCATTTCTGTCAACATGTTGAAACTTAAGGAAAAAACAAACCTCAATACAACATCCAACAGAATAAAAAACAACAGCAACATCGTAGCATACCCGCTCAGATTGCCGCAATAACGGCTTAATGTATCGATACGGCGGGTAATCATAGCTACTTTATTTTACAATCCTCTTCTTTTTATCTCTTTGCTGATGTACTTCAGTTCCCTACTCATTTCTCCGGTGACAGAAGAGTTTTCCTCGGTCCTTCGTATCAGATAAGGTATGACCTCTTTTATGGGTCCGTATACCACATACTTGGCAACATTATAACCGGCATTTGCCAGATTGAAGGTAATATTATCACTCATGCCAAAAAGCTGACAAAAATTTAAGTGTTTGTGGTCCTTTTCAATCTGATATTTAGACATAAGGACAGCCTGATTGGTATTGCTAATTTCATTATGGGAAGCACAACATGAGGCAATGGTTTCATAATGTTCCACACAGTAAGATATACCTTCATTAAAAGCATTGTCTGTTGCTTCTTTATCCGGATGGATAGGACTGGGATATCCCATTTCGGCTGCTCTTGCCCTTTCTTTATCCATGTAGGCTCCACGAACCAGTTTGGCACCAAGGATATATCCTTTTTCAAGGGCTCTTTGATGATCTTTTTTAAGATTTGGCAAGGAAGACGTTTTATACATCTGGTAAGTATTGTACACAATAGCCTGCGATGTATTGTATTTTTCCATCATTTCCGTAGCCAGGGCATCAATAGGGTTTTGCATCCAGCTTTCTTCAGCATCGATAAAAATACCTACATTGTGGCTGGCCGCCCGGGAACAAATTTCGTCAATCCGTTCTCTAAGATGTTCAAATCCTCTTTGTTCTCCTTCCGTTAATACTTCACCGTGATGCAGTTTGTGAAGGACTTTTTGATCGACCAAACCGGTTATTTTTGTACTGATCATAGGAACTGAATCGTTGGATGCAGCCATCTCGACTGCTCTCAGCGTTTCTTCCATGGTGGCATCGAGATTTTCTTCGCCACTTTTGCCTTCAGCACCGTAATCCAATACAGTAAGTACGTTATAATCGTACAATTCATCGATTACGTTCTGACAATCCAATAGATTTTCTCCACCACAAAATTGAGGAAAAATGGTTTTTTTCACTACCCAATCCGCAAATGGCAGTCTCCAACGGATAGCATAATAGCCAAACTTTGATCCCCATTTTACAAGGCTCGCCTGATTCATCATCGAAAACAAGCGATAAGTTTTTATTAAAGCTTCATCGGTTTTTTCCTTAAAGGCAATCTCGGTATTGCTTAAATCAAATGATTTTTCCGGTTCGGGTTCCGGACGGTCTGATGTTATTTCTGGTTCCATATTTCCCATGATTTTTCTGCTTGATAGACCAACATATCACTTCCGTTTTTTATCGTGCAATGATGTTGTAATCCTTTGGTCAAAAATACAGTTTTTTTTGGATTGTATATTAAATCTATTAAAAAATGTGTGTTTTTTAAATATTCGTAAGGAATTTCCGGACAGGATTCGATATCCGGTGACATTCCCAATGGTGTGGTATTCACTATAATATCATACGAATGAAGTATGTTTTTGTTCAAATTTGAATACAAATAGTTACCTTCTTTGCCCCGACTGACGGTGGCACATTCAATATTCAACAGCCTGAAGGATTCAAGGACGGCTTTTGAAGCTCCGCCCGTACCAAGGATCAAAGCCATCGGATTTTCTTTTTCGACTTCAGCCAACAATGGCAGGATACTTTGCGTAAATCCCCAGACATCGGTATTAAAACCGTATAACCGACCTTCCGTCACCCTGATACAATTTACAGCACCGACCCGTTTTGCCGTTTCGTCTGTCTCATATAATAATGGCAGAACTTTTTCTTTATAGGGAATGGTGACATTGACACCTGATAAATGATGGTCAGAGATTAGTTGCAACAATTCGTTTATATCTCTTATAGGAAAAGCCTTATAGGTACAATGGGTCAGATTTTCACGTTTAAATTTTTTAGCAAAATAATCCGGAGAAAAACTATGTCCCAATGGATATCCGATGACGCCAAAGTTTTTGATCATTTCCCTTTTCCTTGTATCAGGACCAAAATAGTATAAAACAAAATTTTGATGTCAAGACTCAACGACATATTTTCTATGTACAAAATATCGAATTGAAGTCTTTGAATCATCTGTTTTACATTCGAAGCGTATCCGTATTTAACCTGTCCCCAGGAGGTGATACCTGGTCTGACCTTCAACAAATGTTTGTAGTGCGGCGCCTCTTTAGAAATTTGTTCGATATAATATCGCCTTTCCGGCCTCGGCCCGACAATAGCCATGTCACCTTTTAGTACATTAAAAAATTGCGGTATCTCATCCAACCTCCACTTTCGCATTACTTTCCCCCAACGGGTGACCCTGTCGTCGTGATCATGTGACAACATGGGTCCGGTCGATTCCGCATCAACAAACATACTTCTGAATTTATAGATATCAAAGGGTTTTCCATTTAATCCAATTCGTTCCTGCTTATAGAAAACGGGGCCATTTGACGACATTCGAACACGCAACATGGTATACAATATCACCGGAAGCAAAATAATCAGGGCAATCAGGCTGATTCCGATATCCATCATTCTTTTGATCACTTTTTGCCAGTTTGGCATCAGATCCTGCTCAATTTCTATCAATACAGCTCCATAGATATGGTTCATTTTGACAGAACCCAACATAATATCATAGGTATCCGGAATGACTTTGATCAGTATCTGCTCGGAAAAATCAAACAAGTCATCCAGTATTTGTTTTAGTTTGCCATGTTCAGATGTTTCGACAGCAACAATCACTTCTTCGATTTCATGTTGTGCTATGACCTTTCCGATATCTGATAGTTTCCCCAGTTTTTGAAGCTTACTATCCAAATAATTGGTACTCTTGCCATTGCTGTCAATATATCCGACAAACCGATGACCCAAAGAGTACGGTCTCGACATCACTTCTTCATACAGTTCCACTGCGTTTTTATCTCCCCCGATGATCAGTGTATTATATTGAACTTTACCGGCCTTCAGTCTTTTACTGGCAAAAGTTAATATGATCATCCTTGCTGTAGCTGTAATCAGAAAATTCAACAAAAACAATCTCAAAAATAAGGTAACATAACTTGTGTGTTCCAGTGCTTTATCGTCAATGATAACGGTAAAAAGTAGCACCAAACTTCCCATAAAACTGATAAAAAATGTATTTTTTATGGTTTCCAACCTCGAAATGCTGTAAATATCCCGATATTTATCAAAAATATAATACAACAATAACCAATAAACCGGTACCAAAACAATTCCCTGCCACAACCTGTCGTCATGTAAAATATCCTGAAGATTCCAGTCAGGTGATTCCAGATTTTTCCTGTAAATAAAAAATAAATACCAGGCCAGCATAGCAGATAAATAATCTGCCAGCTTATAAAAGGTTAATTCAGTTTTTCTGGAACTGTTCATAGTTTATTGATAACGAATCATTTTAACATTATCAATATAGGCCTCTGCACTTTGTTGACCTGCCGGAACGGTAAAAGCCAATGCCAGTTTGTAGGCCTTCAGTCTCGGTGAGGATATTTCCTGAGTGATGTCGATATAAACCTTGTTCCAATTGTTTCGGGGTACAACCACGACTTTATATTGTAATTGACCTCCGGGAGTAATCTCGTCAAAGGTCACAAGACCAATTCCGATATCCGCTGTACCCTTGTAATCCATTTCAATGTAGGCACTACCACTGATCTGAGATAATTTATTGAATGTTTCACCGGTTGCTACTTCCAGTACTGCAGAACTTCCGGTCAAAACAACCTTACCCGATTTATTGCCTGACGCAGCATCTTCGGAGGTGACTTTAATATTGGTGGATGTATCACCATCCAGATTAAAATTAAGAAGATTGTCAAATTCAAAATCTGCGATCAATTCAAAAGTACAATCCTCAGCATATACAAAGCGCAGGGGGATTGTAATTTCTTTTTGTTCTTCCAATACAACCTTTCGGGTAATGGATTGGTAAAACGGATAAAAGGCAGGTTCGTCCAAAATACCGTTTTTTCTGATGCCGGCCAGTATGATGATTTCGCTTTCTTCATTGGTAGCTATCACCGGAACCTTTGCCGGAAGAGGAAAAATACCTTGCAACTGACCATCACTGTATACCCAGACATCTGTTATTTTATGGGTGTCACCCCCAGGTGTTGTTCCGGGATCCACGGACGGATTTTCAAGAATGAGATAGGTAGGAATCGGCGCTAAATTGTCATCCAATCCGCATCCCGTAAACGTTACAAACATTAAAAAAGGAGCAAAAATCCTATATAACATGTTGATTTTCTATTTTTTGGTGTATCCAATAAGCAAGATGTAATGCCTTGTACCCGTCTTCAATACTCACTGCAGGAGTTTTGCCTGTCGAGGCGGAAATATAAAAATCACTAAGCTCCGCTTCAATAGCATTTACGGGTTCGATCGGTATCTGCTCTATATTAATACGTTTTAAACCGGTATTTGTCGATATCGTCATGCCTTCATTTTCGTCGCCTTCTGTCACATCGTCTATTTTTACCATTTGTGACTCTTTGGTGAGAAAATCCAAACTAACATAAGCATCATCCTGAAAAATTCGCAATTTGCGCATATTTTTCAGACTTATCCTGCTGGCGGTAAGATTGGCCACGCAGCCATTTTCAAACTCAATGCGTGCATTACATATATCCGGCGTAGAACTTACTATACTTACGCCATTCGCATGAACTTCTTTCACTTTATCTTTCACAATAGATAAAACCAAATCAAGATCATGTATCATCAAATCCAGAACAACAGAAACATCTGTACCTCTCGGATTAAAAAGAGCCAGTCGGTGTCCCTCAATAAATCGGGGATTGATGATTTTGTTATGCAAAGATATGATGGCAGGATTGTATCGTTCGACATGACCTACCTGCATGACTATATTATGTTTTTGTGCCAGTTCCATCAGATGATGCGCCTGTTCAACGGTTTCCGTCACAGGTTTTTCCAAAAAAACGTGTTTGCCTTTTTCACAAGCCCTGAGGGCAACGTCGTAGTGATATACCGTCGGACAGACTATATCCACCGCATCTACATCATCCAATAAGGAATCGATGTCACTATATCTTTTTAATCCGAAATGTTGTTCGGCATGTAATGCTGCTTTATCATCAGGATCATAAAAGCCAACCAACTCAAAAGGCGTCTGTTGAATACATTTTATGTGAATTTTGCCCAGGTGTCCTGCTCCAAAGAGTCCTATTTTCATGAAATTTGATTTTAAGGTGTCTGCTGTACCGGAAAGAGTATATTTTTTAAACCAATGTAAACTTTTGTTTTACATGATCATTTGATACCACTCCGATCAGAAATTATTGTTGGTAGTGAAGAACCACGCCCAACAATGTTATCAAAAGAACAATACCGATAGCCATGCCTACAGACAGCCTGATATTGTACATAAATGCCTGAATATCCTTAACTGAGTCCGGATATAATTGATATATTTCCTTCATTTTGTCTTCCGACCTGAAAATATCGATGGAATTAAATTCAACCTTTTTCTGAATGAGCTTTTTATAGACTTTGATAACCCTGATTCTGAAAAATAAATTTAAAAAAAGAAGGGCTACAAATAAGCCTGCTATAAAATAAATGAGGATTGAGGACATGACATCGTTTTGGAAAAATGCAAAGTTATGGATTTTCCAAATAAAAAAGCAGTCCAAACCGGTTATAGTTTTGTCTGCTTACAAATTTATTGATCAATAGCACAAAAAAAAAGATGACTACCCGGAATTCTCCTGGTAATCATCTGTATATGTTAGCCAAACCAAATCAATGATTTTACATCAACGACTAATTTGCTTTTACTTTAAAAACCATATAACCACATTGGTTGGTATATACTGATTTTTCAAAGGTAAACTCTTTTGCCTTTCTTAAAGCCAGATTGACCATACTTTTTTTGGCAATGGTCGACATTGTTCCGTTAAACTCTGCTTTGGTCACTTCGCCGAGATTATTGACACAAATGTCCAAAGTAACGGTGCCTGTTTCATCGGCAATGATCAAAATACTGGGCACAACTGTTATTTTTCTCCTTCCCAATCCCTGGCCATACACGTCAATACTTAATTCTTCATCGATTTCAACCATTTGGCGGAAATCATCTTCTTTTGGAATCGTCGGATCATCTACCGGAGTTTCCGTTGGTTCTTCAACCGTATCAGCTGGCTCATTTTCTGTTGAAGATCCGGTATCTTCAGGTTCATTCTGCACAGGATCTGTTTGAGTCGGCTGGGTATTTTCCATTTGTGGTTTTGGCTTAAGGACAGGTGTTCCCGGCTTTTGTTTGTATCCACCACATAAAGCATTAGATTTTTGAACACCAATCGACGAACCCATTTTGGCAGCATCATTATAATCCTGACATGCTTTAAGTAATAATTGATCTTTTTCGTACAAAGAAGCACGAAGTTCCAGATATTCGACATTTTGTTCGAGTCCTATCGCTGCTGACAATGAATTGATGGCTTGTTCGCTGTTGCCCAAAGCATTTTCAGACCTTGCCAAAACGTAAGCTGCTGAAGCCGTGATGCCTTTGAGGTCAATCGATTGTAAAGCATCCATCTTGGCTCCCTTGTAAGCAGCCATCTGATATTTTGCTATAGCTCTTTTGACCAAAGCATCTTTATAGGCAGGATTTTTCAGGATAACCTGATTAAACTCGGCGATACATTCT
>JALHOZ010000044.1 GCA_022842725.1 Saprospiraceae bacterium
CCAGGGTAGAAATACAGCAAGGGTAGGAGGTTGAGCGGTTCGGTGTGGTTCCTCTTTTTTATTTTTAACGTTTGATATCCTACTGAAATTCTCAAACTTTATTTCTTTTTCTCCACACATTACCATCATCGTATACCATGAAGTTTTTTATCGATACCGCAAATTTATCAGAAATTAAAGAAGCTCAGGATCTGGGTATTCTGGACGGCGTCACCACAAATCCTTCGCTCATGGCGAAAGAAAAAATAACCGGTCAGGCCAATGTTTTTGCGCACTACAAAGCGATTTGTGATATCGTGGAAGATGGTGATGTAAGTGCAGAAGTTATCTCAACAGACTTCGAAGGTATCATCAAAGAAGGAAAAGAACTGGCTAAACTGGCCGACAATATCGTTGTCAAAGTACCTATGATCAAAGATGGTATCAAAGCAATCAAATGGTTTGATTCCGAAGGTATACGTACCAACTGTACCCTGGTTTTTTCAGCAGGTCAGGCAATTTTGGCTGCCAAAGCCGGTGCTACCTATTTGTCTCCTTTTGTGGGAAGAGTAGATGATGTCACCTGGGATGGTATCAAACTGATTGAAGAAATTGCTGCTATTTATTCAATGCAGGGTTATATGACTGAAATCCTTGCGGCCTCTATCAGAAGCCCTTTACATATCGTTCAGGCTGCCAAAGCCGGTGCTGATGTGGTCACTTGTCCGTTATCATCCATCATGGGGCTGCTCAACCATCCGTTGACCGATATCGGGTTAAAAAAGTTTTTGGAAGACCACCAAAAGTCATTACAGGGATAATTATTTTGATTGTTGGGTTGTGAAACATTGTGTTTACCTCTTTCCTTTCAACATTCAAATGAATCATTTTATAAATTATAAACATCTTTATAAAATCTTTATAAGGCGAATGTTAATTTTGCGACAAAATCATTGATCATAATCAATACACGTCATTTACAAAAATCTCACCAATATGTAATCAGCATCTCAATGGTCATTCTGACTGCATTGTTTTGCTATTTTATCGTAGATTTTATCGGATACAGAGCGGTAGCCCTCATATTACTGCTGGTGGTTTCTGTCAATGCGATCCTTTTTGATATCTTCCCGGTTTTATTGTCGGCCATACTCAGTGCTTTCATCTGGAATTTTTTTTTCATCCCGCCCACGATTACATTACACATCGGTACGCCTGAAGACGCTTTGTTGTTTTTAATGTATTTTGTGATCGTTTCAATCAATGCGATCCTGACACACAAAATCAAAGAAATCGAAAGATATGAACGCAATGAAGAAGAAAAATCCAAAACCATCGTATTGTACAATACCTTGCTCAATTCGTTGTCACATGAACTAAAAACACCGATTGCCACCATTTTGGGATCCATCGACACCATCAAAGAAAACCCGCATAAACTCAGCGAAAAAAACAGAAATGAACTGTATAATGAAATTGAAATTGCAGGTCTGAGGCTCAACCGGCAGGTTAAAAACCTGCTGAATATGAGCCGGATAGAAGCAGGATTTATTCAACCAAAAACAGATTGGTGCGACATAAACGATTTGATTTTTACGACCATCCGGCAGTTTGGCGAAGAAATCAAACCTTTTCACATCCATTTTGAACCCTCCGATCAAATGCCTTTATGTAAAATTGACGGCGGGCTGGTAGAACAAATCATTCAGAACATCCTGCACAATGCCATCACTTACACTCCGGCAGGAAGCACGCTCACCATCGAAGTGTCACATGATGTTGCAAACCTTATCCTGATGATTTCTGATCAGGGCAGTGGTTTTCCGGAACAAGAAATTCAGGCTGTTTTTGATAAATTTTACAGGCTCAAACAAAATACTTCCGGAGGCACAGGACTGGGACTTTCCATCGTAAAAGGACTGACAGAATCTATGTCCGGAACGGTAAGGCTTGAAAACATACCCGAAGGTGGTTCAAAATTTACGGTAATTCTGCCATGTACTTTTTCATATCATCAGGAAACGGACAATGAATAAGGCAGAAATATTGATCATCGATGATGAAGCTCAAATCAGAAAGTTGCTTCAGATCAATCTGGAAAGTAACGATTACAGAGTAATTACAGCAGCATCAGGACATGAAGGTTTGTCTTTGGCAGCCAATCATTCGCCGGATTTAATACTTCTGGATTTGGGATTGCCGGATATCAGCGGGCACAAAATCCTTCAGGAACTCAGACAATGGTATCAAAAATCCATCATCATTCTGTCCGTGATGGACAATGAATCTGACATTGTTAAAGCCTTGGACAATGGGGCAACCGATTATCTTACCAAACCATTTCGTACCGGAGAGTTGCTCGCCAGAATCAGAGCCGCTATCAGAAGAAATTTAGATCCCGACCAAACTACCATCAAAGTATACGGTGACCTGGAGGTTGATTTTGGTGCACGAATGGTGAAAAAAAATCAGGAAACCCTCAAACTCACCCAAACCGAATATAATTTATTGGTTTTGTTTATTAAAAATGAAGGAAAAGTTTTGACACATCAATTTATTCTCAAAGAAATCTGGGGCTATTCATATCAGATGGAAACGCAATATTTGCGGGTATTTGTAGGGACACTTAGAAAAAAAATTGAAGATTCACCCAATCTTCCGAAACATATTATCACCGAAAGTGGTATAGGTTATAGATTTCAATAAAAAATATCATCACAATTACATGAAAAATTTTCAAATAGGATGGTTTGCGTTTTGGATCAGTTTATCAGGAATTTTTATTTTCCTCTTTGACTTCGGTTTTCAAAAAGACAAGTCTCTTGAAAATACATTGGTAAATTATTACTATTTTGTATTGTTGACAGGTGTCGTGTCGACAGGGCTCAGATACTATCAAAACAGAGAACTGTTTAAAAAGAATGCTTTTATTTTTGACCTGATAACGGTACTTTTTACCTTTTTTATATTCATCATAGCCATTTTTAAGCTGGATCAGCTTCATATAGCCAATCAACTTTGGGTGAAATTTGCCATCCTGTTTACCTTCATCAGAGAATTTTCAGAAGTCAGGCTCAATTACAAAAGAACTGTATTAAACCCGGCTCAATTGTTTATCGTCAGTTTTTTCGGCATTATTATTTTGGGTGCTTTATTGTTAAAGTTGCCCAACGCAACGCATACCGGGATTTCTTTAATGGATGCCTTGTTTACCTCTACCAGTGCTGTCTGTGTCACAGGATTGGCCGTGGTGGATACCGGAAAACACTTTACGTTTTTCGGACAAAACATCATTATGATTCTGATTCAGGTCGGTGGTTTGGGAATCCTGACTTTTGCAAGTTATTTCAGTTACTTTTTTAAAGGGGGAACTTCTTATGAAAATCAATTGGCCCTGAGCGACATGACCAGCTCCAAAAAACTGGGTGAGGTTTTTTCCACTTTAAAATATATTATTTTTATCACTTTCGGCATTGAACTGACTGCAGCTATATTTATATATTTCAGTTTGCCGGGACAATTGTTCAGCGGTTTTGGTGACAAAGTATTTTTTTCCATCTTTCATTCCGTTTCGGCATTCTGTAATGCGGGATTTTCTACGTTGTCCAACTCTTTGTACGAACCCGGATTCAAGTTTAATTATTTTTTACATATCGTTGTCATCGCCACCTTTGTGCTCGGCGGTTTAGGCTTTCCTATTGTAGTCAATCTTTTGACATATATTCGATATAAAATTACAACACTAAAGATATTTAATAATACAACCAATGTTCACAAACCCTGGGTTTTGAATCTGAACAGCAGAATTACCCTGATCACAACGATCAGCATCACGGTTGTGGGTACTATTATTTTTTATTTTCTGGAGTACAACAATACCCTGGCCGAACATGGGGAATTTGGTAAATTGGTTACCGCCCTGTTTGGGGCCACAACGCCAAGAACCGCAGGGTTTAACTCGATTGATTCCGCAGCGATGACCTTTCCTTCTTTGGTATTGGTATTGTTGCTGATGTGGATCGGTGCTTCGCCACAATCTACAGGTGGTGGTATTAAAACCAGTACATTTGCCATTGCCACCTTAAATATACTTAGTATTGCCAAAGGAAAATCAAAAATTGAAGTGTTCAGAAGAGAAATATCTGACATCTCTGTTCGCAGAGCTTTTGCCATTATCTCACTCTCTTTGATTGTAATCGGATCCGGGATCTTATGTATTACCATATTTGATCCCAACATGGACGTAATGGATATCGCTTTCGAATGTTTTTCAGCATACAGTACGGTGGGCCTGAGTTTGGGCATCACAGGCAAACTCACAGACGCCAGCAAACTGGTGCTCATCATTATCATGTTTGTAGGCAGAGTCAGTATGTTGTCCGTGGTTATCGCCGTATTCAAAAAAGTTAAACATAAAAATTACGCTTATCCGCAGGAAGAATTAAACATGAACTAAAGTCCTTTTTATCTAAATATTAATTAAAAAATCATCACTTTAAAAGTTAAATTATAAACAAATGAAATATATCATCGTAGGATTAGGAAGTTTTGGTGCTTCGCTCGCTCAAAAATTAACAGCTCAGGGAAACGAAGTCATTGGCATTGACAACAACCTGAATAAAGTGGAAGCCAACAAAGAAAAGATATCACATACGATTTGTATGGATTCGACAGATGAGTTTACTGTTTCCGGATTGCCATTGTCTGAAACAAACATTGTCATAGTGGCCATCGGAGAAGATCAGGGAGCCAATGTCATGACCACAGCTTTATTAAAAAACATGGGAGTCAAAAGACTCATCAGTCGTGCCATCAATCCACTCCATGAAAAAGTTTTGCAAGCCATAGGTGTGGATGAAATTGTTCACCCTGAAGAAGAAACGGCAGAACGTTGGGCCAAAAAGTTGTGTCTTAACCATGTAGTCGATTCCTTCGAGCTCAACGCTGATTACAGTATCATCGAAGCCAATGTTCCACCTAAGTATTTTGGTTTACCGATACGCGATATTGCCTTCCGAAAATCTTTCAACATCCTTGCCCTGACAGTGATTAAAAAAGTTGAAGAAAAATCGCTTTTGGGACGAACAAAAATCACCGATCAGATTCAGGGAGTGGTTTCGGGAGACTATATTCTGGAACAGGGAGATATCATCGTTTTGTATGGCGCCAACAAAGATCTGCAAATATTCCTGAAACAAAAATTGAGATAGACTTCTACATATTATGTTTGCGTCGGGCAAGATGGGTTTACATCTTTAGCATTAAAATCTAAAACAGATGAAGCAGATTTGATTATGTAATATTTGTTTTTTTATACTGATGCCGGCATCAACACTTAAAGCTCAACAAGATAGTTTGGCGTCTTCCAAAACATTGTTGTTTATCGACGGATATATCGACTTGTTTTATGTGTATGATTTTGGGAGGCCAAACCGCAATGAAAGGCAATATTTTTTTTACAACCACAACAGACACAAGGAGATGAACCTCAAGCACGGATTTATACGTTGCCGGGTTGAACATCCATGGTTCAGAATGCCTGAACCGGAGGTTGGTTAAAACAAAGTTATGATATTCAAAAGTGTTATTCATGCCTTGAACCAAAAAGATGTATATAACTGCCTACCTCTTTATTATTTTAAATATATGTAATTGTTCTTAATTTTGTTTTACAATAAAGTCCCTTGCAAAATGAACATCATTAATCTAAGGATAATAACAGGTAAACCGTAAAAAAATCTGTTTTCAGGTTTTAAGTGATTGCATGTAATTAATTATTTTTACTACATATTCTGAAGGAAATCTGTAAATGTAATTATTGCAGTTGTATTTATTTACTTTAAAGTATTCTAAGACGTATACTGTTTGTTTTAAAAAAAAAGTTGAAGAAATGTTTTACTATCAATTCTTGAATACATATCTTTGCGCATCGAAATGAAAAGTAGTAGTTTTATATTGTTTTTGGTTTTATTTGGCTTTTTTTTAAACGCCAATGCAAAGGGTATAGTTGTTGAACAAAAATACCAGGAACACACTACGATATCAAGTGAAGCTGAAGATGATTCAATTGTCGATAAGGGGAAGAAAAATAATCATTCAAAATTAAAGGTACATTTATTAAGATATTCTTTCATATCACATCAATTAAAAAAAATTAGCTGTGATACGAACTTTGATTATCAATTTATCTCTTTAAAACAAATATATTTCTCATTCGAAAAGACAATTTTTTGTTGTGTTAGAAATATAAGTATTTCCGGCTTTTTACTATTTAAATTATTTAATAATTACAGGCTTTAGCCTATTGATTGCTCTCATCAATCAGTTTTTGTAATTATTAAATATAAATCAATGAAATACGTATTATTTTATGTAGGAACATTGTGTTCCTTACTATTTATTGCTTGTTCAGAAGAAAAACAAGAAGAAAAGGTTAATACCCCTGTATTTAGTGCAGATCAACTAAAAGGAATTGAGTATTCAGCCAGTGAAATCCGCCAGGTAATGGGTGAAATCACGCTCAATGGTAAAGTTGTGGCTGATGAAAATAATTTGGTTAATGTTTACCCAATGATAGGTGGAAAAGTTACGGATGTAAATTTTGAAATCGGCGATTTGGTTGATATAAAAAAGCCACTTATTATTCTCAATTCCGGTGAAGCCAGGGAGTTTGAAAAAGAATTTCTGGCAGCTCAGGATGAGTACGAATTAGCAAAAAAGAATTATGACATTCAAATTGAATTAAATAATAGTAAGTTCAGCTCAGCAAGAGAATTAGCTTATGCCAAAAAAGATATGGAAATCGCCAAAGCTGAATTATCCCGGTTGAAGGAGGTTTACAGTGTTTATTCAATTACAGAAGGTGGTAAATACGTTATAAAATCTCCGGTTGCAGGGTTTATTTTGGAGAAAAAAGTGGGCCCTCACATGCAAATTCGTTCTGATGCTAATGATTACCTTTTTTCTGTTGCAAGATTGGATGAAATCTTTATTGCATTTGATATATATGAAAAAGACATATCAAAGATAAAAACAGGTCAGTCAATCACCATTAGTCCTTTATCCATGTCTGACTCAACAATTGTAGGTACAATAAAAAGAATTGAAAATATTATTGATCCTGTAACACGCACAGTAAAGGCCAGAGTTTATTTAAAAAATCCTGGTTACCAATTAAAACCTCATATGTTCTGCACAGGGAAATTAATGCTTAAGACCAATGAAAAAATGATTTCAGTGGACAAAAAAGCCTTGATTTTTGACAAAAATAAATATTATGTAATGATTTATCAATCAAAGGATAATATTGAAACACGTCAGGTTGAAGTATCTTCCAGCAATGACTTATATGCCTACATCTCCAGTGGTTTGTCCGAAGGTGAAAAAGTTGTCACCAAAAACCAATTGTACTTGTACGACGCGCTAAACGACTAATCACAGTTTTTTTAATTTTATTTGATTGTTATTATGAATAAGTTCATTAAGGGCATCATTTCCTTTTCTTTGAAAAGGCAGATGCTGACGTTTGTTTTGGTCGGTATTATAGCTATTGCCGGGGTGTTTAGTTTTATCAATACACCACTCGAAGCTTTTCCGGATGTCACAAACACACAGATAATCATTGTTACAGATTGGAAAGGTCGAAGTGCTGAAGAAGTGGAACGTTTTGTTTCTATTCCTATAGAAATAGCGATGAACTCTGTTCAGAAAAAGACGAATGTCCGCTCCATCACTATGTTTGGGTTATCCATTATTAAAATAATTTTTGAAGATGGCGTGGAGGACTTTTATGCACGTCAGCAGGTAAATAATTTATTGCGCAATGTAAAATTCCCTGAAGGTGTTGAACCTAACGTTCAGCCTCCTTACGGACCAACCGGTGAAATTTTCAGGTATGTGTTAAAGGGCAAAAACAGAACGTCAACTGATTTATTGACTGTGCAAAACTGGACTATAGACAGACAACTCAGGTCTGTTCCCGGTGTTGCAGATATTGTTGCTTTCGGGGGACAGGAAAAAATCTATGAGATTCAGCCTGATCCTGTTCAATTGGCAAAATATGAAATTACCGTTTTTGATATTCAAGACGCTATTTCAAATAGCAATTTAAATGTCGGAGGAGATGTTATCGTTCAAAACAATCAGGCTTTTGTTGTAAGAGGTTTAGGATTATTGAATCAGGTTGCCGACATTGAAAATACCATTATTAAAAGTTTTAATGGCACACCTTTACTTATAAAACATTGTTCTGAAGTTAAAATTTCAGGTTCTCAAAGAGTTGGACAAGTAGGCCTTGACAAAGAAGATGATGTCGTGGAAGGTATTATCGTCATGCGAAAAGGTGAAAACCCCAGTCAGGTTTTATCCCGTGTAAAACAGAAAATTAAAGAACTCAACGAGGAGGTATTGCCATCCGATATAAAAATGGAAACGTTTTATGATCGTGATAATTTGATGGAATATTGTACAAAAACAGTGTCAAAAAACTTAATCGAAGGAATAGTTTTTGTGACCGTTATTGTATTTCTTTTTATGGCGGATTGGCGTACTACGGTGATTGTTTCCATAATCATTCCGCTTTCCCTGCTTTTTGCTTTTTTAATGTTATACCTCAAAGGAATGAGTGCCAATCTTCTTTCTCTTGGTGCTGTTGATTTTGGAATTATCATTGATGGGGCCGTGGTGATGGTTGAAGGAATTTTTGTTGTGCTTGATGCTCATGCCAAACAAATTGGTATGTCCAAATTTAATACCGTTTCAAAACTTGGATTAATCCGGAAAACCGGAACAGAGATGGGGAAAGCAGTGTTTTTCTCAAAGCTTATTATTATCACGGCACTACTACCTATTTTTGCCTTTCAGAAAGTGGAGGGTAAAATGTTTTCACCGTTGGCGTATACTTTGTGTTTTGCCCTGATAGGAGCCTTGATCTTTACACTTACATTAGTACCGGTTCTTACCTCCATTTTACTGAAAAAAAATGTAAAAGAAAAACATAGTTACATTGTTCAATTTTTTAATTCAGTGTTCAGTAAAGGTATAAATTGGTCATTCAGGCATAAAATTAAAATTGCATTCATTTCAGTTACGATTTTGTTCTTAAGTCTTTTCTCTACAAACTGGCTTGGAACTGAATTTCTACCCACGTTAAATGAAGGCGCGTTATGGGTTGAAGCAAAATTACCTATGAGTACCTCACTTGATGAAACCGTAAAAAAAGTAAGTGTTTTACGCGGAAAATTAAAACAATTTCCCGAGGTAAACAGTGTTTTGTCACAAACAGGAAGATCGAATGACGGAACGGATCCAAGCGGATTTTTCTATGTTCAAATGCAGGTCAATCTAAAACCAAAAGATGAATGGCGCAAAGGATTAACCATAGACAAGTTGATTGGAGAAATGGATAAAGAAATGAAAAAATTTCCGGGTATTAATTTTAACTACTCTCAGCCAATCATTGATAATGTCGCTGAAGCAGTAGCCGGAATGAACGCCAATAATGCAGTAAAAGTCTTTGGCCCTGATTTGAAAATTCTCGATAGTCTTTCAACTTTGGTATTAAATAATATCAAAAATGTCGAAGGGGTCAAGGATGCGGGTATTTTAAGAAATATCGGACAACCTGAAATGCAGATTCATTATGATAAACAAAAAATGGCAATATATGGCGTTCCGATGAAAAATGCCCAGGATATAATTGAAATGGCCATAGGAGGTAAAACCATTACAGAAAAATATGAAGGTGAATCGAGATTTAATTTGCGCATAAGATATCCTATGGAATATCGGGACAGCAAGGAAAAACTTTTAAAGTTAATGATCCCAACGGAGGATGGACAAGTCATTCCTTTGGGCGAAATTGCTGAAATAAAACAGGTTACCGGCCCGGCATTCGTATATAGAGATAATAATAATAGATTTATCGGAGTTAAATTTTCAGTACGCGAAAGAGATTTGGGAAGTACTATTGCTGAAGCTCAGAAAAATGTTGAGCAAAACATAAAATTCCCAAAGGGCTACAATATAGTTTGGACAGGAGAATTTGAGAATCAGGTGCGTGCAACCAATACGCTGACGAATGTTGTTCCTTTGTCTCTGATAGGTATATTCATTCTTTTATACATTCTGTTTGGGAATGCTAAAGATGCTGGTTTGGTTTTGTTGAATGTTCCCTTTGCATTAATCGGTGGCATTTTTGCCCTTCACCTCACGGGAATTAATTTCGGCATATCCGCAGGTGTCGGTTTTATTGCTCTTTTCGGGATTTGTGTTCAAAACGGAGTGATATTAATTTCAGTGTTTAAATCCAACCTGAAGTTAAAAATGGAGTTGATGCCAGCCATTAAAGAAGGTGTCATCAGTAGAATCAGACCGGTAGTTATGACAGCGCTGATGGCAGCTATTGGTCTTTTGCCTGCTGCATTGTCAACAGGAATTGGTTCTGAAAGTCAAAAACCTCTCGCTGTTGTGATCATTGGCGGATTAGTTACAGCCACTATACTCACACTTTTGACCTTTCCAATTATCTACTACTGGTCATACTTTAAAAAATATAATTTAAAAAATCAATCATGAAAATATTTTTGGTAATAGCCGGCTGTTTAATGCTTACAAGCAGTTGGTGTCAGATTCCTGAAACAATATCTTTCTCTTTCGAAGAAGGCAAGTCAAAAATGTTGAGAGAGAATGTCAAGCTTATGGCAGAATACTATAATCTGGATATAGCTGAAGCCGAAATACAGCAACAGAGGTTGTGGGAAAATCCCCTTTTTGTTTGGAATGCTGAAATGTACAATATTGCAGAAAACAATTATTTTAATTTTGGCAACCAAAAATTACTGCAAATTGAATATTCATTTTCAATTTCCGGAAAAAGAATTAATGCCATCAAAGAAGCTAAAATTGCCAGAGACATTGCAAAACTGGCACTATCTGATGTAATCAGAGGATTAGTATTGGAATACAGCGATGCTTTTTATGAGTTAATAGAATTAAGGGAAATAAATGAGCTCTTAAATCAGGCATCGGCACAATACGATCGACTTATTGAACAATATACCCTTGGCAATAAGTTAGGTACCAATTCGGAGAGTGAATTGATACGGTTAAAGGCTGAAAAACAGTCTATTCAAGCTGATATTAATGAAAATGAAAAAGAAGTGCTGGCCTTGGAATTTAATCTGAAGATGTTGATGAATTATCCTTCAAGTATTAAACTGAATCCGATAAAAGAACAAATTTTAATTAATCTGAATTTATCTGAAGAAAGGCTGATTGAGCTGGCTGAATCCAACAGGCCGGATTTAAAAATTGCACAAAAAAATATCAATCTATATCAGGCTACGTTGAAAAAAGAGAAATCTAATAGTATTCCAAGCATCAATCTTGGTTATCAACCACACGATCAGGGTTCAAACCACGTGAGACCTTATCAGGGTATGGTTTTCGAAATGGGAATACCTATTTTTAATCGAAACCAGGGAAATATTGCAAAAGCAAAGGTTCAAATAAACCAAAGTACCCTTTTATTACAATACAAAACGGATGAAGTAAAAAATGAAGTCATCATGTCCAAGGAATCATTGCTCAGGGCTTTGGAACTTTTAAACTCATTTGATTCAGATCTTATTGGTAAAATGGAGACTCTTTCCGAAGATGCAAAAATAAACTATGAAAGGAAAAATATTTCATTATACGAATACATTGATTTTCAACGAAGTTATATCGATAATAAACTTAATTTCATTGAAGCTAATCGCAAGTACAATCATGCTATAAACTTCCTTAATTTTAATATTGGTTCAGATCTTAAAAACTTTTAATATGAAAAGGATATTATTTTTAACTTTTTTTTCTATTCAAATTTTCGTTGGATTGTCACAAGATCAAAAATCCATTGAAAGTCTGCAAAAAAATATGTTCTTAAAAGAAAAACTATTCGGTTTTTCATTTAATAATTCCTGGACCGGGTTTTATGATCTGAAGGATTCTACATTTTTAAAACCGGGACTGGGTTTACATGCAGAGTTTAATTATTTTTTTAATAAAAATATAGGTGTGGGTATTCAGGCAGGTATTCAGATGCGTGGTACAGGTATTATAACACCTGACTACGATAAATCAGTCGGTAATCCTGATTCTACAGGAAGGCTGAGGCACAATATCAGGACACTGGAACTTCCCATTACATTTTACTACAGAACAAATAAAGAAATATTTAATAATGGAAAAATGATATTTGGAATCGGAATAGTACCCATGTTTCACCAACAGGTAACGCGTAAATGGTATAGCGTAGACGACGGATTTCACATTCCTGTTTCGTACAAAGAGAATTTTGATGTTATTGATGTTCCAATCCGCTTGTCTGCAGGTCTTGATGTCAATGTAGCCGGAGGAAATTTACTCCGAAGTTCGGTTATAATGGATGTCGGGCTGAAAAATAATTACAAAAATCCATTGGATGGGCTAAGAACAAGTAAACATTTTCTGTTAGGAATTCAACTCTCCTTTTTATTTTAATGAAATTATTCTTTTGTCTTACATTTTTATGGATAAGTGTAACCCTAATAGGTCAGGATACACTACTCATTTTTGATCGTCCGGGTATAGCTGACAGCCCGTACATTGTACCCGGAGGAAGCTGCTTAATTGAAACAGGTATAGGTTTTACAAGTGAAACACAAGTACAGGATTTGTTGTTTCCAAGTTTAATGATCCGAAAAAGATTATTCGGTTCAAATGAACTTCGGATAGCGACTTCAACGTTCCCACAAAGTTTCCGATTAATCAATGATGTCACTAATATAAATCCTTATATTGCTTCAATTGGTGTTAAACAAAAATTGTTCAGAGAAAAAAACGGATTACCTGAAACAGCTTTTATGATAAATTCTTATGTAAATTTTGCTTCTGACAAAAGAATTAGTTTATCCAATTTTCTTTGGGAATTTCAGTTATTATTTCAATCAAATGTTTCTGAATGGTTCGGCATTAATTATAATGTAGGTTATATTCACCATACAACACAAAATCTGCATTATATCAATCAGAGTACATGTTTTAATTTTCAATTAACTCAACGATTGGGTGCATTTATAGAGAGTTTTAATTATTTTTCTCTTTCTGAAAATAACAATGAATTTTGTTTTGATTTAGGTTTAACCTTCCTCTTGAAACAAAGATTACAATTCGATATTTCATATATTGCCAATAATTATACCGGCGTGCACTACGGTACAGTTTTAACCGGATTTTCTCTGGGTATAAAATAATTTATCTATTACACTTACATAGTAATTTATTTCGCATCTTTCCAAAACGTTTGAGCAATGAACAGATTTAGTCCGAAATACTAAGATTTCGGGTAGCTGAATTGTTTTTTTTAAATCAAACCTACTATATCAAAAAGTAAATACAAATTGACTATATTTATCAGGTTATTTTTCCTGTTTTTGAATGGGATGATTGGTCCAATGCCATAAATCTGCTATTACAAACAGTTTTAGTTGTAATAAGGATACTAAATTTGATAAGTTCCAGGCATATATAGCCTTTGATTTTATGTAACTGAGTAGCAGGATGGCTATTAATGAACACCACATCTGAATCTGAACTGTAGTTTCTGTTGTGCCTGAAAATGATTTGATGTGGAATAATTGTTTAAGATGATTAAAGGAAATCTCAATGGCCCATCGGGACTTATAAAGCTGTGATACAGTGTCTGCTGTCCAAAACATATTAATGGTCAATACGATTAGTTCCTGATCGTTTTTTTCATCGTAAACCTTTGCTTTGAGTAGTACTTTAGGTTACTTGATATCTGTGAAAAGCCCCGTTAGCTTTATATCTTCATCTGAAAGTATATGTTCATGTTTTTCATTTTGTATCAAAGACTCAAATACTTCGCATTTGGCATTTTTCCTGAGCTTAAAAAAAAATATGCTTGCAGGAACTATCGGAAGCATTTAAACCAATGCATCCGACTTATCTCTGTTGTGAGTTTCAGCAAAACCTATCTTAAAACCTATAACTTTGATTACCAAGTTATGGGTTTTCTGTAACATTCACCAGGCGTTAACTAAACCTGTACTCATACCAATATATATTTTTAACTTTCTTTTCTTGATTTTTTAATATGATTATGAAACTGTTGAAGTATCTTGTCTTTATCCATCATTTCATTAAAACCATAATGTAATATTTGATACCAACCAAGTCATATTGTTTGAAGGTGTATTTTTACGATCATTATAGATTTTGTTTTGAGAAATAAAATGTCGTCCGTCTAATCTGAACATTGCATTATCATCTATCTTAACATTAAAACACAGTCCTCCGCTAAATGTCCTGAATCCACCAACCGGATTTACAGGTAATACCTGAATATTATTGTCATCATTAAAATATTCCACTCTGGCTGAAAATGACATTGTTTTGGTCATCGAATATCTGATTATAAAATTACTTTGCCACCAAATGTTATTACTTTGATTGGTTTGAATGCCGGATTTTTTTTGATTTCCAATATAAACGGAAGAAGTTATATCAATGTCATTCTTATTATAAATCCAATAAAAATCAGTAAAATACCGCATCCTGAACTCAGGCGAAATTAAAGATCTTTCATCACCTATGTATGTATTCCAATTAAACAGATTGTGATCATCAGGTCTGTACTCAAATTGAGTTCCGATTGATTTTCCCTGATTATTATCCTGAATTTGTTGCCAGCCATTAATTAAATAAAAATATATATTAATTTTTTTACCAACAGGAACAGTTAATTTTAACCCTGATAAGTAATAAGGAACATATTCAGGCGCAAGACTTCTTGTGTACATCAGGTGGTCTTTGCTGATGGCACTTTCATTGGTATACGGCGAACCCAAGACACCTGCGTCTATCCATATATTATATTTTTCACTTAATTTTATTCCCGCTGAAGCCTCAACAATATTTTTTAATGTTACCGGTTCTCCTGAATAATTGGCATTCATATATGTTCCAAAACCTGGAACTACCCTTGCCCTGACATTTTTAGTATTATACCTCAAATCCAAATATGCCAGATTGACCGACAATTCGTTATTTCTTGCCATGCTTACAAAATAGGGAATATTATTATTTTCTGTTTTTGATAATGTTCCTCCGAAATAAGTATCAACATAACCCCCAATAGTAATTTTGTTAAGATTTGTTCCTCCAATAGTATCCATTATACCTGTATTGGTAACTTGTGAGTGAACACGGACTGATATTAAGAGGAGTACATACACCACAATTAACTTGTTCATTTCCAATTATTTAATTTTGCCTAATACCAAATTTATTTTCAGAATATTTATTTTTTCGGTTCCAAAAAAACTAAAAAGTGGCTTTTTGGAATGCTTCAGAATCAATTGTTGAAGCGAAGATACGCTTATATTTCGTATTTTTAAAATTCTGTAATTTTGTACTTTTGCGGCTTCAGTGGAGATGTGAGGACCCATTCTACTCCTGCTCGTTTTTACCAAATCATAAGGATTTTCATTTTTTTTGGTACCAGGATTATGTTTCAGAAAAAAGTCTGTTCGTTTTTGTACATCTTTCAAATTCTGAGGGTTCGAAGAGCCTTTATTAATTCCGCCAGAGCCAAAGCAAGTGCTTCATTTATACCTTCACCTAATATAGCCACCAAACGTCCTTAATCTTTTACCTTTATGATATAGTCCATTTTATTTTCAGGCTTTGCCTCAGTAATATATTCATCTACTTCTGCTTTTTTAGCAATAAATCTTGCTGTCGCAGCATTATCACCGATGACAAAGACTGTTTTTATACCCATTTTAAGCAATCGTTCAAAACGTACTATTATCTGGAGCTTAATGATGTCATATAATTCTATTAACCCAATTACTTTTCCATTTTCTGAAACTATTAGCGGAGTACCATGATTTCCTGGAAGTTCCTTTACTCTTTCTTTTGTTTCTTTTGGAAAATAATTACCTACTTTTTTTCATAAATTCTTAATAGTATCAGAAGCACTGTTTCGGATTATTGTTTTTTCAAAATCTACTCTTGAATAAATGGTTTTTGCAGTAAACTTAATAAATCTGGCATTATGTACCTAAAAACCCAACGGATCAATTTTTGCTAATTCCTTAGTTTTTCTTCATCATCAATGATTAATATTTTGAAAAAACTTTTATTATCCATTTGCATTTTCCTCTTTTATTATTAAATAATTTCAGATTTATTCCCCGACATTTTACAGGAAGGTATCAGCATATCAGTATTGAATGTACAAAAATGAGGTATTTTCATTGATTGAAATCGTGTTGAATGCCTTGAATAACAAATGATTCGGACTGGTGTTTTGTATTGTAATCTGAAAATATATGACAAACATTTTCCTTTGAAAATCTTTTGATGAGTACCAACCGTTTATCCTTTAAAACCAAAGGCCATTTTTAAAACGAATGGTATAGTTGTAGCCAAAACGATAAATAATACGATATAACCTAAGTGTACACTAATATCATAATTAAATTTCTGCATCAATAAACTATTTAAATAATGCCCGGCAAAAATGAAAGAAGCAGACCAAACTAAACTGCCTGATATATTGTACCTCATAAACTTTCTGTAATCCATGTTTACAGTGCCCGCCACAATGGGAGCAAATGTCCTGATAAATGGTATAAACCTTGCCATGAATATTGTCATGGCACCATGTTTTTCATAAAAAACCTTCGCATTGGTCAAAAATTTTTGTTTGAAAAAGAGTGAATCATTTTTTGCATACAATCTTTTACCTCCCTTTGCTCCAAACCAATAACCAAAAATATTTCCTGCTATACCTGATACAGATATTAATATAATGATCATGATCAATTTAAAAACAATCTGCTCATCGGGAATCACATTTTTCAATAATGAATGACTCATGACTCCCGTAACAAAAAGTAAGGAGTCTCCGGGTAAAAAGAATCCTGCAAAGAGCCCTGTTTCAGCAAAAACAACAAACATGATCAAAAATATACCTCCGTATTCGATGTACCATTGAGGCTGAAGCAGGTTTAAAATGCTCATGAGGTTAACAATTTTTATAAACGTTATTCTGAAAAACGTAACACTTAAAATATAAAAATGTTACACGAGTAGCTTGGGTCATCAAAAAAAGGGCAAACACCTTCTACCGGTAATAGCAAGATGCTCCAATCATGAGTTTTACAAGTAAGTCTCAAATTTGACGGATATACTTGGTTTTGAAAATTTAAAACACTATTTTAAAATCCCGCCTTGATATAGCTCCATCCTTTTTCCTGACGGATGACTACCTCGCCAATACCCATGACCACATAAGTCGCTTCAGAAATGATGGCTTCTTTGGTTATCTTTTTATTTTTCATGGTGTTTTCGCAGGCGATAAACTCAATGCCGAGGGCTGTGTATTTGGCAATGGCTTTTTGTTCGGTGGTTTTTTCTTTCATCAGAAATTCGATGCCCGGACCATGTGCCACTATGGCCATCTGAACATCATCGCCCCAGCCTTCTTTGATATGTTTGATGTTATTGATCAGACCCTTCCAAACCAATGAATCACCGCTGGAGAGCTGAAAGATGATTTTATGAGCCGCATCCTTTTTAGAAGAATCAGACATTTTTTTTTCTCCGCCCATTTGCTGAACTTTCGGAAGCGGTGCTTTGGATTGAGCGGTAGTTGAGTTAAATAATCCACCAACGAATAAAACAGTTAGTAAAATAACTTGATACATACATTTGATTTTGAAAAGTAAATATATTTGATTTAAAAGTAATTCCTGCAAAGTTCGGATTTTACGGGACATTTACAACAATACTTTTGTTACACAAATATAAAAATGTCACTTTTATAAACAGAGAAATTAAAAACTTAATATTTTGCAATTGAAAAAATATCCTACATTTGTATAAGCAATGAAGATTTTGATGTGAATGATAACGGATCCACTAAAACGGATAACCATCTTGTGTAATCTCCTTAACCCTTATATATGGCAGACCAAAACAATGCTCCCGAAAACGAAACTATTGATGATACGATGGTTCCCAAAGTGACCGGTGTCGGCGGTATTTTCTTTTTTTCTGAAAATCCCGAAAAAACCAATGATTGGTACGCCAGGCACCTTGGTTTGAGCGTCAATCAATGGGGTTCGAGTTTTGAATTCAGAAATGCACGTAGACCCGAAGAGATCAATTACCTTCAGTGGAGCCCGTTCAAACAGGGAAGTGATTATTTTGCTCCTTCCAAAAAAGAGTTTATGATCAATTACCGCGTGCAACACATCGAAGCCTTGGTGGAAAACCTTAGAAACAGCGGGGTCACTATCCTCGATCAGATTGAAACCTACGATTACGGGAAGTTTGTCCACATCATGGATGACGAAGGCAACAAAATAGAATTGTGGGAACCCGTTGATAAAGTATTTACCGAAATGGGTGGAGAAACAACAAAATAATTTAAAACATCCATATCATGAGTTACAACATTGGCACCAAAGACCATCCGATGGTATTGAAGACCCCACCACACACCAGTGAATACACCATGCATACCGACCAAAAAGATGGTCAGGAAGTATTGGTGTGTACAGTTGGCAAAACCGTTTTGTATTATAACATACAATGCCTTTCAGACCTCCAGCAAATGTTGAAAGAACATGGAGACTGGATGGAACTTGGTAGTGCCGACGAACAAAAACCTGCCAAGGAAGGAACGGTGGAAGCCTGGGGTCGCGCCGAAAACAATCCTGTCGGTGGATGGTACGGACTTAAAAAAGGATTGCGCGGACGGTTTGGCATGTACATTCCGCCTTTGATGGAAGCCCTTGGCCTCGCAGAAGTAACCCATGAAGTCAGAGGCAATAAAATGAGGGCTAAGTAGAAATATTCGCAAGATATAACTGTTTCACGCCAAAAGGTATTCGTGACCATTTGACCTCATTTTCCGAAGGAGAAGATGGATAAATAACAAAAAATCATGTTGATATTTAACTGTTTTTTGTCGCTTTCCTAAAACTATGTCATCCTTCAATCCGTTTCATCTTTGGTTCAGACTTTTTACACAGATTCCACATAGGTTGATTAATTACATGTAGGACTTTTGAAAGGCACCGGTTACAAACCTGCACACAACAGTATGTCCGAAATTACATCGCACCGGACGCTTACCCCTCCAGCCAATCTTTAAAATCTTTGACTCTTTCCCGTGAAACAACGACGGTGTCCGCAAACACAGGTCGCAATGTCAATGTATATCTCGAATTAAAATAGGTTTCTATGTTTTCTATACTTTGATGGTGGATGATCATCGAACGGTTAATGCGAAAAAACTCCTTTGGATCCAACAACCGGATGATGCTCTCCAGGGTTTCATCCATAAGATATTTTTTGCCATTGCCACACACCAGATGGGTATAACCATCTTCTGAATAAAAATACATAATTTCATTTTTTCGGATAACCCGAAGATGATTACCGGATTTGACCAAAAATCTTTCTTTATAGGTAAAGGTTTTGTCTTCCGGCTCGGTCACCGTCTGACTTCGGTATAAACGAAAATATTTTTCAATAGCCTGATACAATTCATCTGCATCCACCGGCTTGAGAAGATAGTCGATGCTCTGGTGTTTGAATGCCTTTAAGGTATACTCATCATAAGCAGTGGTAAAAATCACCGGAATGTCCAAGGAAGTTTTTTCGAGGATTTCGAGGCTGGTGCCATCTCCCAGGCGGATGTCCATCAATAAGAGATCAATCTCCGGATGGCCTCCCAACAATTGGATTCCTTCTTCTACACTGGCGCAACGCAACACTACGTCGACTTCAAACGGACTGTCTTTCAATATCCTTTCCAATCTTCTGGCAGCAGGAGCTTCGTCTTCCACAATACCTATCTTCAGTGGCTTCATAACTTCCGGGTGTTTTTCATTTTTTCCTGATAGGATAATACAGGCAGACAGACCCTGAAGATTTTTTCATCCTCATATACTTTGACTTCTTCGTCGGTAAAATAATGATACCTGCTTCGGATATTGTCCAAACCTACAGAGGTGGACTCGTCTTTTTCAGCCAATGGACTGATATTATTTTCAATACAAAGATATGTCCCGGAATCCTCAGAATACAAATGTACATACAATGGGTTTTCTCTGGTCGTCACATTGTGTTTGACACAGTTTTCAAAAGTAATCTGCAGACTGAATGGCAAAATATATCGCTGAAGCAAAGAATGATCTATATTTTCTGTATATACGAGATTGTCGCCAAATCTTTCTTTCAGTAAATGAATGTATGCCCGCAGGTACAACAATTCACTCTCCAGAGTCACCAGACCGGTTTCGTTGTGTTCAAGGATGTGACGGTAGACTTTGGCAAGTTTGGTGACAAAATTGTCTGCTCTGACGGGATCTTCCTGAATCAATGAAGACAAGGTATTCAGGCTGTTGAATAAAAAATGTGGATTGATCTGGCTTTGTAAACCGGATAGTTTTGACTTCATATTTTCAGCCAAAAGTTTTTGTTTTTCCGCCTGACTGTATCCCAACAAACCGGCCAGAAAAAAACTTTCATAAAATACAAATATCAAAAATGTGAATACAATGCTGGTGATTACTTTTAATGCCGGATTGGGAATTAATGCGTCTTCCAATTTGTAAGAAAATACCCATTCCAACACCATCATGCCCAATATATCTATAAAGTAATATCCGACAAAAATGACAACAACGGAAATGATCTGCCTTTTTCGGATATCTTCATATCGGGGATATTTTTTTACCAAAAAATAATAGGTTTCGCGGAATATCAACCAGAAAATGGTGGTAAAATATACGGAGACAGGAAAACATTGCGAAAAAACCACAAATTCTCCTGTTTTCAAAAGATGCCCAAACAACAACGTGTTGATCAGCAAAGAAACCACAGGAATCCCTAATAACAAGATCCACCTGTCGTCAAATCCTATGGTTTCTTTTCTTGATACAAACATGAGTATTATAAATTGTATTAAAACTGAATTCTGTACAAAATATCCGGAAAAAATCCGATCTGATACAAGGTGTCGATTCTGTTGGTCACCCGATTGTATCTTTTTGAAAAAACGTTTTGTTGATTGGTGACATTCTGAAAATCGAGAAAAAACTGTTGGCTGATTTTTTTACCGTTCATCCTGAATCCGATTTTGGCATCCAACCTGAAATAGGGTGTCAATTTTTCGCTGAATGCTTTTTGATTTTCCAATATTTCAAATCCCAACAATTTTGATGCTTCAAGATTCACCGGTGTAATATATCTGCCGCCGGCAAAGGTACATTTAAAGTCTGTTGTCAAAACAATTTTTTTGCCGGTTTTCCATTCTTTTCCACCCAAAAGATTAAAAACGTATTCATTATTAAAAGCAGTATTTCTTTCAATACCATCACTGCCTTTGTACTTGCTTTGAAATACGGATCCGGTAAATAAACCATAATAAGACTGGCTGAAAAACTTTTCAACGGTCCATTCAAATCCATAGTTTTCCCCGCTTCCTTCATTGACCAGATTGCCGACAAACGGAAAAACAAAGTCTGCTCCGGCATTCAGTATAGAAAAGGAAGATGGTGCCATCTCTACCGGAACATCATACAAATCCTGGTAATAAGTTTCCAGTTTTACCCTCCAGTTATTGGCGGGTTTGTAATCCCATCCCAGTACAAAATGATGGGCTTTCGTAAATCCCAAATCTTCATTGCCGGTGACAAAATTACCGTTGACATCAGGAGTCAATAAAAAGAAAACCGGCATGGGTTGTACCTGACTGTGCAGGCCATATCCTACATTAACCGATGATTTTTTGCCCAATGCGTAGCTGTATCCCAATCTCGGTTCTACCGCTGCCTTAGTATTGAGGGTCTGAATCTGTCCGTGTAATCCTCCGATCCAGGTAGACCTTTCCCCGGATTTGTATTTGAAAGAAAGGTAGGGCTCCAAAGTTGTGATATTTCCGTCGATATCCCTTACCGGTTGAAGATCGGGAAGTCCGTCATTGTCCAGATCCGGATTGTTGTCTCTGCTGAAGACCGAAGAAACCAAAGATCTGCTGTCTACGGTCACTCCTGCCCTGCTGCTCAGCCTTGGCGTGTACTTACTGTTGACAAACGTGTGCAGGTTGATACGGTTGATGTCGTCATCCACATCCGTATAATTGTATTTTTCGGTGTAGGTATCATCGGTATATCTTTCTTCATCAAATTTATTGACATTTTTTGAAAAGGAAAGGGTCGATCTGAGGTAATGTTTGTCGTTGAGCATCAGGGTGTGTTTGACGCCAGCCACAGCAAATTGAGAGACCGCTCTGGAATCGGCATCTTTGGTTGCAAAAAAGTCGCCGTCTTCGAGTTCCTGACCGATGAAGTTGATATCGCTCAATCCGCCGATGCCGAAGATTTTAAAATTTCCGAGCTTTGAATTGCCCAAATCAATATGAAAAGTCAGATCCTGATAATTGGGCGTGGCATTGGTACCAAATTCCAATCCAAAAACATCAGCCAGCTGAACAAAACTGTACCGATAACTCACGAGATACGATTTGTCCCCGGATTTGCCTATCGGACCCTCGGCCATGGCTTCGAGACCACTAAAAGCCGCCAACTGAAAGGTAAATTCCGCTTTGTCTTTATTCCCTGAACGAAATCCCACATCAAACACACCGGAAAGGGCATTGCCATATTCTGCCGGAAAAGCTGAAGTAAGAAAATCGGAGGTTTTTAGCAGGTTGGTATTGAGTGCACTCACCGGTCCTCCTGTCGTTCCCAGAGTAGAAAAGTGATTGGGATTCGGAATGGGCACACCTTCGAGTCTCCACAAAATACCTGCGGGACTGTTGCCACGGACGACGATATCATTGCGCGAATCATTGGCAGTGGCTACACCGGCAAAATTGGAGACCAAACGGCTGGCATCGTTTCTGCCACCGCTGTATCGGGTGACTTCTTCCAGAGAAAAGGTGCGTGCGCTCACGTTGGCCATTTCGTTGAGGGTTTTGTCTTTGTCGGCTTTGGCCGTAAAAACCACTTCATCCAGTTTGTTGATGCTTTCTTCCATTATGACATCGAGGATAGTCTCCTTTCCTGAGGTCACCAGAATATTGGGAATGGTAACTGATTCATACCCGATATACGACACCTTGATGACGTATCTTCCGGGAATCAGGTTTTCAAGGACAAATTTGCCGTTTTCATCGGTGACGGTACCCGCAGGAGTAGCTGAATTATCGAGGATTTCGACGCTGGCACCGATCAGGGTTACTTCGGTCACCCGGTCTTTGACGACCCCTTTGATGGCGGAATTTTGTGCAAAAAGGTGATGGCTGAACCATATACTGAAAAATATTAAAAACGATTTCATAAGGTGTTTTGATTTTGGAACAAAAATAGAGGATGGACGAATGAAAAAAATAATGGTTTTCTGTGAATTGTCGGATTTTACCGGTGAATTGTAAGTTACCGGCGTTTGAGTCCTGCCTGATAGATTTGGTCTATCCAGAATTTGATTTGTTTTTCATTTGCTTTTTTAACGATACCGATGGTAGTGACCCTGACCGGCCGAATACCACAAAACTCCAGGATGGATTTCCGCAATGCATTGATCGATGGCTTTCCGTACATCAGGTGGTAGTACCATCCCGGTTGATCCATGGTGGTGATGATATGTGCTGACCTTCCTGTCAGGAGTTTGTCCCACCATACTGAATCCGGTTTGTACTGAAATGCCATTCCCGGAAGGAATAGCCGGTCGATAAATCCTTTCATGATGGCCGGCATACCGCCCCACCAGACGGGATGTACCCATACTATGTGATCTGCCCAAAGGATGTCCTGCCAGGCAAGGAGCAGATCGGGTTCGAGCTCGGTACGATGGCTGTATCCCCCGGCCAGGTTAGGATTAAACTTCAGATCTGCCAGGTGAATGATTTTAACTTCCGCACCACTTTCGGCAGCACCGTCTTTGTAAGCCATGCTTAGTGAATGATTGAGACTGCCTTCCACAGGATGACCATTGATGACAAGAATCTTTTGGTGTGTCATATTTTTAAATTTTTCTCAAAGTAACACCATTCGGGATGCCCTGTCAATCACTTTCCTGTGAGTTGTGTAAGTGGCGGGTTGAATTGTGGAAACAAAAAGATGAATGGCTTTTGTGGTCATGATTGCAACGTTTGACTTTATGGTTCAAATTTGCACACAACGGCTGATCATTTGCAGGGAGCGACATACTTATGCCCTGTTTTTGCCTGATTTGTATTTTCGATTACAAATCTGCACAAAAGCGGTTACGCAGTTTAATAAGATTTTAAGTGAACTGCTCAATTTATATAACAGCCTGCACCATATCAAAGTAAAAGAGCCTTACCAACCTTATTTTTGATCATTATTTCAAATCATAAAATATTAAAAATACTCCGCAATGAATAGGTTAAAGGTCATAATTTTACTGGTGATATTACCGTTTTTAGGATATCGGACTATTGCTCAGAATAAAGTTGGCATAAACACTTCAAACCCATCTGCTACACTGGATGTAAATGGTAATGTAAGACTCGGAAGCGATCATATAAATATTCCTCTTCCGGGCACCATGCGTTTTGATTCGGCACAAGGAGGTTTTCAGGGATGGGATGGGGCAGACTGGAGGGATTTTGTAACAGATCCTACTGAAATTTTCTGGCCGTCAAATGGCAACAGGGGCAGTATTGGACTTTTTGACCCCAGAAGCCCTGACGACGCGACGCAGGGAGACCAATTTGGATTTTCTGTAGCTATGGACGGTGGAGTTGCTGCAGTGGGTTCGCCGGGTTGGATGGGCGATAGAGGACGGGTATTTATATTTCATTGGATTCCAATACCCGGATTTTGGGATTTGGCAGATACACTTTTTAGTCCGGTTTCTCCGGTTCAAAGTGAAAAATTTGGGTTTTCAATATCCATTTCAGGCAATAAACTGATTGTGGGTGCTCCTGATTATTTTGATGATACCGTTTCCCAACCCTTAGGAAGGACATATTTGTACAGCAGATCAGGAAATAATTGGAATTATGAAGCTACAATACCCAGTAGTGGGTGTTTCAATCTTCATTTTGGGTTTGACGTAAAAATTTCAGGTAATCAAGGTTTGATAAGTGCCCCAACAGTATGGCAAAATCCGGCTTGTCCTCCACCAACGTATCCGGATAAAGGTCGTGTTGCTTATTTCAACTTAACAAACGGTTATTTTCCGATTAGTTATCTTGAAAATTATGTGACCGGCATTTCAGGAATGGAAAAATATGGCTATTCAATTGATATGCATGGAAAATGGGCCGTCATCGGTGCTCCTTTTTCTCAAAACACAGTTTCCCGTGAAGATAGTTTGTATATTTTTGAGCAGGATGAAACAACACCGTACATTTGGTATCGTCGCCAATCATTTGTCGGGACCAGTTACGATAGTGAATTTGCACGATCCGTATCCATTAAAAACAACAGGATATTTGCAGGTGAGCCAAAATATGACGTGGTTCCGAATGACAATAAAGGTGCCTTGCGCATTTTTACTTTAAATCCAGCGACACAAATTTGGGAAGAAAATCTTCCACTCAAAACCGGAGAAGATGACAACGGAGAATATGGTCATGTAGTTTCATTATCTTCATCATTTGGAATAAGTGCTGCAAAATCCGATCCGGTCGATTACGGTGTATATATCCAGGCTTACGACGACAGGATCAGAAATCACGCCCGGATTACGGACCCTCTGGCGACCAGTTTTGACCATACATTGCACGATGCAGCTGTTTCGGGCAGAAACTTTATTATAGGTTT
>JALHOZ010000045.1 GCA_022842725.1 Saprospiraceae bacterium
CTGAGTCCTGCGGTGCTTGTATTGATTTCAAATACCCTGCCCCGGTCAACCTGCCATCCGTACAAGGTATTGCCTTCGTAGTACAATCCTCCGAATTCATCGGTTTGTACGCCAACTGTTCCGGTGAAAGCCAAATTGCTGTTTGGTCCCGGTGTACAGAATGCTGTATTGGTTGATAAATCTATTTTTAATAAAGCATTTTCTATTCCTAAAAATGAATATAAATATCTTCCGTCAGGAGAAAGTGTCCAGTCCTGGATGCCTCCTGATGGTTCTCTTCCTGCCGGATTTAATGCATATGCTCTGAAAGCTTCCACACAGGCATCCATATATACATCACAAGAAGCGTCGATATTGAGCACTTCGTAGCTTACATTCGATCCGTTGCCGTGATTGCCCACATTGATGGTACCGATGTAAACGGTATATTGTTCGATCTGGAAAGTAAACGGATTGATTCTGGCAGAAATGGCCGGGAAAACAAAATCTCCTTCCGGCGTCATCTCGCCGATGAAGTTTAGTATTCCTGACACACCACCCAAACCATAAGGATTCGGTGGAAGTGGAATGGCTCCCAATACCGTGGTTAAACCTGTCCGTGCATCCGTCACCGCAAAGTCTGCCTGGATCGCTGTGGTGATGTCATCACCTCGTCTTACCATGCCGTAGATCAACGGTTCGTTGCCATTACAATAAAATCCGATTCCGTTTAATCTTGTTGTTCCCGTTGCACCTATTTGTGTAAGCGTGCCACCAGAAGTATATCGGTATAAAGATTGAGCGCCATTATTTTGTAATCCTCCGATGAAGTAGGCTCCGTTACAATCATTTCCATCAACATTGTCCCACGAATATTCGATGCCACCTGAAGCAGTCAATGTTGTACACTCTCCTTCACAAATGGTGTCTCTTCCGGTAATCGTGATATCCGGTAATGGATTTACGGTTACCGTAATACTTCCCGTTCCGTTGCACGCTTCACTATTGGTTGTGGAAACGCTGTAAGTGGTCGTGCTGCTTGGGCTGACGGTAATACTTTGGGTCGTAGCTCCGGTATTCCAGATATAAGAAGTTGCTCCGGCTGCTGTCAGGGTCGTGCTTTCGCCAAGGCAGATTACATTGTCACCTGAAACAGTGATGGTGATATTTTCTTTTACCACAACCGTTACCGATTTGGTGGATGTACAGCCGTTGGCGTCGGTGACGGTGACGGTGTAGGTAGTTGTTTCTTCAGGACATACTTCGATACTTGGTTCGTCATTTCCGCCTGTGCCACAAGGCAAACATGTCGCATTGTCACCCCGGTAATCTAATGGAAGTCCTGAAGTGATCAGACTGAGACCTGCGGTGCTTGTGTTGATTTCAAATACCCTGCCCCGGTCAACCTGCCATCCGAACAAGGTATTGCCTTCGTAGTACAATCCTCCGAATTCATCGGTTTGTACGCCAACTGTTCCGGTGAAAGCCAAATTACTGTTTGGTCCCGGTGTGCAGAATGCTGTATTGCTCGCCAAATCAATTTTTAATAAAGCATTTTCTATTCCTAAAAATGAATACAAATATCTTCCGTCAGGAGAAAGTGTCCAGTCCTGGATGCCTCCCGATGGTTCTCTGCCTGCCGGATTTAATGCATATGCTCTGAATGCCTCCACGCAGGCATCCATGTATACATCACATGAAGCGTCGATGTTAAGTACTTCGTAGCTAACATTAGATCCGTTGCCGTGATTGCCCACGTTGATGGTACCGATGTAAACGGTGTATTGTTCGATCTGGAAGGTAAACGGATTGATTCTGGCAGAAATTGCCGGGAAAACAAAATCTCCTTCCGGCGTCATCTCGCCGATGAAGTTTAGTATACCTGACACACCACCCAAACCATAAGGATTCGGTGGAAGTGGAATGGCTCCCAATACCGTGGTTAAACCTGTCCGTGCATCCGTCACCGCAAAGTCTGCCTGGATCGCTGTGGTGATGTCATCACCTCGTCTTACCATGCCGTAGATCAACGGTTCGTTGCCATTACAATAAAATCCGATTCCGTTTAATCTTGTTGTTCCCGTTGCACCTATTTGTGTAAGCGTGCCACCAGAAGTATATCTGTATAATGATTGAGCGCCATTGTTTTGTAATCCTCCGATAAAGTAGGCTCCGTTACAAGCGTCGTCATTGACATTGTCCCACGAATATTCAATGCCACCTGAAGCAGTCAATGTTGTACACTCTCCTTCACAAATGGTGTCTCTTCCGGTAATCGTGATATCCGGTAATGGATTTACTGTTACGGTAATACTTCCCGTTCCGTTGCACGCTTCACTATTGGTTGTGGAAACGCTGTAAGTGGTCGTGCTGCTTGGGCTGACGGTAATACTTTGGGTCGTAGCTCCGGTATTCCAAATATAAGAAGTTGCTCCGGCTGCTGTCAGGGTCGTGCTTTCGCCAAGGCAGATGACATTGTCTCCTGAAACGGTGATGGTGATATTTTCTTTTACCACAACCGTTACCGATTTGGTAGACGTACATCCGTTAGCATCGGTCACGGTAACGGTGTAGGTGGTCGTTTCTTCTGGACATACTTCGATACTTGGTTCGTCGGAGCCATTAGTTCCACATGGCAAACATGTCGCATTGTCACCCCGGTAATCTAATGGAAGTCCTGAAGTGATCAAACTAAGTCCTGCGGTACTTGTGTTGATTTCAAATACCCTGCCACGGTCAACCTGCCATCCGTACAAGGTATTGCCTTCGTAATACAATCCTCCGAATTCATCGGTTTGAACGCCAACTGTTCCGGTGAATGCCAAATTGCTGTTTGGTCCCGGTGTACAGAATGCTGTATTGGTTGATAAATCTATTTTTAATAATGCATTTTCTATTCCCAAAAATGAATACAAATATCTTCCGTCAGGAGACAATGTCCAGTCCTGGATTCCTCCTGATGGTTCTCTGCCTGCCGGATTTAATGCATATGCTCTGAATGCTTCCACACAGGCATCCATGTATACATCACACGAAGCGTCGATGTTAAGTACTTCGTAGCTTACATTCGATCCGTTGCCATGATTGCCCACATTGATGGTACCGATGTAAACGGTGTATTGTTCGATCTGGAAAGTAAACGGATTGATTCTGGCAGAAATGGCCGGGAAAATAAAATCTCCTTCCGGTGTCATCTCGCCGATAAAGTTTAGAATTCCTGACACACCACCCAAACCATATGGATTCGGTGGAAGCGGAATGGCTCCCAATACCGTGGTTGCACCTGTTCGTGCATCCGTCACTGCAAAGTCTGCCTGGATTGCCGTGGTGATGTCATCACCTCGTCTTACCATGCCGTAGATCAACGGTTCGTTGCCATTACAATAAAATCCGATTCCGTTTAATCTTGTTGTTCCCGTTGCACCTATGGTTGTAAGCGTGCCGCCGGATGTATATCGGTATAAAGATTGTGCGCCATTGTTTTGTAGTCCTCCGATGAAGTAGGCTCCGTTACAATCATTTCCATCAACATTGTCCCATGAATATTCGATGCCACCTGATGCAGTAAGCGTCGTACACTCGCCTTCACAGATCGTGTCTCTTCCGGTAATGGTGATATCCGGTAATGGATTTACCGTTATCGTAATACTTCCCGTTCCGTTGCACGCTTCACTATTGGTTGTGGATACACTGTAAGTTGTCGTACTATTCGGGCTGACGGTAATACTTTGGGTCGTAGCTCCGGTATTCCAGATGTAAGAAGTTACTCCGGCTGCTGTCAGGGTAGTGCTTTCGCCAAGGCATATTACATTGTCACTTGAAACGGTGATGGTGATATTTTCTTTTACCACAACCGTTACTGATTTGGTGGATTTACAGCCATTAGCATCGGTCACGGTGACGGTGTAGGTGGTCGTTTCCGATGGTGTAATCGTTATACCTGAGGTTGTGGCTCCATTATTCCAAAGATAAGTTCCCGTCAAGGAAACGGTCAAAGTAGTTGATTCACCTTCACAAATGGTATCGCGACCTAAGATTTCAAACACCGGTATTGATGAAATGGTTACTGTTTTTGAAGCCGTAGCACTACATCCGTTGCCATCTGTCGCTGTCACGGTATATGTTGTCGAAACCGTTGGTGATACGGTAATGGACGAAGAAATTGCACCTGTATTCCAAACATAAGCAGAAGCGCCGGAAGCTGTCAGGGTGACAGATTCTCCTTCACAAATCAGATCATCACCGGCAATAGAAATAACCGGAGTGGTATTGACACTGACTGTTTTTGAAGCCGTAGCACTACATCCGTTGGCATCTGTTGCTGTAACGGTATATGTGGTCGAAACAGATGGCGAAATTTCTATCGAAGCCGTGGTTGCTCCGGTATTCCAAAGATAACTTTGTCCTCCTGAAGCGGTCAAAGTGGCAGAAACATTTTCACAAATATTTCCCGGACCGGAAATGCTTATTACAGGAAGCGGTAATACTTCTACCGTTCTGGAAGCTGTAGCCGTACAACCTTCAATATTGGTGACCGTAACCGTATATGTTGTGGTTATGATTGGAAATACGGATATTGTTGAGGTAGTTTGACCGGTATTCCAGACGTATTGGTTACCTCCGGAGGCCGTCAGAACCGCTGTACCTCCTGTACAAATATTATTGTTACCTGTGATGGTTATATCAGGTTTTTGAGAAACTGAAACAGTTTTTGAAACCGCTGCACTACATCCGTTGCCATCTGTTGCTGTCACGGTATATGTGGTCGAAACCGTTGGTGACACAATAACGGAAGAAGAAGTTGCACCGGTATTCCAAATATAAGAAGAAGCGCCGGAAGCTGTCAACGTGACGGATCCTCCTTCACAAATCAGATCATCACCGGCAATAAAAATAACCGGAGTGGTATTGACACTGACTGTTTTTGACGAGGTCGCGGTACATCCGTTTCCATCTGTTGCCGTAACGGTGTATGCGGTCGAAACAGACGGAGATACCACTATTGAAGCCGTGGTTGCTCCGGTATTCCAAATATAACTTTGTCCTCCTGAAGCGGTCAGTGTAGCAGAAACATTTTCACAAATATTTCCCGGACCGGAAATGCTTATTACAGGAAGCGGTAATACTTCTACCGTTCTGGAAGCCGTAGCCGAACAACCATCAATATTGGTGACCGTAACCGTATACGTTGTCGTTGTCAACGGGGATACCATAATCGATGGCGTTACCGAACCATTACTCCAAATATAATTTATACCACCATTGGCCCGAAGGGTGACATTTGAGCCTGTACATATCTGATTTCCTCCGGTGATATTGATGACAGGAAGCGGTAATACAATGATGGTTTTTGAGGATACAGAAGAACAACCGTTAGCGTCGGTGACTGTAACTGAATATGTAGTGGTAACCAAGGGATTAACCGTTATGGAGCTTTCAAACTCTCCTGTACTCCAAAAATAATCACTTCCACCTTTTGCAGTTAGTGTGACAGATTTTCCAACGCAAACAGAATCTGAAGACACTTCAATTTCTGCGTCCGGTTGATTGATTACATTAATTAAAACACTGTCAGATTCCGTACATCCGGCACAATCTGTAATGGTTACAAAATATTCATTTGATTCAGACGGAGTAACCAATAATGTGGAGTTTGTACTACCATCCGACCATAAATAAGTCACGTTGTCAAATATAGGCGCATTGGTACAACAAGAGCCAAAAACCTGAATATCATCCAATTCCCATCCGGACATGTTGCCGCCTGATGGAACGACACAATATCCCATAAGTTCGAATTCAAACAAGGCAGCTTCATGAGATGTAAAAGCCGGTATAGAACTAAAATCTATAGTGACAAGATTCCAGGTTCTTTGGGTTTCAAATTCGAGATTTTCGTAAACCAGATTACCGTTTTTAAATACTTTTACAAAAAACTTTGTATTGTAATTATTTACGCCTGAATTTCCATCCGTAGTTTGCCAAATGAAAGGTGATTGTTCGTAAAACGAAAGTTTGGTAATCCGGCTTGTTTTTTCAGGAGAAACCTGAACAGAAAATTTCACAGCATTGGCCGGATTGTAAAAAAGAGGATTGCATGCATCCAATGCCGGGACACACATTCCGACATTTTCTATACTTGGTGTACAAGAATGTGCTCCCTGTTGTCTGAATACTGTTGACCCTTGCACTGCCAGACAATTGCCATTATTCGGATAAGCAGGTCTGAACTCTCTGTAGTCATTTTGATTGGCAAATCCGTTGGCATTACAAAAATTCATATCCCAACGAACCAAAAGTTTGGCTTCGTCGACGCTGCAGGAACCACGACAAATGGATTGTCCCGAAATCTGGGCAACCAGATTTTTGGATGTTCCTTCGCAAATCGACATATCGTTGCCCAGCTCCACTTTAAGATCTTTGACTGTTAGTAAAAAATTTGTTGTGGAGGTACAACCCTCGCTATTGGTATACGTAATCCTGTAATTTCCTGTTTGGATGGGTTTTACATTTTCAAAAATCCAGAAAGAGGCACCATCAGGAGTATTGCTTTCAAATCCGTTGGGACCGGAAATCCGCAATCCTGTCAAACCTACATTCTGTACACCGATTTTGACCCGGCTTCCTTTACAAACGGAGGCTTTGGTGTGTTTCTGGTATCCACTTCCAAAATCGACATGGGCTGTCAATACTGTCGGTGTGCCACCTGATATCTCTACAAACTTACTTTGAACATTTGTACATCCACATTCATTGTATGCCAATACTTCATAATTGCCAGAAGGAATTCCGGTGACGGAAACTTCTTCAAAGCCCGAAGTCACCAGCACAGGCCCGTTGTACACTTCAATTTTCCTTTTACAGGGATTGCCGGGTTGGTCGGTAGCATAGGCAATAAATGACCCGTCACTGGCGTGACATGTGCTTGGGTGGGTAATAAAATCCACATATAAATCACAGTCGGATTGTGCTTTTATATTAGATTTTCCTATAACGTGTATCATTGTGAAAATCAATAATAAACGCCACAATTTTTGGTTGCATGTTAAATACTCCATCAGGTTCATTCTCGAATCGGTTAAAAATTGTAAACTAATTTACAAAAAAGAATACATCAATCTGTAAAATTAAAGAAAAGACTTACCTAAACCAATTATGCCACATGTTATTTAATATAATTTTTATTAAAATATTTAAACAAAACATAAATAGTAATTTATAAAAATCAATTATGTACATATGTCAATTATTTTACATTTCCCAACCAGACCCACGAGGGTAGATTAATGTCGTTTATTTTACATTTTTGTGTTGCCGTATGAATTGTTTACCTTTGCGCCATGAATCTTTTATCGACCATTTCTTTGCGTTATCTTTTGGGTAAAAAATCCACCAATGCCATTAATATCATTGTTTGGATTTCCATAACAGGCATGACTATCGGATCGGCAGCCCTATTGTTAATTTTATCGGTTTTTAACGGCTTTGAATCCTTATTATCCGGTCTGTTAAGTGCCTTCAATCCGGACTTAAAAGTCGAACTGGCTGAGGGAAAATATTACGCTGTGGACTCTGTAAATACAAAAGAAATATACAAAATTGAAGGCATTGAGACCTGGGCTTTTGTATTGGAAGAAACTTCCTTTTTTGAATATAAAGGCTCGCAGGAGGTGGGTGTTTTAAAAGGCGTTGATCCTTCTTTTTTATTGGTTACCCAACTGGATTCTACCATGATTATGGGTTCGCCGTCTCTGGCAGAAAATAAAAACAACATTACCTATGGCATATTGGGTTCGGGCATGTTTTCCAAACTTTCTGTCAATCAGGATGACCCGCTGACGCCGGTGATCGCTTATATGCCTTCAAAAAAATCCGGACCTTCGCTGGTTGAAGATCTGAGCACGCTCCCCGTGTATCCTTCAGGTGTTTTTTCGGTGGGCAATGACATCGACGGACAGATGATCATCATCAACAGATCGTCTATGAACGGATTGTTGGGGTTGGACAATCATTTTTCGGCTATAGAGTTCAAGCTCAAGCCCGGTGCTTCCGAATCAGACATCAGAAAAAGATTACAAAACATCCTGGGCACATCCTTTATCATTAAAAACAGAATCCAGCAGGATGACGGTTTTTTTAAAATCATGAACATCGAAAAAATGATATCCTACCTGATTGCCTGCCTGACTTTTTTATTGATTGCATTAAATCTTGTCGGATCATTATGGATGATTGTTTTGGAAAAAAAACAAGACATTTCTATCCTTAAATCAATGGGAATGAAAACCCGTTCCATAAAAAAAATATTTATTTATATCGGTTTATACATTTCTTTAGCAGGGTTGTTACTGGGATTTTTGTTGGCTCTGGCTTTTTATTTTGTACAAACGCATTTTGGAATTATCTCACTTCCTGACGTGTACATTATTGACTCCTACCCCATCGAACTCAGAATAAAAGATTTTTTTATGGTAAGCCTGACAGTGCTTGGTATCGGATATCTTGCTTCGCTGATTCCTGCTCACAGAGCGGCCAAAATAACCGCTTTTGTCAGGTATGAATGACAGAAAAACCCGACAACACAAATATGCTGTTTACTTGAAATCTTAAGAATTTTCTTTTTTTTAAACATTCAAATCAAAATATTTGTCCTAATACCATAAAATCAGGTATTACCGAAGTTATTAACCCATAAATTTGTGTCATGAAGAAGGGATTTGTGTTGTATATGATGTTTTTTATCCTGACTCAGGGTTCAGGTCAAAGTTATTGGTTTGGCGTTAAAACCGGGCTTGCCGTCAACTGGCAATCGTGGGGTGGTCAATCCGGCAGTTCCCTTGACAGAAATCAACTGTTGAGCATTCCTATTGATGCTTTTATTGAATCTTATGACGAAGAAGGAAAAGGAAGTTTTTATGCTCAGTTGGGATTCAGAACCAGGGGAACATCTTACAGGTTTTTGAATAATTTCGGAACAGCAAACACCAATCTTGAATACAAATTTAATAATTTAGTCCTGGAAGCTGGCATTTCCAAAACCATTAAAAGTCTGACGGGAATATTTATCCCTTATTACAAAGTGGGGCTGCGCGGCGAATACACGATGACAACCAACCTCGATAATTTTGCAACTTTTAACAATGTGTTTTATCCTTCCAATGATTTTGTCCGAAGGTTTCCTTTTGGTTTTACCGTAGGCGGCGGATTTAACTACAATATCGAAGACCTGTACGGATTGTTATTCGAATTTACGGTAAACCCTGACATCGGGCTGCAATATGAACAACCACCCCTCGGAAATGTAAGAGATCCGTTTTCCGGCCAATTGGTAACGCTGGAATTGCAACAAATCAGAAATCTGTCTTTGGAATTTAAATTGGGTATTCGTTTTCTCAGAAAAGTTGAATATATCGATTAATTAATATGGTAACAATTCATCTATGATCAATTTTGGCTGAAAATGGCCATTTTATGTCATATTTCAGCTATTTTATCAACAATAGCGCTGCTATTCTCTCAAAAATGAACTTTATCTGACAAAAAAATGTCTGAATTTTCATCTCAAAAGCATATAGCTGAATCGTTACTTAAAATTTTATGTACTTTTGTACTTCATTGTCAAACCATTTGTATGAAAAATCTTTTAACATCATTATTTTTAATCACACCGGCCTTGATTTTTGGCCAGATCAGCATTAATAATTCGACTTTCCCGGATGCGGGAACCGTTCTGAAATATTTCAGCAGACAGAATGCGGGCGGCATTTCAGTAGGAACGGCAGGTGAAAATAAAGTATGGAATTACAATAATTTGTCCGGAGGACAACCCATCGTCGAAAAATACCTGACCCCTTCTAATGGTGTTTTTAAAGATTCTTTTCCGGATGCTAATATTCTGATCACCAATTCGGCTCAGGCTGACGGTGAACAATACGGAAGAATTCTGAACAGCAGGATAGAAATCGTCGGATTTGCCGGTGAAAACCCCATCCTGGGAGGAGATATCGCCATCAAATATTCAAAAAGACCACAACTTAGACGGTCACCGATGTTTTATGAAACGACGTCATATTCTGAAAGCTCTTTTAATCTTGCATTTTCCTCAGCAGTGATTCCCGATACGCTTTTGAGCTTGTTTCCGATCAAACCGGACTCTTTGAGGATTACTTTTTCTTCTGTAAAAAGTGATACCATCGATGCCTGGGGAAAACTCAATCTCCTCAATCAGTCTTTTGACGTTTTGCGCGAAAAATCGGTCCTTCAAACGACCAATAAACTGGAAATCAAAGTGCCGTTCCTGGGTTGGTTAGACGTTTCAACCCTTATCGGCAATAATATTCCGGGTGGAGGCAATTTGCCGGGATTCGGCAGGGATACGTCCATCATCTTTAATTATTATACCAATACCAAAAAGGATGTTCTGGTTTCAATAACGACCAACAACCGGGGGCAGATAGAGCAGGTTGATTATGCCGACATCAACAATACCATCAATACTTTTGACTACAACCTCAACCAAAATAATTTGGTATACCCGAATCCGGTCAACGATTTGTTGATATTCAAAAATGATCAGCTCCTTGCGGGAAATTATACAGCCACCCTGCTCAATGCGGAAGGCAAGGTGGTCAGAACCTTTCAAATCAGCAAATACGATACAGAAGTATTGACTTTTGATGTTCAGACTTTGCCAAACGGAGCCTACACACTGGTATTAACAGCTGAAAAAGGAGTTCAAAATATACGTGCACCCTTTATCGTGCAACATTAATCTATGCAGGTTTTTGTCAAGGTTGATGCCCTGCGTGAACACCTGGATATCATCCAAAAATCGGGAAAAACGGTCGGTTTTGTTCCTACTATGGGCGCACTGCACGAAGGTCACCTGGATCTTGTTCGTAAGAGCATCCTTGAAAACGATGTAACCGTTTGTTCTGTTTTTGTCAATCCCACACAATTTAACGATAAAAAAGACCTTGACAAATATCCGAGAACATTGGAAAAAGACACTTCTATGCTGCGTTCTGTCGGCACCGATGTAATTTTTGCTCCCGAAATAAATGATGTATATCCCACAGGGTTGGAAATCGAAGTTCCTGACCTCAACGGTTTGGATACCCTGATGGAAGGAGAATTTCGTCCCGGTCATTTCAAAGGAGTCGTTCAAGTAGTCAGAAGGTTGCTGGATATCACAGAGCCGGACAGATTGTATATGGGACAAAAAGATTTTCAGCAATTTACCATCATTGCACACATGTTACAGCAGATCAACAGCCCTGTCACTTTGGTCGTTTGCCGTACCAAAAGAGAAAAAAACGGACTGGCTATGAGTTCGCGAAACCAACGATTATCAACAGATATCAAACAAAAAGCCGGACTCATCTTTCGCGTACTGACAGCTGTCAAAAAACGATATGGAAAAGAATCCCCTTCATCGCTGATGGCTTATGCCCAAAAACGACTCTCCACACCCGATTTTAATCCGGAATATTTTATGATTGTCGACGGCAACACTTTACAACCCATTCAAAACTATCAAAAAGGTCAGTATGCCGTCGCTTGTGTCGCTGTTTGGTCTGAAGGCGTACGATTGATTGATAATATGATTCTTGAAAAAGGGTAAACCCGGATTTTTGTTGGCAGTCTGAAAATTGGTATTCACTTTTCATTCAAAAGTTTTGACATTTTATGTAAAAAAACACATTAAGATGGCTTTCCTCTTGACGAAAAGTCCGGAATTTCTATTATATATGAAATTTTATTAATATATACTACCTACATATAACATAAGTATTGTATATTTGCTTTTTTTAATGTGTTTCTTCGGTCAAAACCATTAAAACATTCTAAAACTCAAAATATAAAAACCATGCAAGTGTCAAAATTTGTAGTATTTTTCTTTTTTGCTCTGTCTTCCCAAATAATCGCTCAAGGTGACGAAGGTGGACAAAGACTCAGCATCCGCGCGTATCTTGAAGGTGCATTAATCAATAACGGAAATGCGGTATCTGAAGACGGAAAACCACTGATGAGGGATAACCTCAGGGTCAGTCCGTTCAACAATCTCAATTATCTTCCGGCAACAGATCCTTATCAGACGACGATCAGCGACATCAATCTGTCCACCATCAATACCCATGTAGGTACGGGAAGCAACCCAGTGTTTTGTACCGTAGCACAACCCGAAGTGGTATTTGGTGTCACTGGTGACAATGCTATCGTAGACTGGGTATTTGTCGAAATCCGCAAAGCTAATCAACACAACCTGACCCTTGCCACCCGTTCGGGATTGTTGCAAAGAGACGGCGATGTTGTAGATGTCGATGGAGTTAGTAATCTTTGGTTTCCTACCCTGAACGATGAAACGTTTCACGTGGTGATACGTCACAGAAACCACCTCGGTGTGATGACGCAGGTAGTGACATCAGAACAGTTGATTGACTTTACCTCCGCGATGACACCTCTTTTTGACTTCGGAACGACCATCATAGAAGGAATGAATTATGGCAATCTGGCACAAAAAACCAACGTGGTACAGGGATACAGAGCTTTATGGGCAGGTGATTTTAACTCTGATTGCAAAATCAAACTTGCCATCCCGAATGACGATCTGACGACAGCGTTTTATGAGCAGGATTATAGCGGGACAGGATATACACCGGGATATTTTCAGGGTGATTTTGATATGAATAGTGTGGTCACTTTTACAGGAAGTCCGAATGACGCCGCACTACTCGAAAATCAGGCAAAAACATATAATCTGAATCCTACGGCCCTACCGAATTTTAACTACTTTATCGAGCAGGTTCCTCCAAGAAATTAATATAATAAGATTACAGGAATTGGTTAAAGAAAAAGGTGAGGAATCGTTGGTTTCTCACCTTTTTTTATTTTGGTTTCTCCACCACAACCATCATTCTTAAAGCAGATGGTCTCAGCACATTGGCAAATTGGTCGATTTTTTTCCAAAAAACAAAGGGGAAATATTTAAATACAACGTGGGTATAGAGTTTTAGTAAAAATTTGTTCATAAATATAACCAGTTCAAATCTGCTTCCTTCCGGGACCATCGGAGGGATGTTTTTTTCATGAAAACTATGCAGGTGAGCATGTCTGGGCGTCGCTTGGTGACAATGAATACACAAGGAATATTCGAGTTTTTCGTGGTAGGGCGTGGTGATAATCATCTTGCCGCCGGGTCTGAGACAACGGTACAATTCGGCCATAAAAGCCTTAGGATCCACGACGTGCTCCATGATCTCAGCCGCGATAATAATGTCGATAGACTCGTTTTTTAACGGCAAAGAAAAAGCATCAGCCACCAAACCGACATGTTTTTCTGAAGAATATTTTGTCACGGCTTTCAGTGGATTGATCCTGCCGATATCTGCCGAAATCACGTGATGACCTTGGGGAAGGCAGGATGCAGCTACCCAACCGTTTCCACAGCCGATGTCCAATATCATGCAAGGATCTTTGGGAAGATGCGTGAGTATCATTTCGTGCAGTCTGCGGTTTTCAAAAGCCGAAACCGGATGTTCGTTTATCTCCTCGTAATGAAATACTTCGGCATCTTTTTCATAATGACGTGCGTATTCAAATTTTTGTTCCGGATGACCAGCTTCCGAAGTTTTGAGCAAAACGGGTATACCTTTTTCTACATCATAGGTTTTTCCCGATGATGAAACCATTTTGTTTGCATTGGGTTCGTAGGTCAGGGGTCCTCCGCCTTCCGGATCCTGAAGTAAGTTTATCAAAAAAGTAGGTAAAGGATGGTTCATTATACTTCAATATTTTTCCAATGACCTTTGCGGAAAATCCAAAAAGCCATGATGGCAATACTGGTCTCAGCAATAGGGATGGCAGCAAAAACACCGGTCACTCCGGCATCAAAAACATAGGTCAACATATAAGCTAATGGTATCTGAAACAACCAGAAGCCGATAAAATTGATCCACGTTGGTGTCCGGGTATCACCCGCACCGTTTAATGCCTGCATCAATACCATACCAATGCCGTAAAAAATAAAGCCCGCGCCTATAATCCGTAAGGCTTCCACGCCATAACGTATGACTTCCTGATCATCGGTAAAAAACCGGATGATGGGCTCCGAGAGCAATACAAAAAACAAACTCACAAAAGCCATAAATACGGCATTAAACTTTGTGGCAAGCCAGACACTTTTTTCTGCGCGTCCCACTTCTTTTGCCCCGAGGTTCTGACCGATGAGCGTAGCAGCAGCATTGCTCAGGCCCCATGCCGGCAAGATAAAAAACACAACATTTCGTATGGCGATCTGATATCCTGCAGATGCCTGCGGACCACCGATTTCTGCCACAAGTTTGGTGAGAATGATCCAGCTGCCTGAAGCGATGATAAACTGAAACGTTGCCGGCCAGGCCAGATTGATGAGATTGGTAATGATCGTCTTTTTGACCCGAAAAAGGGACGTTTTGATTCTGATAACGCCGTCACCGGCAAAAAGATGGTAAAGCTGATATAAAACTCCACTACCTCTTCCGATGATGGTGGCTATAGCGGCTCCTTCAAGACCCCACCCTTGCCAACTTCCTATTCCGTAAATAAAAATCGGGTCGAGAATGATATTGAGGATGCTGGCAATCCACAAACTGTGCATTGCGATGGCTGCATTACCGGCTCCGCGGAATATACCGTTGATGAGAAATAAAAACACGATCACCTGATTGGTACCGATCATCAGGGTAGTAAACATTTGACCCTGTTGCGCTATAGATTCCGTTGCCCCCATAAACATCAGCAGTTGTTTGCTGTAGAATATACCGACCGCACTAAAAACTGTGGAAAGAATCAGGGCGATAATCAATGACTGGATGGCAGCTTCTGCAGCCCCTTCGGGATTTTTTTCGCCGACTCTGCGCGATATCATGGCGGTGACGGCGGTACTCAGACCGATGGCAAACGAATAGACGATGGTGGACATGGCTTCGGTGTATCCTACAATAGCGATGGCGTCGGCTCCCAGTTTTCCTACAAAAAACATGTCTACGATGGCAAATACGCTTTCGAGTGACAACTCGAGAATCATCGGTATGGATAATAATATGATGGCCTTTTGGATACTTCCTTTGGTATAATCGTGCTCAACACCTCTGATGGCGTCGAGAAACAAGGACCAATATGATTTGATTTTTACCACAATATTTGATTACTAATCAGGAAAAACTACTTATTCGTTACTAAAAACACACCTTTTACAGCATATTTATCGAAAAATCATTAGAAACGACAAAAATAAGTTTTTTGTCTTACAATGGGTCTTTGAGGACAAAAAAACGGTGATGCAGACAGCCAAACTAAAAATTTGATTACTTTTGTGCATCAGTCGACTGCTTTCTTAAAATGAGAGAGCGGAACAAACTTAACAAAGCATGTACGACATTATATTGGCTTTTATTACTTCGTTTGCGTTAACCTATCTGGCTATTCCATCTATCATCCATGTGGCCCTGAAAAAACATTTGGTTGATGAACCCGGAGAAAGAAGATCACACCATGTGAGCACTCCTTCATTAGGAGGAATCGGAATATTTGCCGGTATGTTGTTTTCCATCATTATGTGGACTCCTTTCAATTATTTTGGTGACCTTCAGTATATTCTTTGTGCTTTTATCATCATTTTTCTCATTGGAGCCAAAGATGATATTGACCCGATGTCACCTTCCAAAAAATTTGTCGGCGAACTTTTTGCTGCAGCCATTCTGGTGTTTAAAGCCAATGTAAAACTCACCAGTTTGTACGGCATATTCGGTATTTTTGTGTTGCCTGAGTGGGCGAGCATTATTTTGTCCATTTTTACCATCCTCGTCATAATTAATGCATTTAATCTTATCGATGGTATCAACGGATTGTCTGGCAGTCTGGGATTTTTGATTACGGCGACCCTTGGTTATTGGTTTTATCTTGTCGACAGCATAGAAATATCTATCGTTGCTTTTTCTTTGTGTGGTTCTGTAGTAGCATTTTTGCGGTATAATATCACACCTGCCAAAATATTTATGGGAGATACCGGTGCTTTGTTATTGGGAATGGTTTGTTCGATTCTGGCGATCAAATTTATCGAATTGCACAACGAAATACCGGGTTCGCCTTACACTTTTGACGCAGCGCCCTCGATGGCTGTCGCTATATTGATACTACCTTTATTTGATACGTTAAGGGTTTTTGTGATACGGATTATGAATGGTAAATCGCCATTCCATCCGGACAGATTACACATCCACCATTTGCTGATTGATACCGGATTGACCCATACACAGGCGACGGCTTTGCTTTTTGTGACCAATGTATTGTTTATATTGCTTGCTATCAAACTGCAGCACATCGGCAATCTGGCCTTGTTGATCGTGTTATTGGCTTCTGCTGTCACATTGTCCGTGATTGTTTCCCGCGTTGCTAAAAACCGGAATTCAGAATCTCCTGAACCATGAAATTCTTGCTCATATTTATTGGCGGCGGTGCCGGCAGTATTATGCGGTATTTATTTTCTGTGTGGTTTGTTTTTCTTCCCGGTAAAACCTTTCCCTGGCCAACGTTTTTAGCCAACGTGGTGAGTTGTCTGATACTTGGTGTGGCTTTCAAAAAACTGAATTCTTTTTTTCCTTATGAACCACAAACCATCTGGCTTCTGATCACAGGATTTTGTGGTGGTTTCAGTACCTTTTCCACCTTCAGTTTTGAGATATTGACTTTATTGCGTGAAGGTTTGTTTTTTCCTGCGGTTTTGTATGTACTGATCAGTCTTTTAGTCGGTGTCGGATGCGTTTTTATCGGGTATATGGTTTGAGGCAAAAGGTTGAGAATTTTGTTGAGGGTTTAGGGTTTAGGTATGTGAAGAACTCATTTGCACCTCATTGATTCAAACTTGATTTGTTATTCAGTACGAATGGTCAATTCAGCTTTTAATCGAAAAACAATATACGCATCAATTCCCCAAATGGCCATTTTTCTGCAAAATAAGTTTATTTTTGTATTTCAAATATCAAATCAATATATTGATGAGTTACAAGGCAGGTATCATGATCACGTTAATATATGTTATATGGATGACAGGAATTTCCTGTACAAAACAAAACCTGCCTTCAGACGAACCCGTTACCATGGCAATGGACTCTATACCCTTTTTGGGAAGAGAGGTAGCGGGCAGCCTGGAAAACAAGTTGATCGACGAAGCTTCAGGATTGGTTGCATCAACTTCCTTTCCGGGATATTTGTGGACACATAATGACTCGGGGGACGAAGCCAGATTTTTTTTGACAAACAGTACCGGAATACATGTGTCAGAAATCAAAATAAACGGAGCCCTCAACAGGGATTGGGAAGACATAACCTCCGGAACTGATCCTGTAAGTCACAGAAATTTTGTTTTGATCGGGGATATCGGAGATAACAACGCAAAATACAAGTTCGTAACTTTATATCAGGTTTACGAACCATCCACCTTGCCTGTCAAAGATACGACGCTGCAAGTGGCAAAAAAATATACGGTAACTTATCCCGACGGTCCGAGAGATGCCGAAAGTCTTATGATTGATCCGTTGTCAAATGACATATTTATTCTGACAAAAAGAGAGCCGCAGATTTTTGTCTACCGGATTGCCTATCCTTACCCCACAACAGACACCATTGTAGCCGAAAAAACAACAACCTTGCCTTTTACCCAATTGGTAGCGGGTGACATATCACAAGACGGTTTGGAAATCCTGATTAAAAACTATGATTCGGTCTACTATTTCAAAAGAAATCTAAACGAATCCATCACTGCAACATTACAAAAAATGCCGGTGGTCTTACCTTATATCCGCGAACCTCAAGGCGAAGCAATATGTTTTTCGAAAGACGGAACATCCTATTATACCGTCAGCGAAAAAACAGCTTTAAGCACTACGCCGGTGTTGTACAAGTACCGCAGAAAGTAGGAAATGATCCGGTTTTGGGATCGGGACCAACCGTACAATTTTTGTAATTCCTTCCTTTGTACCATTACAAACAAACTCAAAATAATCACCATTCTCCTCACAAATAAAATCTTATTTTTCAGCTATCATTCCTTCAAAACCTTATATCTAAAGTACCCGAAAATAAAAATATTCTTTATAAAATAACGAACACATTCTTAAAAAACCATCGAGTTATTATAATGATAAGGTTAGGTATATTTTTCAAACAGAATCAGGAGGTTTCAAAAAAAAATATTACATTTGTCAGTAAAATAAATCGAAATTCGGTCCATCTTTTTTTTAAAAAATTGAGTAATCTAAAAATCAACTCTTCATACATTCTCATGAATAAATTATTTTTAATCGCCCTTATTCTTTTCTTCTTAGGTAAAAACAGTTTTGCCCAGTGTACCGGAAGTGAAGTGGAAATAAAGGTAGAAATTGCCACCGACGAATTTGGGGGCGAAACCTACTGGACCCTGAAGGATTTGTCGGAGAATATCCTTTTACAAGGTGGTCAGGGCGGCGTCTATGGCAACAACAGGCTTTATCTGGATAGTATTTGTGTCACCGGTGACGGTTGTTTTTTCTTTGAGATTTTTGATACCTATGGTGATGGTATTTTTGCACCGTACGGCTATAAATTATTTGTGGATGAGGCGCTTATTTCTACCGGTGCCGACGATATCAAAAGTTATGTCGCCGTGACAGCCTATTGTCCGGGTGCCTGCGATATGGTTCTTACGGCACTCAATGATTTTTCCGAACATATAAAAGGAAATGTCACCCTTACCGCAAACGAACTGACACAAGTCAGAAAGATTTTTGTTCAGTTTCCGGAATGTTTTGGTCTTCAGGAGTCAACCATTTTACTTTGTAAAAATATTGTGGATGCATATGACGACCGGATCGGTGTTCTTTTTACGACCCCCAACACGGTCAACGGGTTTTCAAAAAATGTAACAAACGCTCCCGGCCTGGAATTGGAACGGGCCATGCTCGCGCTGCAACAAGGCATTTTTGAAGGTGTGTTTACTCCGGAGGTATATGCTGTTTATCCACAACATCTGGATGGGTGGAAGTTCAAATCCTGTTCGGTATTCCCCGGTGATGTCGATTCTCCGGCAGATCCGAATGTAAACCATCCGGTGTTGATTCGCGCCAATTTTGCCGATCCGGATGGAATGAATCCTTATTTTGACATCAATCAGGACAGGACCAATCACGCCCTCAGACCTACAGGGTTGTATCTGGCTCCGGGCAGTATAGCAAGTATTACCGTACCGGACAGTCTGGTCGGTAAAGATTATTGGGTCAGGGTGGGCTCCCATGACTGGGATTTGACAGATAGAGCAGAATTCTACCGTTTAGACAGGATTTCTAAAAAGATTTTGATTGATTCGACAACCGTGAATGTATTTAATCCGCTTGGAGGAGCGATTTCGATACTGGTACCTTATGGTGCAAATGAAGGGATCGTCACCATCTATGTAAAAAACGGGGTGGAGGCGCCATTTTTTTCTATGAAATCATTTTATGAAACGGTTGATTTCGAAGCAGAAATGGAAAAACCCGGACCCTGGGCTGTTTTTGAAACAGACAATGTAATGTACACCATTCCTAAACATTCGATCGTGCCGGGACAATATGATCTCAGAAAAACCTTGAAGGATTGGGATCTCGCATTACAGGCTGTCAATTCGATCATGGCGAGGGAAATTATTCCTGACAAACATAATATGTATATGATTGCTGACGTAGACATCCGGTTTGGTGCCTATTCGATCGGTTATCCGATGTCAAACACGCCGCTGCGTTATACAGATGTGCCAGGTCCCGCTTACTTTATCAATGGCCCCGGACCGGATGACGAGGTAAACTTTCATGAATCCGGTCATGCTTTGGCCATGTCCAAATTTCCGGGTGAAGAAGAAGCTTTGGTCAATTTTCCTTACATCATGGCTATGCATTATGGTCTGAATACAGATCTGAATGAAGCCGTCAATTACAGTTTTGTTCCCAATACCTTCGATATAGATAAAACAGCTACCCACCGTATGGTTTCAAATAGTTTTGGTTCTGAAAGAGATATCTCCAATACGACAAATGACGAAGTTCGTTACCAACACAGAGGTTACGGTCACTATTTTGAGATCGTCAATATGATGGGATGGTGTCCGCTCAGAAACTTCTGGAAACAGGAATTTATTGACTTTAAAAACGGAACCGATTATGGCATCAGTCAGGATATTGACAGCAGAATCCTCCGGATGTGTGTTGCCGCACAAGCCGATTTGCGTCCTTTGTTTCATGTTTTTGGCATTATACCCAAAAATCCGGTCAAATTACAGGACACCATGGCAATGATCGGAATTAAACCTTCGCAAACGATTTACAACAGGCTCATTGATTATCTTGATTTAATACCAAAAGACAAAGTAGCTTTTATTGATTATGCCCTTTTTGTCTATCCGAATCTCTATACAGACGGTCCCACAGAAAGTCCGGATTACGGAGTGGGCTGGCATTATCAAAAATCTTTGACCTATGATGAAACAGAGGCTTCGGTCCGAACTGACATCCTGCAGTCCATCATCAGTTTGTATTTTCCAAAAGGCCAACCAGCCGATGATGGTTTGCCCGACTTATGTTGTTTGTTGGACACCTTACAGATTGATGTTATGAATGATGAAATTTTTGTGACCGGAGGAGTAAAACCCTATCAGATAGTAACGGACACAACCGATAATCTAAGAACGGTGACCGTAACAGATTTTGATGGTTGTGAATCCAAAGTTCAATTTATGATATCCGGTTTGCAAGATAAAGAATCAGATGGATTACATATTTATCCCAATCCTGCTTCGTCAGAAATTTTGATAAAACAAAATGACACCGGCAGTCCGATAGAAAGTGTACAATTGATGTCGACAAATGGTCAGGTCATCCGACAATTTCAGAAAGGCAATCGTGTGATAGATATCTCCACGATGACTGACGGCATGTATATCCTTCAAATCGGATTGGCCGGAGGAAGAAACTTATATAAAAAGGTGATGATATTCAGATAAAGTTTGACCTTCGGTTTGGTGGTTTTTGTATATAAAAGGCTGGTTAAATATTCAGACCTTTATTAGAACATTGTATAAAATTTTGATCTTAGAAAAAATGGTCAATAAAGTTTTGATCTTATGTTCAACCTAAAAACTTTACATAAAGAACATTACAAAAACAATAAACTGTTTACAATAAATTACAATATTATTTAATATGATAGTTTTACAAGTTAAAAATATAGGTAAAGTAAAACCACATACCTGGAATATGAAAAATTTCACAGAAAATAATGAGGAGTTTACTATGATTCAGTTTTCAGGTGAACATCCGGCAAATCCGGAATACGGGTCGGTCATACTTTCTGTTAAAAAGTTGTTTGGAACTTTTGATGATATTTCTCAGGTTTCATTTATTGACGATGATGTCAAGGTAGGTAAATTATTAAATTATAAAAAAAAGATTTTCGGAGGATATGAAGTTGAAATATTTTTTGATACCGTCTTTAGACATGGTTTGAAATACTCTGCAAATCATTTTATATATAAGGATGTAGGGATCATAGGATTAACACAGGCAGAAAAAGAATCTTTACATACCATTGAAACACAAAAAGAACTTCTCACTTTACTCACTGAGTTAATTATTCCAAGTAAAAAAAATGTGATAACGTCATTTGCCAAAACCGGATTTTTGTGTATCCCCAATGAAAATTCAGATGAAAACATTTCTCATTTTTTAGGCAAACCAAAACATGTGTTAAAAAAAATAGTTGATGTAAACGGAAGGCAACAATTACATCTTGCCACCTTTCATTTGAATGATTTTAACAATGATGGTTTTTTTGATAAATTTGAAAATTTTCTTTCTTTTTATATAAATATAGATGATACAGAAAACGGTTGGCCGCAAGAAAAAGGAAATTATTGCGTTCTTAATGAACCTCCGACAGCAAACCATTCTTTTCAGGGTGAATTTGAAAAGGCAGTCAATTTTGATATAAAACCAATCCTTGACTTACCGAATTACAATCACTCACTATTACAGGTGCATAATTTTTCTGATGAAGAAAGAGAAAGATACGATGCTTTGCGATCTGTATATATGAATTTGATTTTAGGTGAATCCAGCGACACAGAATTTAATAAATTTTTGGGTTATCCAACCAGCATTCAAAATTGTGTATCATACGATGCTGAAAGATTACATCATCACCGGGACTACGAAAATTATATAAATGATGCTGCTGTTCATTGGAATTTATTATTACAGGTATCACCTTATTGCAAGTGGTTTAATTTCTTTGATACTTTTGGTGACGGCACCATTTATTATATGATCAGATCAGAAGATTTTAATTCCTGTAATTTTGACAATTGTCAGGTGGTTATTCAAAACACTTAAATAAAATCATCCAGGTTAACTCAGGGTAATAATTTTCAGTTTACAATTGAAACACCCGAGCTTAACTCAAAAAACTATAAACCTGCTTGTAATTTCAAAAATATTTTAAAAGGCAAACCATGCTTATGTTGCAGAAAACTTCATGTTCCGCAATAAGTATACAATTACCCTGAATTTGTATTATCCAAACTATGAGGATAAGGCTGATATTTGCACCATATTTTAAAAATCATTAAACAATGAACAAAAAAGTAATTTTTATCACCGGTGCAAGTTCAGGAATGGGCAAAGAAACAGCAAAATCACTTATCCAACAAGGGCACATCGTATATGCTGCTGCCAGACGTATTGACCAAATGTCGGACCTAAAAACATTAGGCGGGCATCCTGTTCAAATGGATGTCACCAATGAAAACGATATACAAAAAGTTGTGGACACGATCATCAAAGAAAACGGAAAAATTGATGTCCTTTGGAATAATGCAGGATACGGCTTGTATGGAGCGGTCGAGGATATTCCCGTTGAAGAAGCCAGAAAACAGTTTGAAGTAAATTTATTTGGATTGGCAGCGGTTACGCAAAAGGTAATTCCGTACATGCGCAAAGCAAAATCAGGAACTATTATTAATACATCTTCCATGGGTGGTAAAATGTATACACCTATGGGCGCCTGGTATCACGCCAGCAAACATGCAGTTGAGGGATTTAGTGATTGTTTGCGCCTGGAACTTAAGCCCTTTCATATCGATGTGGTAGTTTTGGAACCGGGAATTATCATTACAGAATTTGGTGATGTTATGCTTCAAAATATCAATAAATTTTCAGCAAAAGGTGCTTATGCTTCTCTGACAAACAAACTGGTAAGTGCTACCAAAAAAATGTATGAAAGTGGTCAGGGATCAAAATCAGTTGTCATATCAAAAACAGTAACAAAAATCATCAATAGTAACAATCCAAAAACGAGATACAGAGTTGGCCTTTGGGCAAAACCTATGGTATGGATGAGAATCTATTTGGGAGATAAATTGTTTGATAAAATAGTCATGAGTCAGGTATAATATGAAACCCATTATTCAATTAAACAACATATCGGACCTCAATCGGTTTGTCAAAAGTAAAACCAATCATCCATTGATTGCTGTAGTGGATTTCAGCAAAGCAGATGAATTTATCGAAGAAGGTACGCGAATCAGTGCAGATTTTTATTCCATTATGTTTAAAAATTACTGCACCAATTTTCTTCGATATGGCAGACAATCTTACGATTTTCAGGATGGAAATTTGATTTGTATTGCACCCAAACAAGTGCTGACCATGGACAAGGAAATCGAAAAAAAAGATAATATGATGGGTTGGGGATTGTTTTTTCATCCTGACTTGTTGCGGGGGACTTCTTTAGGAAACAAAATGTCTGAATATACTTTTTTTTCTTATGAAGTATCTGAAGCCCTTCATTTGTCTGATAAAGAAAAAACTATTTTGTACGATTGTGTCCAAAAAATTGAGAACGAATTGTCAGAAAATATGGACAGTCACAGTCAAAATTTAATCGTAACAAATATTGAACTTTTGTTAAACTATTGTTTGCGTTATTACGGAAGGCAGTTTATCACCCGAAAAAACAGCAACTCAAAAACAGTATTACAAATTGAACAAATTTTAGGAACGTATTTCAGATCAAAAAATGTAAAAGAAGTTGGGTTGCCATCTGTAAAATATCTGGCAGATCAGGTACATTTGTCAGCCGGATATTTAAGTGATCTCCTGAAAAAAGAAACCGGAATGAATGCCCAGGATCACATTCATTATCATCTTATCGAAGAAGCTAAAACCATTCTGACCAGTTCAGATATTTCGGTAAGTGAAATAGCCTATACTTTGGGTTTTGAGTATCCACAGTATTTCAGTAAACTTTTCAAACTAAAAACAGGGCAAACACCGGTTGAATTCAGAAGCCTGAATTAACGTGAAAAACCCGAATTGTATAAAAAAAATTATATTTGTACTTAATATGTAAAACATGTTGGTTGTTTCCAACCAATTGGTAATCCTGGTTTGAAAATAACCCAAAATCAGACTTCATTATATGTTACAAATAATTTTCCTCCTTTTAATTTCCTGGTTAATCCTTTGGGTTTTTGAAAAGAAAAACCTTCTTGTTTTGGGGCTGACACCTACCTCAAAAAGACTTAAGTACTTTACGATTCTGTTTATCGTTTCTTCTTTCTTATCCGCAACAACTTTTTTTCTAAAAATGTACTTTGCGAAAGAAGTTTATACGATATCAGAAACATTAACTACAAAGTCAATATTGCTTGAAATATGGTATCAGTTCAGATCTGTATTGACTGAGGAATTGCTTTGCCGGGGAGCTTTACTTTATATGCTGATAAAAAAAATAGGGCAAACCAAAGCGATCATTACTTCCTCAATAATATTTGCAGTACTTCATTGGCTAAATGCGGGAGTGTGGGGCAATTTTTCTCAAATGACCATAATATTTGTATTTACATTTTTAATGGGACTTTTGTTAGCTTATGCATATGCAAAAACTTTTTCGTTACTTATTCCTTTTGCTATTCATTTTGGTTGGAACCTTACACAAAATTATATTTTCCCTGATACAGCAACAGGAAATCATATTTTTATTTTGGCAGAACCCCCACCGACCGTGACCATTTCTTACCTTGCTTTTTTTACCATGCTTTTTCTGCCTAAAATTGCGGTACTGCTCGTTAATTACCTCATTGTAAAAAAACACCCTCAGGCAAAAGCCTTATAGATTAAGATGATAATATTCGAATAAAAATTTACCATAATTTTTGGAGATACTTTGATCTGAAATGTAAAATCTGTAATTTTGTAACCTGAATATACCTTTCCGCAAAGGTAAAACCAACATAATATACTGGTTTGATTTTTAATAGTCTATCAAAAAGTTAAACAGAATTTCAGGATAAGCACCTGATAAGAAATATAAAGTCATGAACGACATACCAAATAACACATTTGTACTCAAAAAATCTGATAGTGGCATGCACTATATTATGCCTGACCCAAAAACCATTTCGGATTTGACAAA
>JALHOZ010000046.1:0-16478 GCA_022842725.1 Saprospiraceae bacterium
GCAGAGAAGTATACGATTCTTTGTTGACCGTTCACAAAAATGTTCATTTTGTAGTCATGGGTGACCTCAATGACAATCCGGATGATGAAAGCGTGACGTCATTTTTGAGGGCTAAATCAAAAATTGAAAAAATGTCTGACAAAGATCTCTACAATCCATTTCATGAAATGTACAGGAGAGGTTTGGGATCAAATGCTTACCGGGACGCATGGAGTTTGTTTGATCAGATCATCATCTCCAAAGACCTCATGGATAATGTTGCAGGTTATAAATTTTACAAAGCTTCCGTTTTTAACAAAGATTTTTTGACAACCACTTCCGGTCAATACAAAGGCTATCCTTTCCGAACCTTCAATTTTGACAATTATCAGGGTGGGTACAGCGACCACTATCCGACTTACATGTATCTGGTAAAAAAATTGGAGTAAGCACTACAAAAGTCGGGGCACACTAAAACAACGTTTTTTTTATAATATTACAACATTTTTTTAGAAATAAAAATGGCCCTTAAACCGGATTCAAGGGTAAAAAATGTTATTTCAGACGACTTTTTCAATAGAAAAGGAGATATATTTCAAAAATGAATGCTTTTTACATCAAAAATCATTCATTTAATTTATAAATTTGTTTTTTATAAAGAAAACAAGTACAAATGAAAAACTTTATTTCTCTTTTCATAATCCTGTTGATCGCTGTTCCGGGTTTTTCGAACATCCACAAAACAAACTGTTCTGATTTGAATGATGCAACAGAATTGACTGATACAATCAACGAATATAAAACAATTCACCTAGGAAAAAACAGTTTTGAAATTACAGGCAAAATTTTTTTTGATTTTAATAGAAATGGTTTTTTTGATACCGATGACTACGGAATGGACGAAATTAAAGTTGTTGTAAACAAAATTCAGGAAACGGATCCATGTCCGGGATCAACGGGAATTTTTTATAAACAAAGTAAAACCAATACAGCCGGTGATTTTATTATCCGTGATTTGGTACCCGGGTCTTATATCATCACAATTTCACCGAATTATTTTACACAATCAGGATCTTTATATGGCTATATATTTACCACAGTCCAAAGTTACTGTATTGACATTGATGAATTTACGGATCCTGAAGAATTACAATTATATTTTGGCCTCTACTTCGATTGCACTACACTAACTGCAGTAGCTTCGTCTCCGGATTGTTTTACTGCATCTCAAAAACCCGTTATTTGCAACCTTCATTTTTTTGATGCGTTTTGCGGAGAAATGTCTCAGGAAACAAGTCCGGGTATCCAACCAGACCCATTATGTCCTCTGGGTGGACAAGCCGAAAATATGCAATGGTTTTCATTTATTGCCGGGTACGGTGATTATAGTATTCTTATAATTCCATTCAATTGTAATCCGGGAAGCGATGGTAAAATGGGTATTCAGGCCGGCATCTACGCTGATTGTAATTTCCAAAATATGATCTTTTGTGAATCAGGTTGCAATTTGGGTTCGCTGGAAATACCTGGAAATCAGTTGATTCCGGGTCAGGTTTATTATTTGTTTATAAATGGCTGTAGTGGAAGTTATTGTGACTATGAAATGGAAATTATTGGTACTTACAATAAATATATGTTACCCAAACCTGACAGCCTGTATATAAATCATGATGGGTGTAGCACATTATGCACAAACAAGTATATAACATTTACCTTAGCCGGGTTGGATTTACCACTTAGGTATGAATGGAGTGTCTTTAATGAAAACGGAGATTCAGTTGATTCCTTATTCCCGACCGGTACCTTAGTCACTGAAAAAAATTCCATAAAATTAAGGTTTACCAAACCCGGAATATATACTGTATGTATGGAAAAAGCATCAAATCAATGCGATTATACAGACGTATATTGCGTCGATGCAGCAATTTCAGAAGCAGACATTATAAAAAGTAATTACCAGGAAATCATCACTGAATCCGGCGTTCCTTTTGAGCAGTTTATTTCTATTGACGGTGATAGCACAAATAATTTTTATATTTTACCTATACAAAATGAAAATGTTTTGGGAATGATACCCGACACGCTCTTTTCAGGAAAAGGACTTTTTAAACAAACCCTTTTCAACAAAACAAATTCTGATCAACATGTTTATTATACGATCATTTCGGAAAACATTGATGCGAACTGTTGTTTAATAACGGATTCGTTAAAAGTTACTATTTTGCCAACTTCATTTTTATATGAAGAAGATATCAGGGTTTGTAAAGATTCATGTGTTTTACTCTCGGCTGCTGAAACCGACAGTTTTTCCTTGTGGAATGAATATTTTTGGGAAAACGGCGACACAAACGCTGAATTATACATTTGTCCGACTTCAGACACCTTGATTACACTTTTTGTAAGGGATACAAATAATATCTTTTACAGGATTCATTTTAATATTTCCCTTAAAAATACAGATGTTTTGTTTGAGTTGCAAAACGATATCATGTGCGGAGACACTATGTTTACCATTATGTATGACGCGACCTCAGATTTTGATTCAACTCAGGTTCGGTTTTTTTATGTATACGATTGTTATTTTTCAGATACAATTCCAATTTATTCTGCTGATACTTCCGGATGGATTACACTACCTGATATCAGAGAAAGAGAAACCTATTGTTACACGCTTCGTGCCGGGATTGGAGATTGCGTGACAGAAAAATCTCTGATATTCACAAACCCAAACTACATCATCGGGAAACCTTGTGATGACAACGACCCGAACACCATCAATGACGTTTATGATGAAGATTGTATTTGTAAAGGAGAGTTTGACAATTCAGTTTCTCTAACAGATAAAAGCGGTACAATCAAAGTCTACCCAAATCCGGCCTCAGACTATATAGATGTTGTGTTTGACGGGGAACAAATTGATGTGGAGATATTTTTGATTTCCTCTGTAGGCCAACCTTTGTTATTTGAATCAAGTGATATCCTTAACGGAAAAAGGATTTCGGTTAGGGATTTACCTGTTGGTATGTATTTTCTCAAAATCAAAAAACAAAATAAATGCCTATATATAAAAGTTTTGAAAATTTAAGACTACCTTTCAAAATTTCATACACCTTATCGGAAGTAAAATAATTCTGAATCGCAATGTTTTATTATTCAAAAAACATATCAAAATTTTTCTTATATGTTTTTAAAATGTCGCAGCGAAGACACTTCTGAAAAAGAATAAATCTTTTTTCCACGAATCCATGAAGTATGGGGTCTACCATAATGAATCGGTAAACAGATATTAATTCGACTTTTTTTTTATGTGTCTAAACTCATAAATATATATCTTTTTTAAGTTGGAGCAAATAAGAACTGGCTTATGTTGTCACAAATCCACAAAAACCAGATTCTATTTTTATTTTATTAACAGCGAAACTTATTATTAAAGCAAAACAAAAAAATGTAACGATGAATCACCTAACCAATTTTCTCTATGTAACAGCCTCTTTTTTGTATTTGGGTATTTCTCAACCTGGATTTTTTTATATCATTGACAGTGATAAAAATTTGATTAAAACCTCAAAATCTGAAATCGTCTCATCTCTCAAAAGCATTTCTGCATGCGAAATAGCTGATATATGTTCAGAAGTAACATTAGCCCAAACACTTCAAACCGCTCCAACGGATATAAATTGCGGTACATTTTCCTTGACATCTGTTTCCGGGTGTATCGAAGGAGCCAATCCTGAAGTCGAATATACTGATTGTGGTTTCTCAGATCATCCGACAGTTTGGTTTAGAATTGAAACTGACACAAGCGCTACTCAGCTATATACATTTGTTTCAACTGAGGGTTCATGGCAACCGGTTTGGGCAGTATATTCCGGAACTTGCGATAATTTAAATTTGGTTCCGGGTGGTACTATTGCAGTCCCGACTGCTTGCAGTAACGGTGATTCCAATCCGGATGCACATAACATAGGTATTCCGCTTAATCCAAACGGAGACCCGATTCAAACATTTTATATAGCTGTAAGTGGTGCAGGTATTATCGACAATCCCGATTTTACCTTGTCAGCTTTCACCCAGGCAGCCTGCGTTTCCTGTCTTGGCAATGATGATTGCTCCACAGAAGCCACCTTCGAAATCACCGATCGATCAAGCGGGCGATCCCTGGAGGATACACAATTTTGCCAGGGAGAAGAAGTCAGGGTTTGTATAGAGTTTTATTATGCTCCTGATGAAACCGGAGTGGATTGGTTTCATGGACTAATACCGAATTTCGGAAGAGGTTGGGATATGGATTTTTTTGATCCCAATAATGTTTTGGTTTCTCCGGCAGGTGCTGAATACCTGGGACCAACAAATGAAGAATGCGCACCATATATTACAGAAACCATGCCTTTGCTGTGTTCATATGTTGATGACCTGGGGATATTAAGATTATGTAATATAAAATGTGGCACTTGTCCATGTTCGCCGCCATTAGCACAAAGCTCTCCACTTCCTTTCGGCTGGTTTTGGAGCAGTAATGGAGGAGCAGGTTGTCTGAACAGTTGTAATCCTTCCACAAGGTACGGAGTTCCGGGAAGTCAGAGTGGTTTGGCGGTTGAGATTTGTATGAATTTACGTACACGTGTTGTAGGTAATGGTGATGATTGTCAAACAAACAGAGATTTACGAATATCATTTGTCACTACTTCAGATGGTGTGTCCGGCTGTTGGAATGATCCGATAGTAGAATGTAAGTTGGACGTAGCGCAGATTGGCCCATCCTGGGAGATAGACTGCGACGAACTTCCTGATACAAATGTAACTTTTGAAAATACAGAAATAGCATACGGCGGAAGATTACATTCTGAATTTACAGCAGCAGATTCTACCTATTTGATTAAAATTGTTCCCATTCCTAACTCTATGATTTCAGGAATGAATGAATATCTTTTTACCAATGGAACGGGAACAGTAACAGACAGATTATTCAACCTGTCAGATGAACAGGAAACCGCACAATATTTAGTGACCTCATTAACCGGAAATAATTTTTGTTATAGTAAATCAGACACCTTCACAGTGATAGTCAGCCCTTCTCTGTGTGACGCTGTATCGCCTTTTGTACAATGGGAGAGTTGTAATATAGCTTCTCAAAATAAGGTCGTTTGCCATCTGAGCATTTTGGATCAGATGTGTGGTGAAATGTTTAATACTGTCAGTTCTGATCCGTTTCCTAATCCTTTATGCCCTGATGGCGGAATGGCACACAATATGTCATGGATTGCCTTTGTGGCCGGTGAAGGGAATTATGATATAGTCGTTACTCCATCCAATTGTCAACCGGGGTCACTAGGTCAGTTGGGCGCTCAAATCGGCGTTTATGCAGATTGTACTTTTACGGAATCTATCATCTGTAATGCACCATGTGAGACAGAACCGGTTACGATACCGGACTCTTTACTTATTCCGGGAAAAACCTATTATTTATTTATTGACGGATGTAGTGGAAGTGTATGTGAATATGACATTGATGTGATCGGTACATATTCCTCCCAGGCTTTGCCTTGTGATGACAACGACCCGAACACCATCAATGACCGGTACGATGAAAATTGTGAATGTAAAGGTGAAACCAAAATTTGTGATCCTGTTCTTCCTTTTGACCAATGGGAAAGTTGTAATATAGCCTCTCAAAATACAGTCATTTGTAACCTGAGTATTTTGGATCAGATGTGTGGAGAGATGTTTAACACCGTGAGTTCTGATCCGGCACCCAATCCTTTATGCCCGGATGGCGGATTGGCTAATAATATGACATGGATTACCTTTGTGGCAGGTGAAGGAACGTATGACATTGTAGTTACTCCATCTAATTGTCAACCCGGAACCGGTGGTCAGCTGGGTGCTCAAATCGGCGTTTACACCGATTGTACATTTTCAGAATCCATTTTTTGCAACGCACCTTGCGATACTGAAGCAGTGACCATACCGGACTCTTTACTCACTCCGGGACAAACCTATTATTTATTTATTGATGGATGTAGTGGAAGTGTTTGTGAATATGTCATTGATGTGATCGGTACATATTCCTCCCAGGCTTTGCCTTGTGATGACAATGACCCGAACACCATCAATGACAGGTATGATGAAAATTGTGAATGTAAAGGTGAAACCAGAATTTGTGATCCTGTTCTTCCTTTTGACCAATGGGAAAGTTGCAATATAGCTTCTCAAAATACGGTCGTTTGCCAACTGAGCATTTTAGACCAGATGTGTGGAAAGATGTTTAATACTGTCAGTTCTGATCCGGCACCCAATCCTTTATGCCCGGATGGCGGAATAGCACACAACATGACATGGATTGCCTTTGTGGCCGGTGAAGGAACGTATGACATTGTTGTCTCTCCAACCAATTGTCAACCCGGCACAGGTGGTCAGCTGGGTGCTCAAATCGGCGTTTATACCGATTGTACATTTTCAGAATCTGTTTTTTGCAACGCACCTTGCGACACAGAAGCAGTAACCATACCGGACACTTTACTTACTCCGGGTGAAACCTATTATTTATTTATTGACGGATGTGCACAAAGTGTATGTGATTATACCATTGATGTTATCGGAACGTATTCATCGTCATCTATACCTTGTGATGACAACGACCCGAACACCATCAATGACGTTTATAATGAAGATTGTATTTGTAAAGGAGAATTGATCAATACAACCGGAAATGAAAAACTTGACGACATAAAAATATTCCCCAATCCTACCAATGAGAATGTTTTTGTGCTTCACACCGGAATCACAGAAGACATGGTCATTTCATTATTCAATTCAGTTGGAGAAAAGATAACCATTCAAAAAACGAAGGTAGAAAACGGATATGAACTTCACACTTCCGGTTTGTCTTCGGGGGTGTATTTTGTCAAAGTACAAAAAGGAAATGACCGTAGTAGTTACAAACTGGTCAAATATTAAAATTTGACCTATAATCGTAGGACTGACAAGGAGGAGGTTTAAGAATGAAGGCTATCTGAGTTTAGGCCTCTTTTTATAACTTTTCGAACGTATTTGAAACTTTGTCATAATAAAATTGACGATGGGATTCAATAATAAACAGTTTTGCAGGTAAATTTGTAACCAAATATTTATTGTAAGAATTAAATCCTGATGAGGTGTTTTCATTACAGACTAAGTAGTGAAAAAGGTAATATTTTTCTATACTTGTCAATTGTGTAGAGACGATTTTAATATAACTTATATGGTCAATGTCTTTTTGGTCCATAATGTATTGTACCAAAAATTGCAAGCTCTCAAAATAACTCGAAAAATTTAGGACAAAATCAACGGAAAAAAACTCATTAATAACATTTAAAAATTTCAACTTATCTATGCTTCCATCATGCAATAGTGCTATTTTAGAAATTTTATCATCTAAGCCTCTTTTTATTTCATATAATGCCTTTTCACCAACTTTATTTTCAAAAGTGATAATTGGTTCACTTCCCGTTTTAGATTTAGTTCGCTTCACATCTGCCCAAATATTTGAGAGATGGTACCTTTGAAAAGACAATAAATTGAAAAAGGTTGTTTCGAATTTTTGTTGATTGTAATTTTTTTGGGTATCTTCAAGTTGTTTATGTTGATTTTCTAATTCTTTTCTTTGTAAATTCAAGGTAACAATTATAGCGGCAAATGCTAATCCTGAAAATAATGCATTTAAAACTTCAAATTGATTACTAAAATTTTCAGCGTCTTTTATGTCACCAAACAAAACATAAAGGATATTCGGTGTATTTGACCAAATTAAACAAATGATTAAAATAAAAAATATGACATTAAACCTGATCTGATTCTTCGGCATATCTATTCTAAATCCAGATACTTTACGATTTTCGCTTTGCATATTATATTATCTATATTTTTCCTATATCGTAGGCCATCAATTCTAAATCATCCTCTAAATTATTCATAATGGCTTCAAATTGATGTTTTAAGATCAATTTACAGCGCTTTTGTAATGGAATATCCAATTTTGTGCCATCTTATCAAAACCTAATACTCTTGATTTAAATCAAAAAAGAGGCCATCTTTCGATGTCCTCTTTTTTTTGTGGAGCTGCAGGGATTCGAACCCTGGTCCAGACAAAGCATCTGAGAGCTTTCTACATGCTTATCTTCTGTTTGGGTTTTCGATATCAGGCAGGTACAGAAGCGCACCTTGCCATCAACTTAGTTTCTAAAGTTTCGCTATCCGGCCAAAACACTCCTTCAAACTAGTCCGCGGGTCTGTTGATATGCGGCAACCGGTATGTATCGGACGTCAACCGGGCGGCATAAAAGGCTTTATAATCCTGGATTAAGCAGCCAATGCGAAGTTATTATCGCCATTTGTGTTTCGATGTCCATTTTTAACGGAGTGAGCCATCATGCTCCGGCATGCTTACTAACCGAATCTCTTTCCTGTCGATACCAGTCAGCCCCAAAAAAAACCGGACACTTATTTTTTGATTATCATCTCTTTTTCGGTTGGTTTACCAATTACAGGTCGTGTCCGGTCGATCTTAGAAACATATCAACGAAAGGATGTCACAAAAAGTTTCATAAAGCAAAAAAATATATTTTTTCTGTAATCAAATCCTATATTTGTCTTCCGTTTTAACATCAAATACATTCCAGCTTATGAATCGGGAAACATTTTTAAAAAGTAGCGCGGCCCTTGCTTTGGGCTCTGTTGCCATTTCCTGCCGGTCAGAAAACACCACAGTAACCGAAAACAAGAAAAAAAAGGCAGCCTTCAAATGGAAAATGGTGACAACCTGGCCACCAAATTTTCCTGTCCTGGGTGAAGGATGTGCTCTTTTTGCCCAATGGGTCAACGAAATGTCCAACCGTGAAATGGAAATCAAAATCTACGGCAGCGGGGAGCTGATTCCGGCACTGGAATGTTTTGATGCCGTTTCTGCCGGTGCCGCCGAACTCGCCAGTGGAGCAGCATACTACTGGAGTGGCAAAAACGAAGCCTTCCCGTTTTTTACGACCATCCCTTTTGGTATGAATGCCCAACAAATGAATGCCTGGTTGTATGCCGGTGGCGGTCACGAACTTTGGAAAGAAGCCTATGCAAAATATAATCTCGTGCCTTTTCCGGCAGGAAACACCGGTATGCAGATGGCTGGCTGGTTTAATAAAGAAATCAATACTTTATCAGATTTTGCAGGATTAAAAATGAGGATACCGGGTTTGGGTGGAAATGTCATTGCAAAAGCGGGAGCAACGCCGGTATTAAGCAGTGGCAGCGAAATATATACCAATCTTGAACGCGGTGTCATAGATGCAACCGAATGGATTGGTCCTTACCACGATTACCTTATGGGATTTCACAAAATAGCCAAGTATTATTATGCACCCGGTTGGCATGAGACCGGTTCTGTTCTGGAACTCATTATCAACAAAAAAGCATTTGATAATCTCCCTTTACATTTGCAGACCATTCTTGAATCTGCAGCGGCACGATTTAATGTATGGTGTCTCTCGACTTTTGAGGCCAAAAATAATGAATACCTGATCAAATTGGTCGAAGAAGAAAAAGTTGATGTTCGTTCGTTTTCAACAGAAGTTTTGGACGGTCTAAGAAATTTCAGTGCACAAACCATCGAAGAACTGGGGAATAAAAATGTGGAAAATCAGAAGATATTCCGATCCTATATGGAATTTATGGAAGGTATCAGAAACTGGTCCACATTTTCAGAAAAACTGTATTATAAAGATATCAGTAAAACAAAGTAGACTTACAATTTGATTTTTTTAAGCCTGTCCATTTCCCGTTTGTTGTCTCTTTCTTTCATCGTTTCTCTTTTGTCAAAGGCCTTTTTACCTTGAGCGAGGGCTACTTCGAGTTTGGCAAAACCTCTTTCTGAAAAATATAACCGGTAAGGCACGATGGTAAGTCCTTTTTCCTCTACCCTTCTTTGCAATTTTTTTAGCTCCGGTTTTCTCAATAACAAATATCTGTCTCTTCTGGCATCGTGGTTGTAAACGGTACCGTAATCGTATTCAGCAATAAACATGTTTTTAACAACAAGAACGCCGGACTTTTCAAACAAACAATAAGCATCGTTGAGATTGGCCAAACCTTCTCTCAGGGCTTTCACTTCTGTACCTTTCAATACCAATCCTGCTTCAAACGATTGTAAGAAGTGATACTCAAACTTTGCTTTTCTGTTGACGATTTCCTTGGAGGTAAACTTTGCCATTTTGTAAAATAAGGGTACAAAGGTAGTGATTTTTGACGTATAAAAGGGGAAATTTGAGGAATTAGCTTTTTATCTTGTTAAATTAATTGTAATTTTAGCCAGGAATTTATTTTAGTAATTTAAAATTTTAATCAAAAAAAAACATCAAAAACTTCCTGTTTAAATTATTGCCAATTCAGACAAAAATGAGGAAATTTCTGATGTTTTACTTGTTCCGGCGACCCAAAATAGTTGGCTGACTACTTGGTGGTTTTAGGTTTCGGACCTCTTTTTGCTCCGGTGGTCGGTTTTGCTGCTGCTTTCGGGGCTGCTGCTTTTTTGACACCTGGTTTTGGTCCTCTTTTAGCTGTTGTTGCGGGTTTGATCTCTGCTACAACCGGTGCGGTTACTGCTGCTGTCTTAGGTTTTGGACCTCTTTTTGCTGGCGTAGCCGGTTTGGCTGCTGCTTTCGGGGCTGCTGCTTTTTTAACACCAGGTTTTGGACCTCTTTTAGGTGCTTCTGCGGGTTTTGTCTCTGCTACAACCGGTTTGGTTACTGCTGCGGTTTTAGGTTTTGGACCTCTTTTTGCTCCGGTGGCCGGTTTGGCTGCTGCTTTCGGGGCTGCAACTTTTTTAACACCCGGTTTTGGACCTCTTTTTGCAGGTGTTGCGGGTTTGGTCTCTGCTACAACCGGTGTGGTTGCTGCTGCGGCCTTAGGTTTTGGACCTCTTTTTGCTCCGGTAGCCGGTTTATCTGCTGCTTTCGGAGCTGCAACTTTTTTAACACCCGGTTTTGGACCTCTTTTTGCTGTTGTTGCGGGTTTTGTCTCTGCAACAACCGGTGTGCTTACTGCTGCTGTCTTAGGTTTTGGACCTCTTTTTGCTCCGGTAGCCGGTTTGGCTGCTGCTTTTGGGGCTACTGCTTTTTTGACTCCAGGTTTCGGACCTCTTTTAGCTGGTGTTGCGGGTTTTGTCTCTGTAACAACGGGTGCGGCTACTGCTGCTGTTTTTGGCTTCGGACCTCTTTTTGCTCCGGTGGCTGCTTTCGGTGCTGCTGCTTTTTTGACACCAGGTTTTGGACCTCTTTTTTTAGGGGCTGCAACCGGTTTCGGTTCGTTGTCATTGTTTACAGGCAACATGAAAACGGTTTGTATTCTTTCAACCATTTCCTCAGCGGGAGCAGATTCCTGGTTGTATTCAGGACCGCCTTCTGTGTAATATCCCAGGTGTTTTTTGGCGGTCACATAAACATCTTTCATACTATTGTATAAAAGCTTAGCCTGGATATAGCTCACTTTGAGCTCTTTTTTTTCTTCACTGGATAATTCTCCGGAAGTCAACATTTTTTGCAAGGCCTTTTTTTCTTGCCTCGCCTGGTCGGCTTCTTCTTTTAAATCCAGTAAATAAGTCACCACATATTTGGCAAAATCCGGTGATCGATACTGTTTTTTTTGCTTCATTCTTGCAAATTTTGTTTAAAGATTTCGCAAATTTATAAAGAAAATATGAATTACTTGTATATCATAGTGAATACATTATGTAATTATTACAATAATAAAAAAGGCGAAACATTGTGATAACGTTTCGCCTTTTAAAATTATTTAATGTAAGTTACAATTTTATCCATTTTCCGGACAATGTAACTCCTTGATTTTGAATCGAATAAACATAAATACCTGTTGGCAAATCTGATAAGTTACCCGACCACAAGTTGTGGATTCCGGGCTCCAAAATAATATTTTGCAAAATCATATCTCCTTGTATATTTTTCAAATTAAATACTGATTTTTCAGAAATCTCAATATTTAATTGATCAAAAGAAGGATTGGGATACACCTTAAAGGTCGCCAACCCTGAACGGTTTTGCGTGATATCATTTTCATCAGTTAATCCCGTTGCATTGGTAATATTTCCAACTTTTATACCGATAATTTCGTGATCGGAATAGTTGGTAAAAAAGCCTGCATGTCGGATCGTTTTTGTAAAATCAAAATTAAAAACGGAAGTAGCCGGTTCAAAGACATCCTTTTTATTAACAAAAATATAAGGACTTACCGGGAGATTAGAAATGTTATTCGTAACATAAGAAATCAAAACATTCAGGTCATTGATATCCACAGTTTTATTTCCATCAACATCCGCAGCAAGCAGTTGGTAAGGTGTGACCGAATTTATCTCGCCCAACAAATATTTTGTAAGCCATTCAACATCTTTTCCATCAATTTGATTTTTATTTGCTATCCCAAAAGATGCTGTCAGTGAATAAGCACCATCATTTCTTTTTTCGCCTTTAAAAACAAATGAACCTGTTGAATCCGATTTTGTATTCCATCTGACAAATTCGGTGACGGTATCAGATGTTGTGGTCACTACCCATTCTCTTTTGAAAAAATATAATAGGTAACCGGAAGCATTATAAAAACTGTCTCTTTTAATGATTTCAACAGAATCCTGAGAAATGGTAATGGTTTGATTTGGTTTATTAAAAGTAAGTGACAAAGAAACATCTTCCATTTTTTGACTGAACATATCAACTATTTTTCCGGAATGAGAAATGTTCAAAGTATCAACAGGTACATCCACTTTCCGGGTACAGTCGGGGATATTGGCCGAATTATTTTGAATGTCAATATTCACCATACAAGCAGATTGGCCACCTTTGCTGTCTGTTATGTAAATCAGAATTTCATTTTTACCGACTTCATCACAGGTAAAGGTTTTTGACATATCTGTCGGATCTGTTGAAAACGAAAACCGAAGCGGATTGTAATTACAAAGAGATTTACTGCCTCTGTCCAGGTCTTTTGCCCAAATTTCAACCATACCATCGTCGGGTGTTCCATCCTGATTGGTATCTATCGGCATCAATGCTGTTGCCAATGAATGCAGGCAGTAAGCTGAGGGTTTACTTCCATCCTGAACCACCACATTTCGGGTACAGAAAGCCCTGCTACCACAACCGTATTGAATAGTATATGTCACTTTTGTGGTACCGATAGGATAGACACCGGAAATATTAGCTCCTTTATTATCTGCAAAAGGCGAATTGTTGCTGATTACTGCTGCACCTCCACAAGAAGTTGCGCCCACTACCAAAGAAGGAACTTCCAATCTTGCGTTTTTGCAATTAAGCGCTTTAATGGTAATGTCAGCCGGGCAGTCAAATGTTGGTCTCTCTTCATTTATGATTTTTATGATTTGAGTGTGTGTCCATTGTGTACCGAAACCGTTGTTATTGCACCAATCTATGAGCTTCCACATTCTCATGATCTTTTTACATCCGTTATTTACGGTAAAAACCATATCTGTGTAGGATTTTCCGATCATTCTGCATTCATCCCCTGACCATGTCGGAGAGTTATAAGGAGCCGGCAACTGATGCGGTTTTACATTCGGATTACAGCCCTCCACTTCGTAGTCCGGCGGCCAATTAACCTGAAAATTATTGTTATTCCCGGAAGATACATAAATGGTTTGTGTACAAGAGTGCCAGTTCCAATATGAATCTTCTACATTCCATGTTCTGGTAATGTATCCGGCATTACATGAATTCAAATGATACGTCACGACCGGCATTCCGGCTGTATACGTGTAATTTCCTATGGTATAGGTAGCATTTCCAAACCTTGACAGATTATACAAATCCTCCGTACAGGAAATATACCGGTCGGAAGGACAATGCAGGATCAAAGATTGGGGTGCCACTACTTTTGTGTTTGCCTGAAAAGACAAAAAAACACAAAAAACCAAGGTAAACAAAAGATGTAAAGGTAAAATTTTCATATCAAAAACTTTAGTGAAATAATATATTACGACAAAGTTATATATATTTTACATTGATAGTGTATATTTTTCATATTAATTTTATTTATAATATGAAAATTCAGGAGAAACCCTATGTTTTTTTTTTTGAAAACAAACCAATAATCTTAGTTCGGTAAAAATATGCGGATTTTGAATGCTTTGCACGGATAAGCAAAAAACAAATAAAAACAGGAAGATCAAAAAATTACGAGTCCGGCAGTAAATTTTTACATAAAAGAAACCTCTAATTTAAGAATTATTATTAAAAAATCACAAAATGATGGTTCCTTCAAAAACAAAAGTAGCCGGACCGGACAACCAAACGTCAGTAAACCCATATTCACTTTCCCTGAAGGACACAGACAAATGACCGCCTTTGGTTTCAACACGGACCGGACTGGGCGCATTATATTTTTTTGCGCACGCTAAAGCTGCTGCGGTCACCCCTGTACCACAAGACAATGTTTCATCTTCAACACCTCTTTCATAAGTAGCAACGATGGCTTTATTTTTATTTTTATCATAAACAGTAAAATTCACATTAATACCTTCCTCTTTGAATGTTTCATTATACCTAACAGCACGTCCTTCCAAAACGATATTTTCCGGAATCTTTGATATCATCCGTATATAATGCGGTGAACCTGTAAAGAGTATACAATCATCATCAGCTGCCTTATTTATTATCGGTACATCAATCATTTTCAGGTGGACTTCATCATCCTGAATTTCTACTTCGTGCAGGCCATCTATAGCTTCAAATGTAGTCTTACCAGAAAAAACACCATTTTTAAAAGCAAAGTGAGCAATACAGCGGCCTCCATTGCCACACATTGTACTTTCTTTTCCATCTGCATTAAAATAGACCATTCGAAAAGATGAATGATCATCATTTTCCAGCAGCATCAATCCATCTGCGCCTATACCAAATCTGCGGTCACACAAAAAACGGATCGTTTCGGTATCTCCTTTTTTCAGGTATTGTTTTTGCCTTTGATCTATAATGATAAAATCATTTCCTGTTCCCTGATATTTGACAAATGGTACTATCATAAACGTATTTTCGAAGGCAAAAGTACGGATTACTTCACGTATTTTTTGTCCGTAAATTGCATAATTGAAAAATAATTGAATACCGTATTAATTTTTTACATAATTTTACCTTGATTTTATCATCGCGAATTATGTTTTCCCTTAGTAAAATCTAAAACAAACATCAAATCATGACATTTCAACCTCCTGTAGCTTATATTAATGGTGTTCCCTGTACCTATGTACAAGGAGAAACTATTTTAAAATTTGTAAAACGTAACATCAGCAAAGATGCCATACCTACCTTGTGCGATGCACCCAATCTCGAACCTTTTGGCTCATGCAGGGTGTGTTCCGTCGAAGTGGCCCTGGTGGAAGGCGGACCGACAAAAGTAGTTGCATCGTGCCATACACCGGTGACACAAGGATCTTATATTGTCACTGACTCTTCAAAAATAAAAAAACTTCGAAAAAATATTATTGAGTTGGTTTTGACCGATCATCCTTTGGACTGTCTGACTTGTGAAGTCAATAACAATTGTGAATTACAAACGGTAGCTGCTAAAGTTGGTATTCGGGATGTAAGATATCCGGAAGGCAAAAACCATCTCGACCGTCAAAAAGACCTGAGTCATCCCTACATGACCATGGATTTGTCCAAATGTATCAATTGTTACCGCTGTGTACGTGCTTGTGACGAAGTTCAGGGTCAAATGGTATTAAGTATGTCCGGCCGGGGATTTGATTCCAAAATTATCAAAGGTGCAGATACCACCTTTTTTGAATCAGACTGTGTAAGTTGCGGTGCATGCGCGCAAGCGTGTCCGACTTCGGCCATATCTGATGTGTTTGAATCAAAATCCGTTGTCAGAGATAGTGTGACCCGAACGGTTTGTACATATTGTGGTGTTGGCTGCAATCTGGAGGTTTCTGTAACTGATCATTCCGTTAAATCAATACAGGCTCCGTATGATGCTGAAGTGAACCAGGGCCATACCTGTCTCAAAGGCAGATTTGCCTTTTCATTTTACAATCATCCTGACAGAATCACCAGTCCGCTCATCCGAAAAAACGGCATCCTTGAAAAAGTAAGTTGGGAAGAAGCTTATGATTTTATAGCAGTAAAGCTCAAAGACATACTCCAAAATCACGGTCCTGACGCTGTGGCAGGTATCTCATCTGCCAGATGTACCAATGAGGAAAATTATCTCATGCAGAAATTTATACGTGCTGTCGTAGGAACCAACAATATTGACTGTTGTGCCCGAGTTTGTCATTCACCTACAGCTTTGGGAATGCAAAAAACCTTCGGCACAGGTGCAGCAACCAACTCGATTGAGGATTTAAAACATACGGATTGTATATTAGTAATCGGAGCAAACCCCACAGACGGACATCCTGTGACCGGTGCCAAAATGAAACAATTTGCCATGAAAGGCAAAACAACAAT
>JALHOZ010000046.1:16578-23982 GCA_022842725.1 Saprospiraceae bacterium
CCGGAAATCAACAAACGGTATGAGGACTTTTACCAGACTAAAATTCCATTAGGCAAAGGTTTTAAGATTCCTGAAATGTTTGAAGCCAGTATAAACGGAAACCTGAAAGCTTTATGGCTTTTGGGAGAGGATGTGGTACATACAGACCCTAACTCCCTTAAAGTAATCAAAGCAATGAAAAACCTGGAATTATTGGTTGTTCAGGAATTATTTATGACAGAAACAGCCAATTACGCCACAGTTATCCTTCCGGGAGCTTCCTTTTTAGAAAAAAGCGGAACATTCACGAATGGTGAACGAAGAATTCAAAAAGTCCAAAAAGTTGTTGAGCCCCTTGCCGGAACTAAACCTGACGGCCAGATATTGGTAGATATGATGAACAAAATGGGATACCCGCAGCCAAAATACGATGCGGCAGCCGTCCTTCAGGAAATCTCTCAAATAGTACCTTTTTTTGCCGGGGTCACCTGGGACAATCTGGGAACAAACGGCAAACAATGGCCGGTGAATGAAAAAGGTGAGGACACTAAAATTCTTCACACAGAATCTTTTAAAATCGGTAAAGGTCAATTCTATTATTTTGATTGGAAAGAGAGTAAAGAACTGGAAAAACATAGTAAAGAATACCCTTATATAATCACAACAAACCGGGAACTCGAACATTACAACTGCGGTACGATGACCCGACGTACGCGGAATGTACAGATTTTGACAGAAGATGTTTTACTGATCAATCCGGAAGACGCAGCACGCCATTTCATCGAAGACGGGGACATGGTTTGTGTTGAATCTCCGAGGGGCAAAGTCGACATCAAAGCCAGGATTACAGATGAAGTTCGTCCCGGCGTTTTAAGCAGTACTTTTCATTTTCCTGAAGTAATGCTGAACATTATCACTTCCGACGAACATGATTCTGAAGCCATGTGTCCCGAATATAAAGTGGTTGCAGTCAATATCCGAAAGAGTAAAGGTAAGTACAAAAATGTTGTGCCCGTAAGTTAAACGGGTTGTTTTATAGCGGGTTGATGATGTGTCTCCTTTCAATTGCGTAGTAGCTGTTAGGCTCATATTCAATTATTTTTACTATTTTTGCGCTTCAAAATTATTTTATGTCTTTTGTTGTAGCCATTGTTGGAAGACCTAATGTCGGAAAATCCACTCTTTTTAATCGACTTATCGGAGAAAGAAAAGCCATAGTCGATGATATTTCGGGAGTTACCCGCGACAGAATCTACGGTTTTTCAGATTGGAACGGTAAACATTTTACGGTGGTTGACACCGGAGGATATGTAAAAGGGTCTAAAGATATTTTTGAAGAAGAAATCAGAAGACAGGTTCAGATAGCAATTGACGAGGCGGCTGTTATTGTTTTTCTCACCGATGTGACAACCGGTATCACCGATCTTGATGAAGAAATCGCACGTATGTTGCGTAAAAACCCCAAAAAGGTCATTCTTGCCGTTAATAAGGTCGACAATTCTCAGAGACAGCTGATGGCTAATGAATTTTACAGCCTTGGTTTTCAGGAAAATGTATTTTTATCAGGAATAACAGGTAGCGGCACCGGTGAATTGTTGGATTTAATAGCTGATTATCTTCCGGATGATGTCAAAACCGATTTGAATGAAGACATCCCGAAAATCGCTATTGTAGGCCAACCCAATGTCGGAAAATCTTCCATGACCAATGTATTGTTAGGCGAAGATCGCAATATCGTAACGGACAAACCCGGCACTACCCGGGACTCCATTCACACCGAGTACAATAAATTCGGCCATCATTTTTACCTGATTGATACTGCCGGTATCCGTAAAAAAAGCAAAGTTCACGAAGATCTTGAATTTTATTCAGTCATCAGAGCTGTAAAAGCCATTGAAGACGCTGATGTGTGTATTTTGATGCTTGATGCATCCGTTGGCCTCGAATCACAAGACCTCACTATTCTTGGTCTAATCCAAAAAAGAAAAAAGGGAATTGTGGTTGTGGTTAATAAATGGGATTTGATTTCCAAAGAAACCAATACGGCAAGAGATTTTGAAAAAAGACTCAAAGAAAAGATGGCACCTTTTAATGATGTTCCGGTGTTATTTACTTCTGTGATGGAAAAACAAAGAATTTTCAAAACAGTAGAATTAGCCCTCGAAGTATTTAATAATCGAAGAACTAAAATTCCGACATCCAAACTCAACGATATCATGCTGGATGTGATTGAAAAAAATCCGGCACCAAATCACAGAGGAAAACAAATAAAGATAAAGTACGTGGTACAATTGCCTTTGTACTACCCTGCTTTTGTGTTTTATTGCAATTATCCGGATCACGTCAAAGACAGTTACAGAAATTTTCTCGAAAATCAACTGAGAAAAAACTTTCCTTTATCCGGTGTGAGCATTAGTGTATTTTTCAGAGAAAAATAATATGGGCTGGGAAAAAACAGAATTTGAAGGATTGTGGGTTTTTCAACCTAAAGTTTTTGGTGATGACAGAGGTTATTTTTTTGAATCCTTTAATCAGAAAAATGCGCCTGAAGAAATCAGAAACATCCAATTTGTACAGGACAATGAAGCCAAATCATCTTACGGAGTATTAAGAGGTTTACATTACCAACTTCCTCCTTTTTCTCAATCTAAACTGGTAAGAGTTGTTGTCGGCGAGGTTTTGGATGTAGTCGCAGACATCAGACCAAATTCAGCCACGTATGGAAAATCATTTTCTTTATTATTGACGGAGAATCTGAAAAATCAAATGTTCGTTCCAAAAGGTTTTGCTCACGGTTATGTTGTATTATCAGAAACAGCCATTTTTGCCTATAAATGTGATGAATATTATACACCGGAAGCTGAAGCCGGACTTAGATTTAATGATGATGTTTTAAAGATAAACTGGACCATTCCGACAGACGACATGTTATTGTCCGATCGGGATAAAAATTGGCCGGATTTCCGTAATCACAAAATATTTAAACGTGATTAAAATATTAATTACCGGCGCCGGAGGACAGTTGGGTCAGGAATTCAAAGCTATGGAAGTCGAATATCCGCAGATTCAGTTTTATTTTTTCACGCATCATGATCTCGACATTCTGGATGAAAAAATGCTGCAGGAAGTTTCAGAAAAAATCAATCCGGATTATATCATAAACTGCGCTGCTTATACAGCTGTTGATAAAGCGGAAGAAGAAAAAAGTCTCAGTTATCGCATCAACACACTTGCCTGCAGGTCAATTGTTAATGTTTTTGAAAAAACAAATACAAAAATTGTCCATTTTTCATCTGACTACGTTTACCATACCTGTTTCGGAAAACCACTCACGGAAGATTGCCCTACAGAACCCAAATCCGTTTATGCCAAATCAAAACTTGAAGGCGAAGATATTTTCAAAAATTCATCGATTCCAAGCCTGATTATCCGAACTTCCTGGGTATATTCACCCTACGGCTCTAATTTTGTAAAAACCATGCTCAGGCTTTCTGAAACCAAAGAATCATTAAGCGTGGTATACGATCAAATAGGTGCCCCGACCTATGCTTTTGATCTGGCAAAAGCTACATTGGATATCATTTTGAATATTCAAAAATTTCCGGAAAAGGAACATTTTTTTAACGACGTCTATAATTATGCAAACGAAGGAGTTACTTCCTGGTATGATTTTGCCACTTTTATATTCACTATTAGCGGTAAAAAAACAAAAGTTTATCCGATCACTTCAGACCAATACCCTACCCTTGCCCAAAGACCCAACTGGAGTCTGATGTCAAAACAAAAAATGGTTAAAAACTTTCAATTGGACATTCCGCATTGGCACGATGCTCTCCAAAGATGTTTGAAAAAGTTGAAAGACTAGAGCCTTCCTTTGCTGAAATATTTATTAAATCCACCCTAATGCAAGGGATATTGCCAAAATAATCAGCAACACGGTTACCCATTTTTGTATCCATTCAATGGTTACTTTTTTTAATAATTTGTTGCCTATATAAGATCCGATAATTCCTGAAAGTGTAGCCAATACAACCAAAGTAATGTTATCATTCAATTGATTTTGTGCATATCGGGTGGCATAAACTCCAAGTCTGGTAAAGTCAACCAAAGACGAAATAACCACTGTTGTAGAAATAAAAACTTCTTTGGTAAGACCTGCTTTAATAAGAAAAGCTGCCCTCAAAGCGCCCTGATTTCCTGAAAGTCCACCGAAAAAACCACTTAAAAAGCCCCCTAAAGGCAACATTTTTGTACTAAACTGAATTTTTTTAAAATAAGGAAGGATTTCGATAGTAGCAAAAATGATCAATAAAACGGCAACCAAAAATTTAAAAGGAAAAACCAAAAATTCTTTATCAAACAAAGTATACGTAAAAAGCGGTGTAACATCACTGATATGAATCAACAGGTAAGAACCTAAAAAAGCGGCTATTACAGCCGGTACGCCAAACCGAAATAACACTGATTTATCAACATTTTTGCCTGTCAAAAATAATTTAAAAATATTATTAAAAAAGTGGACCACTCCTGTCAGTGCTATGGCAATGTCTATAGGAAAAAATATCATAAATACAGGCGTCAGAATCGTCCCCAGTCCAAAACCTGAAAAAAAGGTCAGTATAGCTACCAAAAAAGAAACCAGAGGTATTAAAAAATATTCCATAATTGACTATTTTTGTCTGGTCAGAATTCTTACATATTCCTGTAATCTGAATTCAGTAAGCAGTCCTATACTGAATTCAATACCCGATAATAAAACGACCGGAATCGCTGTACCCATAATTAAACCTTTTTCAAGGGAAAATATACCTGCAAACGCAATAACCGAACCCAAAATAATAATATACACATGAATTCGTCGTCCGTTTTGTTTTCGTAAAATTCTTTTATCTGTATACAACAACTCTTCTTCTATATCCCCGGATTCCAGAAAGTCTGACTTTTTATAATAGTTTAACCTCCTGCTGTAAATAAAAAACATGATCATTCCTTTTCCAAGACAATACATAGAAAAAGCGGTCAATCCGTATGAGAGGTACAAAAACCCAAGACTGATATTAAAATAGATTAAAGACGCCGCAACAAACAACATGCCCAAACCGATGCCTATATAAAACCAGGATGCAAGCACATCGCCTTTATATATTATTTGTGCACTGTTGTTCATGTTATTTTGACATTTTTTTCCGAATCATTTCTTTATCCGCAAGATATGGAAGGGTTACTTTTAAATCAGGATTAATTTCCATCGCCCTCTCGATAGCAAATCTTGCTTCTTTATTTCTTGCCCAACTTCTTCGCGCTATACCGTTATTAACATCCCAATGCAACATAGAGCTGAGGTTTTTTTCAGCTTGTTCGGAACCGTCAATCACCATACCGAATCCACCATTAATTACTTCTCCCCAACCGACACCACCACCATTATGCAAAGAAATCCAGGTTGCCCCTCTAAATGCGTCTCCCACAAAATTTTGTACTGCCATATCAGCAGTAAAAGCTGAACCATCATATATATTTGAAGTTTCTCTGTAGGGAGAATCCGTCCCGGATACATCATGATGATCTCTTCCCAGGACAATGGAGCTTTTTATGCGGCCATCCCTGATAGCATCGTTAAAAGCTTTGGCTATCTGAATCCTGCCTTCGGCATCGGCATACAAAATTCTGGATTTCGAACCGACAACCGGAATATTTTTTTGCGCATCACGTATCCAAATTATATTGTCCCGCAACTGACCTTTGATTTCTTCAGGAGCATCGATATACATTTTTTGCAATTCTTCTTCCGCAATTTTATCTGTAGTATCAAGGTCTTCCTGCAATCCCGACAAACATACCCAGCGGAAAGGACCAAATCCATAATCAAAACACATGGGTCCGAGAATATCTTCCACATAAGAAGGATATCTGAATTTCAGACCAGACTCATCAAAAACATCTGCCTTCGCTTCACCGGCTTCTTTCAGAAAGGCATTGCCATAATCCCAAAAATACATACCGCGGGAAGTCATCGTATTAACAGCATTTACATGTCTTACCAAAGTTTTTTTCACTTCCTTCATAAAGGTTTCCTTATCCCGCAACAAAAGGGATTTTGCTTCTTCAAAAGTAAAACCTACAGGGCAATAACCTAAATCATCAATGTTGTGCAGACTCGTCTGATCAGAACCCAATTCAACAAAAATATCGTGAGCAACAAAATATTCCCATAATTCGACAATATTGCCATGATATATCAAAGCAACAGCAATTTTTTCTTTCCGGCATCTCAACATTTCAGCGGTCAATAATGCAGGATCTTTATATACATTTTCAGCTTTGATGTAACCATCTGTCAACCTTTGATGAATAGCATCATAATCCACTTCTGCCAAAACTCCTACAGCGCCGGTGATTATAGCAGCCAAAGCCTGGGCACCGGACATACCACCCAACCCCGAAGTAACAAAAACTTTACCTTTTAAATCAGAAACACCAATTTTTTTTAATCTACCCGCATTCAATAAGGTAATTGTAGTGCCGTGAACAATACCTTGCGGGCCAATATACATAAACGAGCCGGCTGTCATCTGACCGTATTGGGTCACTCCCAGTGCATTATATTTATTCCAATCTTCCTTTTTTGAATAATTGGGAATCATCATACCATTAGTAACGACAACACGTGGTGCATTTCGCGACGAAGGGAACAAACCCAAAGGATGACCTGAATACAATACAAGAGTTTGTTCGTCCCGCATTTCCGAAAGATATTGCATAGTCAGCAGATATTGGGCCCAGTTTTGAAAAACAGCACCATTACCTCCGTACGTGATTAATTCGTGTGGATATTTGGCTACTTTTGGATCCAGATTATTTTGAATCATCAACATAATCGCTGCTGCCTGACTGCACTTCGCAGGATACATTTCGACAGGTCTGGAAAACATATCATAATCCGGTCTGAACCTGTACATATAGATCCTACCGTAGGTCATCAATTCTCCATAAAACTCTTCGGCAAGTAATTCATGCCATTCAACCGGAAAATAGCGCAATGCATTCTGAACAGCAAGAACTTTTTCGTCTTCTGACAATACATTATCAATTACCCGAACAGGAGCATGAGGCACAGATTCATCCCTTTCTTTTTTATCGGGCATGACAGACGGAATCCCCTGACGAATGGATTGAGCAAATTCTGATGATATTTCCGGAGTGGCAATCATAAAAACGAATATTTTAAAATCAGCTGCAAGATACAGGAAGTAAGGGATTTTGAGATAATCTTTTTGCGATAATAAAGTACTAATGTCCCGGGAAATCAAAAATGAATAAAGCACAAAACAATCTTGGTAAGATTATTTATAATTTCTTTCAGATTAAAATATCTTTGTCCTTACAAAATAAAGAGGTTAACCTTTTTATAAAGCTTTTAAAAAA
>JALHOZ010000047.1 GCA_022842725.1 Saprospiraceae bacterium
TCATATTTATGCTCACAACAAGCATCGCTGCAACGGAGTTTTCCTAAGATTGTTGTCGGAGTACCTCTTGGATCGTACTTTGTCTCCAGACACCATTGATTACAGGCCGCCTGGTAAAATGTTGAGGTAATGGTTGGACTTGCAGGATTCTCATCGTTTAAAATTACCAGAATTACCGCTTCCATGATTTCTGCATTTAAAAATGCCATGCACGCCTCAAAAGCAGCAGGAGAACTCATACAATTATTTATCCATGTATCAAAGGAATCACAATCTTCGGCAAAAACTTTAAAATATCCAAAGTAATAACCTCCGCCTGGACAAATATATCTTTCATATTCTATACCTATCGGACAATTAAAAAAAGAAAAATTGATTACTTCGTAAAAAGTGTCTTTAACGCACCCTAAAATGTTAGGAGGACCACATGGTTCTGTGGTACGGTTTTCAATGGTGAGTATCGGATCAGAAACTTTCGGTCTGACCTCTTCTCTGTTACAGGACACCAAGAAAGCCGTCGTCAAGATAAAAACAATTCCGATGTTAATAATTTTTAAACTGTGAATTGAGCGTAAAATTTTCATGATAAAAAATTTAGAAATGAACAAATAGAAATAAATAAAATAGTCTTGGGATGTCAGTGTTGCACTCCTTTTGTATACAATTGGAAACTTAATATTGCACATACGGGCTTAATTTTTTAATAAAACAACTAATAAAAAATATATAGTAAAATATTTAATATATTACCAGATTTGTAAAATAAAACAAGCAAGAATTTATATGTGATATTTTATGATTTATAAAAAAAATCAAAAGTCTTAGCCTTTCTTTGCAAAACCTTGACTTATTTTTTTCTACAATCTGACCACCTTATGGGTCATAACAGGTTTTAAACCTGTCGTATCGGCGACGGTAACATAATACAAACCGGGAGCTAAACCTGATACATCAATGTCATTTTCTTTATCATTCTGATTTTTTAAAACAAAGATCAATTTTCCTGTAATATCCCGTATTGAAATTTCCGGTACTGTCCCATTTTCGGTGTGTATATACAACCTGTCGGAAGTAGGATTTGGATAGACATGACTCCAGACAGGTATTATATTCGTATTATTTGTAGATGTTGAAATACCCAGATCTTTTTCATCTACTGAGCAAAGATGAAAATACCAATATTCAAGATTGTTTTTTTTAAGTTTAATATCACTCTGGACAGATATTGATCCGTTATCCAAAAAATCTGCATTTCTTACTGTATATCTGAAAGTCAAATTCATATGTTGATGTGATTCAAACTGTCCAACTTTTTTTATCACCATTGTATATGGCTCAATTTCCAATACATCCCACTTTTCTATAGGGTCATCAATGGTTGCATTATAATTTGCCAAAAAATATGCTTTACCATTTTTTATTCCGATTGGTCTGATATCTAAGTAAAATGTGTCTTCTCTGGTTATATAATCAAATTTCCCTAATACATTTCCTTTGCTATCAGTCCACAAGAGCCAAACAAAATTTTTAAATGGCAATTTAGAATCCGGCTGCATAGTTTGTTTTAAAAAAATATGCCCCTGTTTAAAATACAACTCAGGATCATATCTGTACACGTTTTTTTGAGGTCTTGCAAAAACATCTGTGACTTCCATGGTTTTGGACGCATACACACTATCTGTATTACTGATATTATACCAATGTAAAAAAGCTTTTTTAGGTGAATTAAACGAATCACCTCGGTCTCTTGTACCTGTAAGTATGATCATGGTATCTTTATTAAAGAGGGTATTTGTCCAGGGACGGTAGGCATCTGATAAATCCGGATTTAATTCAAGTAAAGTTGATGGTGTTTTCACAATATTCAAATCATTATCAACCTCGTTAAATTCAAAAAAATCTTTGGAGATACCATTGTTATTTTCAGAACGGTATAACAAACTAAAATATCTCCCTTCTTCTTGTCTGTGCAATCTTGCGCCGCCGTCATTAAAACGGGCATGATCAAAAAGCGTAGTATCCGTACCGTATTTGAACGTTATGTTTTGACCGGTTTCGTCATCAATGGTATGGATCGCAGGCGTACCAATAAAAGGAAAGTTATTTGAGTTATTTCTGATGGTGGTATCCCGGTGCCTCAAAGTAATAATTTCGATACTACCGTCTGTGTTAAAGCCTATATAGGGTCGGGGTCTTTCAAAATTTTTTACTCCGGTATGCTGATTGTGTTGATGAACCCATACTTCTTCGCCACTGTATTTATTCAGTTTGGTTAACCGAAAACCATCCCAACCCGAATATCCGTTCAATGCAGTGAATGTACTCTCGAGATGATAAAGAAACTCACCTTTTTCAATAGATTTTACAAAATTTCTGTTGCCGTAAGGGGTATCCTCCGGTGTCCTTGGATTTTGTGGAAAATAATAATCATAAGTATAATACTGCCACTTGGGTTTTGTTATTTCAAATGGGGGAATATCAGATAAGGTTTGACAAATGGATGTGAGCGGATGTAAAAATATATACAAAAGAATAAACGAATTTATTTTCATGATTACATTGTATTTAATGATAGGAAAAAGGGTGCAACAGAGTTGCACCCAATAAAGAATTATTGACATTCGTTAATACATGGTGAGGTGTATGGTCCTTCACAACTTTCTACCTGAAACTGATAATTGCAACCGATACCACCCACTTGTGTTTTGCTTTCACTAATGATAGTCCAAACACCGTTTATTTTTTCAACATCATATTTATGCTCACAACAAGCATCGCTGCAACGGAGTTTTCCTAAGATTGTTGTCGGAGTACCTCTTGGATCGTACTTTGTCTCCAGACACCATTGATTACAGGCCGCCTGGTAAAAAGTAGAGGTAATAGTTGGACTTGCAGGATTCTCATCGTTTAAAATTACCAGAATTACCGCTTCCATGATTTCTGCATTTAAAAATGCCATGCACGCCTCAAAAGTAGCAGGAGAACTCATACAATTATTGATCCATGTATCAAAGGAATCACAATCTTCGGCAAAAACTTTAAAATATCCAAAGTAGTATCCTCCGTCTGAACAAATATATCTTTCATATTCAATCCCTAACGGACAATTAAAGAAAGAAGAATTAATTACTTCGTAAAAAGTGTCTTTGTAACAAGTTACTCCTGAAATAATTGGCCCACATGGTTCTGCGGTACGGTTTTCAATGGTGAGTATCGGATCAGAAACTTTCGGTCTGACTTCTTCTCTGTTACAGGACACCAAGAAAGCCGTCGTCAAGATAAAAACAATTCCGATGTTAATAATTTTTAAACTATGAAACTGTGAAACTGTGAAACTGTGAATTGAGCGTAAAATTTTCATGATAAAAAATTTAGAAATGAACGAATAGAAATAAATAAAATAGTCTTGGGATGTCAGTGTTGCACTCCTTTTGTATACAATTGGAAACTTATTATTGCAAATATACTGTAATAATTTTAAAAAGTATAAAAAATGTATTAAAATTATTATATATTTATTATTTACATATGTATGTATTAGATTATGATATTTTTGTAAAGTTAATTCAATGTAATTAATTTTATATTATCAAAATAATTACATAAAACGTGTTGAATAAACCCTACCTTACCCCTTCAAATTATTTATCATGAAACTATATCTTTTTTTGTTTCTTTTCCTGTCAGTGAGTTGTTCTTCTCAAAGCTCAAAAAGTCCTTCTCCTTAACCTGAATTCCGCATTAGACTTTGTCATGAGAGAAGATATGATCTCGTCCTTCAGACGAGACATTGAGGAAGAAAAAATGAGAACCGAAGTAAATATGAAGTCAGATTTTTTCGCAATAAATTTCTAATTCGGATTTCAGGTTTAATGAATTGTATGAAGGATCGTATTATAAAAACGACAAAACCTTTGGAGTATATAAAATCAAACGTACTAAAAATGAACAGATCGAACACGTTGTCAAAAGCAAACTTAAAATAAAATTTGCCCTGACCTGGACGGAAGATTGTAACTGCGAACTAAGGTTCTCAGAGGTACTGGAAAACGGTATTGGTCATGACTTTGAAACCATGCTGAAGGATGTCGTCAGAACAGAAAAAATTTATGATATCAAAAGGGATTCAACACAAAAAATTATATCCTACGAAGTCAAAACGACTTCCAATCAACACGACTCAACCGATATTGAAGAATATTTTGTGGACACCGAATAAACGTTACCAACTCAGGTTTTTGCGTATTTCCAGTGATATTCCTTTGTGGCTGTATGTTTCTGACAATCCATAGGCAGAACGCAACACCTGGTTCAAATCTCTTTGATATATGAGTCCCATCCTGATTTCGTAATCTTTAAAGGCATAAAGGGTCATGTCAATTCCGCCAGACCAGGACAACATGCCGGATGTTTTCATAAAGGTCTCAAAAAGTGCTCTGTCTTTGTAAATCATACGACCATCCGGTCCAATATGAATGCCCTGATACCGCTGCAAAAAGGTCAGCTGAAGTCCCAACGATGGTTCTATCCTGAGTTTTCCCAACGTCAGGTGATATCGCATCACAACCGGTATACTCCAACGGGTCAGGCTGTTGGGTGAATAAATCTGATAACCCGTTGTTTTAGTCTGCCTGACATTGCCGGCAAAAAACTCTGTTCCACTAAGGCTGGTGTAATAAAAAGCGCTGTCGGAAGGGATGTCAGTCACCGTTTGTCTGACATCGCGCGCAGTCACCACTTCATTGATTTTTTGATACTGTAGACCTGTACCAATACTGAAAGATGTATTCAGTTTTCTGTTGATCAAAAGAGAAGAAGTCATACTTTCTTTTACACTTTCGATATTTTGCCGGTTTTGTTTCCAGGTGTCACCGTCAGGACGTATGCTCTCTGATTTTTTGGCCGCCTGAGCCAACATAAAGTTTGCCGTGACAAACCATTTTTGTGGGACGTATGGTTGTATACCTGATGGTTTTGCGAAAAAATATTCCGGCGTTTTAATTTTATTTTCCATCAAAGAAACGACCTCTTTTTCTTTTGAAAACAGGTGAGGAAGTTGTTTTTCCAAAGAGATTTTTGCCTCCTTTTTTTCTGATAAAATTTCGGTTTTATCTGGTGATCCTAATTCAGTAGAAAATGACTTTGTTTCATCAGGATTTCCACTTTTATTTTGACCATTATCACTTTTATTTTTGTCCAAATCAGTGCCGAATAGGATCTCCGCATTTTGGGTGATATTTTTTGAAACATTCGTACCTGCAATCTTCGTTCCGCCTATATATTCATTGGCCTTCAGGTCACTTTGACCTTTTGTGTTTTTTGTGGTTGAAAGGGTTGCTGCCGGTCTGTTTTTTTGGTTTTGATCCTGATCAATCTCCGGGTTTTTTGATGTAGCGACAGGTTGATTTTCGACCACTTCATTTATGGTTGTTGAGGTATTTGATTTGGGTGATTCAGTCGATGATTCTGATTGATTGTTCCGATCCATAAACATCCATGCTCCGGTTGCAACCACCACCAAAATCAGCCAGAAAAAGAAGATTCTGTTTTTGCGTTTTTTTGGAGGCAGTAAAGGTTCGATATCCTGCCACATTTGGTCTTTGTCCCATGTAGGAACCGGTGTTTCAAAGGCCTTTTTTATGTTTTGCTGAAAATTTTCCATGTGTCTTTGTTTAAAAAAATAATGCTGCTTTCCAATTGATTCTGAGTTGGTCTTTGGCCCTCGATAGCCGCGACCTGGAAGACGATTCCTGTATGTTCAGGAGAATCGCGATTTCTTTGTGTGACAATTCATCATAATAATACAATTGAATGATCATTCGGTGCTCTTCAGGAAGGTTGTCGATTTTTTGTCGCAATACTTCCGGAGAAAAGTTTTCATCTTCGTACTCTTTTTGAAAAGGCAAAATCACCTCATCAATGTCATATTGGATGACCATTTTTTTATGCTTTCGCAAAAAAGATATGGCTTCATGAATACAGATTTTTTTGGACCAGGTGGTGATACCGGACTTTTCGACATCATAACCTCCCAGATTGTAAAAGATGCGGACAAATGTATTCTGAACGACATCTTTGGCAAAATCCATGTCTCTGGTATATCGGTAAGCTACCGCCATCAGCTCGTCTGAGAGACAGAGATAGAGGTGCTTTTGGGCACTTCTGTCTCCGTCTAAACATTTTTGGATGATGTCGTACATATTTGTTCCGGCACTCATAATTAGCAGGTAATCGTTGGTAAAAGTTTAAGGCAATTTGATTACAAAATTTCCGGTCACCGGAAGGGGTATAACCGTACCTACTGCCTGCCCGGTCAGTTCACCCGAAAAGTTCCCTTTGATGATTTTGGCATCCTGTTGGGTGTACGTGACGGTGAGCACATCGGTAGCACTTTGATTAAAACTGTAGGTTTCGCCGACTTGTCCTCCCTGAAAAGTGAAGTTTTTGATTTTATTACCTCCGCTGGTATAATCCGGAATAGTGAACTTCAAAAACCCTGTGTTTGCGGTTGGGTTTTGTGATGAAATCAAGGTTCCGTTGGCATCAATCAAACCGTCAGTGATCTCATAATAATAAGATTTTAAACCGACAGACCATTGAACATAGGGTTTTTCAGTCAGGTCCCTGGCACAAACTGTAATACTTCCTAAATCCTGGTTTGGCGAGGTAATTTCGTAGGTCAAAACATCTGAAACTTTGTTGTTGCCAAAATCCGTGATGGTAAAAGTTACTATCCATGGCTGATTCTGATTGACCTTTTTGATACAATAATTTCTGGTCCACCAAAAGAAGTTTGACACACTTGCTGCATCAAAAGAAAAAGTCTGATTGCCTTTTGTGATGGTGCCTGCCATTTTTCCGTTTGTGACAACCGATCCGTTGCACTGTAAACCATAGGCAAGGAAACCTACTTCCATTTCGGCTGCCTCATCTGTGACAGGGTTGGCTTTATTTATGAGAGGGAGTTGTACATCTTCGGTAAACGGACCGATCAATTCAGCCGGAAAACCACCTAATATAGTGACTTCATTTTTTGTCAGGAGGCGGGGTTGACATAATTCCTGTATTGCGATGTAATAAAATTCCTGATCTTTTGGCATCAACAATTCGTAATATCCGTTTTCATCGGTGATTACACCATCACCCTTAGTTTCATAGGTAAAAGGTGCTACTTCTACGATATCATACAACAAAGCAACATCTGCGTTGGCGGGATTTCCCATCGGATCGGTGATGTACCCGGACACGACGATGAGATCATTACTTCCCGGATTCTGAAGGTATTCATGTTTGGAATCGAACATTTGGTTTTCGGTGAGACTGATCGTTCCAATATCACTTTTGCCAAAATTCTCGCGGACACGTTTGGCTTTTACTTCATTGTTCGACTGTCTGACTGCAAAGGTGACATGGACATCTTTGACCAAAGGAATATTGAGGGTATTAAAAGCACCGGTACCATCTGTAGTGGCAGAACCGACGAGTTTTTCGTGTTGATAAACCTCCACTTTGGTTCCGGCTACCACACCATTTATATCCTTAACGATTCCTTTAAAAAATGCGCCTTCAATTTCTTTCGGGTCTTCGGTCTCCGTTTCATCAATAGGAATCAGAGACTCTTTTCTGCAGGAAGATAAAGAGATAAAGACTAATAGAGCAAATATTAAAAAGTTTTTCATGATTTTAAATTATGAGGTGAAAGAGTTAAAAAATTCAATCACGATCGATCGTAGCCTTCTATAAGCATGAAAGGTAAAAAACGTTGCAGGAAATAATATTTTTTTTCAGATTTTTTTCAGATGTATAAGTGTTCTGTGATAGTATATCACAAAAAAGGCATTGAAATTATGTATTCAATGCCTTTTATTTTATTACATACGTAGGGTCTGCTGAAAAAGTCAGCAATGAATCAGATTCAAGGCGAAGGCAAAGAAGATGTATAAAAATACCTCGATTTGCCTTCAACGCAGAAGATGGTTTATTGCGGGCTAACAAAAAACAATTTTAGTAAGGAAGTTAAATGCACGAAAATTAAATAAAATGTTGGAAAAGTAATGCACTTACATGCATCAAAATTGAACATAAGATTTTGATTAATAATATTTTTTGTGCTTTTCAGCAGACCCTATGTAATTTTTTATCTTTTAATATATAATCGTATTGACAAAACCAAACCCTTTTTTATTCCGCATAAGCAGGATTGGTAAGAAACTTCTGATCACTCAAAGTTTTTAAAAAGTCGACCAGATCCTTTTTTTCCTGATCATCCAAAAACAATCCTCTGGCAATGGTCGGAGCGATCAAAGGGGAGACTGTGGATGACATTTTGACACCGGAATGATAATGGTCTATTACCTCTTCCAAAGTTTTAAACCTGCCGTCGTGCATATAAGGAGCAGTTTGGGCAATATTGCGCAGAGACGGTATCAGGAAGGTTGCTCTGTCGGCGATATTTTTGGTAACGTCTTCTCTTCCCAAATCTGTAAAGGCAGCATCGGTATCCAATCCGTTATTCATAAACTCTCCGTTTTCAAAATTCGGACCACTGTGACAATGGGCACAATCTGCTCCCGACAATTCCGGAAAAAAGGGATTGTATTCGGTAAAAAACAATTTTCTGCCACGTTCTTCACTTTCCGTGAGGGTGGCTTTACCTGCTAAAAACTGATCGTATTTTGAATCAAAAGATACGATCGTCATCATAAATTGTTCAAGAGCCAGACTGATTTTTTCAGATGTGATTTCTTCATTTCCAAAAGCTCTGATAAACTGATCTGTAAATTTAGGGTTTTTTTTAAGTTTTTTTACCACATTCTCAAGGGTTTCATGCATTTCCAAAGGATCCTGAATGGGTAGTAATGATTGTTCTCTTAAGGTTGCTGCTCTTCCATCCCAAAAAAATCCCGATTGTCGCCATGCGAGATTAAATATCGGCATGGCTTGTCTTTTTCCGGGCAATCCGTCAACACCCAGAGAAAATTGATTTTGATCTGAAAATCCGGTGGTCTGCAGATGGCAACCCGCACAGGCTTGTTTTCCGTTTTTGGACAATGATTTTTCATAAAATAACATTTTACCCAATTTTACACCTTCCCGGGTTAACAGATTATCCGAAGGTAGTCCGGGATCACCAAAACTTTCCGGATACACAAACGAATAGGGTGTCGGATCATAAACAGCAGAAACTTTTTCATCAGGCTCACAAGATGTCAGCATGATAAAAACCATTGCGATAAAAAGGGTGATTTTGTTCATGGCTTAAAAGATTTTATTCTGCAAAATATGGATTAGAAATAAGCGTGTAATCGTCCAGCGTCCTCAGGAAAGAGATCAGCGCTTTTTTTTCTTTATCATTCAATCCTAAAGGTCTGATCAACGGACTTTTGTTTTTATGGGGTTTGCCTCCGCTATTGTAATGCTCAATGACATCGACCAAAGTAGCCAAAGATCCATCGTGCATATAGGGAGCCGTAAAACCGGTATTTCTGAGTCCGGGTGTTTTAAACAGAGCCAGATCCGATTCCTTTTGGGTCAGTCGGTAACGTCCGGGGTTCAGATATGATTCATATAATCCGTTGTTTTTAAACCCATAATCGGTAAAATTAAATCCGCTATGGCATTTGCTGCAATTTGTCCGGTCACTGAAAAAAAGTTCTTTACCCGACGATTCTTCCGTTGTTAATGAGGTTTTGCCTTCAATAAATTGGTCGTACCTACTGTTGCTGCTTATCAGGCTGCGTTCAAAGGTGCTGATGCTCCTTGTGATCGTAAACGGGTCCAAAGCTCTGCCGTAGGCTTTTTTTGCCATTTCCTGATAGGTCGTGTCTGTTTTAAGTCTTTCAGCAATTTGTACAATGTTAAAACCAAATTCGTTGTGTTCCTGAATCGGTACCAATACCTGCATTTCCAACGTAGGAAGTCCGCCTTCCCGGGTCAAATACGGGTGAAAGGCAACATTGGCTAATGAAGGAGAATTGGTCGTGCCCGCTCTTCCAAAAACCCCGGAAGTCAAAGGTTTATTATCGGCAAAAGCATAAGATAATTTATGGCAGCTTGCGCAACTGATGGTGGAGTCTATAGATAATCGTTTGTCAAAAAAAAGTTTTTTGCCTAACTGCCACCTTTCAGTTGTAAAACCATTTTCAGCCGGAAAGTTAATAGCCGGAAAATGAACGGGCAGCACAAGTTCTTGCAGAATTTTTGATGTTGGTTCAGGGACTATATCCTCATCAGAACAAGCAAAAAAACTTGTCATGATACAATAAAAAATGGCTGCCCTGAACCGCATAAGTCCTTATGGTTTGACCAATCTCCCCTGACCGGTTAGTTTGCCTGATTGTAACAAGTCGATGCTATACAAGCCACTATTTTCTATCCATATTTCATTGGATAATGAAGGTTTTTGAACCTGACTTACTTCTTTTCCGGTTATATCTCTGATAATCAGTGTAGCATTGATGATTTGTTCTTCAGTCAAAGTTATGGTGATTCTCCCTTCAAAAGCCGGGTTAGGATACATCTTCAGTTCGGTAATATTAATGTCTTTTACAGACGAAGTTGTCTCACTTACCGTGAAAATTTCATGATTAAAATTATCCATGAGCGGTATAACTTCTTTATTGCTGCCATGAACAAAAACATTTCTGTTCATATTGATACCATTCAAAGCCTGTGCATAATTCGCATCCAAACTGATAACCAAATCTCCGTTTACTTCCTGACCGGTGGTAACTAAAGTTCTCGGTTTGTAAAATTGATTGCCCAAAGCATGAAGTTGATAATCAAATTGCAAAGCAGAACCTGATTTTCCCTCTAAAGCAACAAAACGATATCCTGCAGCCCAGCCCCAATGCATATCCGGAAATCTGGGTGCAAGCGGATGTCCTGCAGGCCATGAAGTCGGGTCAGCGTGGTTATTGACAGAATCCACGCCAATAGAAAACGTGATGGAGTCAAGAACCTGGATGGGGTAGTCTCCTAATAATTCGTTCACTTTTTGAGCGTTGGAAACCAAAATATATTTATTTTTAATATTGGTAATTTGACCTCCGTCATGATGTAGTCTGATAGAAGAAATATAATAATCCAATCTTGATATGGTAAATTTTGAACCAAGGTCATTGGTGCCTGAATCACCTATTGTAAGCGGATTTTCACCCAAAAAATGATTCACTTGAAAATAAACTTCTTTTTGACCATATGACTTTACAAACAGGATGGTCAAAAGTACAAGGAAAAAGGATTTTTTAAATAATCGTGTCATGCTTTATGTTTATACGGTTAAGGCTACAAAAATACCCTGATACAACGGCTGGCCGCATCAGGAAGGTAAAAATACTACCTTGACAGCTTATTTATATTCTTTTATTGAAAAAAAATATTTTTTTCAGCTTTAACAGGCTGTATAAAGTCCTTATTTGGATATTTTGAATACTTTTTTGGTTTTTTTAAAAATGATTATTTTAATTTCGGTTTGCCGCTTTTGATGATAATGGTTTGTAACTTTTTGTCATCAATCATTTTATTCAGGGCAACAATTTCCGAATCTCTGACAGCGTACCATTTGTTGAGGTTGCGATCTATTTCGGCAATCAACTCGTCACGAACTTCAATCATCGATGCGGTAGGTGGAAAATCATTGACGGTCATATCTATCAGGGCATTGATGTGCGCCAGTTTATTGGTGAGTCGGATCGGAAAATTGAGCGGATCCTGACCGCTTCTGTTTTTGGTCTGATATAATTGATTTTCAATTTCCACCACCAAAGAGTCAATATTTTTAATAAAGGTTTTGACTTCAGGGTCATCGGTTTTTTCAGCATAAGCATTGAGCTGAGTTTTTAAATCCCGGATGTCGATAATGGTTTGATGTGCTTCGTCTATTTTTTTATTGATGGAATAAATAAAATCAAACTGATCGGATATGTCCTTTTCCGTTCCTTCAGACAACGGATTTTTTAGTATCCGGAATGTTTGGGTACTAATAATATTTTTATTGAGGGACAACGATACTTTATATTCTCCGGTTTTGGCTACGGGTCCCTTCAAAGAGCTCCACCACAAGATCATGCCATCAATCTTTTTAGCTGACGGAAACCGCATATCCCAATGGTGTACATTACCACCCTTTTTTACTTTGATTTTGTCCCCTTCTTTTTCTGCAAAAGAACTGAAGGTCCTGATCGTATCACCGGAAGATGTCATGTAGACGATGGTTACGGTATCTTTTTTATCATCAAGTTTGGGCAGATAAAAATGAACGACCGCTCCCCCGGGATGATTGACCCCTGCCTGTTTGACTTTTTTGTTTTGTGAGCCACCGATTCTGTAGACATCTGACGGTTTGAATAAAACAGCTTGTGACGAATCCTTCACTGTGGATTGGCGGATGATATGTAAGTCGTCTATCATCCATAAGCTTCGTCCCTGAGTCGCGGCGATGAGATGATTGTTTTTGACATTCAGATCGGTGACCGGAACCAAAGGAAGATTTTTCTGAAAGGATTCCCAGTTCGTGCCGTCGTCATAAGATATATACATGCCATGTTCTGTGCCGGCATACAACAATCCTTTGACTTCGACATCTTCGCGGATGACTCTGGTAAAATGTTCTTCATGAATGCCGCGGATTATTTTTGTCCACGTTTTTCCGTAATCTGAGGTTTTGAACAGATAAGGTGTGTAATCTCCGGACTTGTAAGATGTACCTGCCACATAACACACGGCAGGGTCAAATTTTCCGGGTTCTATACAATTAATCATCAGATATTTTGGCATAAGCGGCGAAGTGACTTCCGTCCACGTTTTGCCACCGTCACGGGTCAGATGTATCCTGCCATCATCACTTCCTGTCCATATCAGACCTTCCGATAGAGGAGATTCGTCTGCGGCAAAGATCGTTGCGTAATATTCCACGCTGGTATTGTCTTTGGTAATGGGTCCTCCCGAAGGTCCCAGTTTTTCTTTTTCATTTCGGGTCAGGTCAGGACTGAGGATTTGCCAGGTTTGTCCTTCATCTGCGGTAGCGTGGAGATGGTTGGAACAAACATACAATCTGTTTTTATTATGTTTGGAAAAAAAGATAGGAAAGTTCCACTGGAAACGGTATTTCATACCTTCAGCACCGTGACCCATAGGATTGTCAGGCCACACATTGATACCTCTGACAGATTTTGTTTTATGGTTGACCCTTGTCAGAAATCCTCCGTAACTACCTCCGTACACGATTTCTGAATCTTTGGGATCTACAGCAATATGCGCAGACTCTCCCCCTGCTGTTTCTTCCCAATCTTTGTCAGAGATTTCGTTTTCAAAAGTCCGGTGAAAAATCCTCAAAGTCGAATTATCTTGCTGAGCAACATAAATTCTGAAAGGAAAATGATTGTCTGTAGTAACTCTGTAAAACTGAGCAGTAGGTTGGTTGTGATAGGTCGTCCAGGTTTCTCCACCATCCATAGTCACCTGTGCACCGCCATCGTCTCCCATGATCATTACGGAAGGTTTGAACGGATCGATCCACAAATCGTGGTGATCGCCGTGTGGAGCGTAAAAATCTTTAAAGGTGACCCCGCCATCTACAGATTTGTGGTATTCTACATTGAGAACGTACACGATATTGTCATCTTTGGTATCAGTATTCACTCTGGAGTAATACCATGCCCGTTGTCTGAGCGACCGCTGATCATTTTGTTTAGTCCATGTTTTTCCACCATCATTTGACCTGAACAAACCACCATTTTCATGCTCAATCAAAGCATACAATATCTGGTTGTTTTGGTGACCGACTGCGATACCTATGATGCCTCGGGTACCTTGCGGAAGCCCGGGTGCATCCGATATGTTTTGCCAGGTTTCACCGCTGTCTGTGCTTTTCCACAAGGCAGAACCTTCCCCGCCGCTCGACAAACTGTAAGGAGTTCGACGTACATTCCACGTGGTGGCATACATAATCCTGGGATTGGTCGGATCGATACAAAGGTCTACAGCACCGGAAGAAACATTGGTAAACAATACTTTTTTCCATGTATTGCCTCCGTCCGTACTTTTATACACGCCACGTTCGTCACTGTCTTTAAAAAGATCGCCCATGACGGCAGTATATACGATATCCGGATTGGTTGGGTGAACCCTGATTCTGCCGATATGTCGTGATTTGCCCAAACCTTTTGATGTCCATGTCAGGCCTGCATCTTCACTTTTCCAGACACCTGTTCCGGAGGAAACATTGCCTCTGACTGTTTTTTCACCACCACCGACATAAATGACATTCGGGTCTGAAGCACAAACGGTGATACTTCCGATCGAACCACCAAAAAATCCATCAGAAATATTATTCCATGTTCTGCCACCGTTGTCGGTTTTCCAAACACCGCCGCCTGTGGCACCAAAATAAAAAGTCTGATTATTTCCGGGCACACCGGTCACTGCACAAGACCTGCCACCTCGGAAAGGACCGATACACCTCCATTCTACGGATTCGGTCAATGCCGTAGCCGGAGTTTTTGTTTGTTTTTTCTGAGCGGTTACGGATATAGTTGAAAATAAACAGATTAAGATGATAAAAACAGGGTGTTTGTACATTTGAAAAATCTTTACAGTTAAATAGATGTTGGAGTCAAATGAATAAAATTTCGGATAAGTTGATGATTTTACTATTTGTTTGGTATAAAACGACAAATATGACGGTTTCAAAATAGTACACCAAATTTTACATAGATTTATTTGCCTCAGATAAGGAAATGACGCATTTGGTATGAAGTATTAGACTTTTAAGTTTATTACAATTTGTAACATTTCATACACCATTTATTTGAGTTTGAAATCACTATACACCACTGCAGATGCCTGTTATGTCATTTAGAATTCGCTTAGTAAAAGTGCCGATTCAAAATATTCAGTGAAGATTTATTTTCATTAAAGGTGCAGACCCAAAATATTGCCCGATACTTAATTGGATAATTATTTTTACTTAAAACCAGACCCTTTTTGCCCTAAATAAATATTTATTTCAATCCAAAACACTATTCACTTCCAGCCAATAACCATCCGGATCCCTGAAAAATACTTGTTTTATGCCATCGGGTCTCTGGTTAATTTTATTGACATTGCCTGGCCAGTCGGAATACTCAACCCCGTTAACCTCCAATTTGCTGATCAGATCATCAAAACGATTGGTTGATAGGGCAATATGGACAGCTTTATTAATAATCACAGGTTCTTTAACTACTGAAATCAGGTGTAATTCATTGCCATCAGCCAGAGAAAACCACCTGATTCCCTCTATTCCCACCTTGTTGGTTATTTCTTTCAGCCCAAGAACATTTTTATAAAAATCTGCCGATTTGCCAAGATCTTTTACCGATAGAGCCATATGATTAAACTTCAATTGCAGATTTCCATCGGTTTGTCCGGACAAGGATATACTTAGCAAGAAACATAAAAGAGATGAAATTACAGGTTTTAAGCTGGAAATTAATGTAAACATCAAAGAATTAATTTAGTAGAAACAAAGCTAATTGTTTTCTGGTAATTGCTCCGTATATTGGTAAACTTAAAACCAAATAAAATTTTTTGCCCCGAAGATATTTTTTTATACCATAGAAATCTTCTCTTAAAAAGAACGGGTGACGCACATGGTCTGGGTTTATATGCGCTAATACTTGATATTTCCGGGTTTTAAAGGTTTCAACCTTGATATTGTCGTACCTCTGTGCACCGCATCGAAACAGTTCAACAATTCAACATCCCGATATCAATCGGGACAACAATTCAACATCTCCAATGACTGACCGATGCTCGCCATTTTGAGTCCAACAATAAGGGCTCAAAATAGGGACGAAACCGCGAACCGCGGCTCGCGGGTAGAGAATATGTAAGTTGCTGCATATCACTCACAAGGTCTGGGTTTTTTGAATTATAACTTGTGGTTTTTTAGTTATCTTAACAGAGGCGTAGCTATTGTATCTTGAATTATTTTTGGTAACTATTTTTCCGGAGATTTATTTTATCGATTTACAATTTTTCCAACCTTTTTAACAACAACAAAGCCCTGTTTTTTGTGGCGTTGCGTCTGTTTTCTTTTGCTCTGTTTATAAAAGAAACTACGTTCCGGTCATTTTTTAATAAACCTGCAAAGGGTTTAAGTGCATCAATTACTTTTCCAATAGCGATATTTTTACACTCTTCAGTATCAAATGTATCATTGGATATTTTTAGAAGTTCCTCAACTATCCTCTCCTGATATTCAGTTTTATTTTCCGCTATTTTTCCCAAGGAAAAAATAGCGTGATTGGCTGTGATCAGATGTCCACAGTGCAAAAATGTCAATAAGGCAGGGATATGTGTATTGGTTTTATTTTGATCATCAACTTCCGATAAATAACCGATCAGATCTATAACGGTCCAACGAATAATACTGTTCTTATGGTTCAGGTACCCTGTTATAATATCGTAGAACGGATATAATTCCTTTGGATTTTTTTGGGCTCTCAGGATCAACTTTTTGGCAAAACCGTATTTTATTTTTGGGTCTTTTGATTCCAGGAGATTAAAATCTATCTGATCGTGCATGTTTTGGAAGTTTAAAATTACCTTGTAATGATTATTTTTTTCGTTACATTCTGAAACTGATTGGTATATTCCATGACATATAATCCTGATTTAAAATGGTTTGTCGAAATCATTTCCTGATTATGAACACCTGTTTTTTCAAAAACAACATTTCCAAAAGTATCCAAAATTCGTATTTTGGTGCCTGGCAACATATTTTCATTTTTTGATTGTATCATAATAAATTCTGAAGCAGGATTGGGGAAAACCAATATGTTTTCTTCGTTTTTAATGTTATCAACATCTGAAAGTCCCAAAGCAGCGGCAATGGCGGCATAGATATCTACCTTTCCGTATCCGAAATAAGGATTGGGTGTCGGTCCTGTTGCTTCTGTAAAACCATCCCGTTTTGCAGTAGAGGTCAATAGATTTTTTATAGTGACATGGTCCAGGTCGGGTTTGGCTTCGAGCATCAACGCCACGCAACCTGCCACAACAGGTGAAGACATGCTTGTACCGGAAAAGGCTGCAGAAGGTAATATCGTATCCGTGATCATCCACCCGGGATGTTGAGGATTAAATAACTGTAAAGGATAGGGTAAATTTTTCCGGAACGTCGGATAGGCAGATATAACATGTTTGCCGGGTGCACAAATGTCAGGTTTCTGACGACCGTCAAAAGTGGGTCCGTGACTTGAAAAATCCGCCAGTTCTCCCTCGGCTTGTTGAGGTGGTAAATAATATGTTCCACCATTATAACTCTCGAAATCTGGTCTGTTTACATAAGCCCCTACGGCAATGACATTTTTTGCATCAGCCGGCGAATCAATTCCGAATTGACTATCAGAAGGCACAAAATGGTCAACAGGAAGCCCGTGTTGACCGGGTGAAGGCAAAACCAAAGAAGCAAAAGACTGAAGCCAGCCATGAAAACTTCCTTTGCCCCGGAACATGAAGCGATATATATCCATTTCTTCCGGAGCCTCAAACCATTTTGGAGGTGTTTGATAGTCGGTTAAAATCACGATAAATGAATAATAAGGTAAACCTGCGTTGTTGATGACAATGATTTCTGCAAGTCCGGCAGGATTCCCGTTATCGTGGTAAAACCATTTCGATGTATTTGCCATCGATGAAATGTTAACCCAGGGTGTCATTCCCAGGAAGCGGGTTTGCTCAGTGAAAGTTAATTGAGTAATATCAAAACCCGCACTGTCCACGCCGATAGAAAATTGAAGATCATTTCCAAATTCTTTTGGAATCCTGAAGTAGGCAAGTAATTCTCCTCCGACACCTGTATACATGATCGCGGTATCATTATTTATGGTAAATCCGCCCCAGTGACTGTGATTCGAGCCGTTGTTTCCGGCAGCTGCCACCACGGAAAATCCTTTGGTTCCGTTGATCAGATTGTCAATAAACAAAGACATGTTTGTATTGCCCTCGTGGTTGGTTACGGAAGCACCCAAGCTGAGATTTACCACGCAGGGTTTTCCTTGTTTTTTAGCATAATCCCGTATAAATCTGACACCGTCAATGATGCCGTTGAATGAAAAGTTGGTTATAACATTTACCAACTCAACATCAGGGGCCAGCCCATGATTACCGGCAGCCGTGCCGGACACGTGTGTCCCGTGGCCAGGTATTAATTCATCAAAATCACCCGGTTTTATTCTATTGGGCGGGTTTTCCGTCAATTCTTCTTCAATATGCGACTTTGTCCAATACGTACCGTAACTGAATCCTTCCGGAAATGTGCCGTTGTTGTTTTGATCCCAAATGGCTGATATCCTGGATGTAGCCGGATTGGTTGGATCCCTGAATTCCGGATGCCTAAAATCTATACCTGCATCGATAATACCCACAATAACTCCCTTACCCGTATATCCACGGGGCAATGGATTCCATCCCTGGTAAACGAGGTTCGCTCCTGTCTGTTGCCGTGCTTTGTCATTTTGAAGGTAAACTTTATTATATTCGATGGTCACCACATCGTCCAATAAAGCTACATTGACCAATGATTTTTTTGGTAATTGTACCGTTGCCAGATTACCTTCTCTTGTATTAATTTTTCCCCCGAGGGTTTCTATTTTTTGAAAAATTTCCGGAGTTGTAACTTCTATAATGACCGGAATTTCTTCCTCTGATGGTTGGGAACCAAAATAAATATCAACTTCCCGGGAGACTTCAGCAGGCAATAAACCTGTCAGTTTTGACATTACCTCGTCCGTATTCTGAGCTGTGATATTCATAACAAACAGAAACCATAAAAACACAATGTTCCAACATTTTTGGTTTTTCATATCAATTATTTAATTTTTAAAAATAAGATAATAGAAATACGAAATACGTCAATACACGAATACAGTTATGATGAAATCACAACGGTAAAAACGTATAACAAAATGTTTGAAAATTGAAAATCTGTTGTTTTGACTGCGGCCTTTATAAACCCGGAAATAAAGTGTTGTTTTATTTGTTTATCTATTCTAAAATGTAAACAAAATCAAGCCATTTTAAGTTCCGGATTACCCTATAAAGTAAAGGGTTATCACCTTCTTGTTTTAAAAATTTCCGGATTTATTTTTAAAATTTCCGTTCATGCTACCAGTTTTAACCACTCTGAACGGGTGACTGACCGTTGCTCGCCATTTTGAGCCCACCAACAAGGGCTCAAAATAGGGAAGGAACCACCACCTGACTGGTCCTGAAATAGGTTTAGAAAGTTTTGCACTCTCTTTTTCCGTGTCAAGACAGCTGTTTATTCAGAAATTTCCAGCTTATATCCCACACCGTGAACACTCGTGATTTTGATCCTTTCGTCCAAACTCAATTTTTTTCTGATTTTGGAAACCAGCACATCGAGGTTTTTGGATACAACAATGAGTCCGCCGGCAGCCCAAATTTCATTCATAAGAAAGTCTCTGTTCAACACTTCATCTTTTTTTTCAAGCAATAAGGTGAGCAAACGCAATTCTTTGTCTGTCAACATTTCATTTTTTTCGGGATGAAGTAGTTTTTTTTCATTTATATCCAATTGATAACTTCCGATTGACCTTGCCTCCTCATTATTTGTCTGATCAACGGGTGATTTTTTATTTTTTACCATCATATAAGTGGCCACCGGCACAAGAATCAGCGGTAAAAATAACCATACCATCCACATCAGATTTGACTTTTTCAGGATGGTAATTTCTACTTTATAACAACCAACCGGCAGATTTCTTCCCCCGCAAGGTGTGATGGTGTCCCGGGACCGGCTGATCATAAACGATAAAAATACTTCCTGAGTCGTACACTCTTTTAGTTCGGCGACAAACTCCCAAAATCCCGCACCTGACAATTCTTTTCCCACAATTTTGTACAAAGAGTCGGCAGTAACGTGGATTTGTTTTTCAAATGAAATCTCGAACGTATTGTCGTTGATCTTCTTAACGGGTAATACTCTCGATGTTGTATCACCGGACGAAAGTAACAACCGATGACCGATTTGCCTCAGCACTACATGGAGTTCTTTATCTTCTGATGTTGCTGCCTGAACCGGTCTTTGACAGAAAAGACATAAAATGATCAGCAAGGGTATTTTAGATATCATGCTGCAAAACTAAGGGATTATACCATTGTAAATCGTTAACTTTACCATTATTTACCAAAAATTTACCAAAATAGTGCCCTGTCCGGCCTACAATCGCGTTAATTTTGCTGTATAGTTTTTATTATTTATTAAATCATGTAACATTCATTTTATGAAAATTTTAAGCAGCATTATAGTTGGTATCCTTTTGTTTCACAGTTGCAGTTTTCAAAGCCAGGAATCGGATCTTGTAAAAGAATCAAATCCTGTTGTTGGTTTTACCGGCAACATCATGGTTTCGGATGACGGAGGAAAAACATGGCAACCTGCAAGCCCGGACTTACCGGAAAACTTTGTTCCGATTTCTGTAAATTATGACGAAAACAATATAATCTTAGGAAGTAACTACGGTGATATATACAAATTGGATCCCAACGATTTGTCCGGGATAGAAAAAGAAAATACGTTGACGGCCTTTCCGTCGGTAGTACCTAAAGATCATCATTCAGTTTTCGGTATATTCAATGGTCCTTCCGGCCAATATGTTTATATCAACGGAACAGGAATATTCCATAAAAAACGTAATGCCGGCTACTGGGAACCGATTCCTGTTCCTGAAGGAGTTAATTATTTGGTGCAGGTAAAAGAAGATGATAAAAACAACCTGTATATAGCAACTCCTTTCGGCGTTTACCATACGGCAAACAAAGGAAAAAGCTGGGACAGAATTTTTGACCTTGGATTTGCCCACAATATTATTGTATATCAGGACAGACTGATCGTAAATGGCATCAACGGCGTGTATTTGTCATACGATGGTGGCAAAACATGGAAAGTAAACTCATCTCTCAATAATCAGACCAACGACAATAAAAACGGTAATTCCACGATGTATCAGGACGGAGACAACCTTCTCATTGTTAAGAAGCTGGCCAGTATGGTTTACGATCTCGGAACGGAATACGTTTTATATTATTCCAACGACCGGGGTGAAAAATGGTCAAAACACCCGTCCAATACCTTCCTTAAAGGTGAAAGGGATATATATTCCATGACATTGGATAAAAACAAAATTTTCTGCAGCATCAATCAGGGTCTGATGAGTTCGGAAGACAATGGTAAAACCTGGACAAAAGTTATGAGTTTCCCTGATGACAAAAATAACTACGGATACCGGGTATTTAATGCCGGCGAAAAAGTGATATGTGTCAGAATGTTTATGGGATGTTGACGTTTAATTTGAAACTGTTTATGGTTAAAAGTTTTCCACATTTTTGTTGTCAACATATTTCATGAGACCACACCCGAGGCCATCATCATCCGGGGCTCCCTTAAGAGTCGGGGTAAAACCCGGACGATGATGGCCGGATAGGTCGTCCCGGATCATATTAATGCTTCGCATTGTCCGTTCATACCCATTTTATCAAGCCACAAGCCGTTGTTTGTGGTTCCTTCATTAAAGAGTGAAATCGTTCACTCTGTTCCTTCCTTTCAGTCAGGACCATTCAGTCATCCTTAAAATGGAAGGGGGACTGACCGTTGCGCAGCAATTTTGAGCCCAACAGTAAGGGCTCAAAATAGGGGAAGGAACTGCGAACTACGGCTCGCAGGTGAAGAAATATAAAAGTTACTGCAGATTACGCACAGGGTCTGGTTTTTTGTGCTTTAAAGCTTGGGGCAAAACATATTTTTAACTATTTTTGCATCACGACAAACTTGCCTCGCATCGCAAAATCGGAGGTCGCAAGCCACACCCCTCTTTATTTAGAGAGGGGCCCGGGGGTGAGTAAAAACCTCGATATTCCCGGCACGCGCGCGCCGCCCCGACCCAGCTTATCAACTCATCAACTTATCAATTCATCAGCTTATCAAATAGTCAACTCATCAAATAGTCCGCGAAGCAACAAATCAAACAACAATCGAGATTGAAATGATTTTATGGTTTAGGTGTTTTCAGTGAAGGATGGAAGTTTGAGCAATGTGAGACAGTAGTTTGTTGGATATAACAAATAATCCGAATGATTTTGAAAATCCTAATTATGGCTAATCAAAATAATGGCCTAATGCAGAAATAATGACAACGTATTTGTCAGGTTCTTCGATTACCTGATAGACCAGTCTGTCTTTTTTATTGATTCTGCGACTCCAGTATCCGACCAATTGGTGTTTTAAAGGTTCCGGATGTCCTGTACCTCTATATGGATGAAATTTTAATTCTTCCAACATAGATTTTAATTTGATAACATCTCCTTTATTTCCTGATGTAGTCATTTTTTTTATATCTTTTAATGCCTTTCCTTCAAATACTACAGTGTAAATCATATTCCTTTTTCATTCTTTTAAAATCAAAATCAAGCCATTCAGAGAAACATTATCGCATAATTCGACCCAATAGTATCCATTATTTTTTTAAATAATGATCTTGTCTTCTTTTAATGAGTTTTGTTGACTCCATCGAATAGTTCCTTCTTTAACTTTTCATCATAAAGGATCGTATTTCCATTTTTTGCACTTTCAGTACGTTCCAACACCATTTTTACAAATTCAGGATTGTATGGCTTTTCTTTTTTCTTTTTAGACGTAAAACTGACTTTCATTTCTTTCAAAAAATCTTTGATTTTTTCTGTAGTTGTATCGTCTTCAGATTTGATAATGATGGTTTCCATAAATTTTAATTATTACACAAAACTGGTTTCAATTATAAATACCAAAGATATAAAAAAAGTTCCACCGTCTGACTGTGAAAGGAATTTATGAGAACAATTCAGGAAAAAAACCCGAATAAGATGGCAGAAATAGTCGGACTCTATTAAGGTTAAGTAAGAGGTTGAGGTTGAGGTTGAGATGGTTTCACCCTTGAGATTGTCGAACCTGATCATCAATGCTTTGCATTGTCTTATTTTGGCCCCTCTAAATCTCCCCGGAGGGGGAGACTTTTGGACGCAAGGCAACCAAACGAAGTTAAGACCAGCTGACATTGGTCGACTATCGAAGTTCCCCTCCTTTGGAGGGGTTAGGGGAGGCCAAAAAGTCAGAATCAACAGTTATGCCGACCTATCTGCGCCGCGTCGACCCAAATTATCATTCTGAAAGCTTTCGAAATCAACTTATCAAATAGTCCGCGAAGTAACGAATCAAACAGCAAGTGAGGTTTAGATGGATTTAACCTTTAGATTGGCGAATCTTGTTTGGAAACACATCGACCGGCGAGTTGAGGAACGAAGACCGCTGATCGATGGATCGATTAAGCCGTTGAACCAGTCAAAACAAAATGTTTGTCAAATAACAAGTTGCCTTTGTTATACATAATTATGCATTACAACTTTTACATGCAACACCCTAAAGGTTTACTAAATGTCAGGCTGTTAACTAAATGGAAAACTTTTAGCTTCTATGTTTGTCTCATGATGTCGCAAGTATTTATATTTGCGACGAACTTCACTCATACGTATCATCCGGCAAACAAAATCCGGTTGTCGGTATACGGGTGTCAGACCATTAATTACCATAAAAATATTTTTACAATGCGTTTTTTTAACTTTTGTATCATTTTCCTTGTTTGCGTACAGGCTTATGGCCAGGAGTGGCTTGAAAGAGAGCCCTTGCCTGTTTCTGCCCCTTCGAGAAATCACCCGGTGACATTTGCCATTGGCGAATATGGTTATCTGGTAACGGGCCTCACCGACAATGGTCCTGTAAAAGACTTTTACCGGTACAATACCCTAACAAATCAATGGGACAAGCTTCCCGACTTTCCCGGAGCGAGAAGGGGATTTTCCTATGGTATTGCTTATGAAGGAAAAGGATATATCGGTTTTGGTTTTAGCGGCGTTGTTTT
>JALHOZ010000048.1 GCA_022842725.1 Saprospiraceae bacterium
GATTATTCATTTTTTCAATTTTAATGACCACCAACAACAGGATATACGCCAAATTGCGTATATCCTGGATGCAAAAGTAAGCTCTCTCTTTCAAATATCCAAATCTTCTATAGGATTTTTTGTTTCTGATTTCATTTTATCTGTGATATGGGTGTAAATGGATGTGGTTTCTAATGAGCTATGTCCCAAATATTCTTGTACTTGTCTTAGATCTACACCATTGAGTACAAGGTGTGTAGCGAAGCTGTGGCGTAGCGTATGTACTGTAGTATCTTCATTTATGCATGATTTTTGCACAGCTTTTCGTAAAACATTTTGTACACTTCGGTCACTATATTTGCCCCCAGTTTGTCCTTCAAATACCCAATATTTTGGTTTATAAGATTCAAAATATTCCTTCATAAGTATTTGGACTTTTTTAGAAAACAGGGTCAGTCTATCTTTTTTGCCTTTGCCACCTTTTACAAAAATGAGATTGTCATCAAAACGCAAGTCTTTTATCTTCAGATTGGTAACTTCTCCCAGCCTTATTCCAGCTGAGTAAATCAATCTTAGTATGGTCTTATGTTTCAGGTTTTCAGTGGCTGACAATAATTTTATTGTTTCTTCTTTACTTATAAAATCCGGTAGTTGTACGGGCATTCTAGGCCGTAAATCATACAAACAAAATTTTTCTCGGCCCTGTACTTTTTCGTAATAAAATTTTATTGCACAGATCAGTGATTTTTGTGTATTTTCACTAATGCTATCCACATTTATTTTATAGAGCAAAAATTTTCTGATGTCTTCAATACCCAAATTGGCTATTTCTTTATCCATATAATAACATACAAACGTAGTGAAACTACACAAATAGTTTTTCCTGGTATTTTGCTGGTATCTGTTTAAAATCAATTGCTCTTCCATCTTAATGATTGCAATTTTATGGGATTCCGGCAAGTCTACGCTTTCTTTAGGCTGTTTTGTCTGACTTTTTACTCCATCAATGTTTCCAATATTTTTATTGTTTTCTTTTACTGCATATAGCTCTATATTTACTCGTTTTTCTTGTTTATCTACAATGAGGTTTTGTATTCCAAATTTATCTCCTAATAATTGCCAAGACTCGCTGCCATAAGGCACAAGCCATATCTTTAGTTCTCTATTCCACCATCTCTTTGGCATCATTTTTATGATTTCGATATGAGGCGATTTTGGGGGAATCTGGCATCCAAAATATCGCTCTCCATTAGCATTGATAATATTTAATACTTCCATGATACTAATTTTACGGCACAATATAAATCGATTTTATATTTCCTAATACATTGAATTACAAATAATTGAATTATTAAATGTTATTATCCGATTATTATCGGATAATAATTCGATACCAATATTTATTTAGTTTTTCTTACCTTTGCATCATGAATTATAAAATTTGTAAACATTGTGATAAAAAAGTCGCAGGCAGGATAGATAAAGAGTTTTGCTCCATAGATTGTAAGAATAAATATAATTACGAGCGAAGGAGTCAGACTAAATCCGCCACTGCAGTCATAGATGGATACCTCCATAGAAATAGAGAAATCCTTGCTACCTTAATGGGATTGAGCAATAAATTAACAATTGATAAATCGGTATTGGACCAAACTGGATTTAAATATGATTATCATACATCTCATTATCTTAATAAAGATGGCAAAACTTATTGGATGATTTATGATTTTGCTTGGATGACTTTTAGTGATCAAAAAATATTATTGATCAAAAAGCGGTTTTAGTTTAGGTCAGTTATCATTTGCATAAACTCCAACTTTTTAACTCAAAAAAACGGTGAGCAAACGCTACCCACCAATATAATCATCCATCTTTTTCTCAAAAACGGAGAAATTTACGTGAATATTTGTGACTCTTTTACAAAAACAAAGAGATTTTCATGAATAATGGGAGCTTTTTGGCAAAAACAACGAGATTTACATGAATAATGGAAGGTCATACACAATTATCGGCGTTTTATACATGATATTTTGGCCGATATTTTCATTATCGTCACAATATTCACGTAAATCCGGTCGATATTTTCATTATAGTCACAATATTCACGTAAAACCGGTCGATATTTTCATTATAGTCACAATATTCACGTAAATCCAGTCATTTTCCTAATAATCGTCATAATATACATGTAAAAATGGTCATTTTTCTCATTATCACCAAAATATACATGTTAAAATAGTCATTTCTCTGATTATCGCCAAAATGTGCATGTAAAAATGGCCATATTTCTGATTATCGTCAAAATATGAATAAACTTTTACTCATATATTTTTATTTTCTCTAATATGTACATGTATTTTTGGCCGACTTATTTTTGAAACACCAAAATGTATAGGTACTTTTGGTAACTATTTTTTATGACGGAACATGGCATCAACATAATCAGGCCGTCTGACGCTGCGTGGGTACAATTCAACAACTTATCAACCCAGCTATTAAACAATTTTACAAATCGGACCACCGAATTTCAAATTCATAAAAAACAACATCGAAGTCGCAAACTTAGACTATACACCCTATATTCTGTCGCCGTTTCGTGCGCTGGGTCACCACAGATTTTACAAAACTATAAAATGAAACAAAAATGGTTATCCTTTTTTATTCCCTTCTCTGCCAGCCAATACACTAATCAATAATATCTGTAAAGCGTGATAGATCATCAATGGAAGTAATATGATACCCATGGGATAAACAGCCGGAAACAGGATTTTAGAAAAAACCGTTCCATGTACTAAAGATTTTTTGGTTCCGCAGTATTGTGCTGTTATCCTGTCTTCCCTGCTGAAATGTTGGTACCGAGACATTTTTCCCGTAAGGAAATAGACCAGGACAAACAGCCCGCAAGTCAACAGGAATATAAGCCCGAGGTCTGCCGGCGCAACAGTGGAAAAAACATTTTCTTCAAAGGACCTGACAAAACTTTTGTAGATGATGAGCAGAATTACCGCTCTGTCAAACTGAGTAAGGATTTTGGCATAACGAACGATAAATTTGCCGAAATATGGTTGCAACAAAAGACCGGCAATCACAGGGAAGATGATCTCCGTCAACAGTTTGATATACACAAGGGATATATTAAAATCTCCGCCTGAATGGGTTATAAAAAAACTCATCAAAAAAGGGGTAACCAAAATTCCGATCAAACCGGAAATACTGGCGTTAAATATGGCTGCAGGAACATTTCCTCCGGCCATAGATACCATGACCACCGATGAGGATACCGTAGAAGGCAGGGCAGCAAGAAAAAAAAAGGCCAGCCAGATCATTTGGTTTTGTTCTGTATAGACTGTCCAAAAAAACGGAAGAATCAACAAAGGAAATAAAACAAAAGTAGAAACCTGTACAAGGACATGCAGGTTTATGTTTTTCAGGCCATCCCGAAGTTTTTGGGGACTGAGTTTTAATCCGTAAAATAAAAAAATCAAAGCTATCCCTACACTACTGATGGTATCCAACGGAAAATTGCTGTCTTTTTTGCCTAAAGCCGGAAAAAAATAAGCTACGATGACCGTAAGCAAAAGAATGACCACAAAAGGGTCAAGATAGGATTTGATGCCGGATTTATTCATGGTTTTTCATAACAGGTGAAACCTTTGATTTATCGTAATAATAAGTAAAAAGCCACCAAAGTACATACGACACTCAGGCCTATTGTCCACGTTTTTTGAGGTAACCGTAAAAAACTGACCATAACCGTACCAACCACGAGAGATAATGCCACAATAATCAGTTGTCCTGCCTCGACGCCAACATTAAAAGCAAATAAGGGTTGGACAATACTGTCTTCCTTGCCCAGGATAGCCCTGAAATAATTGGAAAAACCCAGCCCGTGGATCAAACCAAAAAATGTTGTAAGCAAATAGGAAGCAAGCATTTGCTGACCGGTGATTTGGGGTTTTAATGTCCTCAAAATCTGATACATTCCGGTGAGGATAATCGTAATCGGGATCAATGTTTCGATAAGTTCGGGATCAAAACTCACCACGTCCAGTGCAGCCAAAGCCAAAGTAAGTGAATGACCCAAAGTAAATGCCGTGACCAATAAAAGTATTTTTTTCCAGTCTTTAAAAGTATAAATGGCACATAAAGTCGTTACAAACAAAATGTGGTCATACCCGTTGAGGTCAAGAATGTGGTCAAAACCAAGATCGAGGTAAACTTTCCAGATTTGGGTTTCCATCAGATTACAAAGAATTAAAATGAATACGGATTTCTTCTGCTACTTTTTCCGGTGGTTGATTGCCGTTTACAAAAACAATATTTTCTGTCAATCGGGTTTTTTCAAAGGCAAGAAGGTATTGATTTCTGACTTTGACCAGATTGTCGAGGGTTTCGTACATCTCTATATTTTCGCGGTTTTGGTGGATACGTTGGAGACTGAGTTGTGGATCCACGTCTATAAATATATGCAAATCGGCTTTGCCGCGACTGACCGCCAAACTGTTGGAAGCAATAACCCAATCCATATCTACATGAACTCCATGATACGCATAAGAAGAAAAATAATACCGGTCTGTCAGCACATGGCCGGTTTCTAATTGTCTGAGCATACCAAAATCCGGGTTGAGGAGATGTTCGAGGCGATCGGCGACAAACAATCCTGCGATGGTCTCCTGGGTTGCTTCTCTGCGGTGACTGAATATATCGCGGATGATTTTTCCGATGTATTGGTCGGTGGGTTCAAAGGTCGTAAATACCTGTTGACCTGAGGTTTTGATATATTCTGCCAAAAGACGGATTTGGGTGCTTTTTCCGCTGCCGTCAATACCTTCAAAAGCAATGAGTTTGTGCTTCATGTTATACCGGAATTTTTGATTCCATCACAGAAAGGTAGGAAAGGGCTTTGTTTCTGGCTGCTTCCGCAAAATCTTTGTTATTGCTTGCATATAATATATCTCTCGAGACGTTAATCAACAATCCGGAATCCTGGTTTTGCCCTGACTCGAGAATGGTATGGAGATCGCCGCCCTGAGCACCGACACCGGGAACCAGAAAAAAGTGTTCCGGCAGAATTACTCGCAGTCCGGCAAAATCTGATGCGTGGGTAGCACCTGTCACAAACATCATATTGCCGGGATTTCCCCAGGACGAAACCTTTTCCAATACATGTTGATATAATGGTTTGCCTTCACATTCCAATCTTTGGAAATCAGCACTGCCTTTGTTGGATGTCAATCCCAGGACTATGACCCATTTGTCCTGATACCCCAAAAAAGGTGTGACGGAATCTTCGCCCATATAGGGTGAAATTGTGACAGCATCAAAATCATACGTTTCAAAAAAGGTTTTGGCATACATCAACGAAGTATTGCCTATATCTCCCCGTTTGGCGTCCGCAATAGTAAAAATATTGTCAGGAACCCAATCCATACTTTTAACCAGTGTTTCCCAGCCCCGGGGTCCCATACATTCATAAAAGGCCATATTGGGTTTGTAAGCCACACAAAGGTCTGAAGTCGCCTGTATGATTTCACGATTGAAGATGTATACAGGATCCTGTTCTTTTAATAAAAATTCGGGAATTTTTTTAATATCAGTATCCAAACCAATACACAAATTGGATTTTTTGTGTTTGATCTCAGAAACCAGTCGGGTATAGTCCATGATTGGTTTGTTCTTTGTGTTAAAAATAAATTATTCCGGCAGGAAGTCGTTGATGGCTTCGACGTGTTTGATTTCGGGAACCCTTGATTTGATAGCATGTTCAATACCTGCTTTCATCGTCATTTCTGACATAGAACAAAAAGCACAATTGCCCAACCACCTGAGTTTGACTGTAAAATCTTCCGTCACTTCAACCAATTCGATATTACCTCCATCGACGGCGAGATGGGGCCGGACTTCATCCAATGCCTGATTGATTTTATCCACCAAATTATGATCTGTTGCTATCATGGTGCAAAATTGAAAAAAAATATTGATATTGTGTTATAAAATAAAGGATTTACTTTGTTCTTCTACTGTTTATCTGCCTATATCGCCCAACTTTCCGTATTTACCTCCCAGAAAGTCGCGATATGCCATGGCAATATCAAGTTTGCTGTTCATGACAAATGGTCCTTCGGCAACAATAGGATCGGTGTAAGGTGCTCCTCCGAATATCAAAACGTCGACATCCAATATCGATGTATTGTGCATGGTCAATAAACCACCGTTTCTGTCAAATTCGATAAATTCTCCTTTTTCAAAATGTGTTTCGTTGATCACCAGTCCTGCTGACGGCAAAAAAACCGCATATTCGTCTCCCGTTTTGGTGTCGAGTACAAACGTGGAAAGTTTCGCAAGTTTCAGATGGTATAAAAATTCTTCATTATAGGTCGGAACAGGACTTTGGGTTTCAGCATACTTTCCGACAAGGATTTTTAAGGTTCCCGCTTGGTCGGGAAGTTGAATCTTTGGTATCTCTGTATGATCCAAAGCTTTATATTCCGGGCTTTCTTCTTTGATGGCAGGAGGGAGATTGATCCAAAACTGAACGCCATGAACTTCATGTTCCGGATCTTCAGCTTCCCCATGTATGGTTTCGTTGTGCAAAATACCTTTGCCTGCTTTCATCCATTGCAATCCTCCGGAATGAATGGTTTGATTATTTCCTGCACTGTCTTCGTGGTTTGCTTCCCCTTTAAAAAGGTAACTCAGCGTGGCAATACCCCGATGAGGGTGAACGCCGGTACCTTTGTTTTCGACAGGAGGATGTATTGCCGGACCAAAATGATCCAGAAAAACAAATGAGCCGACCGCCTGCACATACCGGTTGGGCAACATACGTAATATCGGAAGACCATTGATATCTGCTCTGTTTCCCGACCATGAAAAACTGACCTGCTTTTGTTTCATGCTAAAGATTTGAATACAAAATAACAGATGGTGCGGTCAATAGTTTTGATGATAAAATGACTGCAAACAAATCTATAAGGTTGCAGGTATTTATTAATTTCATGAACATTGTTAAAAAAAGGAAAACATCCTGTTGAAGATGTTTTCCTTTTTATCATTTTAATTAAGAATCCGATTAGATTTTATCTTCGTACCATTTGATTTTTCGGGTAACGTACATGGTGGCTGCCAGAAAGATAAACAACCCAACGGTACCGGCCAATAAAGCCATTTTTTCCATTTGAATGATGAGATAAATGTAGGTAAAAAGCGATAACAATAATCCAAGGAGTATCGACGAACTTTTTTTATGCCGGAAGACACTCAGGCTGTATAGATAAATCAGGATAATCGTCGCAGATGCAGCAATGATATAGGCCGGCATGTATCCGACAAATTCTGAAAATGAAAGCAACAAGGTAAAAAACAGTGCAAGAGCGAGACCGATCAGCGTATATTGAAAAATGTGAATTCGCAGTTGGTAAACGATTTCGGTCAGGAAGACCACCAAAAAAGTCAGGACAAGAAAAAGTATCATATACTTTCCGGTTCGGTATGTGACGCCGTAATGACTGACCATGTCGCGGATTTCAACACCAAAAGAAGATGCACCCAAGGGGATGGTTTCGGCTGATTTTATAAATTCGGGCAGGTTTTTGTTGTACTCAAGCACCGACCATTTGGCATCAAATCCGTCCTGTGTAGTTGTATGTTCTGGAAGGTAAGCTCCTGCAAAAGAAGGGTCTGGAAAGGTGGATTTCAGGTTGACCCCGGTCGATTTTCCCACCGGAGTGAAATACAGATATCTGCTCCCGTTGAGTTGCAATTTGTAGGAAAAAGAGAGCGTTTTGCCAGGGGAGAGATCGATATTTCTGAGTTGGGCAAATATACCTGAGTTTATTGCTCCCTGTGTTCCTGTACTGTTATCCATTTGAGTCTGGTTGTAAGCAAAAGGAATATTTTGAATGGCAAAAGACTGACCGTCCAATCCTGGTTTGCAGACAAAGGACTGACCGTTAACCTTCATATCTACGAGACTTTTCATGCCTTTGATATCCGAAATGCCATGAATAATGACAGCTTCGTTGAGCAGGAGGTTTTCTCGGTTTATACCGGTTAGGGTATCATTAGGAATGATAAAAGTACCCTGAACATCCAGTTGCGTCTGATACAATAAAACTTTGTATATACTTTTATACTTTTCGTGCGTGTCCAGATTTCCTGAGGTTTTTAGTTCTTCAGGAAATACAAACAGATTTTTTTTGACGGTGTACTTTTTTTTGTCTTCTCCGGCTGATTCGAACCATTCGTTGTAAGGAATGACAAGGACGGGACCTGTTGAAATCTGGCTGCTACCCCACCCGGCAGCTACTTCATCGGTTACCTGATGACTCAGGTTTTCACGCTCGGTGATCAGATCAAGAATCATAAATTGGGGAATCATCAGAAATAAAACAAGCAGGGTAATGAGTGCAAGTTTCAGGGTGATCTGAACGGATGTAGATCTTAAAAAGGAAGTGGAAGGATCTGTGTTCATATTTTTCTATTTTAATAGTACTTTGAGTTACAAAGTGTAAGGTTAAAAAAAAGGTGATATTATGAAGGGTTGATTAATTTTCCCAGGGCTTCAATATGTTTTTGAAAGGCTGACCTTCCTTCAGGAGTAGCCCGGTAAGAAGTTTCCGGTTTTTTGCCGATAAATGCCTTTTTGACTTCAATATATTTTTTGTTTTCCAAAGCTGCTGCATGGCTTGCCAGGTTGCCATCTGACAGTTGGAGGATTTCTTTCATATCGACAAAAGTCACCCAGTCTTTGACCATAAGTGCCGACATGATGCCCAATCTGACCCTGGATTCAAAATCTTTATTGATATAGGTTATATCGATATTGTTTTTCATTTTATTTGTATTTATAATACATCAGGGTACCATAAAAAATATGAAGGATACCAAATCCTATACCCCAGAATACCAGGCCATAACCCGGAATCAGGGCCGCGATCAATCCAAGGACAACTTCACAAAAACCCAGATAAAAAATATCTTTGTGGGTGTATTTTGATGCGGACAACAAAGCCAGACCATAAAAAATCAGCATGGTCGGAGCAATCAGAAAAAACAAATCATATTTCCACAAAATGATGGAAAAAAGTCCGCCTGCCAAAAGGGGCATTGCGCCTGCCATCAATAATTCTTTGGCACTTGCTGTCCAGAACGGCAGGTTTTGTTTTTGTGATTTCTGCCAGGAAAACCATAGGCCGGAGGTCAATCCAAGCACCAGCGTAATCAATGCAACGATCGCTATTTCTATTTCAGTTTCGGGGTTGATACTATTTGGTTTTCCGTCAAAATACGAAATCTGATTGCCGTCCAGAATAAAAAATGTGACCAGAACGCCGGCCAATGCTGCTATACCTGCACCGACACCACTCAATCCTGAGAGGGACAAAAAAGTAGTCGACCTTTCCATAATGTTTCTGATGTGTTTGAGGTCATTTTGGTATTCTGACATAAAAACATGTTTATAAGAAGTTGAAAAAAAAATCAGGACTTAATAATCATTCTAAATAATGTTGTAAAAAAACATACCAATGGTACTATTATCTGACAATCATTACATTTTAAAAAGAACTTTGAGATGCAAAGTTATTAATAAATGTTATTAAGATATATTTTATTGTGCCAAAAAATAAAAATATTTTGATTTTTTGGAATAAAGAGTTTGTACCTGGCTTTTACTGCTGCCGGGAAACACAAAAAAAATATCCCGCTATCAACCTTTAAACGATTCGGTTGGTCAGACATCTAATAAAGGACCGTATGGCCCCTCATCTCAAAAGAAACATTTGTTAACGGAGGCGACATTCTATCATTTGATGATAAAAATCATGAAAAAGTATCAAAATTTTCTTTACTTTTAGCGTATTATTCAATTTAAATTTTGTGTTTATGAAAACTTCTTTTTGGATTTACTTTTTATTGGTGGTCTTTTATTCAAATGAAATATTAAGTCAGAATATATTACAAATCAGGGACCCTGACAGAACATGGCAAAATATCAACGGCACCATTGCATATGCTGAATATATTGTCAGACCGGGTGTGAATTTTGTCGATTGTGACCTGTATATGACCTATGAGTGTAAAGGGAGTAATTTCAATAATGCTACCCAGTACGAAGTCAGTCATTCTTTTTCATTACCGGAAAATATTCTGGTGACAGATTCATGGTTGTGGGTAGATTCTGTCATCATGAAGGCTCTGATTCTTGAAAGAAATGAAGCGATCAATATTTATGAAGGAATTGTAAACAGACGAAGAGACCCTTCTTTGTTGTTGAAAAATTCCTCCACCAGCTACAGCTATAATATTTATCCTATTTTTAATAATAATACCCGAAGGGTAAAACTGAGCTTTCAGATACCTATTGACATCAATTTGCACGACAGGTCTTTCTCACTTCCCATGACCCCGATGATTTCTTCATTGAATAAAAGTAACGTCAACATAAAGATTGTCGATGAACATAATTATGAATACATTGCTGAAAATGGCGATTATCTTCCTTTGGATAACGATCCGAAGTTGGGCATCATCTATAAAACTACCGCTTCAATGGAACAAAGCAGTTATACCATCACGTTAAAAGAAGTGGAAAACAAACCAAAATTGACTGTTGCTTATGATGATCAGGCCGACCCATCCGGAGGTTTTTATCAGATTTCCATGCAACCAACAGCAGAATTTGAATTTTCAACATACCTTCAAAAAAATGTGGTGCTTCTTATAGAACATGATTCTGTAAACAGCAATTTTAAAAAAGCCGATCTGATGAAGTCTGTTCATGATTTTATCAACCAAAACCTTCAATCAGGAGATTCTTTGCAGGTTTTTTATAATGGAAACGGTATAAAAAAACATTTTCCGGACTTCATCCCTTATCAAGCATTGGGAAATTATTCTTCAATCAGCGGGATCAGACCCGGAAATTTCAGCAACATGCCTGCTTCTTTGTTTGAAGTGTATGAAAATCTGAAAAACAGAACAAATCCCGTTATTGTAATCGTTTCTTCTGCGGGCAATATAACAGCAACAGGTACAGCACAATCTATAAAGAATGAATTGGTAGCCGGATACGGTGATTTGATTAAAACCTTTGTTCTTTCTTATGCCAACGGTATTGCGCCACTAGTATCCTATTCAGGAGTTAATTACAGAGGTAATGACTTATTGCACTCTATACTGACCACTAATTCCAACGGATTGTTGATGACGTTAGCCTCAAATGTTACCAACAGAGATATCTGGAATCAGCATTGGAAAAATTTCGGTAACCAATTTGGATTTTTGTCACAAAAACCGTTTGAAATTCAGTATTACTTTAAACCGCAAAACGGGTTGTGTTATGATAATATTGAAGTAAGAAAAAATGCCAATGGATGGATGCAGACAGGCAGATTTATAGGTTCACCACCCTTTGAAATGGAAGCCATTATCTGGATAGACAATCAGATTTCAACACGTAAAATAAACATTAATCCCGTGGATGAAACGTCAAAAATCGACTGGTTCAAACAGATACACCACGGTTTGAAGATCTTATACATGGAAAAAAACAACCTGAATACTCAAAGGTTGGAAATTATAGATTTCAGTCTTACCCATCGGGTTTTATCAAGACTTACAGCTTTTCTGGCTTTGGAGCCGAATCTGCAGGAACCTTGTGTGGACTGTAATGACGAATCCACCACTTCTACAAATGATGTCGTTGAGGCCGTTCAATGGAAGGTTTATCCCAATCCGTTTTTTGATTATGTAAAAATTGAAATGTCCGGTCTGGCAGCTGATGAAAAACCGGAAGAAATTACCTTGGTGAATACAAAAGGTGAGATTCAGGCTGCCGAAATCAGTTTTAAAAAATCAGGTGAAAAATGGCTGATCGAAGTCGAAGCAGGACATTTACCTGCCGGAATTTATTTCCTCAAAGTGAGACTGGGAAATCGTATAGTTACCTGCAAACTGGTGAAAATATAGTCTTAAGTTGTCTTTATTGGTTTTTATGGTAAAGTAGAACGAATAGATATGTGCATAAAGATGTTGGCTTTTACTTGGGATGTATTCACAACTGTTTACTCCAACAACAAGGTCAACATCTCTATCTGTTCTTTGACACGACCCATTTTAGCTTCGGAATTCACATAACGAATACCATTTTTTAAGGCAAAAACAGAAAGGGAACCGTCATCCACAGGCTGATTGTTCTGAAGTACAACGGTGTATCTTTTGCGGTACAATAAAGAAAAGTCCCTGCGTTCGGTTACTATAAAAAATTCGCTGTTGTTAATACGCGGATTGATGTAAATGTCTTCACAACTGAGGTTGGAGTCACTGCTTTCATCATTTTTTTTGATGTAACTTATGATGCTGAAAGACTCCGGCTCGTATTTTTTGGAAAACCAACCTTTTCGCACCAGCATACCGGGTTCGTTTTTGTTGTTGTGCAAAGCGATGATATAAGAAAAATCATCGATCTCTGACCATATGGCTTTTGCCAGTTTTTCGACTTCAGAAATGATAAATTCATCGACCTCGCCTCTGCCTTTGACGACAGAAATATTGTTTTTTAATACAGTCCGGTCCGGGGTGTAAATCCTGTTGGGGTCAAATTTATATACCGTTTTTTTCCAGGTGAAGGTGACATTTCTGTTTTTGGTTCCGTCAAAAGAATGGACCAACGTTATGAGCTTTCCTCCGAACTGATTCCAGATATGTTTACCAGCCGCCAGGGAAGCGGTTTCGTTTTCGTGCACGTGGACATAGGCTATTCCCTCCCCTGTTTTTTCATACGTTTCAATATAAAAGGTGTTTTCTCCAACGGTGACCGGTATTCTGACAGGCGACTGACTGAAAAGATGACATGAATAAACAAAAATGAAAGAAAATACAAGAAAAAATGATTTCCACATACCTGGTGATTTATATGATATAATGTAATACTTTGTTGAGGAAAAAAGTTTTTACAAATAAAAAATTATAAAGTTTTTCAAGCATAATCTTTGGTCTCTTTGGCAGAATGGTTTTTTTTTGACAGGAATGTCGGTTTATTCATCCTTCATCAAAAATAGATATTTTATAAACCGGGCCCAGGTAAATACTTTTATTTTAAAATATAAACCTATATATTTACCATTTTAAATCCGCATGATAAGGCAAAATAGCATAAATTATTTCTTTCGTTTAAATGTTTTGTAGACATGATACATTGTAATCGTTCGGCATTTTATGGACTAGTTGTTGTCCTGATGTTTTTAAGTAAGGGTATTCTTGCACAGGAATCACCTGTAAAACGATTTAAAAAACTCGACAGCCTCAGCAGTGTGTCCCTCGATCATGAACCTGTTGTAGCATTAAATCAAATTCTGGAGATGGAAAAATTGTTGCCTTCCCTGCCGGCTGATTCTTTTGCTTACATCGTCCAATTTAAAAAAGCGGGAGCACTCAGGGTTTTGGACCAATTTGATGAATCTATAGAAATCTGGTACGACATGTTGCGTACATACGAAAAAAAGGAAGATGCCAAAAAAGTAGCTGCTATCGTCGATGAATTAGGTTTGCATTTTTTTAACATTGGTGAGTATGCCAAAGCATTGGAACTGTTTGAAAGGGCAAAAAAATTGTGCCTCCAAAAAAAATATTATGCCGACACCCTGAAGTTGAATATGGAGATTGCCATACAACATGCGGGATTGGGAGATTTTCAAAAGAGCATCCGGATGCTGGAACAAAACATTACCAATGCAAAAAAAGAAGGAGATGAGATTACCTGGGCGCATGGAATGGATAATTTGTCCAATGTTTACCATGAAATGCAGGATTATGAAAAGTCATTAAAATACCAGATTCCATTGTTGCAATCCACATATATTCAGTCATCTACTTATCTCAAAGGTGCTGTATATCAACATCTTGCTGAAACATATCTGCAGCTGAAGGATTTTAACAATGCCCAAAAATATTTGGATTCTGCTTTTGTGTATATTACAAAATATAATTCTAAAGATTGGTTATTTGAATGTCACAAAACCCAATATCAAATCTATAAAAACTCAGGAAAATACAAAGAAGCTTTGTTTCATCACGAACAGTTTATAAATCTCAAAGATTCTGTTTTTACAGAAAGTTTTGAAAACAAACTTACAGGGCTGTCCTCTTTATATGAATTAGAACACAAGCAGGCAAAAATTGAAAAGCTCGACTTTCAGCACAAAGTTTCATCTATAAAGATACAACGACTCACATTGGGAATAATTTCTGCACTATTACTTGCGGTTTTGGTATATTTATATTTGGTGTACCGACACAAAAAACAAGATGAAATCAGAACCCGCAACTTCACCAAAACTTTGTTGATGACGCAGGAAAACGAAAGAAAAAGAATAGCTGCCGAATTGCACGACAGCATAGGGCAGAACATTTTGTTTATTAAAAATCAGGTGAAAAAAATCTCAGGCGATACAGAAAAAAATCTCAATCAAACCATTGATGAAACTTTGGCTGAAGTGAGAAATATTTCTAAAGATTTATTTCCGACACATCTCGAAAAACTGGGTTTGGAAAAGTCTGTCCATGTTCTTTCCGAACAAATTTCAGGAGAGTTTTCGCTGTTTGTCAGCAGTGATTTATCAGGAATTGATGAAGTCACAAACAAAAATACTAAAATCAATATTTTTCGGGTCATTCAGGAATTTATCAATAATTCCGTCAAACATGCGAATGCAAGTGCCGTAAGGATCACATCAGAAGTTGTGGGTAAAACGTTAAAAGTCATTCTTCAGGATAATGGCAGTGGATTTAATTTAGAAACCGCCAGACAAAAATCAAATCCATCGGTAGGTTTGTTTAGTATGGAAGAACGGATCCATTTGCTCAACGGAAGTATTCTGATGGTTTCCGAACAACAAAGCGGTACAACCTTTACCATTTCTTTACCTTTAGATCTCCAAAAATGAAAATTATCATAGCTGACGATCATCCTTTGTTCAGGCAAGGCATCAAACAGGCCATCGAAAGTATCCCAAATGCGGAGATTGTCGGCGAAGCCGGAGATGGTATGGAAGCTTACCATTTGGTGTTGTCCGAAGTGCCCGATATTGTCATCCTTGATTTGGAAATGCCTGTGCTCAATGGTCTGGAATTGTGTAAAAAATTAAAAGCTGATTTTCGGTTTATGAAGGTCATCATATTGACCATGCACAAAGAAAAACATTATTTTGACGCTGCCATCGAAGCCGGAGTCAACGGATATTTGCTGAAAGACAATGCAGTGGAAGACATCCTGACCTGTATCAAAGTGGTTTGGTCAGGCCAGGATTATGTCAGTTCCAATGTGACGGATATTCTTAAAGAAACCAACCGCGACACCACACTGAAGTACGTAGAATCAAAACTTACACCTACTGAAAATGTGATTCTGAAATTGATTGCTGATGGAAAAACCACTTCAGAAATTGCCGCTCTTATGTTTTCCAGCCCGAATACCATTGACAACCATCGGGCCAATATTTCTCGAAAGCTGGAATTGGAACCTGAAAAAAACGCTTTGCTAAAGTTTGCTTTAAGATTAAAACAAGAATAAACAAACCTCTAAAAGGTTGTCAGATGTTGGTTTCCGAAGGATTTTAGTCAAATGGTAGGTAACCACTATTGTCGGCCTTACAATCGATATGTATCTTTGTGTACATTTTTAACCCTAAATAGTTTGTACATGAAAACAGTTTTTACACTTTTCTTTTTAACCACATTTTTTTTCGGTAAAGCTCAGATTACCATTGAAGCTAATGATATTCCCATACCTGACGAAACTTTCCGGGTTTTTGCCGCACCGATTCCTTCTTTGCAAAATGATTTTAACAACAAAGTTTGGAATTACAGCACCATCATTCCTGCAGAAATGTTTGGGGTGTCTTTTCCAAAAGAAGAAATCCCTGATTTTGTGGCCGCCGGTATAGATGTGTACCGAACAGTGAGCAAACAATTTAATGCAGATTTTAATTTTTTGACAGATATAGAAATAGATTTTAATGAAAACGGAGTCGTAGAAAAAGGCATGTATGTCGAAGAACAAAGATACGGACTCGCCCCTTTTACAGGAAATAATAAAGATTCACTCATCATTCCACGACAAGGATATATTTATAGTGATGTCGTCCAACAGATGAAGTTTCCGTTTACGAATCAGAGTTCCTGGTCGTCTGTCGGCAGAAGATATATAGATTTTACCATTTCAGTGACTGCATTTAATCTCAATAATATTCCTGCAAGGATGGTTTGGTATGTTAACCGCAAAGATACCATCATTGGTTTTGGTAAAATGAGCATTTATACAGAACAGGGCCCCAGCAAAAGTTATGATGTTTTGGTCGACAGAATCAATATCTCTGCAACAGATAGTTTTTACCTTGGTGGTCAGCCGGCACCGCCGCCCATCCTGAATGGATTTGCGATACAACAAGGTCAGAAAACCAACTTAGGTAACAGAATTAATTTTTACCGAAAGGGACTGTTTTTGTATTTGGCGAGCTTTTTTTACGGAGGAAATACTTTTTCCGCACAACCAATTGATTTTTTTATGTGTGATCATGATGCAGAATTGGCGACTTCTTCCAAAGATGAAGAAAAAGAATTGTTTTCTGTGGCTTTGTATCCGAATATCGTAAGTCAGGGAGACAAACTGAATGTCTATATTTCTGATAAAAATTTGATTGGAAATACTTATGTCGTATATGACATCAACGGAAAAGAAGTCACAACCGGTCAATTGGTCCCCGGTCAGGTCATCGATGAAATTTCTCTTCCCGGTTTTATGTCTCCGGGAACTTATTTGTTTACCGCAAAAACAAACAACGCTAAGATGATGATCACGGAAAAATTTGTGGTGAGATAAATTTTACATATAGTTTACGTTAATATCCCGTTACAGATTACGTTTCATGTCAAACCGGTAGCTTTGGTTTTCTTTATACTCGGCTACCGGTTTATTTTTTTCGGTTTACATACAAAGCCAGGGCATCCGTAGACCATAATGCCCAAAAAATCAATACAGGCTGAAAAAACAATCTGATAAATCTTTTTTGATCTGTATCCAGCCCAAAAGCATCGATACCATTTATGTATTGAGAAATATTCCCCGGAAAAATCAATACAAAAAAGATTGCTAAAACAATTCCCACCTTCATTTTGTGTCTGACTAAAAATATCATGGAAAGACCTAACAAGATTTCCACCACTCCGGAAGAGATAACGACAAAATCCATAAATGCCGGATTCTGTGGCAACCACGTAGGAACCTGTGCGAAAAATTCTTGTCGTTGAAAAGTAAGGTGTGCAAGACCTGCGAAGAACATAAAACTGCCCAAAATAATTCTGAAAACATTTTTTATCATAGGTTTTTTTTCGATGTGTTGGTATCCATACAATTTTTAAGGCTCTTTGTTTAAAAATACCTCTCTACATCTTATGGGATAAATTAAGATCAGGCAATATAGTTTGTTTGGAAAAAAATATTTCCAAATATAATAAAATGATGTATAACAACATTCCTGTTCAATGCTTGTTATGTTGCCGTTATTTTATACCTTTGTTTTATGACATCATTACCAAAACGAGAATCCTTTTTTGACAAACCGGTGACCCCTTTCCGGCAGGCTTTATTTGTGGCTGCTGTAGCTTTAATTTTTATGGGACTTTCATCAGTATTTCCTATGTCGCCCAATGTCAAATCTGCTGCCACCATGCCTTGGGTCATTGCATGTGCTATGTTATTGTTTTTTGCTATGGCCAATAGCGTATTTGCACTCAAAGCTACGGACGGACAGAAATATTGGTTGTATTCTATCATCAGTTACGCGGTGTTGTTTTTGTTTTTATGTCTCACTGCCTGGGGAATCAGTGGAAAAAATATTGATGAAGCAGGATCGATCAGATGGGTGTTAACCGTATTTACTTTTGGTTATCTGGTTTTATTATCTATTGTCAACCTCATCAGGTTTTTGGTTTTTCTGGCAGAAAGAAGCGATGCCAAAAAGAAAGAATCAGAAGATTGGTATTAATATAAAAAATAAAAGATGTTTAAATTGTTATTTTTTTTCATGTTTCTTCTGGTTGCAGGCTGTAAAACCAAAACCATGCCTTCAGTTGAAAATGCCGTTGAAAACAAAACGGATGTTCCTTATTTTGTTACGATGTATGGAGACACTGTGCCACGAATCATATTAAGTCCGGAAGAGTGGAAACAAAAATTGTCACCTCAGGAATATTATGTATTGAGAGAAAAAGGCACCGAAAGAGCTTTTTCCGGAAAGTTTCACGACCACAAAGCTGAAGGTTTTTATACCTGTAAGGGTTGCGACCAGGTTTTATTCAACAGTAAACATAAATTTGACAGCGGAACCGGATGGCCTAGTTTTTATGAAGTGGTCGATACCAATGCCTTTATTTTTGATTCGGACTACGATATCGGTTACGAAAGAAAAGAAGTGATGTGTGGTAAATGCAAAGGACACCTCGGTCATGTATTTCCGGATGGTCCGGCACCTACCGGATTGAGATATTGCATTAATTCCGTATCATTGGATTTTATCAAAACGGAAAATAAAAAGTAGAGATATATTTCCTGGTAGTGAAAAAGTAATCAGACAATTTTACAACGTTTATACGTACATCATCCTTCATGAATCAATGTTTTCAGCATTCGGTCCTTATTTTATTGACCTTATCATTGATGGAAAAAATTATACATTACCTTTGATCAGAACAGAATAGAAAGGAAATATCTTCCATAAATTCCAATAAGAATTTAAATCGGAATAAAGTTATATTTCGTAGCTTTATAATTATATTAATGCCAAATTTCAATTATTATTTTGGAGAAAAAAACAGGATTTTATCCTGTTTTAAGCCTCTTAAAAGCATCTTTGAGGAGTAAAGGCGTCGTAAGCGTGGTCAGTATTCCCATAAGTACCAGAATGGAAAAGATTTCAGTGTTTATTAAACCTGCTTTATAGGCAATATTTGCAATGACCAATTCCATGATTCCTCTTGCATTGAGGCCAATGCCCAGCGTCAGGGATACATTTGATTTTAATCCTGCCAGTCTGCCTCCGATATAACCCCCTGCTATTTTTGAAAAATAGGATACAAAAACTACTGCAACAAGGAGGGCAATATTATGTATGGAAGAAATATTAAATTCCAAACCAATTCCTGCAAAAAAGATCGGTGCCAAAAATCCCATGGCAATATTACTAGTTGATTTTTCAATCGTCTCCAGATTTTCTTTACCAATCAGGGATTCACTGATCAGCAATGAAGCAAAAAATGCTCCCACGATAAAGTGGAGACCCAACGATTCAGTAAATGTTGAAAAAAGAAGTACAAAAGCAAAAAATAAAGCAAATAGTGGTTCTTTGCCTTTCAGAATATCCAGAAGATTGTTTAATGAAATCTCCAGATAATTTCCTTTTCGCGTGATTTTTCGAATTAAGAGGTATACTAAAGTGAGTAATGTGATAAAAATTATTAATTTTAATAATGAAATCAACCCTACATTCACTACAGCTTCCACAGATTTATCTGTACCTTGTATATTCAGTAATACACCCAAAAGGGTCAAAGCCAGAACATCGTCAAATATCGCAATGGAAATGATTTTCTGACCCACTTCTGAGTTTACTTTTCCTAAATCCATTAAAATTCTGATGCTGACGGGAAGCGCGGTTATAGCTACACATAATCCGATAAAGACCGTCGTCATAATGTCCAGATCAAAGTAATATCCTACGGCTATACCGCTAAAAATAGGGATAAAAAAAGCGAGGATTGATATAATGATGTTTCTTCCTTTTAAGGATTTCAGGATGTCATCTATATTAATTTCCAGACCTGCAATGATCACTAATAAAAATATTCCTAATTCAGAGATGACCTTGATTTCTTCTGTCCTGTGGATGAGATTCAACAAACTTGGACCGACAATGATTCCGGCTAAGATTTCGCCAATCATAGCCGGTTGTTTGAATCGTTCGAAAACCTCTCCAAAAAATCTCGCAGATACCAATAATATCAACAAATTGGTAAAAAAAGGAAGTTCGAAATGTGGTGATTCCATGAAATGATCAGTTTAGCTGGTTATATTATCCGTTGTTACAAAAGGTACCGTTATTTACAACAACTTGATAACATACTTGTTCTTTTTGCCGTTTTCTACGATGAGATATTTTCCGTGAAGGAGGTCTTCCGGTGCGATGATATGTTCGTGGCTCGAAATTTTGATTTTGTTGATGCTGACGGCATTGTTTTGGATGGCTTTGCGCGCTTCATTTTTTGATGAAAATATCAAACAATCGTGCGACAACCAATCGATGATTTGTTTTTCCAAACCGTTGTTTTTTGATAGTTCGTACGAAGGAATTTCTTTGGAAATATCTTCAAGGGAAGCTACAGAAAGTGATTTTACAAACGTATGGTCTGCTTCTCTGCCAAACAATAAGGTGCTTACTTGTCGGGCTCCGGAAGCGGCCTCTTCTGAATGTACCCTGGCCGTGATTTCTTCTGCCAATGCAGCTTTGACCGCCCTCGGATCGGTCGGAATCATCGCCTCCAAAGCTTCGATCTCTTCATGCGTTTTGAGTGAAAAATACCTCAGGTATTTGGAAACATCGGCATCATCTGCATTGATCCAAAACTGATAAAACTGATAGGGTGACGTGAGATTCGGATCCAACCAGATGTTTCCTTGTTCGGATTTTCCAAATTTTGTTCCGTCTGCTTTGGTCAACAGAGGAGTGGTCACTGCATAAGCTTTGCCATCGGTGTTCCTACGGATAAATTCTGTTCCTGAAGTGATGTTGCCCCACTGATCAGAACCTCCCATCTGCAGGTGACAATCGTGGTTTTGGTACAACAATTGAAAATCGTAAGCCTGAAGCAACTGGTAACTGAATTCCGTAAAAGAAAGTCCGGTTTCCAATCGGTTTTTGACGGAATCTTTTGACATCATATAATTGACCGTAAGGGTCTTTCCGACATCCCTCAAAAATTCCAGGATGTTCATATTTTTATAAAAATCCAGGTTGTTGACGATTTTTGCAGGATTGGGTCCGTCAAAATCCAGTATTTTTTTGACCTGTTCCATTTGAAAAGCCAGATTTTTGTCCAATTCTTCGTAGGTTTTCAGGTCTCTTTCGGTCTCTTTAAAAGAAGGGTCACCTACTCTACCGGTGGCGCCACCCATCAAAACGATCGGTGAGTGTCCGGCTTTTTGAAAAAAGGTGAGGATCATGAGTTGTACGTAATTACCGATGGTCATGCTGGGCGCAGTAGGATCAAAACCGATATATCCCGTCACTTTTTTTGATTGAATAAATTCTTCCGCGCCCGGAGTCATGTCGTGCAACATACCTCTCCACCTTAATTCTTCGATAAAGTTCATGATCTTTGTTTATTTTTGCGCAAAAATAAAGAATTAATCTGTTTTTGTGGCTTTTTCCTTTTTCCCGAAAGGGTGAGATGGCTGAAACCAACAAAAGAAGATTGTTTGGACTTATAAAAAATGAACACAACAGAAAAGATTGAACATTCTGTGAAATATTATATTTTATCTTTGAACCATCAGGCAATATGAATTTTTCCCATTTTATGGCACGACGGATTGCCTTTACCCAAGAGCGTTCTTTCACCAGAGTGATCATCAGGATTGCCATTGCAACGATTGCGATCAGTATGGTTGTGATGATTATGACCACAGCTGTCACCAAAGGTTTTAAAAAAGAAATCACGGACAAAATATTCGGGTTTTGGGGACATATCCATATCACCGATTCAAATATTGCCCGTTTTTTTGAAGTGGTGCCTATAGACGGTACCTTGCAGGAATTTGACGAAATCCGCAACATCAAACAAATTGAATATGAAGGGGAAACTTCTTTTTTAGGTCTTCCTTTCGGAAAAAAATCAAAAATGATGACTACCTCCGGCGGTGTGGAAGGGCTTTATCCCTACATTGTGTTGCCGGGATTGATCAATACCAAAAAAAATATTCACGGCGTGTTGTTAAAAGGGTTGGATTCGACCTACAGGTGGCAGAGCATGGATCCGTTTCTCAAAGAAGGCAAGTGGCTGACGTTTCCGCAAAACATCGACAGCAGTGAAATCGTACTTTCCAAAAACATTGCCGCCAAACTGTCGCTGAAGCTCGGTGACAGAGTGATTTTAAGTTTTGTCAAAAACAATGTGCAGTGGAAAAGAAGATTTACCATTTGCGGGATTTACAATACCGGACTGGAAGAATATGACAAAAGAATGGCGCTCATCGACATCAGTGTGTTGCGGGAAGTGCTTGGATGGCAACCTAACGAGGTGCAGGGTATGGAAGTAATTGTCGAAGACATACGCGACCTCGATATTATGGCCGATTATATATATTATGAAAATGTGCCCGCCAATTTATATGTTGAGACCATCAGGTCGAAGTTTCCGAGTATATTTGAATGGCTCAACCTGCAGAACGTCAATGAAAAAGTCATCACCAACCTCATGATTCTGGTCGGATTGATCAACATGGCAACGGTATTGCTGATCCTGGTTTTGGAAAGAACACGGATGATCGGAATCCTCAAAGCCCTGGGTGCTGGGCAGTGGCAAATCCGCAAAATATTTTTGTATCATGCGGCGTATATTGTGTTGTTTGGACTTTTAGCGGGCAATCTGATCGGTATAGGATTGGTTTGGCTGCAGAATAAATACCAGTTCATCAAGTTGGATGAAAACAGTTATTATCTTGATACGGCACCGGTTGATCTGGATTTTTCGCAGGTTTTGTGGTTGAACCTCTGGACGTTTTGTATTACCCTCTTATTTTTGATCATACCCACCTTTCTGGTAGCCAGAATTTCACCATTAAAGGCGATCCGTTTCGAATGAAAAGGTTTACTTATTACATGGTGTCCTATCCAATGGTTGTCAGGCGTTGGGTAAAACATTTCGGTTGGTTGATCTTGCCCAAAAAGGTATACAATGCTTTTCCTCCGGAATCTAAAAGAGAATGGTTTTACGACTTGTTTTTTTACACCATTGATCTCATTTTTTTACCTTTTTGGTATGAAAGTATTTTTGCCATCCTCAAAAAGTCGGTCCGTCCCCTGACTGAAGAAGAAATAAAAGAAGCAAAACAAATTTTTGGTTCGTCGATAGATTATGATTTGGTACGGGTAGATATAAAACCCCGCATGGGTTTAGGTAAAAATGTAGTGGCGTATGTGACTTTTTTTTTGATCAACTACAAACGAAAAATTTCTATGCCCATTATGATGCACGAGTTGGTGCATGTCTGGCAGTACAAACAGTTTGGATCTGTGTATATAGCCAAAGCCCTCAAGGCGCAGGTCAGCAGGGAAGGTTATGACTACGGCGGCATGGAAAATCTCTATCACCAAATGTTGAGAGGCAAAACCCTTACCTCCTTCAACTTTGAGCAACAGGCCGAAATCATCGAAGATTATTACCGAATCCGTAGCAACCGGAATACCTCGCCCATGTTTGACAATGTGTATGGGTATTATGTGGGATTTGTCAGGTTGTGAAGTTGTTGAATGTTTAATGTTGAAGGTTGAAGGTTTAATGTTGAAGGTTGAAGGTTTAATGTTGAAGGTTTAATGTTGAAGGTTTAATGTTTAATGTTGAAGGTTTAATGTTAAATGTTTAGGGGTTGAATGCTGTCAATGCCTGAATAACGTTGACCGTTTTAAACTAATTCGTTTTCATAAATTTCTATGTCTTTTTTAGAGATTACATCCTGGATCAGAGACTGGGTTTGCTCTGGATTGTAGGGGCT
>JALHOZ010000049.1 GCA_022842725.1 Saprospiraceae bacterium
TTATTATAAGAGAGAGATTCCGACCAAGCCATAGGCTTGATCGGAATGACAGAAAATTAAATGGGGATAGAGAGGGGGCGGCTTCGCCGCCCCCTCTCCCCAAAAAATTCCGATACCGCAAAAGCGGTATCGGAATCTGCAATATCCACAAGATTTGACAAATTCCACTCCTAATAATCGTGGCGTCCACGGGACGATTGCATTAGTTGTTTTCAAGATCAGTTTTTACTCACCCCCGGGCCCCTCTCTTGAAAATAGAGGGGTGTGGCTTGCGACCTTAGATTTTTCGTTAAAGAGCTAGGTTTTGGTATTACAAAAATGATCAAAAATCCGTTTAAACCCCAAGCTTTAAAGCACAAAACCCAAACCCTGTGCGTAATCTACAGTAACTTTTATAATTCTCCACCCTCGAGCCGTAGTTCGCGGTTCCTTCCCTATTTTGAGCCCTTGTGGGTGGGCTCAAAATTGCTGCGCAACGGTCAGTCACAAGGAATGTTGAGTTGTTAAACTGTTGAGTTGTTGAACTGTTGAACTGAATCGACGCGGCGCAAAAGTGTCGACTTTCACGACCAGCCTAGGACCTTTTTCTGCCTCCCCTAACCCCTCCGAAGGAGGGGAACTTCGATTGTCGACCGATTTTAGATGGTCTTAACTTCGTTTGGTTGTCGTGAAATCCAAAGTCTCCCCTTCGGGGAGATTTAGAGGGGCCAAAATACGGCAATGCGAAGCATTCAAAAACACCTTTTTTATTTTCCGCAACCCCGAAAGGTTCGACAAAACAAGCCTAAAACCTAATACCTGACACCTATTTTTTCTCCCAAAACCCCGGAAGTTTCGACAAAACAGCCTAACACCAAATACCTAAAGCCTGGAACCTGTTTTTCTCAACAACACTTCGCTCAGCGGTCTTCGTTCCTCAGCTCGCCGGTCGATGTGTTACCCTCGATGGTCGAAAAGTTTTAGGATAAAAATTTGTGATGATACAGGCACTAGTATCAAACTTGCGCCATCGAAAGTCCATTAGGTTTGGGTAAACAAACTTTTGATTCTGATCAGGTGCTTTTCTGCTTCCTTTTAGCTTCTGTCATTCTATCTGTTTTCATCAATCCATTTATATGCTCTCGAAAGAATTTTGGTGTTATCTGACTCATAAATGTAAGGTTGAACAGGTTTCCCGTTTCCTTTCATATTTCTGTTTTTAAAAACAGAGGAAGTAACGCAAATCATAATACTGTCAGGCATAAAAAAACCAGCAATTCCGGTTGGAACACCATAGGTAGGTGTGCCGAGTAGTATGGTGTTAGGGTTATCTAAAAAACAAAGTGTCAACAGTTCACCGGCACTGCCGGTATCATTTCCAATTAAAACTACGATAGGGGGCTTTTCATTTAAAATAACAACAGAATCAATTAGCTCTATTTGTTTCGTCAATATACCATTTTCATTTGGTTTAGCATATGAATATTCAATCTCTATTTTGCCGTCTCTATTAACTTCATAAGCCAATATCCCTTCCCCTAACAATGGTCCAAGTCCGGCTATCATTGGATATTCCCAACCACCTGTGTTATTTCTCAAGTCAACTATCCAGCCAATTGGTTTTTTATTATGCAAATGCAATAATAAGCGTTGTAAACTATCTGCGTAATTGTCTGAAGAAGTAGAATCAACTCCTTTAAAGCCATCAAGAGTCAGCAGTGCGTATTTATCATAAATCATTTCCCCTTGAAATGCAAAGGTGTTTGGTTGAGCTTTCCCTGTTTCCAACCTTTTGTATTGGTCTTTAGTCAGGATGTAACTATGAATGTCAACTTCATCAATGGCAGAATTTAATAATTCAATCACCACCTCTCTTTTAGTAGAGTCATTAATTTGCATCAGAATGTTGCTTTTTAATGAGTCAAAATTGTAAGTGTTTTTATGAATAGAGTAAAACTCAATACTGTCGAAAGCGATTTCAATATATTCAGCATTTGAAATATCTCCATATTTGTAAGGTCTGCAAGCAAACAATAGGAATAACAAACTTGTTAAAAAAATAATGTTTTTCATTATCAAAATATTCCTACCTAAGTTCTGTTATGAAAACAGGTAACATTTACACATAACACGCTCTCTTCTTAATCATTTTTAAATATTTTCTACATTGAGATACTACCATTTTGATCAGGTTTTCGTAATCAATATACAAATATAAAAGGGTTTCAGATACCGCGATATATTTTTTGAAATAACACTTCGCTCAGCGGTCTTCGTTCCTCAGCTCGCTGGTCGATGTGATACCGGCCATCTTCGTCTTATTATAAGAAAGAGATTCCGACCAAGCCATAGGCTTGATCGGAATGACAGAAAATTAAATGGGGATAGAGAGGGGGCGGCAAAGCCGCCCCCTCTCCCCAAAAAAAAAGACTTGTCATTCCGATACAGCTTTAGCGGTATCGGAACCTGTCATAACCACAAGGGTCGAAAAATTCCACTTCTAATAATCGTGGCGTCCAGGGGACGATTGCATTAGTGCTCGCCTCTGACGGATGTGTTTAAAATTAAAAATAACCTCAAAAATCTCCTGATTCAGAACAGCCTAACACCAAATACCTAAAGCCTGGCACCTATTTAATTTCTCAACAACACTTCGCTCAGCGGTCTTCGTTCCTCAGCTCGCTGGTCGATGTGTTACCCTCGATGGTCGAAATGTTTTCGGATAAAATTTATGATATCCTTGATTCAGACTATTTGTTTATTAACTGAATAATGGATGTTGAGGATGGCGGGATGGCGCGGAAATTTTCGATTTAATGATGATACAGGGACAAGTTTATATGCGAGGGTTAAAAAGAAATATTTACTAACACTTATTACAAACTATCTGACAACGGTTACATCTCCGCTAATCACCCTTTTACCGATGGTATCAATCGTATATTCTACAATGTACGCATAAACTCCCTGTTCAACGGGTTTACCGAGGAAGGTACCATTCCATAAAGCTTCGTCAGGAATAAAGTCATGTAATCTGAATACGAGATTTCCCCACCGGTCATAAATTTTTAATGCCTGAAAACTTCCGGAAAAATCACCCGACACAAATATCCCAAAAAAATCATTAAATCCATTGCCATCAGGTGAAAATACATTGGGAATATAAATATCACATTCCACAGCTTCGTTAAGAATAAATTGTTCCATAATCCTGCACTCATTATTGTCTGAAATATTAATCATATATTCCCCGGGTTCCAATACCGGAACTACAGCAGGGTCCGGCAGTATATTCCCATTGACAATCTGCATATATGGTGGCACACCTCCATCAATATCTACTGATATTAACCGATCACTAACTCCGCAAGAAGCTTCTGAAATCTGCAACTCCAAAGTTAAACTATCCGGTTGGGTGAGTTGAATGGTCAGGTATTCGTCGCAATTGAAACGATCCCTGATCCGAACCTCATAATCATCTGCAAAAAGTTCTGTCAACAAAGTATCCGTTGCTCCGGAAGACCAACTGACTGAATAAGGAGGGCTACCCCCAAGGACATTCAGTGATATAAAAGCATCATTGTATCCAAAACAACTTACGGCGTAACCGTTATAGTCGGAGACCATTGCGGTAGCAGATAGTTGTGGCCGCTCAAAAAGGGTTATCGTATCTATTTGTTGTAATCCGTTTTGGTCCGTCAAAAATATATAATACGTCCCGGCGGGTAATCCCTCAAAAATGAATGTATCTGCAAATGCCGGTATTGTGTCAGATCCGACTGATTCACCATTTGAAGTTTCTATCCTGATACGTATGGGCAATGCTCCGTTTTGTACCTGCAACCGGATTTGGCCGGTACTATCTCCGTGACAATCAATATCGACCTTCCATAATGTCCAATCAATCGTGCAGATGACCTCAGAAACTAAAATTGTCAATATGCTGTCACAACCTGAAGCATTGATGAGCGTATCCCGATATTCTCCTTCCGCATTCAGGACAAGCGAATTGACGATGATCTGTTCCCCATCACAAAGTTCAAAACTGAGGGTGTCCCGGGTGGTTTTTGTAAAAGAAATATCGTAACTCACGATGCTGTCGCAGCCTGTATCCGTAAGCAATTCAATCCTGATGATGGTATCCCGGACAAAAAATTCACCATTGAGTTCGAATGGATCATTTTCGCAATTTAATATGGTAAACGAAGTAAATTTTTTCTCCAATAATAACACATCATACACGACCATGCTGTCACAGTTTTCGGAAGTCTGTAATGAATCGATATATAATCCCGATGCTGTTATGATATGTTGCCGGGTATACAATGTATCTCCTGCACAAAGGGAAACAGATACGTTTTCCACAACCGGAAAAGCTAAATCTATGACGTAATATGCCAGGCTGTCACAACCGCTTGTCAAGGTGAAAGTATCAATGAATGTACCGGATTGCCATATCATCTGCAATGGGGTAGTTATCGTATCTCCTTCACAAAGTGTATAGTATGATGTATCAATACCGATGGGTCGTACGAACAAATCAAGCACAATCGTGCTGTCACAGCCATAAACCGAGGTAAATACCACAGGATATATCCCGGATGTAGTCAAAGGCGTTCCTTCAAAGTTATATACTTGTCCCTGACAAATCGTATCTTTCCTTTCTGTCATTGTTTCTTCTCCGACCAAAATCCTTTTACAACTTTGGGGAGAAACTGAACAAACATTGCTCGCTACGACACAGATTTCATAAACTCCGCTTTGTGTAAAAACATAATTCAGCGAAGTATTTGCCAATGAATCTACCAATACATTGTTTACATACCACTCGTATTTTGTTACGCCAATGACCGGGTCAACCTGATATATTTCCGGCGAATTGATACAAACCAAACTATCTCCCAATACTTCACCTGCAGAAGCCAATGGAGCCAACTCTGTACTTCCTTCTAAAACTCTGAGGGTCCAGTCACAGTTGTCACCCATACCTCCATCCATAGCCAAATAATAATATTGCCCGACAACAAGTGGTACTGTATTTTCAAATATACCACTTTCTCCTTCTCCTACTATACCTCCCATTCCACCCAGACAGTTGGATACCATTTCAAAATTTTCACAATCCGAACTTTGATAAATAGCCATCTCCAGGCCTACGCCTATATCACAATTACTAACGGTAAGCTCTATCCTTAGATCCTCTGAACCTGCCTGAAAAGCAATCCACTGAGCATTGTGAACAAAAAATGTACAAAAATCATCAGGTAGTTCTCCGTTGACACTACTGGAGTGGGTACCGGTATAACCATCAATATCACAAATGATACAAGCCTCTATACAAGTTGGCGTCATATCAGCATCTGTCAGGGGACAGACTTCAGGCTGCGCAGTTACTTTTACAGAATATAAAAGCAGGCAAGAGACTACTGCAGTGAAACATATTTTACTAAAAAACCTTATCAAATCTTAACTACCTTTTTGGTCTTGCTAAAGTCTCTGTTTCTCACATGAATAAAATAAGAACCGGGCTTATAGGTAGAAAGGTCTATCATAAGCTGATGCTGACTCATGTTGCTTCCATACACGGAGGTGCTCATCAGAAATCCGCCGGCACTGTCAAAGACCCTGACCGTTGATTGGTGATCTTTACTAAAATAACTGATTTGTACCTTATCCACCGTTGGATTGGGATATACATTGATCTCCGGGTCTTGTAATAAGTTATGCGTGGTGGTATTCACCATCAGACAACTCTCTTTAAACAACGGAAGCGCCTGAAAATCCGGATATAACACATTAAGTACGTTGTTTTCCTCCAATCCAAGCCAATCTTTTAAAATGGTTCCGTATATGTCCCTGAAATCATATTGCATCGGGACTCCTTCATCAATGCCTACCTGCGTATCAATTTCAGGATGATCACCCAAAACCTGGTTTTTTATACAGGATCCAAAAAGGAAGAGCGGCGCAGCGGTGCCGTGGTCAGTACCCAATGCTCCGTTGGAACGAATCCTTCTGCCAAATTCTGAATACGTCATGCCCACTACCCTTTCACTCACACTCAACAGGTTCAGGTCATCCTGAAATGCACAAATGGCATCTGAAAGCTCTTTGAGTAGTTCGCTGTGTAGCCCTGTGGTTGTTTCTCCGTCGACAACCTGATTGTCATGTGTATCAAAACCGCCTAATTGGACAATGTAAATTTTTGTTTGTAATCCTCCGGAAATAAGCCGCGCAACATTTTTTAATTTTTTGGCAAGTTCTGTGTCTAAGTTATCCCATTTTGCCGATAAGTTATTGCCCGCATCGGCGGCTTCACTGATGACAGAAGCAAAGGCGTTGGTTTGCGCAACGGTATCATTGACAAAAGACAAAGCATCACCAAAACAATTGGCCGGAATGTCACCTTCAGCACTCACCAATGCCGTGCCCGGATTGAAAGGATCCAATAAAGACAAACTGTAATTGGCATTAACTCCCTGACAGGTCTCCGAGACTATTTTTCCCATGGTCAAAGCAAATGGATGCGGGTTATCTGCGTTTGGATACCCGTTCGGATAGTCAGAATAATTCAGGTCATAAAATCGACCGATCCACCCTGTACTGATAAATTCTTCAGCGCCTGATGCGGAATTCCAAATATCCGTTGACCTGAAGTGAGAACGGTTCTGATTGGGATAACCTACATTTTGAACTATACCCAAACTTTCCATTTCCCAAACATCTTTCATGCCTTGCATAGCAGAATGAAAGCCATACTCATTGTGAAAGTTAATAATGGAACTTTCAGGGACAATGATATTGTTTCGTACAGCCTGCAAATTGGCATATTGTCGGGAATCGAAAATAGTAGCCAACCCATCATTACCACCTTGTAACTGCACCAATACTAAAATTTTATCATTCACACCGTTGATAAAAGAAGAATTGGGATTTGCCGTGGCAAATAACGGAATTCCACTTAAAGTAAGCGGGATAGATGCCAATGCCGATGTTTTAAGAAAGTCCCTGCGATTTATTTTTACCTTATTCATTTTTTTATTTTTTACAGATTTTTAATGGCCTGCTGCGACACTTCGGAAAACTATGTGTTTCGTATGTCCGGCTTTGGCATAAAATCTTTACATTATTTGAAATTCAGACATTCTGACCATGACAGAAAACAAACTTTTTAATTTGTTTTCCACGGACTCTGCCAGCGCCTGATTTGATGGGTCGGACAGATAATCTAAATATTCAACCGTCCATTCAAAATCAGGCAAACCCGGTATCAGGACATCCTTCAAACTGGTTAATTGATTTTCAGTAATCGGATAATTAAACATTATTTCTGCCAAACTGCTGACCAGTACATTCGGATCATTTGCATCTGGAATATTTTTGACTATTTCTAAAACAGGTACAAGTGAAGTCACGCGGTAATTCACATCATTATAACTGAATATTCCGCCTTCCACCATGAGTCGGCAAAATTCATGACGCTTGGGAAGCAGCAAATTATTGATCCATAATTTATCAAACTGTGGTTTCTGATAATAAGCTTTCCATCCGGCCACGTCAGGATGATAAAAAAGAGCCTGCTCCAAATCCGTACTCATAATGTAATGATTGTAGGCGTGGTCATATTCATCTTCAAGGTCTCCTTGTGGTGGTTGAATACCCAACCCTCTGGTAACAGACATCATTAAATCCATCGGACTTTTGATCATGCAGGCCGTTGCATTATAAAAATGTTCTGATTTCATAAGCACTTGTAAGGCCGGAGCTATTTCGTAATTGTTGTTTCGAAGGATTGCAGCCAATGGTTCGATTACATTCATTTCAATATCATCGGAAATGTCATAATGAACAAACCAACGATACAGTTTTCTCATGATGAAACGGGAGCATTCATCCTGTTGAAAAATCACATCTATGAGGTCTCTGAATTCCTGATCTCCGTTTTCTGAAATGACCGCATTATTGAATCGATGAGATAATTGTTTACTTCCCGGGGTGTGGTTACCATTTACAAATTGAGCCGTCAAAGTATTCTGATTACTAACCGGTGGTACTCTCCATCCTGTCAGTACCTTTGCCATTTGAATGACATCATCTTCTGTAAAATTGGTATAGTCACCCGGTGCAGCCAGATCCCCTTTTCCCACGGTAAATAACTCCAGTAGCTCGCGGGAATAATTTTCATTCGGAGCATTGTTGGTGTTTTCAGCACCGCTTAAATAGAAGAGCATACCGGTATCAATGGTAATTTCTTTGGTCAGTTCTTTAAAATTTCCGGTGGCAAATCTCCGCAAAAGTGTATAATATAAATATTCCCTGTGTGCGATGGTGCCATCTGCTACCACAAAGTGATTGTGCCAAAACAAGGTCAATTTTTCTCTGATAGAAATGTCAGAATAATGCATTTGTAATACCGTCCAGGAATACAGGGATTTACTTCTCGACCGAAGGACACGGTTGCGCAACATCGGTGGATTGATATTCGGAAAAGGGACAGCATTTACCCAGGTTTCGCCGTACATGGCTCCCGGGTCATTCAGTTGGTTATTGCCCGTACCGTCCGGTATGGACTTCAAAGGTGGGTCCGGCATGGGCAAAGGAGCAAAAAGGGTATCAATCGTACCTTGTAATCCTAAACTTACCGACGTATCTACCATTTGTGCAGAAGGTCCGAAAGTAGTTCTTTTTAACAGGTGCCTCGCTTGTGTAGTAGTCCAGGCTCCGGCATATTCATCTAAGTAGGGCATGATTCCGTTTTAAACATTTTATGGTTTGATATAAAGAATGTGTTAACGTAACTCTATTACAAAAACATTCGCTTACATGAATTAATGAAGATACTATTATTTTGTAACGATGGTCGTTATTGAAAACACAAATATAAAAGGGTTTCAGAAACTTTTGTCGTTTTTTGAAAGATTGTGTATGAAATTGGGCAGGGCATTTTTATTCTGTTTTCAGTATCAAGGATTATGAGGATGGTGAGATGATGATACGGAAATTACCGGGTTTATGAAAATATAGGCACAAGTTGCAAACTTACCAGCAAAGGGGATTTAGAGGGGCCAAAAATGGACAATGCGAAGCATTGATAATCAGTGTCAACAATAATAAAATTTATTGTTCTTCAATGATTGATTGTCCTTTTGATTTATCTCCGGATGTCCATTCCCAACTTTCGTGTAATCTTATTTTTCCATTGGTCAAAATTTCAGGTTTTGAGGTACAAATACCCGTCATAAGTTCCCCTTTGTCATTAACCTGATGATATTTCATATTAATTTCTCCATTCTCGTCCACAAGTCCGATCAAATGTCCTTTCACTATTTTACCTCCGGAATATTCAGATGTCAAAATGTTGCCCATTTGTTTATACAGAAAAATAGTTTCATTGGAGGTTTCTCCATTTTCTGAATTACTTACAGGTCTGAATATCTTATTGTTATAATCTATCATTTTTTTGATTTACGATTTTCATTCAATAGGTTTGCTATCAGATTTTGAAGACACGACATGATCTTTTTAAAACATTCGTGTATATATATTAAATGCGGATACTACCATTTTGATTGTCTGTATCAAAATACAAATATAAAAGGGTTTCAGATACTTTACTCGTTTTTTTGAAAAGGTAGTATACAAAATTGTGCAGGGCATTTTATTCAACGGTCAGTCACCCTTGAGCGAAAACAGGTAAACAACTAATCGAAATCCAGATAGAATAATATCCTATTTCTCTCAACAACACATCGCTCAGCGGTCTTCGTTCCTCAGCTCGCTGGTCGATGTGTTTAAGGCCATCATCGTCTTATTATAAGAGAGAGATTCCGACCAAGCCATAGGCTTGATCGGAATGACAGAAAATTAAATGGGGATAGAGAGGGGGCGGCTTCGCCGCCCCCTCTCCCCAAAAAATTCCGATACCGCTTTTGCGGTATCGGAATCTGCAATAACCACAAGATTTGACAAATTCCACTCCTAATAATCGTGGCGTCCACGGGACGATTGCATTAGTGTTCGCCTCTGAAAGATGTGTTTAAAATTAAAAATAACTTCAAAAATCTCCTGGTTTTGACATGAATGATTCATCAAAACATCCTAATCCCTAAAGCCTGACACCTAATTTACCCCGGAAGTTTCGACAAAACATCCTAATCCCTAAAGCCTAATACCTGACACCTAAAGCCTGACACCTAATCCCTAAAGCCTGACACCTATTTTAATTTTTTCTTGAACAATAAACTACCATCACCATAACTCAAAAACCTGAAATCATGCTCTAATGCGTAATGATAAATCGTTTTCCAATCATCACCAGCTACCGCTGCAACCAATAAAAGAAGGGTGGATCCTGGTTGATGGAAATTTGTAATGAGGCCATCAGCAATTTTTAACTCATAGGAAGGCACAATAAGCAACTGGGTTTTACATATCAGTTTTTTGACTTCATTTTTTGTCATCCATGCCAATAACGAATGTAGGGCGTCTTTCGCAGACCCATTGTGTTGAAGTTCGTAGGCATCCCATTGCCTGACTTCTAATTCCAATAAGGAAGCATCCAAATTTTGCTGTGCTTTAACTCCCATCCAGTAAAGGGATTCAATCGTTCTTAATGATGTTGTGCCGACGGCAATCACATTTTGGTTTGAGTGCTCTGCAGAAATATGAAACAATAATTTTTCAATTGACGCTCTTTCAACTTCAATCCATTCAGCGTGCATGTCGTGTTCTTCAATCGTTTCACTTTTGACCGGCTTGAAGGTTCCCGCTCCGACATGAAGCGTTACATAATCAATATCAACATTTTTTGCTCTGAGCTTTTCAAAAATTAAATTTGTAAAATGAAGCCCTGCTGTTGGTGCTGCCACCGAACCCTTTTGTTCGGCATACACCGTTTGATATCTGTTTAAATCAACCTCTTCGCTCTCTCTTTTCAAATAGGGCGGAATGGGTATTTGGCCCACTTGATCCAGAATCTCAGCAAAAGTAACGTCTTCCGGCTGCCAACTAAATTGTATGGTAAACGAGTGTACATTCCGCTTTAATATTTCAGCATTCAATAAAAAGTTGTTCGTCTGAATACTGATGGTTTTTTCTTTCCATTTATCAAGACCTCCGATCAAACATTCCCATTCAACAATTTGGTGTTGACTCATAGCAGAAGAAAGTTCAGCGTTTCCGCTTGGTTCCAGACAGAATATTTCAATTTTTCCTCCGGTCGCATTTTTGAAATGTAGTCGTGCATGAATGACCTTTGTGTTATTAAAAACAAGCAAAGAATTTTCAGAAATATAGTTGTTTATATTTCTGTATATATCTGTTTTTATGTTGTTTTCACGATAGACCAACAACTTACTTAAATCTCTTTCGTCCAAAGGATATTTTGCGATTCGGTTTGCCGGCAAATCGTAATTAAAATCTTTTATTTGAAATTCTTTTGGATGTTTCATTTTAATATTTTATGGCAAGCTTTTCTGTGGTGAGAAAATTTTTGTTCATGATATGGATTGGGTATGCCGGTGATGGAACAGAGGATACATTCCTTATGAAAATAAGATAGGCACAAGTAACAAACTTGCGCTTTTAGCAAAGGGTATTGGCAGAAGGCGTTGATTCATCTTAATATTCAATTTCTAAAGGCAAATCTCCTGCTGATTCAATCAATATTTTTACGTCGTTCAATCCTATAGCTCCTTTAAATATATTTTTTTCTTTTATCAAATGATTTATTTTTGCATGTAAATCAATCGGGTCAGATCCTGACACTTTTTCTACTGTATCAACTCCTATGTCATAAAGCATCTGTGCATAAGTCACTCCTACCCATTTAATCCTTGATAAATCAGATAATTTGGTTAATACCAATATGTCTTGAGTTGCTATACCTGTTGATTCAGCAAGTTTCTGTCTATCCGACTTTCTAATAACCTTGTTATAAAGTCTTTCGGTATTTGTAATACCAAAATTCTCTAAACTGTCAATCGTATTTTTTGTTATCCCTATAAAATCAGAAATCTTATGTGGTTTTGGAAGGATACTGTTTAATTCCCTAAGCAAAATAGTCAAATAATCACCCGAAAAACAGTTGACCTTTGTTAGTTCCTCAAATTTGTTTTGCTTTTTAAGTAACTGAATCAATTCTTTAACATTTTTAATCCCTATTCCTTTAAAGTATCCAAATCTCTCATCCAATTTGTCTTTAAGAATCAACCTACTTGGTGGTACATAAGCTGATTCTAATTTTTTCCGATAATCGTCAATTGATATTTTTTCTAAATCTATATAGTATCCCATTTTAAAAAAATATAATAAGTCATTGTTTATGTGTCCTGTGGATGATTAAACTTGCACCTCACGTTTTGAGCATATATATAGTAGCGAATTAATGCCACTTTCCCGTACGTTCATCACAATGATTCATATAATTATAAACCTTCGATTTACCACTGCATCCACTATTGCCACAAACACACAGGTTTGTATCAAAAAGGAGAATGTTCTGTCTCCCTGTCACAGACTTTAATTAGGGACGTAGGTAAGGCTTTATCACCAAATTTGCGCCATGAAAAAAGGGGAAATCAGTTTTCGTCAGGAACTAATTTTTTTGTACTACAAGTAATGAAACATGATCCTAAAAACTAAATTCCCACGAAAGCCTCCAAAATCCACCTTATTCGTACTTAGGTTTTTTGTTTCTCTTTTCTGCCTTCTTTTCTTTAGGTGTTTTGGCTGCTTCTTTTTTAACTTCCTTTTTTACGTCTTTACTTTTTGCCATGGTATGATATTTTTAAAGGTACTTGTTAGTCAATTTGAACTTAGAAAGGCAAAGGTATCTAAATCACTTTTATAATCAGAAATTTAACAGCAATTTATTTAAATCCTGTAAAACAAATGTTGCATTTTATGGTAAAACCTAAGGCTCTTTTGATCATTTTCCTGATTTTGATCATATTACAAAATGTTGTAAATCACCGCAATGAACTATCTTTTTATGTAGTTTTGTCTGTATAAAATAATAACATATGTACAAAGACAAAAAAGTAGCAGGATTATGGATTGATCACGAAGTTGCTCAAATCATCAGCAATGAAGACAACACGACTGAAGGTGATTTTGAAGCCATCAGGAAAATCAAATCCAATATCCATGGTAGTTTCGGGAGCAGCCAGAATGCCAATACCAATAAATTGTCAGGCGAGTTGCATGACTTTTTTAAGCATGTGAGTCATGAATTGACTAATCTGGATTATATTTATGTTTTTGGTCCCGGCAAGGCACAGGAACAGTTTCGCAACTACATCACAAAAGAAGGTTTGTTGAAATCTTCTGTCATAGAACTCGATACTGCAGAGGCCCACATCTCACATAATCAGATGATTGCCAAAGTCCGGAATCATTTCAAAAAACAATAAAATAAAATGCCCAAAATTTTGGGCATTTTATTTATACAATTTTCCTTATCATTTTTTTTACATTTCACCTTTGTATTTTAAGGACTTTTATAATTATGAATTTTTCTCTTCTGCCTTCATAAAAATCTTTTGAGTCAAAAATCACAATTCACAACATAAAGAAGACATTCAGTATTCTATATAAGGTCTGACGATACCATGAGTACATAAACAAGCAAGAATGAAATCATTTTCAATCTCAGCCAACTGAGCATAGGAAAATAAAATGAATGTTACTGCAATAAATTATAAAATGATTCTCAGCAGGAAGCAGAATTAATTAGTTTTGGCAAGTTTTCAAAAATGTAATTAACTCCAAAATTGATGCATTTAAAACCCTTTCATTTCTTTTTTCTGTCTGTTTTGATGCATTGACCATGCCACCAATATAATATCTGGTAAGCCAGGGACCAACGCTAAGTAATGCGTCAGTAAAAGAATAAGAAAGGTTTATATCTATAAAAAGAACACCGAGAGCTCCAACCAAAATAAACGACTTCAATCCATCATTAATATTACCTTGTAATGTTTGGCCCAGTCCGGGTATGAGGGCACTCTGAGCTAAAGCTACATTAGGGTTTTTTGAAGCCTTTTTTATGGAATATTTTATTTTTGATTTAAGTTCTTTATGCTGATTCTGATGAATATAACTTAGTTTTGAAAGAGCTTCAAAACTTTCAGTTTCCTTTTTCAGCAAAACATTCAGTATTCCCTGATAAAAATATTTTCGGTCAGAATCATGTATATTTGCCGGAACTACCTGTAAAATATTTGACAGAGCTTCTTCAGGTTTTTGTTGATGAAATAATATCTGTGTTTTTTTAAAAAGAACATTGTTTTTTTCAGGATTTTGGTCAAAATATTTATAATAATGTAAATCCAGGTATTCTAATGCTTTTTGGTGTTGTTCTATTTTCAAAAACATATCAGATATTTTAATATAAATATCCTTACTCAAAAGTTTTTCCTCATGAAATACACATCGTAAATATTCTTTGAGGGCATGATGATACAACCCTTTATCAGCCAAAGTATCTGCAAAAGTTTCTAAACTATTCTGTGCATTACCTGCAAATACGAAGGTACTAAAAATCCAGATTAAGAATATAGTTTTTAGTTTTTTCATCTAATATTTGATATTTTTTATTGTTATATTTTTTGGCACTTTTTACTGATCCGTAAATATTGCCTAAATAGAACCCAAAAGCAATACCACCGTAAATCCATCCTGTTACTGAAGTTATTCCTTTTTGTTTAAACCGACTTGCCGATTGCCATGCAGAACCGCCAATAAATAATAAAGAGAGGAGTCCGTTTGTGTAATCTTGTGTATAAACCCTGCCGCTACCGGGAATCACGGCAGAAAAAATACCGGCCTTAACAGGAGATTTTGTTTTTGTAGTTCGGTACATTATGGATAAATTTTCGATAACAGGGTTTTGATTATCTGTTCCTACAGGCAGAATCCTGAACTCCAGTAAGGAAATACAATTTTTAATATCAGCAGCAATCAGCCTATGTTTTTGGTTACTAAAAGTATCCGGGACTAAAAGATATTTAGCTGTTTCAAAATTTCCTGCAGCAAAATTACCCAAAGCATATTCTAATTGTATGCCGGTATCGTAAAACGCTTCATTTTTTGATTTTTTCAGAATTGATTTTATATTATTTGATTTTCTGTATGAGGCCAGCAATTCTTTATGATATATTTTGTTTTTTGGATTAATATAAATTAATCTTTCATACTCCTGAGATGCCATATCATACATACCATTGATATAAAGATGACGGGCAAAGCTTAACGTTTTTGTCTCAGAAAACAACGAATCCTGATCCTGACAGAAAATTTTAGTCGAGCTAAATAACAGAATAATCAATATCCATTTCATTCAACGTGATCTTTAAGTCTTTTAAGTTTCATATCCACCTCATAATGTTTGAATGATGTAGGATTACACCTTGTCAATCGGTCAAAGGTCATTATTGTTCCATTTATAATGCCCTTTTTTTGAATGGCTTCAACAGCATAAGCAGAACAGGAAGGGTGATAAACACAGCTGTTAAAATCCTGACTTGAAACATAGTTTTTATAAAAACTAAATAAAAGTGGCAGATAGCCGGAAACATTTATTTTATTCTGTGATTTACTTTCTAATAGTATCTTCCGGTTTTCATTTTCCAAAATATTGGTAATTATTTTGAAGTCATCAGTATTCTGAGCTATACAACCATATGAAAAGGATATCAAAATAAAAAGAAACAGCATTTTTGATAAACTCATACCTTAATTAATTTTTATATTCTTAAACTCTAAAGACTTAAAAACAATTTCATTGTCTCCAACAATTTTAGACATTATTTTTGTTGGTATGGGAATATTTTTTATAAATAAATAATCTTCAAAATAGGTAGATGAAACCAACGCTCCCTTTGTATCAAAAAGAGATACTGAACGTAATAAGTTATCTGAAATATGTGTAATTGCCATAAGAAATATTTCTTTCATGACAGTAGGTGGCATCCATTCTACTTTGACACCGGAACTGTCTGCTGTTGTATATTTCTGAGTAAATCCAATTTCAGAAAGACCGTAATCTTTTTTAATAGCAGAATTGACTTCTTTTATTAATGAAAAATTTTCAAATTGTCCGACATTTATCGATTGAATGACAGAGTCATTGACTATTTGGGTAAGTAAAGAATCTTTGAGGAGCCACTTCTCACGATTTGGAAATGTTAAAGTAAAATATGAAGTTTGGTCAATACTGTTGACTTTAACGCTTCCTTTAAACAAATGAGATATTTGTGCAAACTTATATTTTTCCTTAATGGTAAAATCAGCTTCAAAATTGTTGAATGTCTGACATTGTATAGTATATGTACAGAAAGCCAGAACAACTAATAATATATACTTACAGTTCAATTTAGGGAATTTAGATTATACAGCTTGAGAAGGGTCCGGTTTCTTAATGTAATCATTCAAACAATTCCATAGATTTCTTGGGAAACCAAACAATTGAATTTGAATAAAAAACATTGTCATTTTATTCAAATTCAATTATTCAGAAGAAAAGTGATTACCGGATTTAAATTTTATATGTTTAAACTTCCGCTAATCATTTTTATGTTTCAGAAGTTTTTCATATTTGAAATTCAGTTTTTAAACGGTCAGGATTCTACCTACTGATTCCATAACTTTTGGTTCCGCACTTGCTACCTTTATAACTCCTGTCAAAATTAAAATCAGATATAGTGCTGTCCATGCGAGACATCCGTATAAAGCATTAGTCACTTGTTTTTTTCTGTCCGGTCCTTCTGACATGGCAAGGTATACAATAAGCATTCCGATTAAACCCAAACAAAAGCCCCAAAGAAAACCTGGTATCCCTAAAGGTGGCCTTTCTCCACCAGCAGCTGCAAATGTCATGTCAGAACTTAGTTTTGCAGATTTTACCATTTCAGGTTGTTCTGATGATAATCTGTTAAAATCAAATTCATTACCAATAAATTGATCTACATTATTCAGTTCTAATAACTCAGACTGAATTTCACTTTTTGAATCTTTGATCTTATCAGAAGGGTTTTCAGGATTATTGGCAATTATGGAGCCTGAAAAAAAGGCAATAATACTTAAGGTAAAAAAGATAATCTTTGTTTTCATTTTTATTTTTTTAAATTTCTATGGCAAAAATAGATTAAAACATGTAAGGTTGTATCAAAATATGAAAAAAAAATATAAGTACATAACAAAAAATCAAAATAAAACACTTAAACAATTGATTTACACAACCTTAAAACACATTTTTACCATACTAACCGGAAATTGTACCAACATTGCCCGCCAATCGTTTGGGTACTAACCAACTTTCATAAAACCGGAGCCAATGCCATATCTCATGCATTTCAGGTTCCTGTAAGTAAGGATACTGTCAGGATATTGATGGGCACAAAACATACCCCTAACCGACCAACAGCCCTTTGAAATCATCATTTTATCAACTTATTTCTATTTTTTTGCACCAATCATCGATTTTTTATAACAATTCTCCTTTTTTTACAGTTTATTTGACATTATCAAATACAAACAAATGAGAATAGTAATTTTAGCCTTAGTTTTTATGATGGCACAACACACCAACGCCCAGAAAACACCTCTTTTAGACAGAGATTTGTTTTTTGGTAATCCCGAAATCAGCTCCGGTCAGCTCAGCCCCGACGGTAACTGGATTTCTTTTATGAAGGCCCACAAAGGTATCATGAATGTATGGGTCAAAAAATTTGACGAGTCTTTTGACAAAGCACGCCCCCTCACCGACAGCCAAAGACCATTATATGGATACTTCTGGACAGATGACAGCAAATATATACTTTATGTAAAAGACAAAGACGGTGATGAAAATATCAACATCTTTGCCGTTGACCCGATGGCAGCAGCAAATGCGGAAACCGGTGTTCCTGAATCAAGAAACCTGACACCACTCAACGAAGTAACAGCACAGATATACGACGTCAGCAGAATCAATCCGGACAAAATGATGATCGGTCTCAATGACCGCGACAAAGCATGGCACGATTTGTACGAATTGACGATTTCTACCGGAGATCTTAAACTTTTGTACAAAAATGAAGACAGAATAACCGGTTATGACTTTGACTGGGACGAAAAACTCAGACTCCTCTACAGAACAGACGAAAAAGGAAATACCACCTTTTTGTATTACGACAAAAACAATAAACTTGTTCAGATTTACGAAACCAAAGTAACGGAATCCGCTTATGTAAGCAATTGGAATGAAGACAATTCTCAGTTTTATCTGGTTTCAAATGTAGGTGACCTTGACAAAAGCACTTTGTTTTTGATGAATCCTGAAACCAAACAAAAAGTCAAAATCGAATCCGATCCGGAAAACAAAGTCGATTTCGGCGGATTGAGAATGGACAGACACAACCGTAAAATCATCTCTACTTCCTACACACTTGACAAAACCAAATATTACTGGAAAGACAAAAGTTGGGAGGAAATGTACAAATATCTCGAAAAACAATTTCCGGGAAGAGAAGTGAATTTTCAGTCTTCTACCAAAGATTACAGCAAATTCCTTATTGCAACAGGAGGTGACAAATATGCTTCTGAAGCGTATTTTTACGATACAAAAACAAAAAAACTCATCCACCAATATACACCGAGACCAAAACTTAAAGAAGTAGAACAACACCTCGCCACGATGACTCCGGTGACGTACAAAAGTTCTGACGGACTTGAAATCCCTGCTTATCTGACGACTCCCGTCGGCATCGCTGCCAAAAACCTGCCGGTGATTGTTCTTGTTCACGGAGGCCCTAAAGGTCCGCGAGACTATTGGGGATACAATGCAGAAGTACAGTTTCTTGCCAACAGAGGGTATGCAGTATTACAACCCAATTTCAGAGCCAGTGGTGGCTTTGGCAAAAAATTCCTCAATGCAGGAGACCTTCAGTGGGGTAAACTCATGCAGGATGATATCACCTGGGGTGTAAAATACCTGGTGGATAAAGGAATCGCAGACAAAAACCGCGTTGCTATAATGGGTGGAAGTTATGGCGGATATGCAACCCTTGCCGGTTTGGCCTTCACTCCTGATGTATACGCTTGTGGTGTGGATATCGTAGGACCAAGCAATATCTTTACCTTATTGGAATCTGTTCCTGCTTATTGGGAAGCCGGAAGAGCTTTCCTTTACGGAATGGTAGGTGACCCCAATACAGAAGAAGGTAAAAAACTGATCCGGGAGGCAAGTCCTTTGTTTAAAGCTGACAAAATCGTTAAACCGCTTTTGATCATTCAGGGAGCCAACGACCCGAGAGTAAAACAGGCAGAAGCAGATCAGATTGTTATTGCGTTAAGAGACAAAGGCAAAAAAGTAGATTACCTTTTGGCAAAAGATGAAGGACACGGATTTGCAAAGCCCTTAAACAAAAAGGCGATGTACGCTCATGTTGAAAGATTCCTTTCTGAAGTGATCGGCGGAAGGTTTCAGGAAGATATGCCAACGGATGTCAAAGAAACCCTTGAAAAACTGAAAGTTGATGTCAAAACCGTAAAATACGAGGCCAAACAAGCCGTTTCTGTAGCCAAATCATTTCCTGCTATCAACAACAGCATCAAAGAAGGCAGTACAGAATACGATGTGGCTCTGGAAGTTCAGGGTCAAAAAATTCCGATGAGCATGACAAGAACCATCTCCATGAAAGATGGAAACTATGTCATCAAAGATGTTTCTACCGGCGCCATGGGCGAAATGACGGATGAAGTCGTTATGACAAAATCTTTTGCTTGTGTGGCGAGAAACATGAGTCAGATGGGACAAACCATTCCGATGACTTTTGCCGACAACAAAGCATCAATCGATATGATGGGTCAGAAAATGGAGATTCCGTTTGAAGGAGCTTATATGAATGACGGACCTGGTTCAGACTACATCATTGGTGGTCTTCCGCTCAAAGAAGGATACACCCTGCATTTTGAAGTTCCTGATATCATGACCATGAAAGCCAAAAAAGTGACACTTACTGTCAAAGGCAAAGAAGATATGAATGGTGTTGCTTACCAAAAAGTGGAAGTCGTCAATCAGGATAATGCCCAGGACATCACCACTTATTGGATTCACCCCGACACAAAAGCAGCTGATAAAATGGTTCAGGTTATTCCTGCATATCAGAATGCTGTTATGACGATTACGAAGAAGTAAAAATCTTCATTTCGAAAAGTAAAAAAAACCGTCGTTTTATCTTAAAACGGCGGTTTTTTTTTGTCTTCAAAGACTTTCACTATTTTTTTGCAATAATATCAGCTACAATTTTTTGTGCGTGTACCCGTGAGTTTTCAATAAACCATACATGGGTTTCCATACCGCCGCAGACCACGCCGGCCAGGTAGACACCTTTTTGATTGGATTCCTGGGTTTCCGGATGGTATTCAGGTATTCTTTTTTCATCATCCGAACAAGTCACGCCCAACATCCGTAGGAGTGCAAAATCAGGTTGGTATCCGGTAGCTGCAATGACGTAATCGTTTTCAAGAGTTATATGACCCATAGGTGTTTTGATTTCTACCTTTTCGGGATGGATGCCGATGACTTCAGATTCAAAATATGCCTTGATGGATCCTTCTTCTATCCGGTTGATGATGTCCGGACGAACCCAATATTTTACTCTGGGACCGATTTCTTTGCCGCGAATGATCATAGTGACTTCGGCTCCTTTGCGCCAGGTTTCCAAAGCAGCATCCACCGCAGAATTGTTGGCACCAACCACCAAAACTTTTTGTTTGTAATAAAAATGTGGCTCTTTGTAATAATGGGTGACTTTAGGCAAGTCTTCTCCCGGAACATTCAGTTTGACCGCGTCATCAAAAAAACCGGTGGCCAAAATGATGTTTTTACTTTGATAAACTGATTTGGAACTTTCCACATAAAAATAGTCGTCTGTTTTTTGAATGCGTGTTACCTCTTCAAAAGTATGGACATTTAGCCTGAACGAATCAGCAATCCTGCGGTAATACTCCAAAGCTTCGGTTTTTGTCGGTTTGGCATTGACTGACACAAAGGGAACACCGCCAATCTCCAGCCTTTCAGAGGTAGAAAAAAACGTCATATTCGAAGGATAGTGGTACAACGAATTTACCAGCGGTCCTTTTTCGAGAATGACGTACTTCAATCCGGCTTTTTGTGCTTCCAATCCACATGCAAGACCGATGGGTCCGCCGCCGATGATTATGATGTCAAGTGTTTCCATGAAGGATAAACCCATGGAAGATGATAAATGTTTGTTTGGACTTGCATTTAATCTTTGGCTGTGTTTTAATTAATACAATCGTCATTGATTCTGCAATTACTCAATCCGTAATCTACAGCCTTATCTGTGACAAAATCGATTTCACTCCTGTTACAACAAATATATTTCAAAGAATAGTTTCCCTGAAAGTCCAAATCTTTAAATGTATTGGTTGTTTTGATTTTCCTAAACATTAAACAGATTGTTGAATTGTTGTCCCGAAAGCTTTCGGGAGTTGATTTGTTAAACTGTATCGACATTCTGCGAGTCAGTCGACAAAACCCGATAGGCATCACAAATCCCCTAAACATTAAACATTAAACCCTCAACAGACTTGTTGAATTGTTACGACACTACCTAAAACTGTCGACAAAACCAAGGTGGCATCAGAACCCATGTCAGTGCCTGAAATATGTTGACCGCAAAAAAGGTTTAAAAAGTTTAAAATAAGCGGTAAATTTATGGCAACAATTGATCAATTTAAAATGAGTAAGAAGGAGAAACTTAATCGAA
>JALHOZ010000050.1 GCA_022842725.1 Saprospiraceae bacterium
AAAGTTGTTTTTCTGGACAGAGGTACCTGTGCTTTTGATGTTAAAAGTTTGAATGCACAAAATTCAGGAGCTGTTGCCGTAGTTATTTGTGCAGTGCTTCCTAATGAAACATTACAAATGATGCCTGGGGGAAATGTGTCTGATCAGGTTACGATTTCGGTTTTTTATACCTCCAAAGAAACTTGTGATAAATTAAGGGTTAATCTTACTTCCGGTGGCATACATGTTACTTTCAAAAATAAAGCCTGTCCTACTTCAGTCTCCTATGCATCTAATGTTGTTTGGGGAGATGCACCGGGTGAAGGTGACTTCAGGAATGGTTTTGGTGGCTGGACAACAGATAAAGGTTGGGTCCACAACCCTGAAGGTGTAATCAGAAATGGTGCGTATACCGAAGGTCCTAAAGTAGTAGGTTCTGAAACATACTGTACCGGTGTTGCGGAATTTAACAGTGACTTTCTTGACAATGCAGGAATGACCTTGCCTGACGGTTCCCCGGACAGAGGAAAAGGAACTTGTCCATCCCCATGTACCGGATTTTTATTGTCACCCAATATTGTATTCAACAAACCATTAGAGCAGGGACTGATTATTGAATTCAGCCAGTCACTCAGACAATTCAGAAGTGAGTATTACATTATGGTCAGCAAAGATGGAGGGACTACTTTTGCTGATACTTTCAGGCTTAATGAAGAATATAGGGTTAACAGCAACCATATTTCTGAACGTAAAAAAATAAGTTTTGTCGGATACAAAGGAGCTAATCAGCTTCGTTTCAAATTTGAATGTATCGGAGATTATTATTATTGGGTGATTGATGACGTAGTAGTATATGATGACAGTTTTGTAGATCTGCAGATTAACAGAGAATGGTATTCAGTAGCGCCTTACTATAAAATGCCAAAATCAATGATCTCTGAAATTCCTTTTATGGCAAGTATAAATAATAATGGCAATGTCGATTCTGAAAATACTTTGTTGAAAGTACAAATTAATGGCCCGGATGTAAATCAAACCATTGACTTTCCTTTGCCTGTTTTGGGAGCCGACAACTCTTTGTTGAATACTGTCTTACCTCTTCGCTATGTCTTACCGGACAGTCGAACTGGAACATATAGTGCCGAATACATCATCGAAAACAACTTAAAAGATTTAAACCCTGATAACAACAAAGCCGGTTTTCAATGGAAAGTTACAGAGAATACCTTTGGGACTCTCGATAATGAAGAAGAATTTGGCAGTCCGTATATGTATTATTATGTCGGTTGGTCAATGTTACCTACACCCAAAATATATTCATGTGCTAATATTTATTATGTTCCTGAGGGGACTCCACCCGGTTATTTATTCACAAAAGCCCGCTATGGTTTTGAGAACTCTTTATCTACAATCGATGGTCAGTCAATAAGATTTGACCTTTTTGAATGGAACGATCTCGACAATAGTGGTACCTCATCACCGACAGAAAGGAAAAGAGTCGGATGTAATTATCAAATAATTAATAGCGACATTCCAAATCTGAGATCAATTGAAACTGATATCTGGGTTTCTGATGATGAGGGGCTGCCAATAGAAGGTGAAAGGGTCTTTTTAAAAGAAAACACTCATTATTTAATATCAGCAAGTGTAACCCCGGCAAACCCTGAAACAAATCCGGAAATGCAACTATTGGGATTTATACCAAAAAATCTGGACAATTACGGTCGAAGTATTGGTGCTATAAGCGCAACAAATTTTGCTTTGGACTCTTTGGAATCTCTGGGTTTAATAAGTTCGCGCGTTTCGGGTTCAATATATGCTTTTGAAAATATCAATGATACCAGTGTTGAAGATATAGACAACAGGAACTACAGATTCATTTCCAATGGAAATTCATATACTAAAATTTTTTTAGAATTAGATATTGAGGTAACAACCGATAATACTTCAGAAATAGTACTTCCAACAATTGCTGTCAAAACATTCCCTAATCCGGCAGCAAGAGACTTGTTTGTAAACCTGGCTCTTGAAAACGTTTCTGAAAACGTTGAAGTTTCTATGTTTGACATCGAAGGAAGATTGGCTTCTACCAAAACTTTCAACAACATCAAAGAAGACAGATTGAGAGTGGATATCTCAACGCTAAATAATGGTGTATACAATGTCAGAATCGTAACTTCTGAAGGTATTGCTACCAGAAAAGTGATCGTTCAGAATTAAAGCTGAAAAATCAGGCCAATTCCAAAGCGATTTTCATCATGTCCATGTACGATTGTTCCCTTTCTTTAGCCGCTGAGGCCTCACCGGTGACAATATTATCCGAAACCGTGAGTAACGACAAAGCTTTGGCACCTAATCTTTTGGCAATGGTGAACAAGATCTGACTCTCCATTTCCACGCCGATGATGCCATGTTTTTCCCAGATATCCCATCGGTTGGGAATGTCGTCATAAAATGTATCGGTACTGAATATGGAACCCTGAATGGTATGAATATTCAGATCTTTTGCAATCTGATAAGCCCTCAGTAAAAGATCAAAGTCAGCCGTAGCTGCATAATGCATCCCGTTAAAATAAGCTGCATTGGCTCCTGAATCTCCGGATGCACTCATGGCCAGCAATACCTGACCGAGTTTTATATTTTTTTGTATGGCACCACATGTGCCCACCCGGATAACATTTTTAACCTTATAGGTTGTGATGAGCTCATTGACATATATAGCTGCACTACCCATACCCATGCCTGAACCCTGGATGGAAACTCTTTTCCCTTTATACATGCCGGTGTAACCAAACATATTTCTGACTTTGTTGTAACAAACCACATCAGTGAGAAAATTGTCTGCGACAAACTTAGCTCTCAACGGATCACCCGGCAATAATACCGTTTCAGCTATTTCTCCTATTTTTGCTTCTATGTGAATACTGCTCATCTTTATTTATTTTTATTACGCTCCGTAAGGAATCCAGATATTTTTAATATGACTTGCCTGTCTCAGGAATTCATCTCCCTGTCCCAAACTATTTTCAAACCAATCCCTGCTTTTTCCGTAAGCGACCCAAGTACGCTTGAGATTGCCAACAGAAAGTTCTTCCGTTTTTGACGAAAGTCCGGCATTTCCAAAATACCATATACCATCCACATCCATATGTTTTGCCAATTCCGGTACGAGATCTTCATGAAAACCGGACAATATATTCAGGGCACCTGCAGGCATATCTGATGTTTCCAATATCTGATAAAAATCCAACGCCAGGGTGGTAAATTTTTCTGCCGGGACACAAACCACATGATTACCCATGGTCAGGGCCGGAAATAATGTGGAAATAAAACCAAGAAACGGAGAATTGTCCGGACAAACGACTGCCATTACACCTATCGGCTCCGGCATGGCAAGGGTTACATTTTTTTGAACGGTGTGATGGACCATTCCATCGTATTTATCTGCTTTGGCAGCATAATAAAAAATGCGTTCTATCCCTTTATCAAATTCTGATTGTGCTTTTTCTTTAGATACCAAAGAAACCTGTTGTATCCGGGAGACCCATTCATCCTCTCTTTTCTGAAGATTTTCAGCAATGTAATATAATACCTGTGCTTTGGCGTGGCCCGTCATATTAGCCCAATTTTTGTTGGCATGAGCGGCTTCTACTGCATCTCTGACATCTTTACGGCTACCTTTCGGAACATCACCCAGATATTCGCCGGCGGCATTGTAAAAAACAATGCTGTTTCCTCCGTCCGGACGAACCTGTTTTCCTCCGATGTACATCTTATAGGTTACATCAATGGATGGTGGTTTGATACCGGATGGTTTGTTTTTTGATTTTGGATCATCTGACACAACAACCAACTGTTTATCAGCTTTTGGTTTTACATATTCGAACAAACCTTCTTTTCCTCCTTCGCGGCCATACCCTGACTCCCGGTAACCACCGAATCCGGAGGCAGCATCAAATACATTGGTACAATTGATCCAAACTGTTCCTGCCTTGATCTGTGGCGCGATGTCAAGAGCGAGATTTATATTTTCTGTCCAGATACTGGCAGCCAACCCATAGCGGGTATTGTTGGCCAGTTTGACGGCTTCTGTATGGCTGCGGAAGGTCATGGCGACCAGAACGGGGCCGAATATTTCTTCCTGTGCAATTTTGGCTGCCGGTGAAACGTCAGTGAATACGGTTGGCGGAAAAAAACAACCATTTTCAGGACATTCCCAGGTAGGTTGCCAGATGGTATTTCCTTCGTCAATACCTTCCTGAACCAGGTCTTTGATCACTTTAAGCTGACCTTTACTTACGATGGCTCCCATGTCAATACTTTTGTCCAAAGAATCACCGACACGGAAGGTTTCAATCCTGTGTTTTAATTTATCATACAACTTTTCGGCTACACTTTCTTCTACAAGCAGCCTGCTGCCCGCACAACAAACCTGACCCTGGTTGAACCAAATCGCATCTACGACACCTTCAACCACACTATCGAGGTCGGCGTCTTCAAATACGATAAACGGAGATTTTCCACCCAGTTCGAGAGATATTTTTTTACCACTTCCTGCGGTGGCTTTTCTGATGATTTTTCCTACCTCCGTTGATCCTGTAAAGGCAATTTTCTGTACGTCAGGATGATCTACCAAAGCCGCACCTGTTCCTCCAAAACCGGTGACAATATTTACCACACCTTTTGGCAGGCCGATCTGTTGACATAATTCAGCAAAATACAAGGCTGTGAGGGATGTAAATTCTGCGGGTTTCAGGACGACAGTATTTCCCATCGCAAGGGCTGGAGCTATTTTCCAGGCAAGCATGAGCATCGGAAAATTCCAGGGAATGATTTGTCCGACGACACCGATTTCCTGATAATCTTTCATTTCTGTATCCATGAGTTGTGCCCAACCGGCATGGTGATAAAAGTGTCTGGCGACCAAAGGAATGTCGATATCCCGGGTTTCGCGGATGGGTTTTCCATTGTCCATAGACTCCAAAACCGACAAAACCCTGGCATGTTTCTGAATCTGTCGAGCCAAAGCATATAAATATCGGGCACGTTGGTGACCACCGATTTTTACCCAACCCGGAAGTGCTTTTTTAGCTGCATCAACGGCATGGTCAACATCTGTTTTGTTTCCATCCGCTATCTCAGCCAAAAAATCCTGATTGGAAGGATTTTCAGAAAAAAAGTACGTTTTACTTTGCGGATCCACCCATTTCCCATCAATAAACAAACCGAATTTCCGGTTGTATTTTTCCAAAAACTGAACGGCTTCTTTATTGCTTTCCGGTGCTGTGCCGTATTCCATGGTTTGAAATATTTCTTTAATATTCATACTGATAAAATTTCTTTGAGATTAAGCCATCGGGTGTCTGTACGAAGCAGAATAAGCACCTGTGACAAAATGTTCCAATTGTCTTTCGATATCACCCAATAAACTGCTGGCGCCAAATCTGAATAAATCAGGCTGCAACCAATCCATTCCCAATTCTTCTTTCATCAGGATGAGCCACGCCAATGCATCTTTAGCCTTGGCAATGCCTCCGGCAGGTTTAAATCCGACTTTATAACCCGTCAATTGTTGATATTCTCTGATGGCGCGCAACATCACCAAACTCACAGGTAAGGTTGCATTGACTGCTTCTTTTCCGGTACTCGTTTTGATAAAGTCCGATCCGGCCATCATGGCCACCATACTTGCTTTGGCAACTTTGGTGTAGGTCGGAATTTCTCCGGTAGCCAGAATCGTTTTCATGTGAGCCTGACCGCAGGCAATGCGGCAAGCTTTGATTTCTTCGTACAGTTCTTCCCATTTGGATTGCAGGACGAGAGCGCGACTGATGACGATATCAATTTCTGTAGCTCCTGCTTTTACGGACATATCAATCTCTTTGAGTTTTTGTTCCAAAGTAATCTGACCTGCCGGAAACCCTGTGGACACAGCTGCAATAGGAATATGGCTGCCTTCCAATGCTTCTTTGGCAAAAGGAATAAGATTGTGGTAAACACAAACTGCTCCGGTCGTAATACCGGCATCGGCCATTCCCAAAGCAGATAAAATATCTTTTCTGACCGGATTTTTGGCTTTGGCACAAAGACGCATCACATTACCTTTGGTGTCGTCACCCGCCAGCGTGGTCAGGTCCATACAGGTAATGGCTTTCAGTAGCCAGGCCGCCTGATATTCTTTTTTGACCGATCTTCTTTTGGTCAATGTTGAAGCCCTTCGATCCACGGCACTTTTGTTGATCTGAATCTGATCAAAAAATGCTGTATTAAAAGGTATCGGTTCGTTCCTGACGTGGTGAGATGTGACCCTTACCATGGTTTCAACAGATTTTGCTTTTGAAATATTTTTACCCATCGTGTTCGCAAATTTATACGATTGTTTTTAATATGAGAGGTGAATCTTCCGGTTTTTCTTCCTGAAAAACGTAGGCTTTTGTCAACTCTTCTAATGCTTTGTTTATACTTTCTTTTTGATTTGTATGCAGATATGCCAATGTATCTCCTTTCAAAACATAATCCCCTCTTTTTTTAGCCAGGATAATGCCGGCTGCATAGTCTATAGAGCTTTCTTTTGTTTCTCTGCCTGCACCCAGAAACATGGATGCCCGACCCACTTCCAAAGCAAAAACTTCAGAAATAAACCCGGACTGTGTTGCCACTAAGGGAACAGTAAACGCTGTCGGTTTGTCGTATTTGTTTGCAAATTCATCCAGATTTCCTCCCTGAGCAGAAATAAATTTTTCAAATTTTTGGTAAGCCAACCCATTGTCCAAAACCTCCTGAAGCATCGTTCGCGCCTCCGCAGTGGAAGCAGCTTTTTGCCCAAGTACCAACATATGACTCGCCAGTTCGAGGCAAACTTCCGTCAAATCTTTCGGTCCTTTTCCTTGTAAGGTGTCCATTGCTTCTTTGACTTCAAGGGCATTTCCGACAGCATTACCGAGAGGTTGATCCATTCCGGTGACAACAGCGATGAGTTTACGACCCATTTTATTTGCGGTATTGATCATGATGGAAGCCAGCTTTTCAGCATCGTCCAGGGTTTTCATAAAAGCTCCTTCACCCAATTTGATATCAATGACAATAGCATCCGCTCCGCTGGCCAGTTTTTTGCTCATGATGCTGGAAGCAATCAAAGAGATATTGTCTACTGTTCCGGTCACATCGCGCAAAGCATACAATTTTTTGTCTGCCGGCACAAGATGTTCGTTTTGGGCACAAACAGCCAAACCAATTTTTTTGACCTGATCAATAAAAGAATGGCCCTCAAAAACGACCTGAAGACCGGGAATGGATTCCAATTTGTCGAGTGTGCCACCGGTGTGCCCCAAACCCCTGCCTGACATTTTTGCCACCGGTATGCCGATTGCTGCAACCAAAGGACCAAGAATTAATGTTGTTTTGTCCCCTACTCCGCCGGTACTGTGTTTATCTACTTTGATTCCCGGAATGGCACTCAGATCTATAACTTCACCGGAATACATCATGGCTTCCGTCAAATAGGTTGTTTCGTCGTCATTGAGACCACGGAAACAAACCGCCATCAGCCATGCAGCCACCTGATAATCCGGAATGGCTCCGGATGTGTACCCGGAAATGATGGAATTTATTTCTTCCCTGGAAAGGGTTTCACCTTTCTTTTTTTTGAGGATCAGATCGATCAATGTTGGTATTGTTTTATGAAGCTTACGACGTATTCATAACAAACTTCATGCCTAAATAATACTTTATCCTGAAACCTGATTATGGTAAAAATCAATAATTTTTTTTCCAAAAAATACGTGGTACTTAAAAACTTTTGCTATCTTAGTACATATTTTCAAAAATGGACGATCATATTTCAAATACCGGATTTAAAAATTATAAGTTTAAAGAACTTAAAGTATATTCATCTACTGAATATCTGGACGAAAACAAAAAAAAATATCGTCAGGTCTTCGACAGTTTGCAAACAGCTTATATTTATGCTGAGTTGTCATTCTACAACAAACTTTTTGACCGGGAAGGATGGGAAGCGGAGATTGAATTAAAATGTTTTGAAATTAAAAACCTCAAAAAACAGATCTGCAATCTCAATTTCAAAAAAAAGATCAGCAAGTTTGACAATATTGTTTTTATCCGGGAAGGATGGGGAAATAAAAAAGAAGGTTCTTTTTGGAAAAAAGGAACGTACTACTGGGAAGCATGGATTGATGGCGAAAAGGTAGCTGCAAAATATTTTTACGTAGAAAATCCGGGAAAAAACCTGATTTCTATGGAAGAAAATCCATATATCAGGTTGCAGTCCCTTCGTTTGTATGAAGGACATTACGATGATGTCATGGAAGAAGAGAGGATGTATATGACTACTTTTTCTGCTGAAGAAACCCGGTATGTGTATGCTGAAATTGTATTAAACAATATATTAAAAGCAGATGACTGGCATTGTGAACTGTTTTTTAAATTTTACAATGAGAGTCGCGAATTGAAAGGACAAGTCATCAGACTACAAAGTGTCAAAAGAGGGGAAGATTCCATAAAAGTGACTGCAGGTTGGGGAGCCAACTCCAAAGGTTCGTGGAAAAACGGCCAGTTCAGTCTGGAAGTTGTTTTTATGGACAAATTGCTTGCATTGATTCATTTTGATGTGGCGGACGAATTTATTCATGGAGAATCCATCGTTCATCTGCCCAATGGTCCTTCGGGATATATGGTGGCCGACAGCAACTTTAATGTGACGTTCGACCAGTTGTTTGAAAAACTGGATAAACTCATAGGTCTCCATCAAATCAAAACAAAAATCAGAGAACACGCTCAGTACATCGAGTTTGTAAAACTCAGAAAGTCCAAAGGTTTTAAGGAAGATGACCCTTTACACATACACCTCGTTTTTACCGGAAATCCCGGAACCGGTAAAACCACTGTAGCCAAAATGATGGGTCTGTTGTACAAAAAAATGGGTTTGTTGTCCAAAGGTCACGTTGTGGAAGTAGATCGTGCCGATCTCGTAGGTGAATACATCGGTCAGACGGCTCCAAAAGTCAAAGATGCCCTCGAAAAAGCCCGGGGTGGTGTACTTTTTATTGATGAAGCATATGCATTGGCAAGAGCTAATGACGACAACAAAGACTTTGGTAAAGAAGTGGTGGAGATGCTGATCAAAGAAATGTCCAATGGCAAAGGAGACCTTTCGGTGATTGTAGCAGGTTATCCCAAGGAAATGCATCATTTTATCAATTCAAATCCCGGATTAAAATCCAGGTTTAAACATATATTTGAATTTCCGGACTACCTGCCTCAGGAATTGGCGCAGATCGCTATATATACTGCAGACATCAAACAAGTGACCTTTTCACCTCAGGCGACGGAATTGCTCAATGAAATGATAACCGATGCCTACCGGGACAGAGACCGCACTTTTGGCAATGCAAGATTTATATACGATCTGGTTGACAAAGCAAAAATCAATATGGCCTTACGGGTGATGGCAAAAAAGAAAAAAGTTTCTTTTTCCAAAAAAGAACTTTCAGAAATTCAGGTTGCCGACATCAGTAATATCATCCCGAAAAAACAAAAATTGTTGCCTGAGATTCCGATTGACGAAAAACTGTTACAGATGACATTGGTAGAACTGCAGGGTCTCATCGGTATCGACAGCGTCAAAAGACAAATTCTCGAGATGGTGGATATCGTTCGGTACTACAGAGAAAGCAACAAAAATGTATTGTCGTTTTTTTCGTTACATACGATATTAATAGGTAATCCCGGAACCGGTAAAACAACCGTAGCGCGAATTTTGAGCAAGTTGTACAAAGCCCTTGGCATTCTCGAAAGAGGCCACATGGTGGAAACCGACCGACAAGGACTGGTAGCCGGATTTGTTGGTCAAACTGCTATCAAAACCGCTGAAAAAATTGATGAATCTTTGGGTGGTGTTCTGTTTATTGACGAAGCTTATGCCTTATCCAATTTTAACGGATTACAGGGAGATTTCGGAAATGAGGCCATTCAGACATTGTTAAAAAGAATGGAGGATTTGCGCGGTGAATTTTTTGTATTTGTGGCCGGTTACCCGGACAATATGGATACGTTTTTGAAGGCCAATCCGGGATTGAGTTCAAGATTTGACAAAACCCTTCGTTTTGACGATTACACTGCCGATCAGTTGTACCAGATTGCTGTCAAGATGATCAAAGATGAAGGATATACATTAGAGGCTGAAGCAAGTAAAAATCTTATTTCTTTTCTCGAAACCTTATACATTGGAAGAGATAAATTTTTTGGCAATGCCCGGACAGTGCGTAAAATCATATTTGAGCTCATCAAAAATCAAAACCTCAGGGTTAAATCAAAAGATAAACTCAAAAGGAAAAAGTCCGATCTTACCATGATTACCTCAGAAGATGTTGTTTTGGTGATCCAGCATTATGCCGATGACACAAAATCCATGCGGCAAAGTATCGGCTACCGGCTGGCGTAATGTGTAACTTTTTTCCAGCAAAACTGTTTTATCCTCATTAATTACCAGAAATATAAACCTTATGTTATACAGAACCCTGATTTTTTTACTGATACCTTTTATTTCCCAAACACAGGATATCTGCAAAGGATATTTTGCCCATCAGGAAGGAACCGCATGGACGATTACTTCATACGATAAAAAGAAAAAAGAAGCCGGAAAATTACAATACGAAGTTTTGTTTAATGAAGCCGGAGCAGAAGGCAGAGATATCACATTTATGTATTCTCATTTTGACAAAGACGGCGAAAAAGTTACCGGTGGCGAGGTAGTTTCCACTTGTGCAAACAATACGTTTACGACAACATTCAGTGGCATCATGGCCGAATCCTTTCCGCAAACGGCTGATGTGCAGGTAGAAATATCAGGTGATCTCATCCAATACCCCAATCAGATGACGGCGGGACAAAAACTTCCTGATGCGAATGTAATCATCTCCACCAAAATTGAGGATGGCATGAGTCTGCTAAAGGTAACTACCGAAATCACCAACAGAAAGGTCGTTGGTTTTGAAAAAATTGTCACACCTGCAGGAACTTTTGATTGTGTAAAAATCACCTATGACGCCAAAATCAAAATGATTCTTACTAAAACCATCAGCATGGTAGAATATTTGGCTGTGGGCATTGGTATGGTCAGATCAGAATCGTATGACAAAAAAGGAGAGTTGGCCGGATATAGCGAGCTGTCTGAATTAAAAAGACCTTAGAAACACTTTTACCCAATATAAGGATGGTTTGTGTTGTAAGCACATAACAGCATGTCGACGAAAGAACTTTTGATTTCAATCCGAAAAGTTACCTATTTCAGTCATACACGGGATTGTCTCTTGTGTAAAAATGCTGCATAAAAACATTTTTTGTAATTTTTGTTTTCTTTACATCAGAAATAGAAACGCTATTTTTATTACCTTTGCGTCCAAAATTAAAAATTCATGAATTTCGATCTTATCGTCATAGGCAGCGGCCCGGGAGGTTATGTAGCTGCCATCAGAGCTTCACAATTGGGTATGAAAGTTGCCATTATTGAAAAAGAAAACCTCGGTGGTGTGTGCCTTAACTGGGGTTGTATTCCTACCAAAGCACTACTTAAAAGTGCACAGGTATTTGACTATATCAATCATGCAGGTGATTACGGCATTCAGATTGGAAAACCGGAAGCTGATTTCGGAACTATGATCAAAAGGAGCCGTGGCGTTGCTGACGGAATGAGCAAAGGAGTTCAGTTTCTTATGAAAAAAAATAAAATCACCGTTATCGAAGGCACAGGAAAACTTGCAAGAGGTAAAAAAGTGGTGGTGACGGATAAAGATGGCAACAAAGCCGAATACGCAGCTGAAAATATCATCATCGCTACAGGAGGTCGTGCCCGACAATTACCGAATCTTCCGATTGACGGACAAAAAATCATCGGGTATCGGGAAGCTATGACCTTACCGACACAACCTAAATCTATGGTAGTCGTAGGAGCCGGAGCTATCGGAGTGGAATTTGCTTATTTTTACCATACCATCGGGACCAAAGTGACCGTAATAGAGTTTATGGAACAAGGATTACTTCCAAGAGAAGATGCCGAAGTATCTAAAGAACTGATGAAAATCTACAAAAAAGCAGGCATGGATATTTTGGCCAATGCCTCAGTAGAAAAAGTTGATACATCAGGTGCCGGATGTAAAGTCACGGTTAAAAACAGAAAAGACAACAGCGAACAAGATATTGAATGTGACCTTGTTCTTTCTGCAGCGGGAGTAAGTCCGAACACCGAAGATATCGGATTAGAAGCTTTAGGTATTGAAACGGAAAGAGGTTTTATCAAAACCGATGCTTATTACAAAACGAATGTTGCAGGAATCTACGCGATTGGCGACGTCATCCCTACCCAGGCATTGGCACACGTAGCCAGTGCAGAAGGCATTACTTGTGTGGAAAAAATCGCAGGACATCATCCTGAAACCATCGATTACAACAATATTCCGGGATGTACCTATTGCTGGCCTGAGGTCGCAAGCGTAGGATATACAGAACAAGCTGCCAAAGAGGCCGGTTTCGAATTGAAAGTGGGCAAATTTCCATTTTCAGCTTCCGGAAAAGCCAGTGCCTCAGGAAGTAAAGAAGGATTTGTCAAAGTCATATACGATGCTAAATACGGTGAATTATTAGGCTGCCATATGATCGGCGCCAATGTCACCGAGATGATTGCCGAACTTGTTGTCGCCAAAAAACTGGAGACAACCGGGCATGAAATCCTGAAGGCAGTCCACCCCCACCCGACCATGAGTGAAGCGGTGATGGAAGCAACAGCTGCGGCTTATGGTGAGGTCATTCACCTGTAAAACATACAGCTCATGAGGAATATTCTCCTGGTTTCTGACAATCATGGATTTTATTCCTCAGAGCTTGATTCTTTTATTTCTGCTGCTGATGAAATCTGGCATGCCGGCGATATCGGCCCCATTGAATCATTGACATGTTTCCAAAAAAAAGGTAAAACCCTCCGGGCTGTTTACGGCAATATCGACGGGCAAGACGTCCGTCTCACATACAAAGAGATTGAAGTTTTTACCGTGGAAGGTATCAAGGTCGTCATGACCCACATCGGAGGCTATCCCGGTAGGTATGCTACCAGAATACAGACTTTATTATCCCAAGAAAAACCCAATCTCTTTATCTGCGGTCATTCTCACATTCTCAAGGTCATGCCCGACCATAAAAACAACTTGTTGCATATGAATCCCGGAGCTTACGGTCATCACGGTTTTCATGTCGTCAGAACGGCTTTATCCTTTATCATAAACGATGGAAAAATTAAAGACGTCAAAGCTATAGAATTGGGTCTCAGGGGAAGAGAAAAAGGTTGAGGCTAAGGTTGAGATGATTTTAGGTGTCAGGTTTTAGGTGTCAGGTTTTGGGTATAAGGTCTTAGGTCTGTTTAGGGTTAAAAGTTTAGGGTTTAGGTGGGTTTTGTGGTATAACCAGTATTTAGTCAACTCATTAACGTCGTATCGATACTGTTTTAAGAAATTTTACAATTCAAACAACCATTGAGTTTGAGGGGGGATTCAGACTCAACTTTAACGGAACATTGCGGTAGCATAGATACGGTTTTTACAACTCTTCCAATTTTACAATTCTGACAATATTCAGGTATCACAACAAAAATCCGGGTCAGGAAAACTTAGATATTAATATCGGATTCAGTTACATATGTAAGATTTGAATCAAACAAAACGCATTTTATACATTTTTGAATTTTTTCGGGAGCATTTGAAGTGATAAAAATCATCTGACGATATCTTATTAATGTTTATTTTTGTACAAAATACGAGATTATGAAACACTTGTTTTGTATTATAGCTTCTTTTTTGTTACTTAGTCTTACAGGGCTTACCGGATGCGAAAAAGAAAATAAGGTTACCCTGGCAACCGTGGAACTTGTCAGTATAACAGAAAGAACTTCCAATACAGCTAAAATAATCACAAAGGTAACCAACGAAGGTAATGGTGTGGTTACTGGTACCGGAGTTTGCTGGGGAGAATTTTTAAATCCTGACCTTTCAGACAATGTATCCAATGTCGGAGCAGGAAAAGGCACTTTTACCTCAGTTCTGACAGGGCTGAAAAATAATACAACTTATCATGTCAGGGCTTTTGCAACTAATGAAAAAGGCACGGTGTACAGTAATGACTATTCATTCACCACGATACGTTGACAGAATGACCCTGTTTATTAAAAATCAAGGAAGTGATTTAAAACCCCGATGTTAGCGCAGGTTTATAACCTAAATACCAGACACCAAAAGCTTAAAGGCGTAAGTTAACAACTTGTACCTTTGTATAATACTTAACCTCCCGGCACTGTATAGACACAGCTTAAATGCCGAGAGCTTTCAGAATCAACTTACCACATCGTGCGCGCAGCATCACATCCAACATTAATTTCGGTTCATTTTTGTCGTTTACCCCGACTCCAGAAGATCTCTCGGGCCAATTACTGGTTTAAAACTACGAAAAGACAAAACATTTATTGAATCACAAGAGAAAAGAGCATTAAATCTTGACAATTATACCAAATATTGGTATTTTTGCAATAAAAAAGTAAAATGTCAAAGAACACATCAGTCACTTTAGGCGCACATTTTGAGCAAATCATCGAAAAAAGCATAGAATCCGGCAGGTATTCTTCTGCAAGTGAAGTCATTAGAGAAGGATTAAGGCTTGTCGATGAAAGGGAACAGAAAATTAAGATTCTAAGGGATGCAATCGAAGCGGGAGAAAAAAGTGGATATGTAAAAAATTTTGACCCGGTAAAACACTTAGAAAATCTTAATCGAAGTTACAAAAAATGAAGCTTACGTTTGAAATAAGTGAATTGACATTAAATGATTTAGATAATATATGGGAATATACGGCTGAACAGTGGTCTGATGAACATGCAAACAAATATTACAATGAGATATTTTCGGTAATAGGTAAAATTTGTGAAAACCCGGATATTGGTAAACCTATCGATGACGTTAAAAAAGGACACCGAAGAACTAATATAAAATCTCATATGATGATCTATAAAGTAAAAGAAACAACAGTCTATATAGACAGAATATTGCATCAAAAAATGGATGTCGAAAAACATTTGGATGAATAAATCACCCTACATAACAATGCACCGGACGTTACCTATATTCAAAAAACCAAAACTATGCTAAAATTTAAATTGACCCTATTTAGTTGTTTTTTGCTGATTAATTTATTTGGTCAAAAAACGGAAGTTGTATTCCTGGACCAAAGTGACTCAACACGAAATAATTACACCATTATTTATCCGGATAATAAACCAATAACCGGATTAATATGTATCATTCCCGGATTTGGACAATCTGCTGAAAGAACGTTAGAACAAACTGATTTGCCTGTTAAAACTGCCAAACAAGGGTTGTTGACAATCATCCCAACATTACAGGATGGTGTTCAATCATTTGGAGTTGATCATCTAAGCCAGGAGTCATTACATCATATAATTCAGGATGTAACAAATAAACATAAGTTATCAGGACTTCCATTGTACATCGGGGGATTTTCTATTGGTGGAAGTTGTGCAATAAAATACGCACAGAATGCAAAAGTTAAACCGGTCGCTGTATTTGCCGTTGACCCTCCTTTGGATTTTGAACGGTTTTATCATTCCTGTAAAAGAGATATCAGACTTTCTCCTGACAGAACACCCAGCCAGGAAAATGTATACATGGTGGGAAGAATTGAGAAAGAGTTTAATGGTACACCTGAAACGGCATTATCAAATTTTTATGATATTTCTCCCTATTCATTCTCTGACCACAATCAAACAGCGGTTAAAAAGTTTGGAAATATTCCTTTGAGAATTTATACAGAGCCTGATATAGACTGGTGGCTTAAAGAAAGGAATTTTGATTTTTCCAATATCAATGCACCTGAGTGTTCCGCTATGATTAACGAGCTCAACAGACTTGGAAACAACAGAGCGACGTTAATAGTAACAAATAACCTGGGGTATAGAAAACCTTATAACAACAGACATCCCCATTCATGGAGTATTGTCGATAATGATGAATTGTTGATTTGGCTATTTGATCAAAAAGAAGCCAGCAGGTAACATCCGTTGTTGACGTAAGGTATCAACTTGTACTTTTGTATTATACATAACCTCCCGGCGCCGAATCGACCCAACTTATCATTCCGAAAGCTTTCGGAACCAACTCATCAAATATTCCACAAAGCAAGACATAATCCGCGAAGCATCACATCGTCCTCAAAAAAGGGGCGTTAGCCCTGTTATCTTAATAGTATAATCAAAAAACGATAATCTGAGGGGCGTTAGCCCTGATGTCTAAGAATTGAGAAGGCTTTAGGTGTTTAGGTGTTTATGGTTAAGAGTTTAGGGTTTAGGCTGTGTTGTCGAACCTTCCGGGATTGTGGGAAGTAAAAAGGTATTTTTTGAATGCTTCGCATTGTCCAGTTTTTACCCATCCCCGACCCTTCCCTCAGGATGGAAGGGTGACGCACAGGGTCTGCTTTTTGTGCCTTAATTCTTGTGCTTTTCTGGTTTTTAAGGTTCCACCCTTAAGATGGTTGTCCCGTCGTGAGCTGCATCAACCCAACTTATCATTCCGAAAGCTTTCGGAACCAACTCATCACATCGTCCGCGAAGCACCACATCGTCTGCGCAGCATCACATCCAACATTAATTTACGGTTCATTTTTGTCGTTTACCCCAACGCCCTGAAGGGAGCGGCAAAAATGGATTCCGGTATTTTGATTTCAGTGGATTAGTGCCCCCCAAGGCCGGTTTTGTCCGGGGCTCCCTCCAGGGTCGGGGTAAAACCCGGATAAAGCGGGCCGGCGTTGTCGACATTCTTGCGCCGCATCGACCCAACTTATCATTCCGAAAGCTTTCGGAAGTCCGCAAAGCAACACATCCAACATTAATTTCGGTTCATTTTTGTGGTTTGCCCCAAAGCCCTAAAGGGGGAGCGACAAAAATGGATTCCGGTATTTAACAGCACCTACCCAAAAGTGTCGGTTCCGTGATTAAATCATCCCGACTGTTTTCGGGATTGTGCTTCTATCAAAGTTTGTGCTTGGTTGACAGTGATGTGATTCGAAATTGCCACTTTCGGGTAGCTGCAAAACGTAAGCAGGCATTGTAGAACGACAACAGACAAGACACTGTTTATTGTTTATTAATAATATTTTCCAAACCCCATTTTTCCATTTCATTAAGCACGGGAGCAAGACTTTTACCAAGATCTGTTAATTCATACTCTACTCTGGGAGGAATTTCATTATACTGTTTCCTTGTTACTAAACCATCTTCTTCTAACTCCTTTAATTGTTGAGTTAATACTTTCCTTGAGAGGTCAGGAATACGAGCTGCTATTTCACCGAAACGCCTTTTCTCTGACCTAAGACAGTACAAGATGACAGGTTTCCACTTACCACCTATTAACTGAAGCATTCCAGTTACCGGACATTTAAATTCTCTTTTAGCTGCTATAGTTACCATTTTGTTACCACTATTTTACATGTTACCTAAAGGTAACTAGTTACTTTTTAATACTATTATTAGTTACTTTGTGCAACAAAAGTAATTATTAAATTTTAAAAAACAAAAAAATGATTTTAGTAACAGGAGCAACAGGACAATTTGGGAAGTCAGCAATTGATTTTCTTTTGAAAAATGGTATTTCTTCAAGCAATATTGTTGCATTGGTAAGAGACGAAGAAAAAGCAACTGAATTAAAAAGCCAAGGAGTGGTATTACGAACCGGCGATTACGATAACTATACTTCTCTTGTAAATGCTTTTACAGGTGTGGAAAAACTACTTTTTGTGTCGGGTAGTGATATTATGAATCGTAATGCCCAGCATCAGAACGTAGTATCGGCAGCAAAAGAAGCAGGTGTAAAACACGTTGTTTACACTGGTTTTCTTGGAAAAGATGAAACGGAAACCTCTCCACTTTGGATCGTTATTGAATCGCACCTTAAAACAGAAGCTTGGTTAAAGGAAAGCGGATTGGATTATACTATCCTAAAGAATACGCTTTATATGGATTTTGTGCCAGCCTTCCTTGGCGAAAATGTGTTGGAATCTGGTATAATTTATTTACCTGCTGGTAATGGTAAAGTTGGAGCGGTTTTGCGTTCAGAAATGGCAGAGGCTGCTGTGAATATCCTTACAAGCTCTAATCACGCAGGAAAAACTTACTGCTTTACTAACCATGAAGCATTCTCGTATCAAGAAGTTGCTCAATATCTTTCTGAAATTACTGGTAAAACAATCACTTATATCTCTCCAACAGCTGATGAATATGGCCAAACCTTATCAGGATATGGGGTGCCTGCTGATTTCATTGGTTTGTTTACCGGCTTTGCAGTTGCACAAGCAAGCGGAGAATTGGAAATAGTTGGCTCAGACTTAGAGCAATTATTGGGGCGCAAACCAACATCTGTAAAGACATTCTTAAATCAAATATATTCACCAACAAATAATTAAAACATGTATTCTTCAAAATCAAATTTCTTAATCATCAAAAAAATAAAAAACATGAAATCTTTAAAATCTTTTCTATTCATTTTTATCATGAGTACTTTCACAACAATAAAAGCTCAAAATATTCCTCCTGGAAGTTCCTGGACTGTTACAAAAAACAATGACGTAAAAGTTCACACTTATATGAGTCCTTCACCAATGTTTGCAAATACCAGCCATATTATAGAACTAAAAAACGAACTTATTATCGTTGACGGACAATTCTTTGCACCGTACGCACTTGAATTGAAAAAGTTTACTGATTCATTAGGCAAGCCAGTAACAAGGTTGTATATCAGTCACGACCACCCAGACCACTACATTGGTTTTGGTGATGCTTTTCCGAATGTAAAGGTATATGCATTGGCAGAAACAAAAGCATCTATTGAACAAGCTGGGCAAGGAGTTCTTGAGCAACGTCAAGCACAATTTGGATCTATGATTGCTACTAAACTGAATAAGCCATCTGTAATTCAGCAACCAGGTGAAGAAACAATTGGAAATAGTAAGTTTATCTTTGAAAAGTCGTTAAACAATGAATCGGCAGTTTCACTCGTAATTAAACTTCCTGAACTTGGTGTGTATATCGCTCAAGATATAGTTTATAACAAAATTCATTTATTTATTGAGGGAGATACAAAAGGCTGGGAAAATGCCTTACATAAAATCCTAAAAGAAAAGACCTACACGACAGTTTTATCAGGACATGGAAAAGAAGGAAAAACTGAACTTATAAAAGAGAACCTCAATTATTTAGCTTATGTAAATGAAACAATCCTGAAGTCGAAAAATAAGGAAGAATATAAGGCGGCTATGCTTAAAAAATTTCCTGAATATGGAGGGGAACAGTTGATTGACATTTACCTCAACTACTATTTAAAACCCAAAAATTGGGTGAATTAAACGACAGTTAGAATTAAAAAAAAAAGAAGCATGATGAAATATCATGCTTCTTTTTTTAATATTTTTTACTCAAATAAACAACTAGAATATTGTAGAATATGATATCAGTTAATTTACTAAATTTGACATCGAATGAATTACAAAATGTATTCTAAATAGAAACAACGACCCGCTAACACGGGTTTGGCAAAAGTGCTGGTTCAGTGCTCCGCAGACACTCCCGATAGATTATCGGGATTTGGATAATCAAAATTTGGTTCTCCGCATCAACATTTGTGGTAAAATCGCCCCCGATGCTGACGTCTATCAACAACTTCTGCCGGACCTAAATACCTTTAACAAAAACTTAAAGACGCAAGGTAACAAATTGTACCTTTGTATTATACATATCCTCCCGGCACTGTATAGACACAGCTTATAATGCCGAGAACTTTCGGAATCAACTCATCATTCCGAAAGCTTTCGGAAGTCTGCTAAGCAACACATCGTCCTCAAAAAAGGGGCGTTAGCCCTGTTATCTTAATAGTATAATCAAAAACGGAAATCTGAGGGGCGTTAGCCCTGATGTCTTAGAATTGAGAAGGCTTTAGGTGTTTATGGTTAAGAGTTTAGGGTTTAGGCTGAATGATCATCAAGTATATAAATTGACCACAAGGGATAATCCCACAATAATTCATGGTTTAGTAAGTCTGAAATTAGAAGAAGATCATGTTTTTGTAAGTATCATTGAAAATGCCCCATTTAACATCGGTAAAACTAAATTGTATAAGGGCGTTCCGGCAAATTTATTTGCATACGCTTGTAAAGTTAGTTGGGATTTGGTGAACCAAGGTTCTGTTGCATTTGTTTCTAAAACAAGGCTTATTGAACATTACGAACAAAGTTTAGGTGCTGTTCACTTAGGAAACCAAAGGATGGTAATCCTACCAATGGACGGCCTAAATTTAATAAAGAGATATTTTTTAAATCAAAAATAAATTTAAAATGGATATTATTAGAGAACCAGAAGGAGTTGATTTTGTAGTCGAACCAGTAAAATTAACTAAAGCGGACAAAGAACTTATATCAAAAGCCATTTCTCATTATAAAGCAACAGGAGAAAAACTGAGTGTGCCACACCCAAAATCTAAACCATCAAAAACGAAGAAAGAGTTAATCACGAAGCCATAACACAGGCTACCACGTACATGACTCCTATCGTCGACACGTCGGGTAGCTAAGCCGTTATGTGCAATATCTACAGACGTTAAATTTGAATCAAAAGACATGAAAGTTGGACTTCACGCAAATATGGTTGACATGCGAACTGACAAAATCGGATCTTCCTTGAGAGATGTCTTCGTTATTCTTTGCGAAAGATTGAGTGGGGATTATGGAGGGACAATCGAACATTTATGGATAGATTTCGAACTAATTGAAAGCCATGCAAAACCTGATGGAAAGCCTAGATATCCATTCAGATTTGCAAAACGCGTATCTGGACGTTCCAGCTTTGGGCTTCCTCCGACTCCTGACAATTTTAATGTAGGACAATTCAGTGTTCGCCCTGACTTTCAACGACTCCTTTCTATAGCAAATGAGGATATAATCCCATATTGCTTAAATTTAATATACAAAGAGCTTGAAGTTTTAAAAACCAAGGAGAAAAAATTGGGTGGGTTTGATTCGGAATTATTTAAGAAAAAATATATGGACGAATGCACGCGACTTGGTTATAATATAAATCCGAATTGAAATGAATACTGCACATAACAACCAAGCGTTTGTCGTCCCGTCCTTTCTGTCAAAAAAACACTGGACGGGATGCGATGAACGCCCTGTTGAACAGCCTGTCCCGCCACAGGCGGGAGAATCTTCGGTAGTGAAGCCAGATTTGAAAAACGATTTTTATGTATTGTATAGAGATATCGTAAGGTGTACTTTCTCTAAAACGCTTAACCCGACTGAATTCATGCAACCCAGATGTTGACGTAAGTTTCCAACTCGTACCTCTCTGAATTTCCTAAAGCATATCAAATCCAAACTTCCAGTAAAAAAAAACCATCCCCCACCCTCATTTCCCAAAATATTTTACGCAAACCATCCACCATTCCGGAATACTTT
>JALHOZ010000051.1 GCA_022842725.1 Saprospiraceae bacterium
TGTAACAATATTACCAAACTTTCATTACCTCACAAATCAGCAGTTTTTACAAAAATGTTGGGTGAATGGAGTAAAGACGTCGAGGTCAAAACTGCCATCACGTTTTTAGGTGCTGAAACCTGGGTAGAAAATCTGAGAACTAAACAGGAAACATTTGAAAAAATGTCCCTGACCAAAGCACAAAGTAATCTGCCCAAAGCTGTTTCCGCCAAAATGTTGGCCGACGTAAAGTCCGCTTTTGAAGAGTTGAAAGAAGACATCTATGCCTTTTCCAGAGTTTCCGCTGACAAACAGGTATATATTCAGTTGATTGACGCACTGAACGGTATCATCGCTTTTGCCAATGCTCCTGCCGCAAAAAGAAAAGGCAGAAAAGGAAGGGACAAACAAAAGCCGACACCATCTGTAGACAATAACACCTCTTCAGGCACAACGGCACCTCCGGCGGATACCATCGACAACATCGACTTGTCTACATTCTGATCGTAGTTTTAGAAAATTTTTATCATTACAAAGACCTTCTGTGTGAATAACATGGAGGGTCTTTTTTTAGGTGCCAGGCTTCAGGTTTTAGGTATTAGGGGTGTTTTGTCGAAGCTTCCGGGAGTGTGGGTGATGAAAAAGGTGTTAGGTTTTAGGCGTCAGGGATTAGGCTGTTTTGTCGTAACTTCCGGAGTTTTGGGTGATAAAAACGGTTTTTTGAATGCTTTGCATTGAACCGTTCGTACCCATCCCCGTCCCTTCCCTCGAGATGGAAGGGTGACGCACAGGGTCTGGGATTTAATGCGTTAATGTTTGGTGATAAAACGAAGTTTTAACTATTTTTGCATCACGACAAACCTGCCTCACATGCGGCAATCATTAGGTCGCAAGCCACACCCCTCTATATTTAGAGAGGGGCAGGGGGTGAGTAAAAACGGGGATTGAAAATTGCTTATAAAAAATCCGTGGAGTCAGTGTAATCCCTAAAATCCGTGATTCTGACAAAGATAGCCTGTAAGGTCGACCATTCAATTTTGTGTGTATACACATATTTACAAGAATATGTGTATACATTAAAAAAACAATATTCAAAACACAAACTATTCGTATTACATTTACATTTTAATTCAATTATATGAAATGAGCATGAGACGGTCACACAAAACAGGATGATTATTTTTCATGCGAATTCCATATTGCCATTAAAAAACATTCACGCGGAGCGTGATAAACAAAAAATAAAAATATGAAAATAAAAAATCTTTTTAATCTTATCACAGGTTCTGTCTTTGTGATGATTCTGTTGATATCTTGCAACGGATGCCGGAGCGGGAGGGTTGCCACAGGGGATAAATCCGGCGCAACAACAGCTCTGGAATCAGGCAATTCAATATCCGAAGATAATACTGATCAAAAAGAACAAAACGCCTCACCACAGCAAGATTCAGTACCTTACTATAAACAGGTAGTGAAAATATCCCGTGAATTTCTGGGAAAACAAATCACGTTGGAGGTAGATCGTGCTCATCCGGGAGGAGAAGCGTGGACAACAATATGGGAAGAGGATGTAAAAGATGTCAGTTTCGAACGGAAAAACAAAATTTGTCAGTTGTCTCCGACGGTATTTTTATACCGGAGATTTCCAGCCGAGGTGAGTAAATCTTTCTTTTACGTGGACCAACCCGACAAAATTGAATTTACGGATACCATGTTCCAGACCATTAAAGTGGTCGATATATGGAAAAACCGGCCTTACCAGAATATTCAAAATGCAAAGCTTACTTTTTGGCATTTTGATCATGAGGGTATGGGTACCATCCCGTATTCTGAACAAAAAAGTCCGATACAGGCGGATGAATACAGTTTATTTACACGAGTGTATTCCGAAGGTAATCACGTGGTGGTCAATTACGAGCTTCGATCCATCAAAAATATCAAAAACTTTGGTATGGAAGGATACAGCAGCAACGTGGTTGGAGTCAAACATACCTTACATATTTATGACTTGTCTGGCAATCTCAAATATGAGTTGAAAGACCTGCCTTCTGTGGACCAGGCCGTGGTGAGCAATGACGGTAGATATATGATGTACATCTTTGGCGGCATGGGGCTGGCTAATGCTAATAATCCATTTAGTACTATAGATAGGTCTGGCTGGGCATTGATGCGGCTGAAAAATCAGGAGGTCGTTTATTCAGAATTTACGGATGATGGGATTCTGGCTTTTGGAAGATTGTGGATAGTCCAAGGAATCATAAGATTAGCGTTTTCAACGCCATCCACTTTGGTTGATTATGATTACTGGATTTTTTTTGATGAAAACAGTAATAACATATATAAATATAAAATTAAAGCGGTTGAGAGGAAAGAATTAAATTTAACTGCAAAAACAAGAATAGAAAAAAATAGGCTAAAATATTATCTAACAAAATTCAATTTTGACCAAATTAAAATAGAAGAAAAATAAATATATAAACTTTTTAAATTAAAGAAAAAATGAGAAATAAAATATTTCTTTTGGCATTGCTATGTTTACAACTGAACATCATAAATGCACAATCCGATGCTGGCGCCAGTTTGCAACTGGTGCCTGCCTGAATTATCTTAAACATCTCAACTCCCTGATTCCCCGATGCTGCCGTTAGTTTATCACTTATTCTTATCCATTCTTCCCTTCCCAAAAACCTCATCCAACAAAAAAATAAACTTATGTAACACTTGTTACAATGAAATATACTTCGGAAAGGTAACTTTACGATTGACAACAGAGATATGTATTCCCTCATTTGAGTATATACTTTTGTTTGGCCTTTGGAATCAGACAAAAAAGATATGAAGTCTATCACATCACACATAAAATCTTTTGTTCCGATATTTGATTGGTTGCCCGCTTATCAAAAAGAAAACTTCAAAGGCGATCTTTCTGCCGGCCTCACCATCGGGGTGATGATCATCCCTCAGGGTATGGCTTACGCTTTATTGGCCGGTCTTCCTCCGATTTACGGTCTTTATGCCGGAATGGTGACTTTACTGGTCTATACGTTATTTGCAAGTTCCAGACATCTTTCTATCGGTCCGGTAGCCATTGACTCTTTGCTTCTTGCAAATGGCCTCATAGGAATAGCTATCGCCGGATCTGATCACTACATCTCCCTTGCTATCCTTTTGGCTTTTATGGTCGGCGCTTTACAAATGACGATGGGAATATTCCGTTTGGGATTTTTGGTCAATTTTGTGTCCAACCCGGTTATATCGGGATTTACCTCCGCAGCTGCCATCATCATTGCTTTTTCACAGCTTAAACATTTATTGGGCATAGAAGCAAGCGGAGAAAAAACGCACGACCTTATGTATGACATCATCAGGAATATTGGAAGTACAAATCTGATTACCTTTGGCCTGGGTTTGGCATCCGTTTTATTTTTACATTATTTTAAAAAACTGTTTAAAAATATCCCCGGTGGCCTTTTGATTATCATCCTGAATATCCTGATCGTCTATCTCTTCAATCTGGATGCCTCAGGTGTCAAAACCCTGCGCGATGTTCCTGCCGGACTGCCGTCTTTTGAAATTCCGCAATTTAATCTGGCCGATATGAGAACGTTATTGCCCCTGGCATTGACCCTGTCTTTTATCAGTTTTATGGAATCCATAGCCAGCGCACGTATACTCCAGATGAAACATAAAAACTATACCGTACATCCCAACCAGGAACTGATAGGTATCGGTGCGGCAAATATGGCGACTTCCTTTTTTAACGGAATGCCGGTAGCCGGTAGTTTATCCCGGTCTGCTGTCAACGATCAGGCAGGGGCAAAAACCGGTCTGGCGTCGATCATCAGTGCATCCATCGTTTTGTTTACCCTGCTCTTTCTGACAGGATTTTTTTACTACCTGCCCTATACCGTTCTTGCTGCCATTATCATCTCTGCCGTGTTTTCATTGGTCAATGTCAGCCTTGCTAAAAAATTATGGTCTCAGAATCGCAGAGACTTTTTGGTATTTCTGACCACTGCCCTGTCAACTTTATTTATCAATATAGAAGCCGGTATCATTACGGGCGTATTGTTGTCCTTAGGACTTTTGATTCACCAGGCATCTTATCCGCATATCGTGGAATTGGGAAGGATTCCTACTACAAGAATTTTCAGAAATATTGAACGGTTTCAAAACCTCGAAAGATATGAATCCATCCTGATTGTTCGTTTTGATGCCCAGTTGTTTTTTGCCAATGCACATGCTTTGCGCGAATTTATTGAAAAAAAAGTAAGCCTTCGTCCCACCATTAAACATGTGGTGATCGAAGCAAGTGCCATAAACGGACTTGATGCGACCGCTGTGGATATGGTTATCGACTTAAATCAGGATTTAAAAACCAGAGGAATCGAACTATACATGGTCAATGTCAGAGGACCGGTCAGAGATACCCTCGAAAGAAACGGCCTCATTCACGAAAATAATACCCAATATTACTTTTTGAATACCCATGATGCCATCAACTATATTCTCAAACAAGAAACCAATGATTATACAGAATACGTAGTGCAGACCAATGAAAACACTTCGTTTCTTCCATAATATTACAGGATAAACAAAACAAATCACCAGTAAATCATAAAATATGAAGTATGGTTTTATCATAGACAACAGAAAATGTATCGGGTGCCACGCCTGTACCACTGCCTGTAAATCAGAACATCAGGTGCCTGTCGGTGTCAACCGTACCTGGGTAAAACAGGTCGAAAAAGGTGAGTTTCCGAATACGCGACGACTTTTTTCGGTCATGAGGTGTAATCATTGTACTGATGCACCCTGTGTGGAAATTTGTCCCACCGAAGCACTACATTTTCGCAAGGACGGGATCGTGGATTTTGACAAAGACCGTTGTATCGGATGTAAATCCTGTATGCAGGCCTGTCCTTATGATGCGCTGTACATCGACCCGGAAACGCATACCGCTGCCAAGTGTAATTATTGCGCCCATCGTATCGATGTAGGTCTCGAACCGGCTTGTGTGGTGGTTTGTCCCGAACATGCCATTATATCCGGAGACATGGAAGACCCCGGCAGCGAAATATCAGTTTTGTTATCCCGACAACAAACAAAAGTAAGAAAACCGGAAAAAGGTACACAACCCAATCTGTTTTATATCGATGCGGATGACCTCTCTCTGATTCCTACAGCCACGGAAAGAACCCCCGATACGCTTTGGGGACATCAGGCCAGAGGTGTCGGTCACTTTGCTAAAGAAGCTGAAAAGTTTGCGTATTCCAATGAAGATGTCATCGGTGAATTGGTTCGTTTGAATGGTGGATTTCATCATGAAGGTAAAAAAATTCAATCGCCCAAAACAGTTGAAGTCGTTATGGATACCGCCAAACAAGTGTACAATACGCCAAACAAAGGTATATTATGGGGTTGGGAAGTACCTGCATATGTCTGGACAAAAGCCGTTTCTGCCGGAGCATTCCTTCTGCCTTTCCTGGCCTGGGTTTTGGGTGTCATCCCGTTCGAAGGAGAGATCGTATATATTTCAGGCGGAATCAGTTTGGTTTTCCTCATGCTTACCGGATTGCTTCTTGTTATGGACCTTGACCAACCTACCCGATTTGTCTATGTATTGTTGCGACCTCACTGGTCATCCTGGCTGGTAAGAGGAGGTTACAGCATCACTCTGTTCGGCGGTTTATTGACCGGTCTGATGGCGATTGAGTATTTCCAATTGAATGGTTTAAAAAGTTTTGTCCTCTGGGCGTCAGGTCTTACGGCCATCGTTGTTGCACTTTATACAGCCTTTTTATTTGCTCAGGCAAAAGGAAGAGATTTTTGGCAAAGTCCTGCTTTGGCCATCCACATGGGCGTACATTCTTTTATGGCAGGAGCTTCGGTCTTTATCATCCTCGGATTTTTGGGTTATGTACATGAAGATTGGTCTTCGTATTTGTCCAATGTGCTGCTCGTAGGTATCCTGATCAATATCGTGACCATTTTGATCGAAATGACCATGGCTCATCCAACTTTTGATGCCAAAAAAACAGTCGAAATGATTCTTTACGGACCGTATAAAACCATTTTCTGGACAGGTATCGTATTGCTTGGCAATTTTATTCCACTGCTTTTATTGTGGTCAGGCCAACCGCTGTTGGTTGCTTTTGCCGCAGTCAATGTATTGTATGGTATCTACCTTACAGAAAAAGTTTGGGTAGAGGCACCACAAAAAATTTCACTCGTTTAATTCACAGAAAGTTATCATTTTAAAGATATGTTTAAAAAATCCTTCATAGAAAAACTTGCAGAAAAAGTCGGTATCATACCTGACTTAAGCAAAGACAGAGAAGCCGTTTTGGGCAGAATGACTGAAACGTCTCTTGACAATTTCCCACCTATGGAACAATGGGATCATTGGGAAGAATACGAAGCCAAATCGTGGCCCAAAAAAGAAAAAAAGACCTATACCATCATTCCCACCGTTTGTTTTAACTGTGAGAGTGCCTGCGGTCTGACCGCTTACATCGACAAGTCCACCAATCAAATCCGAAAATTTGAAGGCAACCCTTACCATCCTGCCTCCCGGGGACGGAATTGCGCCAAAGGTCCGGCTACCATCAATCAGATTACAGACCCCGATCGCATTTTGTATCCGCTCAAACGAAAAGGCAAAAGAGGAGAAGGCGATTGGGAAAGAATCACCTGGGACCAGGCATTGGACGAAATTGCAGCCAGAATGCGCAAAGCCCTGCTCGAAGGCAGAAATAATGAAATTGCTTATCACGTAGGTCGTCCGGGACATGAAGGTTATATGAACAGAGTGCTCCAGGGATGGGGCGTGGATGGTCACAACAGTCATACCAACATATGCAGCTCAGGTGCCCGTTTCGGTTACAACATCTGGTCGGGTTACGACAGACCTTCTCCTGACCACAGCAATGCCAAATTTATCCTGTTGATATCAGCTCACCTTGAAAGCGGTCACTATTTTAACCCGCATGCACAACGGATCATCGAAGGTAAAATGAACGGTGCCAAACTGGCGACCATGGATCCGAGACTTTCCAATACGGCCAGTATGTCAGACTATTGGTTGCCGACTCATCCCGGTTCAGAGGCTGCCGTTCTGCTTGCCATGGCCAAAATCATTCTGGATGAAAATCTTTATAATAAAAAGTATATGCATGACTGGGTCAACTGGCAGGAATTCCTGACCAAAATGCACCCTACCCTGGAAGTTACTTTTGACAATTTTATAAACGTCATCAAAGAAGAATACAAGGACTATACACCCGAATTTGCAGAAAAAGAAAGTGGTGTTCCCGCTGCTACCATCCGCGAAGTCGCCATTAAAATCGGTGAAGCCGGCGAAAAATTTGCCGCGCACAACTGGAGAAGTGCTGCCAGCGGAAATCTGGGAGGATGGTGTGTTTCCAGGGCGTTATACTTTTTGAATGTCCTCACCGGAAGCGTTGGTGCTCCGGGAGGAACCGGTTTTGAAGACTGGAACAAATTTCACCCTAAGTTTTTTGATGTACCACCGGGACAAAAGTTTTGGAATGAATTACATTTCCCGAGAGAATATCCATTAGCCTTTTTTGAAATGAGCTTTTTACTTCCGCACATGCTCAAAGATGGCCGCGGAAAAATGGATGTTTATTTCTCCAGGGTATTTAATCCTGTCTGGACCTATCCTGATGGATTTACGTGGCTGGAAGCCTATAGTGACGAAAATCTGTTTGGTTTACACGCAGCGCTTACACCGACCTGGAGTGAAACGGCCTTTTTTGCGGATTATGTACTGCCGATGGGTTTGGCCTCAGAACGACATGACCTGACCACTTACGGAACCCATGCAGGAACGTGGATCGCCTTCAGACAGCCCGTCCTCAGAGAGGCTGCCAGAAGAGCAGGCAAAAACATCACCTTTACTTATGAAGCCAATCCAGGCGAAGTTTGGGAAGAAGATGAATTCTGGATAGAATTGAGCTGGCGGGTGGATCCTGACGGTTCGCTCGGCATCCGAAAACATTTTGAATCACCTTACCGTCCGGATCAAAAAATCAATATTGATGAATATTATCAGTATATTTTTGAACATACCAAAGGTCTCCCTGAAGTTGCAGCGGCAGAAGGTCTGACTCCATTGGACTACATGAAAAAGTATGGTGCCTTTGAAGTAGAAAAATATGGTTACCGCAAAAACGAAAAAGAAATCTCTCCGGAAGACCTCGAAGGCAGTACAACCGATCCGGACACAGGGGTCATCACCAAAAACGGCAACCCTCTGGGTGTTATGATCAACGGAAAACCAAATGTTGGATTTCCGACGCCAAGCAGAAAAAATGAATTTTATTCACAGACGATGGTGGATTGGAAGTGGCCGGAATACGCCATTCCAACCTATATAAAAAGTCACATCCATCCTGAAAATCTCGACAGAGAAAAAGGGGAATATGTCCTTGTGCCCACCTTCAGATTACCGACACTCATCCATTCCCGATCCGGAAATGCCAAGTGGTTGTACGAAATCTCTCAAAGAAATCCGATTTGGATGCATCCGAGTGATGCAGACAGATGGGGTTTCAAAACCGGTGACCTCGTCAAATTAAATACGGACATAGGTTACTTTGTAGACAAAGTATGGGTGACTCAGGGCATGAAACCGGGAGTTGTTGCTTGTTCACATCACTTGGGTCGTTGGAGAAGAGAACAGGATCAGGGCAACCGCTGGGCTACCAACACCGTAAAAATTGAAAAATCCAAAGATGGTAAATGGCTCATGAACACCAAATCGGGTATCAAACCTTTCGAAAGTAGTGATCCGGACAGCAAAAGAATTTTTTGGGTAGACGGTGGTGTCCATCAAAACATCACCCATGCTGTTCATCCTGACCCGATCAGCGGAATGCACGCATGGCACCAGAGAGTTCGTATTGAAAAGCCGGGACCTGATGACAAATACGGCGACATCATGGTTGACACCAACAAATCCATGGAAATTTACAGAGAATGGATGAAAATGACCAGACCGGCACCGGGACCAGACGGCCTGAGACGGCCTCTTTGGTTCAGAAGACCACTCAAACCACATAAAGATGCCTACTACATCAAAGATGAAAAGTAGACACCGACCGTGATGTCAGAGACAATTAGCAACGTTTTTAAAACGTAGCTTGTGTCTTTCGACAAACTAAATAAACCCTGAACAAGTTATCCCAAATGTTGACGACTTGTTCAGGGTTTACTTTTTTAAACATAACATGATGTTTTTACAACACATTCAGGGTGCCGTCAACTCAAAAACAACAGAATTTATTTTTGTTATATATTGTAATTAGGAAACATTTTGTGGCAGAATATTAAATACTATAGGGCCCGGCAAATAAAATAACCGTCAAAAATCGTTTGATTAACACTGAATTGCCTATTTTTGACCCGTCTTATTATATTGCACGACAATCTAATGTCAAAAAACACAAATACACAAAGCTCTTATTTTGCTTCATTACCAAAATGGGCAAGACAGTTAATCCTGTTTGGAGCATTGGCACTGGTCAGTTTGATCATCATTAACCTTTCTTTGCGATTCTATACCCGTCACGGACAAAAAATCGAATTGACCGATTTGGCCGGAAAACATATTGATGAAGCGAAACAACTTGTCGAAGACTATGGTTTTGACATCATCGTCAGCGATAGTGTTTTTGTTGTTGGTAAACCAGGCGGTATCATTCTCAATCAAAATCCCAAACCCGGGAGTTTTGTCAAAAAAAACAGAAAGATATATGTGACCATTACCAAAAGGTCAGCTGACAAAATTTCTGTTGCCAGCCTTCCTGTTTTATACGGCAATGCTTTCGATCAGAAAAAGAAAGAACTGAAGTACCGGGAAATCAACGCAGAAATTTTATCTTACTCCTATGACGCCGGAGAACCCAATCACATTTTGGAAGTGTGGTACAGAGGTCAAAAAATCATCGATGGTGTAACCAGAAACAATGAAGTTGACATCAATAAAGGAGATACCTTGTTTTTTGTCCTCTCAGAAAGAGACGGCGGCGAAACACCTGTTCCTGACCTGCGTTGCCTGACCCTCGAAGAAGCCCATTTTATTCTGGAATCCAGCAAACTTGAAATGGGCGACATCATCAAAAAAGATGGCGGCTCTTCCGGAGAAACCATGTATGTCATCAGTCAGGACCCAAGATATGACGGAGTCTCCAATATAGAACGTGGCAGCAAAATATCCATTACGCTTTCTTCACAAAAACCGGTTGACTGTTTTTAACTAAAAAAATAACCATGACAGACATAGATGTACAAGAACTAAAACAAAAATTGGACGCAAAAGAAGATTTTGTGTTTATTGATGTCCGCGAGGAACATGAATATGCTGAATTTAATTTAGGTGCCAAACTTATGCCTCTGAGCAATTTTGTGAGTTTTATTCCTGAATTACTGGATTATAAAGATCAGGAAATTGTCGTCCATTGCCGGTCAGGTGCCCGAAGCGGCGCTGTTAAACAAAGCCTCGAACAACAGGGATTTACCAAAGTCAGAAACCTGTTGGGTGGTGTGTTGGAATGGCAAAGAAACTTTTAACCCAGATTCCGCATTGGACTTTGTAATGAGAGAAAATATGATCTCGTCGCTTGCGACGAGAAGGAAGAAAAAATGAGAACCGAAGTAAATATGAAGTCAGATTTTTTCGCAATAAATTTCTAATGCCGATTCTGGGTTTAATTAAAAGCGATTTTTTTTGCTGACCATCTGACCGAAATCCTGAAATTCCGGTATTATACCTTGCGACAGATGTGTTTATCTGCCCGGTTGACCGAACTACCGGTTACAACGTATTTTCAACAATCTTTTGGATAATCTTCGAATCACCCATGGTGTAGTAATGGATACATGGAACTCCGGAAGCCTTCAACTCCCTGCTTTGTTGAGTGCACCACTCCATTCCGATTTGGGCTACATCTTTGTCATCTGCCTTGAGTATTTCCTTTACCAATGTTTCCGGAAAATTGACAAAAAACTTTCTGGGAATAGAATTTAACTGATACTTTTTGGTGAGTGGTTTTATCCCGGGCACAATAGGAACCGTAATTCCGGCATCTTCACATGCTTTTTTGAAATTAAAAAAAGTTTCATTGTCAAAAAACATCTGGGTGACTATATAGCTCGCTCCGGCGTCAATTTTATCTTTCAGGTATTGGATGTCTTGCTGAAAATTTGGTGATTCAAAATGTTTTTCAGGATAACCCGCCACACCGACACAAAAATCTGTTTTTGCCCCTTTTTCAATGCTTGAATCCAGATAAATCCCCTGATTCATGTCATGAATCTGTTTGACCAGATCCACAGCGTATTTATGTCCGTCTTCTTCAGGAACAAATTTATCTTCAAATTTTCTGGCATCCCCTCTTAATGCCAACACATTGTCAATACCTAAAAACTGCAGGTCTATCAATGCATTTTCGGTCTCTTCCTTCGAAAAACCACCACAAATAAGGTGCGGAATAGAATCAACGCCATATCGATGCATGATCGAAGCACAAATCCCGACCGTACCCGGTCTCTTGCGGATGGCCGTTTTTTCATAATAACCACTTGCCCGTTTGTTGTAAACAAACTCTTCTCTGTGGTAGGTAACATCAATAAAAGGAGGTTTGAATTCCATCAATGGATCCAAAGTATCAAATATATCCTGCATACTTCCACCCTTCAACGGAGGAAGAACTTCAAAGGACACCAGGGTCTGCCCGGCTGCATGTTTGAAATGATCTGTGATTCTCATTTACTCAATTATTCTGAAAGAAACGTTACAGCCTTATAATTGTTTTCTGAGTCGCGCTACCGGAATGTTTAATTGTTCTCTGTATTTCGCAATTGTCCTTCTGGCTATGTTATACCCTCTTTCGGATAAGATTTCCATCAACTTTTCATCAGAAAGTGGTTTGGATTTGTCTTCTCTCGAAATGACATCATTCAGTATGTTTTTAACTTCTAAAGTTGAAACCTCACTTCCGTCCTGTGTTTGCATAGACTCAGAAAAAAAGTCTTTCAATCTTTTGGTACCAAATTCAGTCTGTACAAATTTTGAATTGGCAACCCTTGACACGGTGGATATATCCAAACCCGTTACTTCTGCCAAATCCTTTAATATCATAGGTTTGATACGTCTTTCATCTCCTGTCAGAAAATATTCTCTCTGATATTGCATGATAGAATACATCGTTCGGTAAAGGGTATCCTGTCTTTGTTTGATCGCATCGATAAACCACTTGGCAGAGTCGATTTTTTGTTTGATAAACAAAACCGCTTCTTTTTCAGGTTTGGTTGCTTTACGACCAGAAACCGTCTCACGATATCCTTTGAGCATATCGAGATACTGGTCGTTGATTCGGAGGTCAGGAGCGTTTTTACTGTTCAGGGTCAATTCCAGTTCTCCGTCTCTGTTCATCACGATAAAGTCCGGGATGATGTATTGATTGACAGATGAAGAATTGATGGCTCCGGCCGGTTTCGGATTGAGTTTGATGATGACCTCGATGGCATCTTTCAACTCACTGTCGGAAAGTGATAATTGTTTTTTGATTTTATCGTAATGCTTTTTTGAAAATTCCTCAAAATATTCGGAAATAATCACCAAAGCAATCGTTTTATTATGATCTGACGGGTCTTTTTCGATTTTGTCCCTAATCTGCAACAATAAACATTCCTGTAAATCCCGGGCACAAATACCTGCCGGTTCAAAACGCTGAATCTTTTTTATCATCGCTTCCACTTCTGATTTGGAAACTTCGAAATTCTGGGCAAATAATAAATCATCTGTAATGGAAGCAGGGTCTCTTCTGAGATATCCGTCTTCGTCAATGGAACCAATAATCTGAAGCGCTATGACACCTTCTCTTTCAGACAAATTGAGCATACCCAATTGCCTTTCCAGGTTTTCGTGATAACTGGTTTCAAATGAGATGGGCACAGATTTTTCATCTTCATTGGCATATCCCTCTCCTTTCAGTTTATAATTGGAAGGATCGTCATCAAGATACTGATTCAGATAATCGTCAAATTCAAAATTTTGTTCTTCCTGACCGTCACCACTTTCCTGAGGAGATTCATTGGCACCAAAACGGGATTCCTCGAGGTCAAAAACCTCACTATAATCCTCACTTTCTTCGAGCGCAGGGTTAGCTTCCAGTTCTTCTTTTATTCTTTGTTCCAGTGTCGCTGTGGGAACCTGCAAAAGTTTCATCAACTGAATCTGTTGAGGAGACAGTTTTTGCAACATCTTTTGACTCAAACTCTGCTTTAACATGACTTATTATTTACAAACTTTTTGAAATGTTTACGGTCAGGCTACTCTTTTAAACAAACATTGCCGATTTTTGGTTCTCTTAATGAGTTACAACGGTCAATGTGGTAACTTGACAAGGCAAAGTTACATGGTTTTTGAATATATTAAAATAATTTATAATATTTATTTTTATAATAACTAACATTCTATCTTCCTTTTGCCTAAATTGTTTTAATTTTGCACTTTCAAATTTTACTTCAATATGCTCCCGAATCAAAAATTGGAATCCCTCAGAAAAGAGATGTCTGTTCACCATGTGGATGCTTATATCATCCCGAGTACGGACCCACACCAAAGTGAATATGTAGCCGAATACTGGCAATCCAGAAAATGGATCAGTGGTTTTACAGGTTCCGCGGGAACAGTAGGTGTTATGGCTGATGAAGCGGGTTTGTGGACGGATTCGAGGTATTACCTGCAGGCAGAACAGGAACTTCAGGGTACCGGCATATCTATGTTTAAAATGCCTAACCAATTCGAACCTTTATACCTTAATTATATCATCTCTAAACTGACAAAAGGCCAAACCGTTGCTGTGGATGGTCAGGTATGGTCTCAATCTGCCTGCGAAAACATGGCAGCAATGTGCCAAAAAGCCGGATTGTTGTTCAGGCAGGACCTTGATCTGATAGCCAATATCAGACAAGACAGACCTGCCCTTTCTGACTCCATGATCTTCATTCACGATACAAAGTATACCGGAACTTCTGCTGCCCAAAAAATTGAAATAATCCGTGAAAAACTCAGGTCAGAAAAAGTGGATTATCATCTCATCACCGCATTGGATGACATAGCGTGGACATTCAATATCAGGGGAAATGACGTCGATTACAACCCTGTAGCCGTTGCCTTTGCAATCGTAGGACTCCAGGAAGCCATACTTTTTATACAGCCTTCAAAAGTCGGTAATGAAGCCGGCCAATACCTGAAAGATAATGGAATTCAGATATTTCCTTACGACGAAATCGGTTTGTTTTTAACAAATCTTTCTCCGGAAACATCCGTTTTGGTTGACCCGACCATTTGTTCTGCCGCAATATATCAAACCATAAAGGTAAGCATCAAAAACGGAGCCTCCATTCCCAAAAAAGAAAAAGCCATCAAAAACAATACCGAGGCAGCACACATCCGCCACGTCATGGCAAAAGACGGAGCAGCTTTGGCAAATACGTTTTATTGGTTGGAAAATATTATAGGCAAAGAAACCATAACCGAATATCAGGTTTTGGAACAACTGGCCCACTTCAGGTCGCAACAAGAACTTTATATCAGTGAAAGTTTTGGAGCCATTATCGGATACAAAGGAAACGGTGCCATCATTCACTATGCACCACCAAAAGAGGGTTCTTCACAAATTCAGCCGGAAGGAATTTTATTGGTTGACAGTGGAGGCCAATACCTCGACGGGACAACAGACATTACCAGAACATTTTCTTTGGATGACCCAAAACCCGAAGCAAAAAAACATTACACCCTTATTCTCAAAGGTTTGATCGCTTTGTCACGTGCCAAATTTCCGCAAGGTACCCCCGGAGGACAACTGGACACGTTGGCCCGTCAATATCTTTGGGAACATGGATTACAATATTTACACGGTACCGGTCATGGTGTAGGTTTTTTCCTGAATGTTCACGAACCACCTCAGGGATTTGCTCCGATATCTTCAGAACGCGGCAGAACCATCATCGAACCCGGAATGCTTACCTCTAATGAACCGGGATACTATATCGCAGATATGTATGGTATGAGACTCGAAAATCTCATCCTTTGTACGGAATCCGATATTCCGGGCTTTTTGGCCTTTGAAACAGTGACCTTATATCCTTTTGCGCACAATCTGATTGAAGAACGTTTGTTGACCCCGTCAGATATACAATGGATCAATGATTATCATCAATTGGTTTGGGAAAAAGTCTCACCATTGCTCAGCGGTGAGGTAAAAACCTGGTTTGAAGACCAATGTAAAACCCTCACCTGGAAGGATTAATCATCATTTGGATAATGAAATACCCAATTATTAAGTTATAAACAAAACCATATTTTAATGAACTGGCAAAGTTTTTCTTCAAAAATACAAAAAATCAAAATTTTAGCTGAAAATGCTGAAAAAGATGGTCAGGTTTCCCGTTTGGAAAGAGACCTCCTTGCATCATACGTCCGCGACCTGTATGACCTCATCATGGATGACGGAAGTTTATCTCAACAGCAGGTAACCTACAAAAAAGAAGTCGTTACACCGGAACCGGTTGTCAAAAAACAAGAACCTGTTCACGTTCCGGAGCCTGTCCGAATTGTGGAATCACCGGTGGTCACAGAAATCAAAACAGAAGTTGTCGAAGTTCCGGTCGTCCACAAAGAGATTCCGGTTGCTGAAGTTGCTCCTGTTATTATCGAAACTCCCGTTGCTCCACCACAACCTGTGGTTCAGGAAGTTCAGGCGCCTGTCCAACAAGTTGTCACTCCACAGGTATCCAATGTACATATTGACCCTACCCTTTTGGCAGAACTGTTTACAGAAGAAAAGGTGACAGACCTTTCAGACAAACTTGCGTCCCAAAAAATCGCTGATCTGACCAAAGCCATGGGCATCAATGAAAAAATATTTACCATTCAGGAATTATTTAATAATGATAATGTATTGTTTAATGAAACCATTCAGCAACTGAACGGTCTACCTGATTTTCAGGCTGCAAAAATGTATATGACGCAACATATCATTCAAAAACTGGACTGGACATCAGATAAAAAACTCAAAAAAGCAGCCACTTTTATTAAACTTGTCCGCAGAAGATATATGTAATCCATGGAAGATCAATGGCATATTAAATCATTTATACACAAAATCCGTTTTCCACTGGCTATTTTGTGTTTACTTTGGGGTATCGAAATTTATGAAGTTTTATTTGACAAAAACTTTATGTATTACGGTATCTATCCGAGAGAATTCGGAAGTCTGCCCTATATTTTTACAGCTCCTTTTATCCATTCGGATTGGAACCACTTACTGAGTAACTCGGCACCCATTCTTGTGCTGATGTCCATTATGGCCATCTTTTATCCCAGGGTTTCAACCTTGAGCTACCTGTTTATCCTTGCAGGAACAGGCTTTATGGTCTGGATGTTTGCCAGAGGCAATTCTTACCATATAGGAGCCAGTGGTGTCGTCTACGGATTGGTTTCTTTTGTGTTCTGGACGGGTTTGTTCAGAAAAAACCTAAAATCGGTCATCCTTGCTTTGATGATGATCATATTGTACAGTGGATTGTTTCAAAATATTTTTCCTTCAGAGGAAAAAAATATATCCTGGGAAAGCCATTTATTCGGTGGCATAGTCGGTCTGATAATAGCTTTTATTTTCAAAAGTGTCAGAGAGCCCGATGAAGAGGAAGAAAAACCTTCATGGTCTGGTGATGAAGAAAGAAATTATTTCCTTCCGAGGGATGCTTTTGAAATTACCAAAGAAGAAAGATGGCTACAGGAAAGGGATAGTATCTGATTCCTGTAGCCATAATATTTTTGTTTAACCTATTGATATGAAGAAGTCTTAAGACTTCCGTAGGATGAATTACTTGCCGGAACTTTTCCTGTAAGCTTCCAACTCAGCCTTCAATTTTTCAATTTCCTTTTTCCAATCAATCTGAATATCACGGATTTCTTCCGGTTTTAATGCTGCGGATATCTCTTCAGGATTGGCATGAACATGTCCGTGATTGTGATCATCTTGTTCTTTACCCTCAGGACTTCCTTCTTTTTTACCTTCACCTTCATGGCTGTGATCGTGATCGTGTTTCATCCCCGGAACAGGAATCATGACCTTTTCCCACATTTTGATTCTTCCTTTGATATTACCGGTTGTCATCAGGTTGGTTCTGCTGGTATCAGATATCATCAATGAGTCCAGTTGTTTTTCAAGGTCCATTGCTATATGGATGGCTTCATCCTGAATGGTAAGGGCTTCCTGCAAAACAGATTTTTTTTGATTACAACTGACGGCAAAAATGAGCAGGGCAACAGCTGCAATAAGACGGATTATTAACATATATTTGTATTTTATCGGCCAAAATTACATGTTTGTAGATGAAGGGAAACTTTTTTTCCCTCTTTTTTGGTTATTATTTTATATTCATTAACAAAATAAAAAAAAATCCAATGGTTTTACTTCCTATTATCTTTTTCATTTTTCTCATCATTGTCTTCAACGGATTGTTTACCGTAAAACAACAAACCGTCGCTGTCATCGAACGATTGGGAAAATTTGAGTCTATCAAAGGTCCCGGTCTTCATTTAAAAATCCCTGTTCTGGACAGGATCGCCGGAAGATTAAGTTTGAAAATCCAACAACTCGATGTCATCGTGGAAACCAAAACAGAGGACAACGTTTTTGTAAAACTCAAAGTTTCCGTTCAGTTTATGATCATTCAGAATTCAACTTTTGATGCGTTTTACAAATTGCATAATCCGCACGACCAGATTACCTCTTATGTTTTTGACACCGTGAGGGCAGAGGTTCCAAAGATGATTCTCGACCATGTTTTCCTCAAAAAAGATGATATCGCTATTGCTATCAAAAGAGAACTTGAAGAAGCGATGTTGTCTTACGGTTATGGTATTGTAAAAGCATTGGTCACCGATATTGATCCAGATATAGCCGTTAAAAATGCGATGAACAGAATCAATGCCGCAGAAAGAGAGAAAAAAGCAGCAGAATTTGAAGGCGAGGCCGAAAGAATCCGCATCGTCGCCAAAGCGAGAGCTGAAGCAGAAAGCAAAAGACTTCAGGGTCAGGGTATCGCCGACCAACGTCGTGAAATCGCCCGTGGTTTGGAAGAATCAGTAGGTATGCTCCATGAAGTAGGTATCAACAGTCAGGAAGCTTCTTCTTTGCTGGTGATAACCCAACATTATGACACCTTACATTCTCTGGCAGAACATACCAACTCAAACCTGATATTGCTGCCCAACAGTCCGAATGCAGCGGCGGATATGCTGACCAATATGGTGACATCCTTTACCGCAGCACAGATGTCCGGCGAAAAATTAGTTCACACGCCGAAAAAACATCCGACAAAAGAGTAAGGTTTTATTCCAAAGTTTAGTCAAAAAAAGAAGGGCATTCCGAAATTATCGGAATGCCCTTCTTTTATATTCAGGTATAAATTTTATTCTTCCACGGTTTCAGCCTGAAATATTGAAAAATCAAACAACAAACTGAATCTCAAGGTATTGTCCAATGGATTCGGAATATTGGATGTCGGTACAAGGTAAGAAAGGTTGATACCAAAAATATTGTATTTGATACCCGCGCCTACTGTAAAAAACCTTCTGTTTCCTTTCAGCGGATTTTCGTAATAATAACCCAATCTGGCAGCAAACTGTTTGTCATACCAATATTCTACTCCAAGACCAAAAGTGTATTCCTGCAATTCTTCACGAAATCCACCCTGAGCATCGGAAAAAGATCCTAACATAGCGGCAAATAGAGATTTTTGAAGAAAATCGCATATGCCATCACCATCTAAATCGCATTCAGGATTGGGCCTAGGAGAACCGTTTTCATCAAATTCTTGCCTCGCTATCGGCGTAGGAACCATCAGTTTATTAATATCCAGAGCAAAAGTCATGGAGTTGTATTTATCAAAATCCAGCGTCAATGCCGTACCCAATCCAAGATTGGTAGGAATGTATTCTCTTACCGGCGCATTAGCAGTATAAGAAACTTTTGATCCGATGTTGGTAATCGCCAATCCAACAGAAAGCTCTCCTTTATATCCTGACAAGGTGACCTTTTTACGATAATTTAATCCAAGGTCAGCACCATAAGATCTGGCTGAAACGATATCCACACCTCTCACATTCTGGCCGGTTGCAAGGTTGGAATAAATATATTTTCCTGTAAGGGATGCAGAAAAATTATCTCCCAGCTTTCTGGTATAAAATATTGCTCCTTCGATTTCTCTTGGACGACCTACATCAAGAAGGGTACCCATTTCGTCGGTAAACTGAATATCTCCCAGTGAAAAAAACCGGATGGATCCTCCCACTGCCTGATTTTTGTCTAGTTTGTAATAGCCTGAAATATAAGCAAGAAAAATATCGTCAAGATTAAAATTGGTCAACCAGGGTGTGTAGGTCACGCCTATTCCTGATTTTTCTTCAGAAAATGCAAGCGTGGAAGCATTAAAATGCATAGAATGTGCATCCGGCTTCAGGGCAACTCCGACGTCTCCCATGGCCCCACTTCTCGCATCAGGTGTAATTCTTAAGAAAGGAAGAGTGGATAAAACCGTGTTAGGCACACACTCTCCGTTGACATTTGCAACACAATTTTTAACAGGATCCCACCATTGGGCCTGAACTGAAAAACTAAAAACAGCTGTTACAACAGTAAATACTAGTTTCAAATAAATCCTCATTATATGGAATGATATTGTTGGTGAATGATGTAAATCGGATGCAAAAATAAAATTTTATATTATATTTTTTCAAAAAACTATAAAATGACTAATTTTTCAAACCTACTTTCTCTGGTCACATTCAGGTCCCGGGCAAAAACTTTTATCTTATAAAGGTACACGCCCCTTGCCAGTCTGTCTTCATAATCATCTCTTCCGTTCCACCTGACATCGTTGACTCTGTTGCCGGGATAAAAGGAAGAATGTTCAATGGTTTTGACAAGTTTGCCTGAAACGCTGTAGATGTAAACGTGAATGTCTAAAGAAGTATTGCTTAAATCGTGCTCAAATTCAAATCTTGTGTTGGTAGTAAATGGATTGGGATAATTAAGCACTCTCTCGAGAAATTCTCTTTCGCTTCCGACCACCAGAAAATCCGTTTCTTTTTCCGCACTGTTGTTGGCGATATCCCACGCTTTTACCCTTATGGTATGTTTACCCTCAGGAAGGTCTTTCAGAGGATATCGGATCATTCCGGCGGTATAGCTGTCTTTTTCGGATTCAAAAAATTCATTGAGTACAATGGCTTCTGATGTTTCATCATTCATAACGGATGTAATATCATGACCAACCGCATTACCGGTCACATTGATTCCAAAATCATCAGAAAGTTTGACGAGAAGGACAGGATTTGCATTGGTAATACCTCCCTGAACAAAACTTTCATCATTCATAAATACATCAACATTGGGTGGTGTGTCATCGACAATTCCATTGGTCGAAGAACCACCGATCTTTATTTTATTGTAAAAACCACCTGCATCCCGTTTTTCACCATCAGAAGCATACATGGATATCCTTCCCTCTCCTACCGTATAATTGATATCTTTAGGCACCCAAAATCCAAAGGAAAAAAGTCCGTTTTTAACCGTGGCTTTCCCTTTAAAAATCACATTCTGGTAGAGGTCAAATGTCACAGAAGGCGATCTTTGATCATTTTGTAAAGTTTTTAATTTACTGGCTTTGTCAAATATGGTAGTGTTGATACTTCCGTTAAAATCAGTCAATACCTGTAGATTTTCATCCGCAACATAACCTTCAAATTCTACAAAAGTCATGGCTTTGAGGGTATCGTTACTCGTTTCTATCGGTTTTTTATTGACTTTTGTCAAAACGATATTGTCTTTAGGTAAGGCTATGGATTGCGACGGATCACCCAGAAGCGTAAACTTTCTGCTGTTTTCAACGGTAAAACTGCCCGTGTATTTGTTTTTGCCATCCTTCAACACCTGTCCAAAAGTCGGATTTTTGCCATCTGTTTTCCGGTAAATTTCCCTATGGACAGCATCGGTCAATGCTTTATTGGAGTTGGTAAATACAGCCCTGGTTGTACTATACAATGCAATGGCGCCACCCTTAGGATTAAGAATCGTTTCTTCGCCCGGGCTGACAGCTTTGGGATCGTCATACGCCGCAAACGAACACGTTGCCGTCACCATCAAAAACAATTTGTCGTAATTGGTCCATCCTTTGATATCTTTAAGGGTCAACACTCTTTCCTGAGA
>JALHOZ010000052.1 GCA_022842725.1 Saprospiraceae bacterium
TGTGTGGAGAAAAAGAAATAAAGTTTGAGAATTTCAGTAGGATATCAAACGTTAAAAATAAAAAAGAGGAACCACACCGAACCGCTCAACCTCCTACCCTTGCTGTATTTCTACCCTGGGGGAGTTCAGAAGGAGCTGGTCGTATGGCCCTCGGGGGGCAAAAGTACAACATTTTTTGGTATTCAAAACTATTTAGTAAAATGCTTTTTTAAAAAAATCAAAAATCTGTCTTTACCGATTCGTAGGAAGAACTGTCAAAAGTATTCCAGGGAAAGGCTCTTGGCGGATCGGCAACGATGCTGATCATTTCTTTTTTGACAGGGTGTATAAATTTCATTTCACGGCAATGTAAGGCTATGGATTGGTTGGGTAAGGTATAGGTCGCTCCGTATTTAATGTCTCCCAAAATAGGACAACCAATCTTACTTAATTGTGCACGTATCTGGTGAGGCCTTCCTGTAAGGGGGTTGACAGCCAGAAGAACTTTTGCATCCAGTTCTGCCAGGACTTTATAATGCAATTCAGCTTCTTTCGAGTCACTCCTTGGTCTCGTGAGTGCTTTGACAACATTTTTTTCATCAGACTTGATGATGTGATGGATGAGATGACCTTCAAACTCTTCGGGTCGCGGAAAAACCATCGCAAGATAGGTTTTATGAAATTCCCTGTTGCGCATCATCTCGTTGAGACGTACCAATGCTTTGGTGGTTCTGGCAAAAATAACAACACCACTTACAGGTCTGTCGAGTCGGTGGAAAACTCCTAAAAATACATCTCCCGGCTTATTGTACCGTAGTTTAATATATTCTTTGACCATCTCCGGCAATATTTCATCGCCGGTTTTGTCACTTTGAACCAAAATACCGTTAGGTTTATTAACAGCGATGATGTGATTATCTTCGTATATGACCTGCAGCCCTTTTACCAATCTTGACATGATATTCTATTGTGATGCAAAGGTACAAAAAAAATATATTTTTTCAAAAAGAGAATGAGGTTAGGTTTTAGGTGCAAGGTTTTAGGTGCCGGGTTTTAGGTGCAAGGTTTTAGGTACTGGGTTTTAGGTGCTGGGTTTTAGGTGCCGGGTATTAGGTACTGGGTTTTAGGTGCCGGGCTTTAGGTGCCGAGTTTTAAGTCGAACCTCATAATTAAAACAAAATTTTACAGGCCTTACTCAATGAATAGTAACTTTTGGACAACATGATCATTCAGGGTACACAACAAAATATATTGGCCCTTTGGTAAATCTAAGGATATTTCCTCTAATGCATTCGATTGGGTATGTATGAGTTTTCCTATTTTGTCAAACACGGTAACTTGTTTTATTTTTTCATTTGCCACAATTTGTACCTTGCCGGATGATGGATTAGGATACACGGTCAATCCCTGATCCAACGTGTTTGTGACAGAAGAAAGGATTGTATTTGAATATTTGGCAAAAAATAACTTTTTATCAATCGAACTGTAACCGGTTGCCAATACATTTCCATCCTGTAACAAAAGTAAACGAGCAGAAGCTTCTGAATTTGACCCCAAATTGTTAATAGCTGTGCCTGATAACCCGAAATCCGGATTGAAAGCTCCATTTGTTTTCATCTTTAGAAGAGCGAAATCACTGCCGATGTTGCTGAGGCCGTAACCCAAAATCAGAATATTTTGATCAGGGGTAAATGTTATTCCTGTGCCATATGTACCATTGTCGAAAACAAATCGAAAAACTGTGTCAATATTGTTGAAAGCGGTGTTCAGACTTCCGTCCTGAAAAAGACCGACTACTGTTAAAGATGAAACATTTTTATTTGTTGCTGTTTCATTACCAACCAGAACAACATTTCCGTTTTTATCCACATCCAGATTGATGGTGGATGCCAGTCCTTGCCCGACAAGGTGTGCTGATATGCCCCCGTTACCAAAGGTAGGATCCGGATTTCCATTTGCCAAACACTTTACAGCGGCCATTTTTGTTACGCCGTTATTGTCTGAATCAACAGCCATATATATGGCACCGCTTTCATCAATCTTAATATCATAGGGGATTTCACTGGCACCAAAATCCAATGTTATCTTACCCTGATTCCCAAAAGATGGAATGATATTTCCGTTTTTATCAAATTTAATCAGTACGATATCGTTGCCGGTGCCTGACCTGAATGCCCTTCCGCATAAAAGGATATTGTCATCTTTGTCCAAAGTTACGGACATCCCAAAGTCATTGCCACCAAAATCAAATATTTGAACAAGGGAACCCGATGCAAATAAAATGTCCAACTCACCATACATATCTTGTCTGTAAAGAATTATATCGTAGTTTGAACCATTGTTGTACCATCCGCAAATTACCGATTTTCCGTCTTTCTGAATGGCTAATGACTTTCCTACTGTTTCCTGATTTTGAATCTTAAAAAACTTTAATCTGAAGTCAGTATCTGTTTCCCCGTTTTCTAAAATTCTTGCAGAAAATGTCCTTAAAAAGTTGGTTTCCGGATCAATTGCTGAGCCGAGATATATGATTTTTCCGTCTGATGTTTCTTTCGCATCCCTCAAAACAACCTGCTCATCTCCGATCAAAATTTCCTGAATTCCGTTTTGTCCAAACCCATTTAACAAAAGTCCGTCATTTTGTGCACTTAACAAATAAGGTGTGCATAATAGTAAAAATACAAAAGGAAGTTTCATAAAATAAATTTTATACAAAAATACAATTGTTTTTCACAATACACTTAAGATAATAAAAAAAAATGCGATAAAAGCTTTTTTATTTCTGACTATTGGCAGTAAGCCAAACTCAATGTATGGATTTCACATGTATTGTACATTGTGTCGACGTAGTCCCGATATGTTGTCGGGGTAAAATCGTCACCCAGTGCCCTGCACTACCCTTCCCTTTTAGACAACACGTACCAGATTCCGGATGCTGACAGTAACGCTACGGCCATTCCCACTATAAAATAGGTTGTGTTGCCGTAGATCAGACTTCCGGTGCCAAACAAAAGGCTGTAGACCAATACACAACCTAAAAACATATTGGCTATATCACCCGGAAGGGAGCCGACACTTGTATCTTCGCCGGTGATTTTACCTTCCGCCTTGCCCTCTGCAATAACTTTTTTCCACCCAAAAGAATACGGACGGATGAGATTGACAAACCGGTACAATACTTCTTTGTCCGTTTCTTTGGTTATATAAGCCGCAGCGACCCAACTCAAAGTGGTCAAACCCACACCGGTTACTAATTTAATATGTTCGGGCATGGCATCCCCGACAACAAGTTGCAGGACCAGCGCAATTCCAAAAGAAACCACCATAGCCACAATTTCTGCGGAAGCATTGACCCTCCACCAAAACCATCTCAGGATGAATAATAATCCGGTGCCGGCACCGATCTGAAGCAATATATTAAACGCCTGCAAAGCATTGGAAAGAGAAAGGGCCAAAACAGCAGACAATACCATCAATATCACGGTGGACCATCGTCCGATCATCACCAGTTTTTTTTCACTTGCCGTCGGGTCGATAAATCTTTTGTAAAAATCATATACCACATACGAACTGCCCCAATTGAGGTGTGTAGAGATCGTCGACATCAACGCCGCAATCAACGCCGCAATGACCAATCCCGCCAAACCCGCAGGAAGATAGGTGAGCATCGCTGAAAATGCCAGATCGTTTTTGATCAGATCATCTGCAATATAAGGAAAAGCACCTTTCAAATCTTCCAGTTCCGGAAATATAATAAGGGAGGCCAGCGCTATCAGAATCCATGGCCATGGCCTCAAAGCATAATGGGCAATGTTAAAAAGTAAAGTTGCAAATACAGCACTTTTTTCATCTTTGGCAGAAAGCATCCTTTGCGCAATGTAGCCTCCACCTCCGGGCTCTGCGCCGGGATACCAGACACTCCACCACTGTACGGCAAGGGGAATAATCAACAAGGTCATCAGGGCACTCTGATCATTAAAGTCCGGTACAAAAGAGAGTTTGTCCTGAACGTTTTCATGGCTGATCAAAGCACTCAATCCTCCGATTTCCGGCATATTAACGACATAAACTGCCGCCCAAACCATACCAATCATTGCAATGACAAACTGAACAAAATCTGTGTACACGACCCCTTTAAAACCACCAACTGCTGAATATATCACCGTAATGACGGAAATAATCAAAACGGTCTCTATAGCTTCGAGTTGCAACATGACCGCACCGATTTTGATTCCGGCAAGAATAACCGTCGCCATAATCAGCACATTAAAAAATACACCGAGATACAAAGCCCTGAAAGCACGTAAAAAAGCTGCTTCTTTGCCACTGTACCGCAATTCGTAAAACTCCAGGTCTGTACTGATGCCCGATCTTCGCCATAGTCTGGCATAAATAAAGACGGTCAACATTCCTGTCAGCAAAAATGCCCACCAGGCCCAGTTTCCTGCCACACCATTTCCCCGGACGATGTCTGTAACCAGATTGGGCGTATCTGCCGAAAAAGTAGTTGCTACCATAGAGACTCCCAACAACCACCAGGGCATCTGACGGCCTCCCAGAAAATAATCTTCTGAATTGTTGTTTGATTTTTTACCAGCCCACAGTCCGATGGCCATGGTGATGATAAAAAAGGTCAGGATAATAATCCAATCTATGGTAAACAATGACATATGGTTGATTTTACGACAAAGATAAAATCAATTCTGAAGGTTCAAAGTGTAATGGTATAATTATCACAATGCGGGAATGTTTTTTGGATAGTCCGATAATTTATTTGTAGGAATAGCTGGGGAAAAATACACTACCTGTAATACATATAATCCCTACTATTCCTGATCAAAATAACCTTTAACAGCAAGGGCATTTTTTTGACCGATGAGTTCTGAAAGCTCTTCTATTCCGGAAGCTTTAATTTTTTCTACAGAGCCAAAATGTTTTAATAACTTTTCTGATGTTTTGCCACCGATTCCTTTGATATTGGTCAGTTGGGTACCTAAAAAGTTTTTGGATCTCAGGTCTCTGTGAAATCCTAAAGCAAAACGGTGGGCTTCATTCCGCGCCTGTTGAATGAGTTTGAGAGATTCTGATTTTTTGTTGATATACAGTGGAATCGGATCATAAGGAAAAAAGATTTCTTCCAGTTTTTTGGCAATGCCGATGACAGTGACTCTGGACATCAAACCCAGGCTTTCCAGACTTTTTACGGCTGAAGACAATTGTCCTTTCCCACCATCGATGATGATGAGTTGAGGAAGATTCTGGTTTTCGTCCAAAAGTCGTTTGTACCTTCGGTATACAACTTCTTCCATTGACGCAAAATCATTGGGTCCTTCCACACTTTTGATTTTGAAATGACGGTAATCCTTCAGAGCAGGTTTGGCATTTTTAAACACCACACAACTGGCAACCGGATTGGTACCCTGTATATTGGAGTTGTCAAAACATTCGAGATGTAGCGGAACCGCACCCATATTAAGGTCGTTTTTTAAAGTCGTAAGGATCCTTTCGGCAGAGCTCACTTTATTGTTTCTCAGTGTTTCGTCTCTTCTTTTCTGAATAAAAAAATAATCGAGATTGTCTTTGGCGAGGTCGAGCAATTTTTTTTTGTCACCTCTTTGAGGAATGGTGATTTCAAATCCTGTTAAGGGAAGATTTACCGGTCTGTCCACCAAAATTTCTTTACTGACAGAGTTGTATTTTTCCCTCAATATCGGAATACATAATTCAAGGAGTTCGGCGGGATCGGTGTCCAGGTTCATCTCCATCTCCATATTGTCGGTATTGATGAGCGCACCGTTAACGATTTTGAGATAATGAACACACGCGAGATTTTTTTCCGAAGCGATAGAAAAAACATCCAGGTCTTCTATGCTGGTAGAAACAACGGTCGAGGATGCCTGATAATCTTCAAAAATGGACAATTTTTCTTTCCATTCCTGGGCTTTTTCAAATTCCATCTTTTCGGCATACACATACATTTGTTGATGAATGTAGTCTTTTACCGGTTTAAAATGGCCTTTTAAAATGTTTTTAATCTGTTCTATTTTGTATTGGTAATCAGCTTCACTTTCCAGGCCGGTGCAGGGACCCAGACAATTTTTTATGTGGTATTCGAGACAAAGTTTAAATTTACCTTTTTGAATATTTTCCTGAGACAACTGATAGGGACAGGTGCGAAGGGGAAATATTTTTTTAATGATTTCCAAAAGTATTTTAACGCGATATTTTGACGTGTAAGGACCAAAGTACAAAGACTTGTCGCGTATCAGTTTCCGGGTAAAAAACACCCTGGGGAATTTTTCGTTTTTGATAACGATATAAGAATATGATTTGCCGTCTTTCAGCCTTACGTTGTATCGGGGCTGATATTCTTTGATGAGGTTGTTTTCGAGCAGGAAAGCATCATTTTCAGAGGTCACCACTGTATACTCAATGCGGGATGCGTGGCGAACCATAGTCACCGTTTTATACGCCTGATTATTTTTATCACCAAAATAGGATGACAATCTGTTTTTCAGGTTTTTGGCTTTCCCTACATACAGGATGGTGCCCTCTTTGTCCAAAAACCGGTAGACTCCGGGCTCTTTGGGCAAGGTTGGGGACAGAGCTGCAAAATCATCAGCATGCATATATTCAGAATTCTTTTAACCTTCTGAAAAAGCCTTACTTCCCACCAAACCTTTGAGAATCAGAGAGCCTGTAGCCGGATTGGTAGCGAGCGGAATATTATGGACATCACAGATCCGAAGGAGCATCTGCACATCCGGTTCGTGTGGATGTTTGTCCAGCGGATCTCTGAAAAATATAATGACATCGACTTCGCCGGTTGCTGCCATAGCGGCTATCTGAGCGTCACCTCCTCTGGGTCCCGACATCAACAGGTTGACTTCAAAACCTTCTTTTTGAATAAAACTTCCGGTGGTACCTGTGGCATACAATTCTGCGTGCTTCAGGTGTTTTTTAAACGAATTGACAAAAGATACCATTTCCGGCTTTTTACCGTCGTGAGCGATCAGGGCGATCTTAATCATATATGTATAATTATGTGAATAAGTAGGTATAACAAAATTTGATGCATTGTGTTGAAGGAAAGGAATTAGGTTTTAGGTATCAGGGATTAGGTACCAGGTTTCAGGTACCAGGTTTTAGGTACCAGGTTTTAGGCTGTTTTGTCGAACCTGCCGTAGTTGTGGGAGTTAAAATAAGGGTTAGGTTTTAGGTGTCAGGGATTAGGTAGTTAAGTCGAAGCTTCCGGGATTGTGGGTGATAAAAAGGTTTTTTGAATGCTTCGCATTGTCCGTTCGTACCCATTTTGTCACGTCACAAGCCGTAGTTTGTGGTTCCTTCATTAATGCGTGAAATCGTTCACTCATTTCCTTCCTTGCAGTCAGGACCATTCAGTCATCCCTTAAAATGGAAGGGTGACTGACCGTTGCGCAGCAATTTTGAGCCCAACGGAAAGGGCTCAAAATAGAGAAGGAACCGCGAACCACGGCTCGCGGGTGGAGAATTAAAAAAGGTGTTAGGCTGTTTAGGGTTTATCTCCAAGGCCATCATCGTTCGGGGCTCCCTCAAGGGTCGGGGTTAAACCCGGACAAAGCAGGCCGGTGTGGTCGGCCACCCATATATGTTGTATCGATTTTGCCCTGCTGTGATTTCTTTATCCTAAACCTGAAAGGCTTGAATACCAATAACCCCGGGTGAAACCCGGGGTTGTAACGAATCAAATCCCAACCACGAAGTGGTTGAATATTTTAACTTCTGTGGATTTTTCGGAAAATAATGTTTACCCAATCTTTTATTCAACCACTCCGTGGTTGGGGTTACCCGTTTGATATTACCCCGAATTTTATTCGGGGCTATTCATATCCAATCCTTTCAGGATTGTGGGCATTATTGCGCCGCTTCGCCCCGACTCATCAACTCATCAAATCGTCCGCGAAGCATCAAATCAACAAATTTACAAATCAACAAATCGACAAATAAAGTTCCTACCTCACCCATATTTTTCCACTTTTTTTTCCTCAAAACCTACCTTCGGATAAAATTATCTTTTATATTTGTCATCAATAAGGATTGGGAAAACCGTTTTGAAATGTATCTTAATGGTTTAATAGCAGATAGACAAAATGAAAAACGTAATGTTATATATTGTTTATCAGTAGTTTATTTAGGATTTGAAACGGAGGCATTGTTATTTATATGTTAGTAATGAGTTTAACCAACGACATCGAACATCAAAACGAAAATAAAAGAAAATGAAACAAAAAATAAGAAAAACAGCAATGTGGAGTCTATCAATTATGGTTGCGTATTTATTTGTTGGGTTAATAATACATCATTGGGTTTTACCAACACAAACTCCGGATTACAGTAATTATTTTACAGTAGGAAAAGCTTTCCATTCTAAATTAGAAGGCCTTACTCAGACAATTGTGAAGGTAGAAAATGGAAATCTAATAACTGACATTGTTCTGCAACCTAATTCAGCCGGACCAGTGACACACATACATGAAACATTTGATGAAACTTTTGCCGTAAAAAGCGGGACACTTTCAATGCAATATGGCTCAGAGATTAAAAAATTAACAGCCGGGCAGACAATTGTAATTCCAAAGAACACGCCACATAAACCATTTAACGAAACTGATTCAATAGTTGTAGTCACGAGTGAAATGCCTTTGGACTTTGCCTATTGTCTTTCTCAAATATATCCATTTTGGGACCTGGACGAAGCCAATTCAAAACCACCTAAAATTCTTTTCCAGCTTGCAGTGTTTGGTGACAAATTCGACTCTTTTCCAACAGTTGGCGCACCACCAAAACCAGTTTTAAAAACGCTAAAATTTTTACTGGCACCGACAGCCAGACTTATTGGATACAAGAATTTTAATGAAGAATATCAACCTAAATGAAAAAAAACCTAATACCAACGGCACATTTATTATAGGCGAGGTTTTTTGCTCAACCCAGATGCTGGCGCAAGATTGCAATTTGTGCCTTGCTGAATTATCCAATTACCCGATTGCCGCAGTTTGTAACTGCGATACGATAATCTTTGAATGTATCATTCAAACAAAAGAAAAGGAAAACAAAAAGAATCACAGGTCGTAGGGATGGTTTAGGGTTTATGGGGTTTGCCGTGATCCTTTGATTTCTGGTTATTTTAGATGCTGGCTCGTTGCTGTTTTTACAAATCTTGCGATTCAAGCAATTAAACATTAATTTCGGTTCATTTTTGTCGTTTACCCCAAATCCCTAAAGGGTGCGACAAAAATGGATTCCAGAATTTAGATTTCAGTGTTTTGGTGCATCCAAGGCCATCATCGTCCGGGGCTCTCTATAGGGTCGGGGTAAAACCCGGACGATGATGGCCGGTAAGGTCGACCTTATGTTGGCGCAAGTTTGCAACTTGTGCCTTGCTAAATTTTCCAAAACTTCTCAATTCCGTGATTCAGACAGCAACTTGTTCTACTTCACTCAACTTTTACCCTTTTTTACCCTTATTTTACCCAAAATTACACCTTCGGACAAGATTTTCTTATACATTTGGCTTTGGTAAGCAGAAGGGAAACCTTTGTTCAGACGTTTTGTAAACCTTTCATAACGAACAGAAAAATTTAAATTTTATGTATTGTGCATTCGTATTTTATATAAGCAAAAAATTAAAGATGCCTCAATAAGGTAGTTATCAGTAACCATAAACGACCACAGACAAAATAGAAATAGTTTTAAATATCCAGATTTATGACAACATGTAAAGTCAAAAACCCAATTATTTTTTTACTATTAGTGTCCATGTTTTTTACATCTTGTAAGACACAGACTTCAACAAATCAGACGACAAACCATACAAATTTTACCACCAAAGCCGAACAACATCCAAAAATTGTCAGGACTCAGGGAACACAGGTCGAGAATGTAGGTTGTCAGCTTATTGACAAAGACGGCAACCTATGGTTTAGCATTCGTGGAGAAGGTGCTTATCGTTATGATGGAAAATCATTTATCAATTTTACTACCAAAGATGGTTTGTGCAACAACAATGTAGGTGCTATAATTCAGGATAAAGCAGGGAATATTTTGTTTGGCACTAACAGTGGAATATGCAGGTATGATGGTAATAAATTTACAAAATATCCTGTGCCCGACACATTGAACATTACATGTATGTTGGAAGACAAAGATGGAAACTTATGGTTTGGTGCGATGAATAAAGGGATTTATCGGTATGATGGAACGAATCTCACTAATTTTCTTTATAAGTACGAGCACCCATTTTTTGGTGATAAGTACGAAAAATTAATAAGTGATATTATTCAAGATAAAAATGGAAACATTTGGTTTAGTTCATGGAATGGCGGTGGCGTATGGAGATATGACGGAAAAAATATTAAGAACTTTCTTCCATCTTTAGACTATTATAAAACAAACCAAGACAAAAGAAGAGGTAGCAATACTAAAAACTCTTTAGATGTTACACAGAACAACAACTCTTTTGTTCAATCACAGGATTATATTTCTGATGATATGATTTTTTCAATGACGGAAGATAAAAAAGGAAATATTTGGTTTGCTACAAGAAACCACGGAGCTTGTTATTACAATGGAAAAACATTTACAAACCTCACAATAAATGAGGGTTTCAACAGCGGAGGGGCAACAGCTATCTTGCAAGATGATAAAAACAATTTTTGGGTAACGACCTGGGATAACGGAGTTTGGTATTATGATGGCAAAACATTTGAAAACTTTACAGAAAATGATGGCCTAATAAACAATGCGGTAATGAATGTTTTAGAAGATAAAAAAGGCAACTTATGGTTTGGAACGAAATGGTTTGGTTTAAGCCGTTATGACGGTAAATCTTTTACGACATTTTCTCAATATGAGCATTAAATCCAAAGCCACATAAGACCAAAAGAAAGATATGGCCGCGGCGAACAGACGTTTGGCAAAAGGTTATGCCCAATGATATGACGACAAAACAGACAACATAAAAACAGTGAGACAATGAAGATAACATTTTTAATTTTAATTATAACGACCTTGACAGCAGCTTTGGCATCTTGTAACTTTGGGATTAAAACTCCTCAGGCTCAGGAAACGAATCCATCGACTGACACCGGGCAGACCGGACATGCTCATCCTATTATTGAAAATATTTTTTACAACCTTCCTCTCGACAAATCCCGTTTAGATCTTCGTGAAATAATTGTAAATGATAAGAGATTTATTTCAACAGACACTACTTTCAATAACTTCAAACCCTTGTCTTTTTTCAAAGGCATTACTACAGATAAAGGCCTGATTAAATCTAACCCCGACTCAATTCAAGTCATGTTGATTTATGGTAACGCTTCTCTAAAAACCGAAAAAGGCGGACAAAAAGACTCTACTAAACATCCTATGATCTTAGAGTTTCAATATTTCTTTTCCAACAAAAAAAGTGCTGAGATGGAATATGGAAGAATACTAAATATGGTTCGTCCTGTTTTCACTGACACAAGTTCAATAATGGATGACAAATGGGAGACGGAATACTCAAAGGGTAAACAAAAAGGAACACAAAAGTGCATCGGAAAAATTTTCGACAGCTTTGAACCGTACTATAGGGTAGCTATATCAACTATATCTTTTATACCAACAGATGGTTCTAAACCGGTTTATGTGCTCGATGTAGCATTTAGTAAAGAGGATAAATAAGATGGGCACTGTGCAAAACAACGTTTGGCAAAAAAGCGGGTTCAGTGCTTCGCTTCCCGATGCTTGCCCCGATGCTTAAGGCGCCAGTTTGCAACTGGTGTCTTGCTAAAAAACCGATTGTCGCAGTTTGTTACTTCGATACAATAATTTCTGAATGTATCATTCAAACCACCGAACAGGTAAAACAAAAGGAATCACAAGCCGTAGGGATGGTTTAAGGTTTAAAAGTTTAGGGTTTATGTATTTCTAAACCTTAAACTTTTAACTATGAACAAAATATTCAAGTCACTCATAACCCAAAACCATAACCAATCACACATCACCCGTTTAAGAGGATAAAAAAGTAGATAAGTTGGTTTTCATTTTCACGAAATACACTACCTGAATAAACTACAATATTTTCAAAATGGTTGATTTTATTTAGATTAATCACTTTCTTTTACAATTAAAGTAGAAGGAATGTCAGAAAGCCATAGATTTTTTGAGTCAATTAATTTTTTCCAACTTTCTATACTGACGATCATCAGATTTTGTCTTTCTAAAAATTCTTTATCAATATTTATTTTATTAACTAAGTTGATATGGTTGGGGGCTTTTTGCTCTAGTGATCTTACTTTTTCTTTAAGTTCAGGATTTTTCTTAATATGACCATTCACATCAAAAATAGTGATTTGTGATTCGGAATTATTGATTAGTTTTTGGGCAAATTGAATTAAAAAAGTATCATTCTCAGAAAATACCGGAATAAAAACCGTTTCGGCATTTGAAAAATCTTTGTCTATGAGAATTCCGACAGGAACTTTGCTTTTGTTTATAATGTTTTTGGTTCTCTCGTCAAAAGGGGAGTTTTCAAACAAACTTTCTTTTCCGGTTACCTGATTGAGTAATTTTTCAGGATTGATAAAACGTGTGGTGAAACCCAGAATCTTTCCCAACAAACTTCCTTCAAAAATAGATTGTCCTAATCCGATGAGTAATAAATCATAATCTCCTTTATTGGCTACTTCGGTAATGTCTGAATCAATGTCATTAGATGCCTTGAATAAGGTGGTAACTTTCTGATTTAAATTTTCTGACTCTTCTATGATGGGTTTAAAACTTTCTTTTTCGTATTCCTCAATATTGTAATAATGCAATTCATTGGTTGGAGAAAGGTGCATAGCAGTAACTGAAGAGTTTCCTTTGAATTTTTTTATAAGACTGTTTGCCAATCTCAAAAGGGATTTACCTCGCTCGGGATTTCCGAATGAAACCAACACCTTAAACTTATTAATTTGACTGATTGTTTGTGGAATATCTTCTTGTTTCGATTTAAAAGCCCAATTTATCAAATCGAGTGCAGGTCCTGTCATAAAGGTTGTGACCAACGCCATGATAACCATCATTGCAAAAATTTCCGGGGTCAATACACCAAGGTCATAACCAATATTTAAAACTACCAATTCCATTAAGCCTCTTGTATTCATAAGTGCCCCAATAGACAAACTTTCCTTCCAACTTTGACCTACATATTTTGCTGCTATGGCACTTCCAATAAATTTACCAACCACAGCAACGAGAATAATTATTCCTGTTACTTTCCATAAATATGGATCATTGAGTAAACCTATTTCAGTTCGTAAACCGGTAAAAACAAAAAACAAAGGCAGTAGCAAAACCAAGGCTACATCTTCTACTTTTTCAATAAAGATGTTTCTGAATTTAATATTTTCGGGCATAATTGCACCTGCCATAAATGCACCAAATAATGCGTGAATACCAATTACTTCTGTGGCATAAGCGGAAATGATAAGCGTCAAAAAGAAAATCGCGACAATAGGTTTGTTTAAACTCTCTTTTGTTTGGTGCAAGTTTCCGATTCTTGTTAAAAATGGACGGACAACTTTAATCATCAACAAAACGTACAGGGCAGCTAAAGCAATGATATACAATGCACTTACAAATGAACCTGCTTTTACAATAGCAATAACCGCCGCTAATAAACACCAGGCCGTTATATCATCGGCAGCAGCACATGTAATAACCACTGTTCCCAATCTTGTTTTGTGGAGTCCACGTTCCTGAACAATCCTTGCCAATACAGGAAAAGCCGTTATACTCATGGCGATGCCTAAAAAAAGAGCGAACGAAGTGAATTGAACACCTGTGGGAGCAAATGACTGATAAATAAAATAGGCCAGCCCCATTCCCAAAGCAAACGGTATGATGATGCTTGCGTGACTGATAACTACAGCATCATGTGCCTTGTTTTTCAACACTTTTAAGTCTAACTCCATGCCAATAACAAACATAAAAAGTATCAAACCTATTTGGCTTAGAAACTGTAAATTACCTAAAGAATCTTTGGGAAAAAGGGTTGATGAAAATTCGGGATAATACATGCCGAATAATGACGGACCTAAAACTATTCCTGCAACAATTTCACCAATTACAGTGGGCTGTCCGATTTTTTTAGATATCCAACCAAAGACTCGGGCAACAATAATTATAGTAATAATCTGAGCTAAAAGAATCGCCAATGGGTGTTCCAGATTATGAATGAGCGAATCAATAAATTCCTGCCACCGTGTTTTACCTGTATTTGGAATGATAATATTTCTGCCTTGCTCCAATTTCGCGCCTAACAAAACAATCCAATACATCAATGCAGTGAAACAACCGATCACACCCACATAAAAAAAGCTATTCTTGAACTTTTGCATATCTTTTATTTTTTCTTGTTAAACCCGTTTAATCTTAAACCTACCCCCAAACCAATATGCCATTGTCCGTTTTCAGTTGCGGTTTTGCCATTGTAATAACATGCTGATTGAGCAGCCCACATTTTGTAAATGTAAGTACATCCTATTCCAAGATTTGGAGTTACAAAAGCATTTTTGGGCGTTCCGTGATCTTTTTTGAATCGAAGAGAAGGCAACATTCCGAATATAAATTTAGAATGTCGACAGGTTGCATTCAGATTAGGACCCGTAAAATTCAAAAATGCTCCATGGTCCACATAACCACCAATGATAACACCATCAAACAAAGCATATGACACTTTATACTCCTGTGAAAAAGTTGCCGTACCGGAAAATACCAACAATATTATTAAAATATTATTCATTAACCTTAAAATTCTATGGTAAAGTTCAGAACTTTTTCGTTGGTGTGGACCGGAATGAAGTAAAGATTACGAAATATGTAACAAGCCTGAAAAAATATGTAATGAATCAGATTTTAATCTTTTGCAGGAATTCATTTCGATAATTTTCATTGAGTGAGAGCCTTAAGCTTTTCCCTTGCTCACAAATCAAATTGGTGGTGATCTCGTCAAATGAAAACACTTGAACGGCTTTAATGGAAAGGAGTTCTTTTTTGTTTACTCTACAAAAATCACCGGACGGGAGCAATTCTGCCAGTTTGTCAAATGTGATGTTTTTCAGAACGAACTCTTCCCCGTCAAATAGTTGTGCAACTTTATCCCGGCTATCGTTTTCAGATGTTTTGACATAAGCAATTTTATCAAAAAACAGGATGGCTTTACCTTTGTTTGTGTTTAATTGAATGAAGGTTTTTTGACTTTGGCCTGTTGAAGTTGAAATATGTTTTTTTGCTTTGTCAACAGCTTGTTTTAGTCGTTCAATTTTGATTGGTTTTCGTATGTAGTCCAACGCATTCAGGTCAAACGCCTCTGCTGCATAATCTTTATATGCTGTTGCAAAGATTACAGGTTTGCCGTTAAGTAAATTGGCAATTTGTAAACCATTCATTTCAGGCATTTCAATATCCAAAATGCAAAAATCAAATTCAAGATTAGCTGCTTCTTTAATGAACGTATTTGGGTCAATAAAAGCCTTTACAACTTCCAGGTCAGGAAGTTGCTCGCAGAGCATTTTCAGGTAAGTAAGTCCCGGAAGCTCGTCATCCAGCAGCAAGCATTTTAGCTTTGTGTCCAAGTAAATTAATTTTTAAATGAGCTATGTAAACATCTCCTTCCGTAAAACGGTCAAGTTTGAAATTGTCTGAATAGATGATTTTTAACCGCTGTTCCAAACTTTCCATACCAATGCCGCCTTTTTCTTTTTTCATCGCTTTTTTAGTAGACATTTTATTGGATACGGTCAAAAAGAACGTATTATCCTTAAACTCAAACACTACTGAAATGAAAGCGTCAGAACTTTGTAAATCGGCGTGTTTAAAAGCGTTTTCAATTAAGTCAATAGAGATAAGCGGAGCTAATAATCTTTGTTCGAGCAATGGTTCGGATTCGTTGATTTTGGTTTTTACTTTTAGTTCAAACAATGGGCTAAGCTTAATCTTATTGATTTCAATCAGGTTTAAGGCAAAGTCAATTTCATCTTTCGGGGTTACAAATTTATTTCGGCTTTCATATAAAATATAGTCCAATACATTAGCCAATTTGTCAAGTGCAAAATAAGTCTGATAGGCGTGGGATTGTATGGAATTCAGAATGTTTTTAAAAAGATGTGGATTGAGTTTTGATTCAAGAGTTTGCAACTCCAATGTATTGATTTTGCTTTCTAATTGTTGAAACCTATCGTCCGATTCCTTTCTTTTTTTTACTTCCCTGGTAAGTCTGAATACTAAGTAAACAATGGTCACAAGGAATATACACCCGATTATTGAGATTAAAATTTCATGTGATATGTCTGATAAGATGGTCATTCGTACGCAAAGGTAATCTATAAGGTCGGTTTTCAGTGAGTTCAGAAAAAAAAATAGGTACTTTTTGTATTACAAACGGTTGTTTTGTGTTTTATCTCCCCTACGGTGTCACCAGTTTGATACTGGTGCCTCACCAAATTTTCAAAAACTTCTCAATTCCCTGATTCAGTCAGCAACTTGTCCTGCCCCGATTGTCGCAGTTTGTTACTTCGATACAATAATTTCTGAATGTATCATTCAAATCACCGAACAGGTAAAACAAAAAGAATCACAAGTCGTAGGAATGGTTTAAGGTTTAAAAGTTTAGGGTTTATGGGGTTCTAAACCTTAAACATTTAACTATAAACAAAATACTCAAGTCCCCCACGCTGGCGCCAGTTTGTTACTGGTGCCTGGCTGGGTCTTTCAAAATCCGAAAAAACGCAAGCTGTTACGGGTTTGTAGGACAAATAAACAAGTTAGCTTACACCAAAACCAACGAAATGAGTTTTTAAAACGTCTAATACAAGAAAGTTAAGTTAATCTAAAATTAAACATCATGAAGTATAATTCTTTAACAGTGGTTCTGTTATTTCTAATAGTTACAATAATTTCCTGCAACAAAGATAAAGAAACTAAAGAAAATTTTTCTACATGTGATTTTGAGCAAATCGATGATAATATGGATGGTCTCATAAATGATAGTGAAAGAAAAATAATGAATGATTGTACGGAAAATCTATTATCGTCAAAGAGTGAAATTGAATCCAACTTAATTGGAGAATGGAAACTCATTGGACATGGTGAAGGATGGATTCCGACTATTTCTCAGCCATGTGGATATATTACAATTTCATCAGATGAATTGATTTTTGAATTTCGAAATAATTATATTGATACTATTACAACAAATAAATGGGAAATTGAAGAAGTGAATACTGGTGTATTTAAATATTTTAAACTTAAAGTTGATTCTGAATATCAGGAAAGGCTCTGGATAACAAATTTCTGCGAACAATATATGTTTGGAGATGCAACTCCGGTAGATGGTAACATGTACTTGTATGAGAAAGTGAAATAAATGAAAAGGCGAGAAGTCAATAGATTAAACTCCCCCCCACGCTGGCGCCAGTTTGTTACTGGTGCCTTATTGAATTATCTTAAAACTTCTCAACTCCGTGATTCAGACAGCAACTTGTCCTACCTCCCTCCAATTTTTCACTTTTTTCCTCAAAACCTACTTTCGGATAAAATTATCTTTTATATTTGTATTCGGTATGGAGAAGAACAATGGATTGTAAATGATTCCTGAACATTTCATCACGGTCAGACAAAATGAAAAGATTAATTTTTATATATTGTATGTCCACAGTTGATATCAGTAAAAAGTGGAAGTGCATTTATAAGTAAGTTGTGCGATATATAAATAAAAAACTTCAAAATATGATAGACTTTATCGGTGATATTCACGGGCATGCAGATAAGCTCGAAGAATTGCTTCAAAAATTAGGCTATACAAAAGTTAACGGAGCATATTCTCATCCGGACAGAAAAGTATTATTTGTTGGCGACTACATTGACAGGGGACCAAAAATTCGAGAAACTCTTCAAATTGTTAAATCGATGGTGGACAGTGAAAACGCCATAGCTTTAATGGGTAATCACGAATACAACGCCTTGTGTTTCCATTTTCAAGAAACCGAAGGTGGCCACCTTAGAAAACATCTTATCAAAAATATAATTCAGCATTACGAGACTCTCAAACAATTTCAAAACAGACAGAGAGAGTATGAAGATTTTTTAGAATGGTTTAAGACCTTACCGTTATACTTCGAATCAGATAATTTCAAAGCTGTTCACGCTTGTTGGGACAACTACAACATTAAATTTTTAAGAAAAACTTTAGTAAACGATCGACTAACCGATGAACTCATTTATCAATCAGTCAGGAAAGGAACAGAATTAAATGAAGTAATAGAACAAACCCTGAAAGGTAAAGAAATGAAAATGCCGGAAGGACTTTTTTTTACAGACAAAGACGG
>JALHOZ010000053.1:0-15916 GCA_022842725.1 Saprospiraceae bacterium
CAGGTTGGAGAAAATATTTTGTTGCCGGTAGAATTTTCAGCCATTATGGGCTGTGAAAATAATATTGTTTATGACAACAGTAACGGAGATTTTTCTTTTCATTTACAACTTTTAAGAATCCGGGACAATAATCAGGATGTGACGGATGGATTGAGGTATTTTGAAATGCCCGATACCACCATTACTTTTATTACTTCAAATTCTGTCAGGACGAGAGATATTCAAGGGCAATTTACACTAACCTGTGACGATCATTTTTGTGGAAAAAAAATTCCGATAACCTGTCTGGCACCGGGCTATTACGCTATATATTTAATGAATGGCACTTTCGGTGAATACAACGAATGTCAAAGTAATGATATGGAATTGTCTTTTTTAGAGGGAGACAACAATTTTTCAATATGTGAAGAAATCAATACTACGCGATTCAGCATCAATCCCGGGGGATTTGGTGGTTCATTCTTTTCTGAACCTGCCGACAACAAACGATTGTATTTTTTTAAGGTGGTGGATTAAATCCTTACTACATCTTCACAAAACGGAAAACGGTTTTGCCGACGGAAGTAGCTTCCGAAAATGTCAGTATATAGTACCTGAAGGCAAACCGAATACATCTATATCTCCTGAGGAACTTCCCTTTTGTACCAAGAGTCTGGCATGATTGTGTATGAAAGTGGTTCACTCAACCATCATTCTTATCATATCCTCAAGTCTGAATCATTAAAAGAAGCTTGGTATAAACCAACTCGTGACAAAAATCTGAAAATAATTTTTTTTATTTAACCTGATACCTTACTTTTGTGTATCAGGACAAAATATTATAGTGACTTTAGGGGATTTAACCATCATATTTGTAAATTGTGAGAAAAAACCGAAAGTTGCTGGATTTTTTGTTCGTCTGGTAACAACTTATGTGTTATACTAACAAACAACAATCAATAGACAAACAAAAAATAAAACGATGCTGACATACGAGCAAAAAGAAAAAATAAAAGATGAATTAATAAAAAAAGTTCCAAATCTTACGTGTCCAATGTGCCAAAATAAGGGTTTTACAATGGCGGACGGTTATTTTTTAAATTCAATGCAAGCAGACTTGAACTCTGTAAATTTAGGTGGAGAAGCAATACCTACAATTGCAGTAATTTGCAATAATTGTGGTTTTGTTAGCCAACACGCATTAGGAAGTCTAGGATTATTACCAAAAGAAGCCAAGACAGATGAGCCAAAATAATGAAAATCAACAAGGCTTGTCTGTTGACTTTGGAGACGAGCTTTCAAAAAACTTGACTATTCACAAAAATGTCAAACAAGAAATTATTATTACCACAGCAGATAAAATCAAATTGGTTTTAATAAATACAAGAGAAATATTGACTGCTCAGCGTGACTGGTGGACACCTTTTGGACTTTTAATTTCGTTTATTACGACATTGTGTACAGCAGAATTTAAAGACGCATTTGGATTGACCAAGGAATTTTGGCATGCAATATTTGTTTTATTGACATTAGGAAGTGCAATTTGGCTTTTGAAATCATTTTACAAATTATATGAGAATCGGGGAAAAGACAACCTCGATAATATCATAGAAAACATTAAACTTAGAAGTGAAAATGCTTCCGAAAATGAAAGCACGAATACATAACAGCCGTGTGGCAAAAAAGCCGGTTAAGTACTTAAATGAAGCTTTATGCTTCGTATCAAGTTCAGTGCTGACAGAAAGTTTAGTGCTTCGAAATCCGCTTCTTCGCCAAGCGCCAAACCGTCACCCATCCCCCCCCTTACTATCCCCACCCCCAAAATAAAAAAGGCACACCACCATTCAGTGATGTGCCTTTTTTGTTAGCTACAGAAATCTAAAGTAGAGGGTCAGAGGCAGTGTTGACACCCTCTGAAGAGGTTTCGGTTGCTTTTTCTCTGGCTTTTTGAGCACTTCGCAAATTAACCGGATTCTTATAATTTTTATGAACAAGACTTACTTCATTCAGAATGGCTTTGTACGTTTCTTTTTGTTCAGAAATTAAGGAATAAGCTTGTGTAAGGGCTTGTAATTCCATAAACAAATCCATTACTTTTGCCCTTTTTTCAAGTGTCAGGTTCTGGATTTTGTCTTTCAAAGAGCGCGTCACATGTTTGGCGTCAAAACCTTCATTGATTTCAATGAGTTTGTCAACCATTGGTTGCATAGCCAAAGATTCTATCGCAGCTGCCAGATCAGAATCTTGTTTCCAATTATTAAGTAATGCAATGATATTAGCTGTTTTCTCCTGAGGACTGCTGTTGGTCTTGTTAGTGATATGATCATCATAATTGTTAATCAATATCCGGGCTGCTTCTTTCTGATCTCCGTCAAGAAATCTGAATTGCGCATTGAGATACATTTTAAGTCCTCTCAGTTTTGACATTCTCTCATTGTCCAACACCCTCAAACCGGACGTCAGATCAGAATCAGGTTTTCTTTTGTAAATGTCGCTCAGGTCATTTACTGCGGAAACCAATGGTGTAATGTGCGATTCAAGATTTAATGCAACGGTGTCATACTTTGAATACACTTTGGTTACATTTCTCATGTGCTGAATGATTTCACCTTTTCTGAATTTGCTTAAAGATGATTTTGAAATACTTTTCATGGTAATAAATTTAAATTGTTATTGAATAATTAAAAAGTTACATAAAATTTTCAATCTCAAATGCTGCAGTCATTTTTATGATTGATTGACGTTACAAAGATATAGTCATTTTTTTCGAAATTTTCAACTTTTTTCAAAAAAAAGTTGCGAAAGTCGCAACTTTGTTTCCTTATTAGTAGACTTTTTTTGAAAAAGTTGCGAAAGTCGCAACTTTTGTCTCAAAAAGTTGCGATATTAGCAACTTTTATATATATGATTTCTCTATGTATCGGTTTTTTTTAACCCTTTTTGGCCCCGGCAGAGAGGGTTTAAAAGTGTTGAAAAAGTCTTTTTTTATAAAAAATCTCCTTTTTAAACAAACGACCGTATTTTTATGAAACAAAATCCGGTCATTCATCAACCAGAAATACCCTGAAACCAAAATTTTTTGGCACTTATATAATCATAAATGGTCACCATCATAACCAGACAAACTTTTTGTGATTGTCACATTCCTGTTGCATCTTAAAAGGAACCCTGTTTAACGGCAGGACATGGATAGTATTTTTCTATGATACAAAGCGTATTACCATTTCAGATATTGAATGACTTATTATTAAGATGTACGTATCGCGGATATATGTTTTTTTATGCCTCATGATGATATGGTATCTTCATATTAGTTGTCTGTACCTATATATATAAGGTGTGCAAGAGGTACATAATCCTTTAATCATCTGTTTATCCATTCATAAAAGTACATCAGATTATAATTTCTGTTGAAACAGAGACAGGTATACAGTTACATCTCCATTTCTATTTTGAAATCGGTTTGCACAAGTGGTTTGAAAAAAATTCTTTGTGGAACTGGGTTTGTACAACTGGTTTAGCTTCATTTCTTTTTGGAAATTTGGATTTACCAACTGGTTTAGCTTCATTTCTTTTTAGAAATTGTTATTTACCAACTGGTTTAGGTCCATTATTTTTTAGAAATTGTTATTTAGCAACTGGTTTAGGTTCATTATTTTTTAGAAATTGCTATTTACCAACTAGTTTTGAAAAATTTCTTCTTGGAAATTGGTTTGCACAACTGGTTTATCGAAATTTCTTTTTCAAAAAGGCTTTACACTACTTGTGCAAATGAATTTCTTTGGTGATGTTGGCTTTAAACTACTTGTACAAATGAATTTCTTTGGTAAGATAGGCTTTAAACAAGTTGTGCAGAGGAATTTCTTTGGTGATATTGGCTTTACACTACTTGTGCAAATGAATTTCTTTAGTGATGTTGGCTTTAAACTACTTGTGCAAATGAATTTTTTTGGTGATATTGGCTTTAAACCACTTGTGCAGAGGAATTTCTTTTGTAAAGGAGGCTTTAAACAAGTTGTGCACAGGAATTTCTCAGGGTATAAAGGTTTTACACCTATGGTGCAGAAATATTTCTTTTTTGGAATTGAGGTTGTTGGAGTTGTGTCAGCGCGTTTCCTTATGTGCAAAAGACTTTACATCCCTTGGACTAACCCATTTTATGGTGAGCCAAAACTCAAAGACCTGTGTTGATCATTTTTTATGTAAACGAAGGTTGAAGACTGATAGTATCATACCATTTCCTATATAAAAGTCATAACAGTAAAGTGTTCTACCTTTATATATAATAAGGAGTCTTAAAAAATGATGCTGATGTATATATTATATATATGAGGAAGTTTTCCGGAAATCATAAACAAAAACAGGTACAGCCTTTTAAGTCCAAAACCATTCAGTTTATGTCTTGCGCTCATGATTTCATAAAACCTAGATCAAGGAATCATATGATATAGATATCCCTGCTACATATTCATATATAATAGGTAGACTAATGAATGTCTCATATCAACGTCTTATACAGTCATCTTTTTTTAAACTTCTATTATATTCAGCGTTTATGGCACAAAATGTGATGTATCTCATTATTATTATTCTGTAAAAACTTGCCTATGTCAAATTTAAAATCAAGTGATGATTTAAAATTTATCCTTGAATTAAGAGGTATAACATTAAAAGATCTGGCTAAAAAATTTGAGTTGAGTAAATCTACTATGACAAGATACTTTAATGGCGAAATAAAGATGACAGCCGACTTTCTATATTCTGTTGCAAAGATAACGGATATCGACTTATACGATTTTTTTAAAAATGAGGGAGATAGTGTGCGTAAATCACCTAAGAGGTTTAGGGAATAAAAGAAGGGGTGCTGGATGATAGAACATGGCACTATTAATATGTTTATTAAAAAATCATTTTTTTTAAATCAAAATTAAGGATTTTCCAATATATGTTGGCCTCCATACAATGTAATATATAAAGTACCTTGAATATTTTTCGGTGGCATGATTTTCCGGAATGTGATGAAATGATTCATAAAAAGGATAAAAAATCAGTATCACTTAAAAATCAGAAATATCATCTAACTATTAGCCTAGCCATATTTCCTCCACACTCCTTACCAAAGAATTAACCAGATCCGACAGATAGGATTCGTCCCATAATCGTGTATAGTCGGTAGGGTGGTCCATGAAACCACATTCTATGAGGACAGATGGCGCTTTTGGTTTTTTAAGAATTTGAAAATCTCTTTCTTTATCCCGATCTCCGTCAGAGCGGTCATATCTTTTGACGATGTGGGGCAGGTCCGTTTCAAAATTGCGGAGAATGATATCACAAATAGGATCAGATGCCGTATTGCCTATTGTAGTAAATCCCTCTATACCCGTACCGCCTCCGGCATTGGCATGAACGGAAAGTATCCATACATTCCGGTTTACCTCGAAGATCCGGTCTGCTCGATTGGTGCGGGTTTCAAGAGTGACGTCAGTATATTCAGGAGAGATGTGAAAATAAGGAATTTTTTTGCGATCAAGTTTTTCAATGATGCGATTGACCACCCATCGGTTAAACATACCTTCATATAGGATGCCTTTGGACCAATTCGGACTACGTTTTCCGGATGTTTGGTATACATTATTAATCAGACCACCATGTCCATTGTCAAGAATCACGGTTCTGCTCATGATAATAGAAGTTTTTAGGTGTAAAAAAAAGATAAATATAGGGGTTTTGGTGTAACATTTAAGGATTTTTTTATTTAGGAATTGTATAGTTTCAGAATCTTTCGTTTTTTTTTGTATATTTTCAATTTTCTATCAAGAGATAACCACTGAAACAAAGTTGCTGGTAAATTTGTTATTCATCGGGCAGATAAAAATCATTTTCAAACGTATCGTAAACGTTTAAAAACGAATCTTAAGAACACACTTTAATATTTTGATGTATTTTATATGATTTGAAAATCAAGGAGTTATGACTATTTTATTAAATTGGAGTTACATAAAGAGGAAAGGTAGGCAACATGCTAAATTCGACCCGAAACGACTATGAAATATAATCTTTAAACCATTGATTATGAGTAATATAACACAAAGCATAAAATCATTCAAAGTTATTTACCCTCAATTGTATTCATTTATATTGCCGAATCGCATACAGACTAATGGATCACAAAAAATTGGATATACTGAGAAAGAAAAAGTTGACGATAGAATATTGCAACAAGTAAAAACAGCGGCTTTTAGTGAATCATATACCAAGTTGTGGAGTGCTCCCGCTTTTTATGAGGGTGGTGAAGAGAGTTTTACAGATAAAGCATTCCATAGATTTCTTGAAAAGAAAGGAATTGAAAGAAAAATTGATTTAGGAAGAGAATGGTTTTACTTTAACGGGGAACCACTTAAATCAAAAGATTTATTTGATTTATTTCGAAAGGAAAAGTTTAAAGCTCTTCAAAACAATAATGGTAAGATAGACTACACACTAAGATTTGAACAAGAAGAGGCTGTGAATAAGGCTCTTGAATATTTTGAGAAAACTGAAAAGGGAGAATTTTTATGGAATGCAAAGCCTCGTTTTGGTAAAACGTTAGCTAGCTATGATTTAGCCAAGCGATTGAGTGCAAATAAAGTACTTATTGTTACAAATAGACCTGCAATAGCCAATTCGTGGTTTGATGATTTTGAAATGTTTGTTGACGGTTATTCGTTCATATCTGAGACTTCGTCCTTAAAGAATAGAGCTACTCTCACAAGAGAGCAGCATATTGCAATAAAACCTATCAAACCACTTATTACATTTCTTTCTTTGCAAGACCTAAAGGGCTCGAAATACTTTGGGGGCAATTACGACAAATTACGCTGGGTGGCTGATTTGGAATGGGACTTATTAATTATTGACGAAGCACACGAAGGAGTTGATACAGGAAGAACTGACGCTGCATTTGATGTCATTAAACGTAAACATACCCTTCATCTTTCAGGAACTCCATTTAAAGCACTGGCTAATGAGAAATTTCCAAAAGAAGCCATTTACAATTGGACCTATCTTGATGAGCAAAAGATAAAGCAAATAGAAATTGAAGAAGGCGAAATAGGAGAGCATACTGATTTACCCGACCTCAAATTGTTTACATATCGTATATCCCAAATGATAACCGACCAAGTAAATGAAGGGATTGAAATTGATGACGAAACGCGTGATTATGCTTTTGATTTGAATGAGTTTTTCAGAGCAAAAGATAAAAAATTTGTACACGCAAATGATGTAAGGGAATTTTTAAGAAATCTTTCTACAAATAAGAAATATCCTTTCTCAACACCGGAACTCAGGGAAGAACTTAAACATACTTTTTGGTATGTAGGTAATAGAGTGGAATCTGTAAAAGCTCTTGAAAAGTTGCTAAAAGAAGACCCCGTTTTTAAAGATTATAAAATTATTGTAGCAGCGGGTGATGGTAGAAGTTTTGAAGAAGAAGAAAACGATTTTAAGGGCAACGAGTCTTCTTTTCAAAAGGTAAAAAAAGCCATTGCTGAAAATGATAAAACTATTACCCTTTCCTGTGGACAATTAACTACTGGAGTAACTGTTAAAGAATGGACAGCCGTTTTAATGCTCACCGATATTAAAACTCCTTCACTATATATGCAGGCAGCTTTTCGAGCTCAAAATCCTTATAAAGAGTTTAGAAATGGTGAATTGGTTTTAAAAAAATCAGCCTATTTATTTGATTTTGCACCTACTCGTGTCCTTGAAATTTACGACCAATTTGCTAATGGATTAAATCCAAAAGCAGTAAAAGGAGAAATTACTGGAAAGGACAGAGAAGAAAACATCAAAGAGCTTCTAAATTTCTTTCCTGTTATATCAGAAGATGTGAATGGGGAAATGATCGAGCTTGATGCAAATAAAGTTCTTACATTCCCTAACGTTTTGGCAGCAACAGAGATTGTGAATGCACGTTTCATGACCAATCTCTTGTTTAACGACAGCCTAAAGGGTGTTTTCAATTTCCCTAAGGAGGTAGAATATATTTTAGATAAAATGCAGGTAGAAAAAAATAAGCGAGTTCAAAAAACAAAAAATACGCTTGATCTTGATGATGCGAGGACTTTAAACAGCAATAAATCAAAAGAAATTAATACCAACACTGAAATCATTCTTGGTGAGAAAATATTCAAAACGAATACCGAAAGAGTGGTTGACAATTTATTAGAACAGAATAATGAACAAATTTACGCTGATGAATTAATTGAAAAGGTTTCAGAGATAGCAAAACCTTTAATTGCAAAATATAAAGAAGTATATAAAGCAACTCAAGCCGAAACCAACGAGGTAACAAAACAAATTCAAGAAAAGGTAAAACAAATTGCAGAGGAATATAACAATGCTGAGATTAAAGATAGTGAAGCCCTCAAACAAAAATTGATTGATACCATTGAATTGGATTTTGTTACGAATTCAGTCACTCAAAAAGAAGAAGAAAAGGTAGAAAAAGTACAAAAAACTAAAGAAGATGAAATAAGAGATAAGTTGCGTTCATTTACACGTACTATCCCTATGTTTATAATGGCTAATGCTTCTAAGGATGAAATTACCATTGATAATTTTGATACCGAAATTGATGATCAAGATTTCCTAGAACTTACCAGTATCACCAAAGAAGAATTTCATAAACTCCGTGATGGTTTTGATTATGAAGAAGAAGGGGAAAGAAAAACTTTTCAAGGAGTGTTTAACAAATACAGGTTCAATGCCTCTATTGCAGAATTTAGGTTGAAGAAAGATCAATTAGCCAATTATTTTACCGCTGAGGAAGATATTTTTGAGTTGATACCCAACCAAAAAACCAATCAAATATTTACCCCAAAAAAGGTGGTACAAATGATGATTGATCAACTAGAAGAGCATGACCCTAATTTATTTACCAGAACCGACAGCACTTTTATAGACTTGTACATGAAGTCAGGGATGTACATTACCGAGATTGTAAAAAAACTATATAACAATACAAGAGAGCAATACAAGAGGGATGAAGATTGCTTGAAACATATATTGGAAAACCAAGTGTATGGTCTGGCTCCAACTCCAATTTTACAGGGAATAACACAGTCTTACATTTTTGGCTTTGATGTTGAAAAAAAGATTTCTCGAAAGAATTTTATACAACACGATATTACCCCGGAAGCCCAACAAGGCAAAGCAAAACAAATATTACAAGAATTTTTAAATCTTAACGAGAATATGAAATTTGATGCAGTAGTGGGAAATCCGCCGTATCAGGATGAAGAGGAAACAAATAATCGAAAAACTCCAATTTACCCATACTTTTATGACGCATCATTTTTAATTTCTAACATATCAATTCTAATCAGTCCTGCAAGGTTTTTATTTGACGCAGGGTTGACAAACAAACGATGGAATTCAAAAATGCTTAATAACAAACATTTAAAAGTTCTTCTATATGAAGATGACGCCTCAAAAATTTTTCCAAATACGGACATAAAAGGCGGAGTTGTTGTCATTAAACACGATAGAAAACATAATTATGGTCCGATTGGGCAATTTATCAAGAGTGAAGATATAAGAAAATTGTACGAAAGAATCAGTAAATTTAACTACAGTTCTTTTAGTACTATCATAATTGGAGGTAGAGCTGATTTTTTAATGAATGAAGAATTTCATAAAGCATATCCAAATGCCAAGTCAGATCTTCTAAAGGCTATTCAAGAAACTGCATCTTTAAAAGGAAATAGTATTCCAAACTCGCTTGCCCCCGGTTCTGATAATGAGATTGTAACTTCAACTTTAGAAATTTTATCTTATGCCTTTTTGCCACAAAAACCTTCAAATTCTGAAGAATATTATGAAATAGTAGGTGTAATAAAAAATAGAAGGGTTTCTGGTTGGATTAAAAAAGAACACCTTACAACTAGAAGACCTAATAAAAACAATATAGATTTTTTTAAGGTTTTTATACCAAAGAGTATGGGTTCAGGTACTTTTGGAGAGACATTAAGTCAACCACTTATTGGAAATCCTGGTAGTACTTCAACGCCAACTTTCCTCAGAATAGGAATGTTTACTACTAAACTTGAAGCTGAAAATTGTGCCAATTACATTAAGTCAAAGTTTGCAAGGGCTGTTCTTGGAATTAAAAAGGTTACACAAGATAACCCAGTTCCAGTATGGGAAAATATTCCTTTGCAAGATTTTACTGAAAAGTCAGACATCGACTGGTCGAAATCAATTTCAGAAATTGATCAACAGCTGTACAAAAAATATAATCTTAGCAATGAAGAAATTACATTTATTGAAGATAATGTTCAGCCTATGAACTAAATAAGTTATATGATAAGTCAAGAAAAAAATACCAATAATATAGATATCCGTGAAGATTATCTTTTAGAAAAAGACCATCTACTTGAGGTTCTTTTGCAGGATAAAACCTCAGGGCAAAATATTTTATGGGCAACAGATTCTTATGAACAAAAGGGAAAAAAGTATACTTCGCTGGCTCATATTACCTCAGATTTAATAATAGGTAAAAATGGAAGTTTAATTCAACCACGTGCCGTAAAAAGTAAAGAAGAGCAACTGTACAGAACAAGAGATAAAGCAGAGGTATTTACTCCACTCAGAATTGTAAAAAAAATGAATGATGCCTGTGATACTAAACGTGTAACAAAAAACAACTGGAGAGAGTATGTAGCTTTACTAAAATTAGAAATCACTTGTGGCGAAGCACCTTTTATTGTATCGCGTTATGATCCTGTTTCTGTTAAGCAGGAATTACTACCACTTAAAAAACGTGTTGGTTTTTTAGATAAAAAGTTGGGCATCGTTTCAAAATACTGCAACTCACAAGAGGATTGGCTAAAATGGACAAAAATCGCTTTCCAAAGTTCCTACGGCTACGAATGGCAAGGAGATAGTTTACTCATTGCTCGAGAAAATTTGCTCTATACTTTTATCGATTATTACCAAGATAAATTTAAGGAAACCCCAAGTTCAGAACTACAAAAAGAGATTGCAGAAATAATAGTTTGGAACATCTTTCAAATGGACGGTTTGAAGTATGTCATCCCCATGAGTTGTAAAACAGAAACAGTAACCATCAAAGGCGAAGAAACTTTATTTGGCAAAGATAATGACCGAATAGAAGAAAAACCATGTAAAGGTTGCGAAAACAAAACGGCTAAAAATCATAATGGTATTTATGTGATTTCTATGGATTGGAAAGCAGGTAAAACCATAAGGTTTGTTGATATTATGAGTTAACTTATGTAAAGCATATACATATAATTAAAAGAATATCAAAGAGAACAATTACTTAACAATTTGAAAAAGAAGCACGATTGCCTACCATTAAGCAGACTAAACAAAAGCCAAAAACCTGAGCTAAGAGCCAGATAAAGTCAAAAGGGCTTTGTATAAGCTTGTGTCCAGTTCCTATTAAAAAGGAATCCTATTAGAAGATTTTGGTTTATAAAATTTTTACCCTGATTTTTCAAAATTATTAACTACACTCCTCCACCATTCAAAAATCTTTTTTACATTTGTTGTATAATAAGGTAGCGATATGGATAGAAGCGCTTTTTTTAAACCAGTTTTTTTGTTTTTGAGGAGGGAGATCCTGTTTTTTGGAGGCATACCTTATTGTATTTCTGCACCAAAGGGGTCTTTCAATATCCTGAAAAACCGAAAGTTCCTGGATTTTTTGTTAACCTGGTAAAAGTTAGTTTTAATCAAGAAAAATAAAACGAATAAAGCATTTCAATCTGAATAATGAATTTTACAACAGAAAAAAGAGAAGTTTTTGGAAATGAATATTTGAAAGTATTCCTTAAAGATATATCACTTCATAATGAAATTAAAATTTTACTTTCAGAATTAAATTCAATTAAAAGGGTAAATATAACAGCTAATTCAAGAGAAGATTTAACGGTATATCCGGCCAAAACTACTAAAATAGATGACCTTGATATTGAAGTAAGAAATATTCTAAACTCTTACTTTAATAAAGCTGATAATGAAATATCGAATGAGAAAATATCAGAGAGAGTAAAATTAACGAAAATCAGTTCTCCTGATAAAGTTCAAGAAATCATTAAAACTAAAGATACTTTCTTTTCAAAACTCAAAGTACTATGGATCGCATATTATAATCATTTCTATGGAATTATTACAGTATTTAGTCTTGGACTGGCAATTTATACTGTAATGCCACCTAAAATTTCAAAGCCACTAAAATCAAGTAAAGTTCAAGGTCATAAAGAAATAATAGATATGTCCAATTGGGTTATTGATGATACATTTGAATTACAGGAATCTGAAGCTTATCCCATTCTGGACAAAAACATTTTTATCAAGAAAAATTACAATGATTTGATAATTGGAGGTATTAATTCAGAGCAACTTGAGATTGGATTCAAAAGTCCAAATGGAGAGGAACTCGAAGTTATTAGAAATAAAAATGTTTTAATTACAAATTACTTCGGCGAAAAGGTAATCGAATTTGAATACGCCGGTTCCAGATATATTTTAGAACAAGATTTGTTGGATTGGAATGCGCCACCAGAAGATTCTGAAAACTGGTATTTCAATTTCAAGTTTTACTTGTACAAGGTTAATTCTTCAACAACTTTGCTTAAAAAATTTGTCCATTATGAAAGAGAATACTGATACTAACAATGCACTGGAATTACATTCTCACTGTCAGTCGACCGTCGCTAGTACTTGACTGCCCTCACATATCTCACCCTTTACTAACCCCACCCTTCAATAAAAATGGCGCTCTACCTCTCAGTGATTTGCCTTTTTTCTTAGCCGGATAATTCTAAAGAACAGGGTCCATAGTATTGGCGATAACCTCCGACAAACTTTCTATTACTTTGTAAGCGTCCGAGCAGCTACACTTCACTATTTCCAGGAATTAGTGAATAAAGATTATTGATTTTTGTATCGTTTATTTTTTCTAGAGTTTCGGAGAGCCATTTTGATGGTTTTATGTTTTGCGCCGCACAACTGTTAAAAAAGGAATAAAACATGGTTATACGTTGAGTTGCTTCATCTGACACTGCAAACAAATAGTTTTTTCGTCCCAATGCGAGTGGGTGTATTTTGCCCGGAGACACCAATTTTTCTATATGTAAAGAAATTTATACCACCAGATTCAGCATCAATCCCGGCGGTTTTGGTGGTTCATTTATTTCTAATCCTGCTAATGAAAGTAGATTTTATTTTTTTAAGGTGGTGGAATAAATCTTTTTTACATCTTCACAAAACGAAAAACAGTATTGTTACCAGAAGTACCTTCCGAAAACGTCAGTATATACACACCCTAAGGCAAACCGGAAACATCTATATCCCCTGAGGTACTACCCTTTTGTACTAACAGCCCGACATGATTGTGTATGGAAAATGAAACGTTTTCATTTAATCCAAAAATCCGTAAAATTTTTAAACGATATCGGAAAAAGGGTTGGGTGAATTTCCTCCGTCGGGAAAACGAATTAAAGATTTTAGTCATTTTATATCCACCTACACGTTCTAATCAGTTAAAGAATACGTTACTCCCAATTGAAATAATATAGCTTGATTTTGTGAATTATAATTTTTTAAGTCCAAAAGATTGATTTCTCCCAATAAGCCCCATTTTGGGTTCAGTTTGTAATGGACACCAAAATTGCCGCCATAAACAAAATAGGGATTTGCCCAAAAATTACTGAACAGATCTCTTTGATCAAATACTCCAACATCTATACCAATTCTCATTTCTGTTTTTTTGAATACAGGATATCTGAATCGGATACCGGTTCTGAACATTACCCCCTGACCAATGACATATGAAGCCCTTGAGTTTAGAGAAAAACGATGGTATACAGGAACTTCAATCGAAAAATCGGTATGAATGCCGGTGTATCCACTGATTCCCGTATGTAATCCGAAAGTCACTTGTCCCTTTCCGACAGCAACACTAAACAAAAGGAAAAAAACGGTAAAAAAAATTGACTTCATAAGACCATAATTTTACGGTGTAATTTGTAAAACAAAAATAGGAGAAAAAAATCGTTTTGGGGTAACACATCAGATTTTACTTCTGTCATACTTTATTCAACTTTTTTATAAACATTCATTTACCAATCTTTGCTCTGTTGGTAACCGAAGTCAAATGAATCTTTTTTTTTGTCTTTTTGCTTTTTTGTTCAGGACTATTTGAGTAATGACTATTTAATTTTGGAAGTCACTTTGTGTCTGATACCGGAATACGACTGCAATATGGCTTTGGCAGTTCCTACCGCAAGAGGTGATTCAATCAGTAATGGAATTTTATTCCTGTCGTCCGTCACCCAAACTTTCATTTTATTACCATCCTTAAACACGTTTCCGCTGACGAGGTCAGGTACCACTGTAATGGTATTAAATACCCCTAAGTCCTTGACTTCAACTTTCGATTCCTTACCGGTGTAACGAACTTTGATAGGGTAAATCTCCTCGTCAAACAACATTTTTACGGGTATATGTTCGCCAACTTTGTAAGCAGGAACATCGATATTGCGCATAAAGTACAGGACGGACAAAAGATCATGCGTACATGACACAAAAGGAATATTTTTTGTGGTTGTTTTTGAACGGGAAGGGCCGTTTATACTTTTTGCTGTCTGGTTTTTGTGATCAAAGACCAGACTGTCAAATTTTCTGTAGTTCCCTTCTTCCACAATCCTGACAAAATTTTGCGGGAGAAGTGTTTTTTTGTCAACCTTTGAATAAAAATAGTCTCTTACCCTAAAAAAGTAATCATAACTTGTATAGGTTCTTCCGGTCACTATTATTTCATAAAAGTCTTTGCTGTCTTTTACTTCGAATACGGCTTCACCGGCAGGTACCCAAACAAACTGCCAGTTGTAATAAGCTTTGTAGACCAATTTTTCGCCAACTTTAAAACTGGAATTTTCCAAATCACACATAGAGGAGACCGCTACATTCGGTTTTGATATAAATCCTGCTGTCAAAAATGTCACAAAAAGCAGAACCGGTGTCCAAATAATGAATAAAACTGCAGGCTTCAAATCCTTATAAAACCGAATATTGAACCATTTATTTTGAAAAAAACGACTGAATATCATGTTACCAACATATTTATATATGGATAACGCCTGAACAATTAAAATTGTTACCGTAAAATGATATGAAATATCAACGATTTGTATCTCAAGCGGTAACACCCCCAAACTATCGGTTTTGTATTCGACCGGAAAACCGTTATTCAAATACAAAACCCAGCTTTTCAAGGGCTCGTTTATACTTTTTATCTGACATCTCTCTTTTTACTTTTTTAACCAGATGGATATTCAGCGAATCCTGTCTTTCCAGTGCTATGGACAGATTTAATACTTTCAAATATTGAACTTCCAGGTCAGACAGAAGATTTTTGGTTATGCCTACATACGTAGTATTGGACTGTATCAATGCCTCATTACTTTTTGTTATGATGTCTTTTTCATCCTGCACTCTTTTTAGTTCAACATTCAACTCGTCCATTCTGTCAGATTTAAACCTTACATCTGATTTTAATAAAACATTGATTTCTTCCTGATGTCTGACCGTATTTTGTAAAATTTCATTGGACTTTTTTAATGAATCGACACTGTTCATTAAATCTGAAATGGTGGCCGATTGCGTTATATTCTGTTCATAAGAGGTCTGATATTTTTGTGTCATCATCCTGTATTTTTTGGTTGAAACACAGGAAGCCAAAGGGATCAAAAGAAAAAGAAATATTACTTTATAAGAAGTCATTGTAAAAAATTTGGAAGGGTTGTCTAATAAAACAAGCTGATCAGTCCGTCTATTCCCGACAGGGTACCTTTAAACAAGACCATGATACATAAAAATGATAAAACAGATTTCCATACTGCCTCAAAAAGGGACGCTTTAA
>JALHOZ010000053.1:15926-17457 GCA_022842725.1 Saprospiraceae bacterium
ACTGTATTCCAAAAACGATAAAAGGTTTGATAAAATAAAAAGGATGGAACAACGCCGTGATGAGTCCCAGTACTACCTGAATCATCATCAGCATACCGAGCATGTAGGTTACAGCGGTTGCTCTTTCTGCAAGATTATAGGTTGACCGGGGAAAAAATATTTTTGTGGAGATTATATAAAAAGGTATAAAAAGCAGGACAAAAAATTTGCCGAACGTGCTGATGATGTTTTCAAAAACAAGTTCATTTTTATACAGTGTGGTTTGTTTTATATACACATCTATCGGATCGCTGTATAAATCATGCAAGGAAAATATTTGATTGACAAAACAAAAGAGACCAAAACAAAAAAACAGATACTTAAACGGGATATAAGTCCTTAATCTGTTGCCCTCCATATAACCTTTCAGAAAGGTTATCGGCCTTTTGATCAGTTGTATCGTGGTATAAGTCACCTTATCTTCCCATTCAAAAATATTATTAAGGATATAATCGAAATTTATTTTATAATTCTGGATGATGCTTCCGCAATTAGAACAAAATTTGCCGGTATCAAAATAACCACAGCCGGGACATTCCGAAGGTTTTTCAATGCTGTGCTGACTTTGTAAGTGTTGTGACATACGAACTTGTTTTTTGGGTAAAATATATTCATTTTGATTTGAATGGCCCAAAAGTATGTCAGAAGAGGTTCACGGGAAAAGTTTATTTGTCATAAGCGCCCATATAACCCGTTGAAATGTATAAAAAAAGAATTAAGCCGTTTTAAGGAAATCTAACATAATTGTTGACCAATCGACCTGAAGACATGTTGTTTTGACTACACCTAAAAAAACGATCATGATCCGTAAACCGAAAAAAAAGATATGTATTACATCTTGCTAAATATGACCTTCCGGAAAAACAAACAGATAAAAATCATTTTCTGACGAAGGCAATCTGATGATTTCTTTCCTTACAAAACCAAGTTTGTACAACAGCCTTTGAGAGTTTGTATTTTCGATCACAGTAATGGCTACCAGTTTTGAAAGTCCGAATTCAGTCATTGCTTTTTCTTTGAGGGCAGTGGCGGCTTCAAATCCAAATCCCTGATTTTCGTATTCCGGCAGAAATGCGAAACCCAGATCTACGCCATCCAAACCTTCTCTGTCGTATAAACCACAAGTCCCGACAGGTATATTGTCCTGTTTTCTGATAACCACATAATTTCCAAATCCCAGCCTCTCAAATTGTGGCAACATTTTGTCCGAAATATATTGACCCGCTTCTTCTGTTGTATGAACATTTCTGTCACCAATATATAATAACCACTTAGGCGTATTTAATAATTCCAGAATAAATGGTGCATCTGCTTTTTGTACAGGCTTTAAGATAAGTCTTTCGGTATTGATCGAATGGGGTTCCATACATTTGATTTTGACTGTAAATGTAATCATTTATAAAAAATCAGGACTGAATCCGGAACATTTATAGTTTTCAAAAGCATGTAGTTCAAAAGATGTTTACGCTTCCAAATTGCTTTAAAAATTTTG
>JALHOZ010000054.1 GCA_022842725.1 Saprospiraceae bacterium
AAATTTCCGCTCTCGAAATGAAAGCCCTTCGTGCGCAAATGAATCCTCATTTTATTTTCAATTCATTAAACAGTATTCAGAAATTTATTTTTGAAAAAGATGAGTATGCCGCTTCTCAATATCTGACTAAATTTTCCAGGCTCATCCGTTTAATTCTCGATCAGAGCAATCAGGATTTTATATCGGTAAACAGTGAAATAGAAATGTTGAAATACTATATCGAAATGGAGAGGCTGAGATTTGATGATAAATTTTCTTATAATATTATTAAATCTCCTGAAGTACCTGATACATGGATGATACCTTCTATGGTCATCCAGCCACATGTGGAAAATGCCATCTGGCACGGATTGATGCATAAAGACGGAGATTGCAGATTATTGATTACATTTACAAATGATGAAGCCGGAATTTTGAAAGTGGTTGTAGAAGACAATGGCGTTGGCCGGGCTAAAGCGGAAGAAATGAAAAGTAAACAATCTCTCAGAAAAAAATCTTTTGGTTCTTTTATCTCAAGAGACAGAATTCATTATTTTTCAGAGATAACCGGAAAAAGAGGAAGTTCCTCTACAGAAGATTTATACGATGACGTCGGAAATGCAACAGGAACCAGAATCGTGTTATTGCTCACAGTACTTGAGCAAACCTGACATATATATTGTGATTCAAAAACTGACCATTTAAAGCAGAGTTCAAAAGATGACCAACTAAAATTAACACAACTTAACCTGAATCAACAACAAAATAAATTCATTCCTGATGATCACAGCCATTATAATTGATGATGAAAAAAATGCCCTTGATGTCGTCGCCTTTCAGCTGAAAAATTATTGCCCTGAGGTAAAGGTTTTAAAGTTATGTCATGGAGGTGAAGAAGGAATTAAAGCAATTACAGAATTACATCCGGATTTGGTTTTTTTAGACATTGAAATGCCAAAAGTAAATGGATTTGATGTCTTGGACAGTACAAAACATTTGAAATATAAGGTGATTTTTACAACTGCATATGACCAGTTTGCCATTAAAGCATTTAAGTACAGTGCTTTGGACTATTTGCTCAAACCAATTGATATAGAAGAACTCAAAACTGCAGTTAATAAAATCAAAAAATCTCAGGAAGGCGATTTTCGAAATAAATTGGATTTATTATTAACCCAGCTTAATTTTCCAGCATCAGTGCCGAAAAAAATAGCTTTGCCCTCAGGTGAAGGTTACGAAATGATACCTTACAGCAATATTGTCAGGTGTGAAAGTGACAGCAATTACACCATAATATTTCTTTCGGACAAGCGCAAAATCACCCTTTCAAAAACCCTCAAAGAAGTCGAAGGGATTTTAAATTATGTTTCTTTTTTCAGAATCCATCATTCCCATTTGATCAATGCAGATCATATTTCAAAATTCTACAAAACAGATGGTGGATATGTTTTGATGTCCGACGGCACACAAATCAATATTTCAAGAAATAAAAAGGAAGCTTTTTTGGAATTTATTAACCAACATTGACCATTTTAAAATAACAAAGTCAATACTTTTGAGAATCTTTTGATGTACCATATTATGTTATTTTTACAAAGTAACACCATTCGGGATGCCCCGTCAATCACTTTCCTGTGAATTGTAGAATACATAGGATGAATTGTGAAACAGAATAGGTGGTATGGTTTTGTGGGATTTTGGATTAAGGCGAAGGATATTTTACCCCATATCCTTATAAAAAACTATATTTGTACTTCTGTAAAAATGAATTCAGATGAAAAAGTATCCTCTTTTGTTGTTGCATGGTGCTTTGGGAGCAGCAGAACAATTTGACACCTTACGTGACCATTTGGCTGGTGATTATGACGTCCATACCTTAGATTTTAGCGGACACGGGACCGATGATTTTGCCGGTGATTTCAGCATGATCACCTTTGTGGACGATGTATTAAAATATATGGACCAAAACAAGTTGGGACAATGCAATATTTTCGGATACAGTATGGGTGGTTATGTGGCTGTGTCAATGGCAACAAGATATCCGGACAAAATCAGCAGCATCATGACGCTTGGCACCAAGTGGTCCTGGGATGAAGCAACAGCTCTCAAAGAAACCAAAATGCTCGACCCTGAAGTCATTTTACAAAAAGTTCCCGATTTTGCACGTACCCTTGAGCAACGACATACCGGCAGCGGATGGAAGAACGTTCTCTCCCGAACGGCAGCTTTGATGACTGACTTAGGGCGGGAAGGAGGTATTCCGGTGGCAGATCTGAACAAATTACATCTGCCGGTCCACATCTTTCTGGGCAGCGAAGACCGTATGGTAACCCGGGAAGAATCTGTTTTTGTCGCCGGTCACATACCGGGAGCTCACTTTGCGCTTTTGGCCGATACGCCTCATCCCCTTGAAAAAGTCAACATGGAATTGTTGGCCGGTGAAATCAGAAAGTGGTTTAAGTAAAATATTAAATAAGAAATTAATGTTTTTTCCGAAAATGTTTGATATCATGTTTTAACCATTTTTTTTTCAAAAAAATCAAAGGAAGGATATATGGTAGGAAGTTTTAAAACTGGTTTACCGTTTGTACCTGATTATTTGTATATTTGTTGGTCAGTTTTTTAATTAACCAAAATTAAACCAACATCATGAACAAATATTTTTTATACGTCTGTTTTCTGTGGGCAGCGTCTTGTACCCAAAAACCGGAATCAACTGAGACCTCAACCGTCGGGTCAGCTGCCACATTTGATGAAAAAACCGAACTGGACGCCATCATGAAAGTTATTGATAACGAAACCAAAATGTTTTTTGACGGAAATGTTGAAGGTTGGCGCGCCTCCTGGAGTCATCAGGACTATGTTTCTCAGGCATGGAACAATGATGATGGAACAGCCGCTGTCGCTCATGGTTGGGAAGCTATCAACAAACAGGGATCTGAGTGGATTCAAAAATATTACAAAAACGGCGAAGTCGTCATTCATCCTGATTACAAACGCAGCGAGGTTAATGTTCACTTCTTTTCAGACAAAATAGCCACCCTTCATTGGAAACAATACAACGCTGATAAAGACAAAAAGTATTATCGTGTCAGCGACGAATCTCGCATCATGGAAAAAGAAAACGATGGTTGGAAAATTGTCAATGTCACGGCTCTTTGGGATGTTGAAAACAAAATTTCCGCAGATAGTTTGCCGGCACTTTGACAGTCTAATCATGCTAAATTTCTCATTCTAATCCTTAGAATTCCTTGTTTGAATTATTGATTTTAACGAATCCGCGGATGTGGATTGGCTCTTTATTTAAATCTGTGCGATCCTTGCATCCGATTCATCCGTGATTCACACTAATATACAGGTTCCAAAGAGGATGACGAACTTCTTGTAGGATTCAAGTAGGCTTTGTTACAATTTTGTGGAAGTTGTTCAGAAGCACGTAAAGTGTTGGTTACCAACTTACGCCGTGCAGATGTCAGGCTCAATCTGTTTTGATATTCAGTCCCAATGATGTCTTTTTTTTGTTTCAGTGATGTGCCCCAAATGATGTTTACAATGCCAGGCATACAGACCAATATTTTCATCAATTCTGAAAGTTTTTCCGTGTTCAGGGTGAATAAATGTTCTCTCCAATTGACTCTCTGTCAGATGGGTGAGTAATATCGTCCATCTTTCGTGAATACCTTCCAACATGTTTAATGAGGGTTGAATGGGCAGATTTTTACTGTCCGGCAACTCAGCCCAAAGATCTTCATGATATGGTTTGATAGTGGGCCGGTCTTCTGTTAATGTAAGTTTTAAACGTATCAAGCTGTTCATATGGCTGTCTGCGCAGTGATGAACAACTTGTCTGATAGTCCAACCTCCGGGTCTGTATTGAGTATCAAGTTGTTCTTCTGTCAGGCCATTAACTTCCCTAAGTAGATTTTTTGGAAAGGCAGAGATTTCACTAATCCATTTGTCTATCATGTTTTTAGTGATTGTGGCCGGCCTTTCAAACTTACCAATTGGATATTTTAATTTTTCGATGTCCATTGTTTTTATTAAGTAAAGATTATTTAGCCTGACAACCTGTTTTTATATACCGTTATTGTCAAAGACAAATATAAGTGATAATCGAATAAGGCAATAGTTTTAATCTAAAGATTATAAAAAAAATGTGGGGAAAAAGAAGGCATGGGTAGCGAACTTATTTTCCATACACACTATTTTCAGGGTTGTAATAATCATACAAACAAACAGGCAAAAAACTTTCTGTTTTCCATTATTTTTCTTACATTTGTGTGGTACAATATCAGGTGGTGGAAGCGTACACTACCTGCATATTAAAGGACCTTTTGTCGGTCAACCATATGTTTTAAATCTGTAAAATTTACACCCATGAAAATCCTCTATTTCCTGATCGTTTTATTTCACGGACTCATCCATTTGCTGGGTTTTGTCAAAGGTTTCGGACTTAAAGAAGTAAAAGAACTAAGCCTTCCGATTTCAAAACCAATGGGTCTGTTGTGGTTGTTTTCGTTTTTGTTGTTACTGCTGTACGGTTTATTCCAATTTTCTAATAACAGATATCTTTGGTTATTCGGATGTATCGCTGCGGCGATGTCTCAGCTATTGATTTTTATGTATTGGAAAGATGCAAAATTCGGTACGATTCCTAATGTTTTGATATTTTTGGTATCGATGGTCGGTTTGGGTTCGTTTTTATTAAAAAATGAGTTTAGTCATCGGGTAAAAGCTGATTTTTTTCATAATAATCAAAAGGAAACAAATACGCTTACGCAAAATGATATCAACCATTTGCCGGAGATCGTTCAAAAATATTTACATTATACAAAATCGGTTGGACAACCAAAAGTTAAAAATTTCAGAGCTGAATTTACCGGTGGCATGCGCTCCAAACCAGAAGATGATTATATGACTCTTCGTTCTGTGCAATACAATTTTTTCCAAAAACCATCGCGTTACTTTTTTATGGAAGCTAAAAAAATAGGGCTGCCTGCCACAGGTCTTCACCTCTACCAAAACGAAACGGCAACCTTTGAAGTCCGGATGTTGAATTGGTTTAAAGTGGTTGATGCCAAAGGCGACAAAATGAATCAGGCCGAAACGGTCACCTTTTTTAACGATATGTGTTTTATTGCTCCGGCAACCCTCATCGATCGCAACATCACCTGGGAAACGATAGATGAAACAACGGTCAAAGGTATTTTTAAAAATGGAAACCAACAAATCAGCGCTATTTTGTACTTTAAACAAAATGGAGAACTAATCAATTTTATCAGCAATGACAGGTATGATACCGATGGCAAAACCTACCATAATTATCCATGGGCAACTCCTGTCGAAGATTACAGAATGATCAACGGATATTATTTGCCAGGCAAAGCCAAACTGATCTATCAAAAACCCGAAGGAGATTTTACCTACGGCGAACTGAAATACTTAAGTGTGTCGTACAATTTGTCAGGACCTAAAGAATGAGAAAAGCTTGTCAGAAATAATAAACGATGATGTTCCCTTGTCACAAAAACCCTCTTGAGAACAAATATTTCTGAAAGTTTTTAAAAATATTACAGATTTTTTGGTTCATGAAAAAAGAAGAAATATATTTGTAAAAACATTTCAATATAGTAAATATTATCCTTTTTTGATAAAATAAATAAACCTATGAAAAAATCTATGATCATCATATTCCTGTCAGTCATTCACTTTATTTCAGGGTGCGCTCAAAAAGCTCAGGAACAGTTATCAGAAACGGAACTTTGGAAATTTGGATGGAAAATGGTAAGTAGTTCCATGGATGAAAATGATCAGGTTGCAAATCTTCAGTTTGACTCACTACGACAAATGTCGAAAACATTAAATTATAAATTTTTGATGACAGGACTAGAAGTGAAACACCGCCTGGGAAAATATGAGGAAATATCTGAAATATTAACATTGCAAAATGAAGAAATGCTCAGAGAACTTTGTTCGAAATCAATTTTTACCACCTTAAAACCCTGTGAATCTGTAACCATTGAAAAACCAACCCATCCTGAATTACAAATGGAATTAATCAAAATGTACATCAATGATCAATATGTACGTTCAAATCTGATGGTGGATTTATTGGAAAAATACAAGTTAAAAAAATCTGATGTCATCATCGATTCTTTTGGTATCGAAACAGATGAAAAAAACTTAGCAAGACTAAAAGAAATCATCAATGATTATGGTTTCCCAACTAAAAAAACTGTTGGAAAAGATGCTATGAAAGGTGTATTTATTTTGATTCAACATAGTGATGCTGACAAAGCATGGCAAAAATCACAACTCTCCAACATAGAAAACGCAGTTAAAAAAGGAGACCTGGATGGACAAAGTTATGCTTATCTCTATGACAGAATTAAAATAAATAGTGGAGAAAAACAATTATACGGTACCCAGTTTTCAAGTGTCGATCCAGTCAAAAAAACAGCTACTCTGGCAGAAACTGAAGATCCTGAAAACTTAGACAAACGGAGAATGGAGTTTGGTATGATGCCCGTTGAAATGTATAAAGAACTTTTTTTAAAAAATTTGTAATTCATCAGCTACTAGGTATATTCCTCAAATTAATACAGACCTAAGATGTTAATACACCACAACGTTTCACACACATCAGCCCACCTTTTTTTGCAAAAAACTTTGTTTTTATTGGCTTTTGTTTGGGTCTGTACCTGTCAGACGTGGGCTCAAATCAATCAAACCCAACGATCGGGATTTACCTGGATATCCACTGAAAATGTCACCGACAAATCTTTTGGTTCCGGATATACCATGTACAGCGCTGCTTATCCGGCTTTCAAAAACTATCCCGGTCCGGACGACTTCCAGACAGGATTGAGTAGCAGTTGGCTGACAACACAAAGGACAGGTAATGAACCTTCTCAATTTTACACCACCATAGAAGGAGGTTTGGGCTGGTGGCACGATACCCGATTCGGAACCAAAGTTCCTAAGTTTATCATGGGAGGTGTCTCCCACAATTTTTACGCGTGGGCTAATGGTCCCGGCGCCGGCAGAAGTAATGTATTGCCAAATGGTCATCGGGACTGGAGTACGCCCGGCGGTAAATACGGAGTGGCACAACTGTCCAACAAACTGCTTTGGGCTCCGGACGGCCTCAATATGGCTCAAAGTGTCAACGGTGAAATGTTGGGTTATGGCTATATTCCGCTTCCCCTCACGGATCCTCTCGACGATACAAACGGTTCCGGAATCTCTACCGGCAATCAATGCTGGACTTTGTTTCTGAATACAACAAATTTTAAAGGTCCGGCCACATTTTTTATGCCGACTTTCTGGACAGAACCGGCTTTGCTGAATCCTGCTTTGGAAGGTTTGTTCCTCGATACTAGACCTTCCGAACCTAATGTCGGTTTTGGTATCGAACATGCAGGATCGCCGGCACTTACGACTACAGATGATTTGGGAAATACCTACGCCAAAGTAGAAAGATTGCAGTTTCCTGCCAACAATGACAACAATTCTATCCTGCTCAATCAGATTTCTGTGTATTCGCAGGATGCGCTATGGAATGATATGAATCAATGGTTTAATGGCGGTCCTGCCGTTTCTCCCGGTATCCGCAAATCGGGTATTTTTGATGTGTCATTTGTCAACAACGGGGGCTCGATGGTCGCTGAGATCGACAAAAAAAATATAGAGTTGGATTTTATGAATAATCTCCAGCAAAATTTTTCTAACATGGGTTTTGAATATGACCTTAATACGGTTGAAAAATCAGGTAAAAACTTTTTATTGCCGGAATATTTCAAACTCAATGCGGCCAACCGGTGGGAGGCTATCACCAAAAACGAAGTTCCTGCTTCGTCTCCTTTGCTACAAACGCCGGTACCGGTCTCGCCACGTCCTGAACTCACGTATCTTTCTCCCAAAGAAGCAGATTGCCACTGGCAGGACCCGAATGGCCCGTGGAATAATCCCGGACCCACCGCCGGACCGTTTACAGCTGACCTCGGCGACGGGACAACCGTGACCTATTACTGGTATCGTTTTATCGATCAACCCGCTGTTGTTCATGCCAACCTGCCTGAAGATATGAGAACAAAACTGCAACAAAGAGTTGAAAAAATTCATGCCAACTGGAGCCATACAGACGAATATCTGGCACCTCCGTCCGTCGGCAGGATAGCAACCCTTGATCCAGCGGTCATTATTCAGCCACCCGTTGGTTTGGAAATTGGTTATGTGCCTATTGTCACGCGACAGGAAAAGTCCAAATCCAAAGTTCGGGTGTTTGTAATGGCAGGCCAGTCCAACATGGAAGGATATGGTGCCATCAATGACCCAAATAACGATCCCGGAAGTTTGGTTGATGTCATCAGTAGGGATACAATGGGGGAGTGGTCATTTTTGGGCCAACCCGGAAACTGGACCGTTATGGATGATGTATACCTTCATTTTGCCCGAAGTGGTGAAACCATCAAATCCAATGTCACCGTCGGACAGGGTGCTTTTTCCGAACTGATCGGTCCCGAACTGATGTTTGCGCGACAGCTTGATGAATATTACGAAGACCCCGTTTTGATCATTAAAACCGCATGGGGTGGAAAAAGTCTTGCCGAAGATTTCCGTCCACCATCTGCCGGTGGTACAAAAGGAGCTTATTACGAAACCATGATTCAAACCGTTCGCAGTGTAACCGACAATCTGTCTGCTGAATTTCCGGCATTGGCAAATAACGATTATGAGATTTCCGGATTTGTTTGGTTTCAGGGATGGAATGACGGCGCGTCAGATGACTTTCTGAATGAATATGAGTCCAATCTTTTCCATATGGTCAATGACGTCAGAAAAGACCTGGAAGTTCCGACCCTTCCATTTATTGTCGCAAGTTCGGGGCAAGGTGGTTTTGAAATCATCAATGATTCCTGGGTTCAGAGTATGCAAAATATCGTGGCGGTAGCCCAACAAAACGTCGGATGTAATGATACCGTTTTTGGAGGTAAAGTAGGATTTGTCGATTCCAAACCCTTTTATCGCAATCTTTCGGAATCGCCCGAAGATGCTATTTATCATTTTAATAACAATGCCCTGACTTTTCTTCAGATTGGAAAAGGCATGGGCGATGAAATGATCCGCACCATCAATGACATGGCCTATTGTTATATTGACTGCGCTGATCCGGTATCTCCGGGTATTGTTTCTATTGGCAACAGGGTATGGAATGACCTGAACAGAGATGGTATTAATGATCCCGATGAACCCGGTATTCCCGGTGTTTCCGTAGTACTTTGGTCAGATCCCGACGGAGATGGTATCCCGGATTGGGAGGGATTCAGTGGCGTTCGGGTCACCGATGTAAACGGATATTACCGCTTTTCCGGTCTGCAACCCGGCAACTATCTGGTCTTTATATGGCAGGTCAATAATTGGGGAGCCGGAGAACCGTTAGAAAACTTTGTGTCGACAAATGGATTTGAGCCGGATGCGGATAATGATGTAGATTTGGATAACAATGGTTTTGGCAATCCTTTTTCAGATATCATGTCAGGTATTGTAACGCTCACCTCAGATGGAGAACCCTTAAATGACGGCGATCCGTTTAATTGTTATTTTGATTACGATGCCGGTGGGAATAATACCGTTGACTTTGGTTTTTACGACCCCAATGTCAATACATCAAATGAAGATCCGGATTTTAGTGACAGCGGCATCCGTATCTATCCGATACCAGTCGGCGATGAACTAAGGTTGCGGGGCAATCTGGATTTATTTACGATAACTTTGTACGATGCGACCGGCAGGATTTTGTATTCAACCAATGCTGCCAAAAGTGTACTGACAATAGATATGTCTTCTAACGCGCCCGGATTGTATTTGATCAAAGCCACCCGACAGTCCGACCAGAAGGTATATCTTCAAAAAATCGTCAAACCGTAGGAAAGGGTTTATTGGATTGATTTGTGAAATTTGTTTGATTTGTAAAAACTGTGTCGACGCAGTGCATGGGTGTCGACCACGTCGGCCTGCTTCGTCCGGGTTTTACCCCGACCCCCTGGAGGGAGCCCCGGAAAAAGCTGGCCTCGGGGACACTAATCCACTGGAATCTAAATAATGAAATCCATTTTTGTTGCTCCCTTTAGGGCGTTGGGGTAAACAACAAAAATGAACCGAAATTAATATTTAATTGCTTGAATTACAAGATTTGTAAAAACAGCACCTAGCCAGCATCCAAAAGAACCAGAAATCAAAAAATCACGGCAAAACCCCATAAACCCTAAACTTTTAACCTTAAACATTCCAAAATACCACCTAAACCCTAAACATCTCTTAATATCATACGATAGTCCAAAGCCGGACAATCCCTATTCCACGTACTCCATAACATTTTTTATCAAATAGGCTTTACCAACGGGAATTACGGTAATATCTCTTTTATAATCCATTTTATACGGTATATCTGTCAGGATGACCTCAAAAGTGATTTCTCCGGGGATTTGTTTGGCCTTGGGAACACATTTCGTAACTTCGATTTTACCCCAATCCTGAGCGGAAATCAAAAATCCGTAAGAGATGCCGGCATAACGAACATCATAGGTGGAAGACCATTTTTCTACAAACTCTTCTTCGGTCAACCCACCGTCGTAACCGACCTGGGTCGCATCGGTTTTGTAACTGTAATATTCCGGTGTACAGATATCTTCCATCGGAAAGCCACCATCTAAAAAATGACTTTCAACCACTTCTTTCAACCACATAGTGGCATCTTCGACATCAATCTCAACACTATCGACATCGTTTATCTCTCCAACCAATGAGGTGGCCAGAGTATCTGTTACTGCCATTTCAGCAGCAACCTGTTCTTTTTTGTTCTGGCAGGCAAAAAATATACAAAACATCGCTAAAACAACTAACTTCATTTCTATGGGTTTTGATGGCGTATGTCGTTTTTGTGTCCACGACTCCGCCCAATAATAAACTGCAAAGATAACGTTTACTCAAAACTAATTTCTTTTTTTCAGCCTGTTCCTGGCTGATACCGAAACCTGATACCACCAAAAATCATAAAAGTAAAAAACAACAGTAGCATTTTTGGATTTTCAGAAGATATGTAGGTGATTTTGTAAGTTACATAACAACACATCAGCTATTTATTTGTTACACCCAAAAGAAGGCCAACACAACCGGAAAATCAAACATATATGGTACAAAAATATAAAAACAGCCACGTTATATTTTTTTTGATTATTGCTACTACTTTGTTGTCATCATGTCAATTAGGACGTTTTGTGATGTACAACTTTGCAGACATCAATGACCACAAAAAATTTCCATCCAGACCACTAACTGCCGAAACGTCTCCATTCCGTTTCCACACGTCAAATGCAGGAAAATTTCCAAAAGAAATAAACGACATTCCTTTTGACAAATATCTTGAAGTCACCAAAACAGTGGCTTTTCTGATTATTAAAAATGACACCATCCAATATGAAAAATATTTTAAAGGATATGAAAAAGAAAACATAGTTCCTTCTTTTTCCATGGCAAAATCTGTCACCTCCATATTAATAGGTTGTGCCATAGATGATGGTCACATAAAATCCGTCGACGAACCTGTCACCCACTATATTCCCGAACTAACACAAAATGGTTTTGACAAAGTAACGATAAAACACCTTCTGCAAATGACATCCGGCATTAACTTTAATGAAAGTTACGTAAATCCTTTTGGCGATGCCGCTTCTTTTTATTACGGGACCAATCTCAGAAAAAAAATCAGCAAAATGAAGTTGAAAGCTGAGCCGGGCAAAAAGTTTGAATATGTTAGTGGTAATACACAACTACTGGGTTTGGTTTTGGAACGTGCGTTAAAAAACAGGTCCATAACTTCATACCTGCAGGAAAAATTATGGACCCCACTCGGAATGGAATATGATGCCTCCTGGAGTATTGACCGGAATAAACGTGGTTTGGAAAAAACATTTTGTTGTCTGAACGCAAGAGCAAGAGACTTTGCCAAAATAGGTCGGCTGTATAAAAACAAAGGCAACTGGAACGGAAAACAAATTGTATCGCAAGGATGGGTTGAAGCGTCAACAAAAGCGGATACCTCAGAAGGAAGTGCAAAATATTATCAATATCAATGGTGGTTGCCAACTCCCAATGAAGACTTTATGGCGCAAGGCATTTTAGGACAATTTGTTTATGTGCATCCAACCAAAGATCTGATCATCGTAAGACTCGGAAAATCTGAAGGCAAAACAGACTGGTGGTCCATATTTACATCACTTGCCAACGCATATTAAACAGGTCGAAACCATGCCAACTATATCAGAAAAAATAACATTTTTAAATAAACAAAAACCGAAACACACGTTTTTTAACAGGGCCACACCATAAAAACCTTATCATTCAGACTCATAAATACTTTTTAATCATGAAACACAATATCAAAAATTTAAAAAGTTTATCAGCTGGTTTGTCAATAATCTTTGGAATGTTGATGTGCGTAAATATTTTGTCCGGCAAGGCTGTCCACTTTAATTTCATCCCGAATCATACCAAAACCGGTACCATATCCCTGACAAAAAATGACACGATACCCTTTGCGACTGTTTTCGTCTACAGGCCGGACAATCAATTGTCCCGCAAATACAAAGTAAACACAAACATCGATGGGGCCTTTGATTTGAAAAAAAATGATGTAGTCAAAATGGATGCCGGCTCAAATACTTTTTTTATCGAAGTGGACGCAATAGCCCATAAAAAACAGGCCTTTACTTTTAATCTTGGCCAAAACAAAACACATTATTTCAGAATTCAGGACAGAAACAACTATGCAGGGTTTTTGGCTTTTTTAGAAGTTATCGAAGTAACGGAAGAAACCTTCAAACGGGAAAAAAGATAAACGAAATAAACAAACATCTAAAACCAGGAGTCTAAAACCAACAAACGAATGGACAAAAACAAAATACAATATGAATAGAAAAGTAATATTATATATCGCAACGAGTTTGGACGGTTACATAGCCCAACCAAATGATGATCTCAGTTTTCTTTCCATGGTAGAACAAGAAGGTCAGGACTATGGATATACGGACTTTATAAAAACAGTTGATGCTGTTATTGTTGGACGCAAAACCTATGACAAAGTGATTTCTTTAGGTTTTGACTTTCCGCACGCAGACAAAGACACTTACATCATTACACGAACAGCCAGACCCGCTATAGGTTTCGTAAAGTTTTATACCGGCGATCTCAAATCACTGGTTAAAAAACTTACTTCAGAGCGTGGTAAAAATATTTATTGTGATGGCGGAGCAGAAATAGTAAATGAACTTCTGAAAGACGACCTTATCGATGAGTTTATTATTTCTGTAATCCCTATTTTACTCGGAAACGGCACAAAACTGTTTGAAGACGGCAGACCTGAATTAAAATTAGAACTTGTTTCTGTAAAATCATTTGAAAAAGGGCTAACACAACTTCATTACAAACGAAGTGTCCAATAGTAAAAAAGAGGATAATGACAATAAATCCAAAACACTACCTAAACAGATGCACATTTATAACCTTAGATTGGAAATGGTTTCATGTTTTGGTTTGTCTTTATGATGGAGATGGCTTTATTCAATGCACTTCTATGTCAAGTTGTCTAAAAATCACCAAATTTGTTTCAAAAGTAGCGAAAATCAGGGTTTTAGTCTGTTTAATTGTCTTAATACAAAGTCTTGTTGCCATTTATTTTTGAAGTCAAACCATTGTTGTCTAAAGTCGCCTGAGTTGTCAATAACCAACTTAAATTCTCTGAAGGTAGTGTTTTCAATACTGTTTGTCAATTTTTCTATCCAAACATCAATTGTATTTCTATTTGCCATATTTTAATCCTTCAAAATAGTAAATCTCTGGTCTCCGACCACAAAGATAAGGATTCCCGGTGATATTGCAGGCTGATTTATGGTGCTTTGTCCTGTAGTAATCCTTGGAATCAATTTGTTGGTATTGTATTGGAGGATATCTTCATTTCATGAGACATAAAGTATGATGATACCCGAAGTTGCCGATTTCGGGGCGATTCATTCTAATCAAAACAGAAACTTTGACAGAAGGACAATCCCGAAAACAGTAGGGATGATTTAACCACTGAACCGCCACTTTTGGGTAGGTGCTGATAGCCACATTTTATATGATTTCATGTAAACTATTGTCCTTTTGTAGTAAATTTTCATTTGATTCATACAAAATGGATGCAGCCTTGTTAATTTTATCGACCGACACTTTTTTCCATTGATCCATTTCTGTATTGAAATCGGAATTGAATATCAATTTCGACATATTTTGAATCAAAATATAATTGGCATACGGATGAGAATTTTTCCTATCTGCTTTATTCGCTCCTGTCACAAATTCTGAGATTCGGTCATAAATAGTTCCTTCTGTACAATACATCAATTCAATGACCTTAGACCTGTATTCCAAATCAGCAGAACTTAAGTTTGGGTAATTCTTTAAATCAGTAAAATGTAAACTTTCATGTTTTAAATAAGAAATTTTAAATTTCTCAGAATTTAACTCATAAGTGCCTTTGTTGCAGAAAAGCGTTGTAGAATCTTTTGTAGCCCATCCTCCCACTTGAGAATCGCCAATTGTTGAAAATTCGTCATAACCATTTATATGATAACTTTCAATAAAGACAACTGTAGTTTTGATAGTTTCTTTTGGCAAAATCACATCATACTTTTCTGAACTTTCTTTATTCCAAATAAATAACTCTTGAAAGCCATTCCGAAAGTTAAAATTTACTTTAAAGCCCTCATTTTCAATTATTTTTTTCAAAACAGAGTCGTCTTTAATATTTTTTCGTAAGCTATCTTTTGAAAGGTTTGTTAAATTGTTGGATAGTAAATAGTCAGCGATGTTATTATAAAGCGTGGAGTCTGTTCTGCTTTCTGGCAAGGGTTTCATGAGTTCCACCCGCCAATATTCACGGTAAATGTTTGAAATATCGTTAACTATTTTGTTTTCGGAGGTGTTATCAAACACTTCTTCTTTTGAAACAAAACGAGCATACATTTTTTTCTTCCATCTTTGATAAATAAAATTCACTATTGGATTTGAGAAACTTTTTTTTTCTTCCATTTTGATAAAAGCAGTGCTAATATCTCCAGAAGCAGCTAATGATACGATTTCTCTATAACTTTGTCTATCGTTCCCAAAATTGTGTCTTCCATAAAAGAATAGAGCAGCCAATATTAAGATGCTAATAAAAAAAATGTTTCTTGTTTTTTTCTTCATTTGGTTTTAATTGTGGCTAATTTACCTATCTACACACCAAAAATATACTTTTACTTCAGCACCACCAAATATTTCAAAATAATTTAAGAATATTTATGGCAAGCCAACACAAATGGCGGTGATCATCTCTTCGATCGATTCCATTTGTCTCTGCCTTATATATGTGATGATTTGTTTGACATGTACCAAAAGTGTCTTCTTAAACAGAACTTAAGACTATCTACCTGCATCCCTGATGTTACAACCTTTCTTTGGACCTAATATTGTAATGTACTATCCCACTTGTTTGTTGGTCGATATTTTTTAATATTACCAATATTACCATGTATGTTGGCCAGTATTTTTTTATTTTGATCAAACTAACATGAATATTGAGGACTTTTTCACAAAAACAGAGAGATTAACATGTATAATGGGGACTCTTTCACAAAAACAGAGAGATTAACTTGTATAATGGGAACTTTTTCACAAAAACGGAGAGATTTACGTGTATAATGGGAGGTTAAACACGAATATCGGCAATTTATGCAAGATATTTTGCCATTTATTTTTTAATCCGTCCATTTTTACACGTTTTTTTGTCATTTATTTTCTGATCTGCCCATTTTTACACGTTTTATTGTCATTTATTTTTTGATCTGCCCATTTTTACACGTTTTTTTGCCATTTATTTTTTGATCTGCCCATTTTGCCAAGTATTTTTTGTCATTTATTTTTTATTTCGGTAAAATCTACATGTATTTTTGAGCAACTTTTTTTTATTTCGACAAAATATACATTTATTTTTTGCAATATATTTTTATTTTTCTAATATAAACATGTTATTTTGGTCATTTTTCTGATAATCGCTAAAATATACATGTGAATCCGGTCATTTCTCTGATTTTCGTCAAAACATACATGTAAGTTCAGCCATTTATTTCCATGTTTGCACAATGCTAAATATACCATACAACCAAAACCGATAACACAATCATGACAATACCACTACGTAGGCAAAGCCTACGCCGAACGGGATTCCACCCTATGTTCTGTCGCTCATTCGGGCGCCGCATAGGACGCATGTCAGTGCCTGAAATATGTTGACCGCAAAAAAGGTTTAAAAAGTTTAAAATAAGCGGTAAATTTATGGCAACAATTGATCAATTTAAAATGAGTAAGAAGGAGAAACTTAATCGAA
>JALHOZ010000055.1 GCA_022842725.1 Saprospiraceae bacterium
CGTACCTCTCTGAATTTCCTAAAGCATATCAAATCCAAACTTCCAGTAAAAAAAAACCATCCCCCACCCTCATTTCCCAAAATATTTTACGCAAACCATCCACCATTCCGGAATACTTTTTATATTTGTGATATGTAAGGATAGGGATAACCGGTTGTAAACGTATCGCAAACGTTTAAAACCGAAAGTTCAAAATAAAAAGCAAACATCTTATGCTATGTAATTCAGTGTTTTATACCAGAGGAAAAAGTGAAGTGCGTATATTTTTGAGTTATCTCTCATGGAAATAAAAAATAAAAGTAAGAATGAAAGAATCATCATTCAATGCCCTCAATATTACCAATAGATTTATGATGTTTCATCAGCAAGATTCATTGCATGATGAAGAAATATATGGGCAACTAAAGGGAATGCCAATCCATATATATATGATTTGTCGTAGTCCAATCATTACAGTAGATTTAGACAATTGCAAAATAGAAAAGGATGAAATAATGATTAAATTTAACTCACTACGATCGGATGAAATAACTGAAATTACAATCAGAACGAACAATGATGAAGAAAACCCAATAGTTGAATTCCAGAGTCAATATCCATTTAGATCCATTGACATAATTAGAAAAAATGATCCTACCAAATCAACAGCTAAGGCGTGCCTTTTGTTAAGACACCTTGCATCGAACAAACAACTATATCTAGAACAATTTGATTTAGAAGTTTTATACGTTGGTCAAGCATTCGGAAAAGACGGCAATCGAATTACTTTTGATCGTTTAAAGAAGCATGAAAAAGCACAACAAATATATTTTGATACTCAGGAAAAATATCCAGGTTATGAAATTTGGTTTTTATCAATGTCAATAGAACCAAGAATACAATATATGTTTATACCAACAGGTCGAAATGACATTAATGATGCTGAGATAAATCAGGGAGTAGAAAAACATCTACATATTTTACAGAATCCGATTACAACTGATCAACAAATTAATGTTATGGAAGCATGTATGATTAACTACTTCGATACTTATCAATACAATAAAACATTTATGGAATTTCCAAATCCACGTCACTCTTCTTATGATCAATGCTATAAATTGGATTTGAATTCTGTAGCTTTTGAATTGACATCAAATTCCATCTATTCAAAATTATGGAGCAAGAGTGTTAAACCTGATTTTATGCATATGAAACCTTTCTTTCTTCATAGTGACAAAGACAAAAAGAACATGTTTGACTTCTTCTTAAATAAATAAAGCAAGAGAGATCACAAGCGACGATCACGATCATGCTTCCTTCGTCAGCACGACGGATGTAGCCGATCCGTTAGTAACAAGCATCGCGACGGGAAACAACCAGTTGTGTTTAGGTCTCAATTGTTAATTCGTAAACCACTGAAATTTAGTATACATTTGAACCTTTATAATTAATTTTATGCAAGCATCCAAATCCTTAAGGCGACCAAACAACTGGCAAGACTTTGAAACTCTTTGTAAGAAACTGTGGGGAGAAATTTGGAATTGCTCCGAAATAAAGAAAAATGGAAGAAATGGTCAATCTCAAAACGGCGTCGATATTTATGGGATTCCAAAAGGTGAAAATCAATTTTATGGCATTCAATGCAAGGGAAAGGATGAATATACTAATAAACAATTTACAGAGAAAGAGATTATAGCAGAAATCGAGAAAGCAAAGTCCTTTAAACCTGAATTAAAAAAACTCTATTTGGCAACAACATCATCAAAAGATGCAGATATTGAAAGTTTTGTAAGAATTACAAATATAGAAAACATAAAAAACAATTTGTTTGAAGTCCATCTTTTTTCATGGGAGGATATTGTTGAATTAATTGATGAAAACAGGTCTACTCATGATTGGTATGTAAATACTCAAAAATTTAAATCAACTAAAGACGCTTCAATTACCTTTGTCAATGATTCAAACATAATTGATGTAACATCGAAATTTTTGAAACCTTTGAATAAAAGTGTTTACGGTATGAACGCTAAGGATGCTAATGAGAATCACAGCATTTTTGACTATATGAATTTAAAGCATTATTCACCAGTCGCTAATTTTAAAGTTTATGTAAATCATAGTTTTTTTCCGGTAATGATTAAGGTACACAATACAGGAACTGAAGCTATAGAAGATTTTAAAATTATCCTGGATTTTGAAGGAGACATTCAAAAAATAGATGATACGAATAAATCTGGCGGATTAAGTCTTAAACTCTTCAACTCCAATATTGACTTGGATCCGAATGGAAAAAGAGTCAAAGTGATTCCACAAAAAACAATATTAGTCAGTGATGATACTTTTTGTTCCGATGAAATTTTTATAAAACCAAATCATAAATCCAATAAGATTGTTATCAAATGGAAACTATTATCTAAAGATTTTAAAAGTGAAGGCGAATTGACTGTAAACGTAAATGTCAGAATTGGAGTCGTAGAAAGAGAGGTCAACGTTCCCAATTCTTTTAAAGTTCCTTACAGTTATGGAGAATTAGAGGACTTTATTGTTCCAGAAGACTAACTGAGATATAAGCTGCTAATAACAGGGGCTGCAAAGCTATGCGAGCTGTTCGGTTTAGAAAGTTTCAATTCCAAGAAAGCTTTGTTTTGGGGGCAAGATATACGGGGCCTATCTGAATATTCTAAAGCGACTCAAATCCAAAATCCGCTAAAAAACCCACCCCTCTCCCTCATTTTCCTAAAATATTTTACGCAAATCCTCCACCATTCCGGAATACTTTATATATTTGTGATAAGTAAGGATTGGGATAACCGTTTGTAAACGTATCGTAAACTTTTAAAAACGAAAGTTCAATAAAAAAAGGTAAAAGCTTATGGATTGGAAATCATTGTTTTATGGAGAAGGAAAAAGGGAGGTGGGAATATTTATGAGTTACAGGCAAGCATAAGATATCATATACCCATGACAATTGATTTTAAGAATAATGAAATTTTTTGGTGCGACAAAACTTTTAAAAGGGTTACTCACAGACCAATTTCTACATCTTTTAAAGAAATTGAAGTCTTGAAAAATGGGAACATTCTGGTTTTAGAAGAAGGTTTTAAATATTCAAACAATAACAAATCAAATTTGTATTGCTTGAATCGAAATATGGAATTAATATGGTACTTGGACACTCCAAATAATAATCATTGGCATTTAGATTTGTATGTTGGATTTTCAATAAATGGAGAAGAATTATTTGCAAATTCTTTCAGCTGTTACAGAGTTCATTTTACTGAATATGGTCAAATCCTAAATACTTGGTTTACCAAATGAGTGTCGAAATTAAAATTCATAAAACAGTGGGTGAAATTCTTTGCGGAGATATCTATAAAAGAACAGAAAACAAAAACACCTTGGCGTCTCATGAACTTAATGTATCTGAATCTCTGATCAAAGATTTTGAATTTGATGAAAGCTTGATTATGAAAATAAGATCATCGGAGAAATATATTTATTTAGCAACAAAAGTTTATAATTACATTAGAGAAATAAGAATCGAGAAAGGGTTATTTACAAAGTTCAAATTTGAGATTGATGAACCAGCAAAATCGCCAGGAAGAATTAGATTGTCAATATCTGACGAAATATACTCTGGGTTAATTTTAGATGGTGCATTAAATGAAGTTGATTTCATTGACTATAAACGTAGAATGAATATCTTATGCAATGAAATCGTTCCAGAAATTTTAACTTTATTCGGCGGTGAAATTATTGAAACTAGAATTGGACCAAATGCTTAGAAGATACAGCCAATCAGTAACACAGGCTATGATGTACAGCTTCCCTAACGGTCATCCGTCACATAGCCAAACGTAGCTAACAAACATTTCCGTACTATGAGGAACACATTTTTCATTTTAACCTTTTTAATATTTAATATCATTTGTGCGGTTTGTCAAAAAACAGAGCGGTATAGTTTTATTGATTATGACCTAAAATTAGACCGTGACCTGTTCCATCAAAATGAAACCCTAAAGGATTCCTTACTATTTGAAGACTATTATGACAAACCCATCAACTCGGATTGTTTTGTTTCAGGAGATTTTTTAGAAGATCACCTAATTTTTTGTGATTGCGTTAAAAAAGACAGTGTGGTAACTATAGTTTTAAGTTCGCCAGTAGTATGTTGTTTCAATGAACTGACGATAAAAATAGTAAAAGACAAGTTTACCTCATTTTCTTATCAATCATACGATATATCACCAGCTCATGTATTATTTCACCCTAAAAAACAGAAACTGGTCTTAAAAATCAAAAATGACAACTTCATTGAAGGCTTTATAAATTTTGAAGGTAGAGGAAAATATGAAGAAGTACAGGAGGAATTAACTAAGGAGGAAAAATCACAAAGATTTCACAATAAAGTTGAAGGTTATTTCAAATGTAAGTTTTCAATATAGAAATGTATGCTAAAAATCTGTAACCCGATGTTGGCACAAGTTTGTAACTTGTGCTTTTTTGAATTTCAGAAAGCGTCTCAAATCAAAAAATCCATCCCCCACCCTAATTTTCCAAAATATTTTACGCAAACCATCCACCATTCCGGAATACTTTATATATTTGTTTTTTGTAAGGATAGAGATAAACGTTTAAAAACGAAAGTTCAATAAAAAAAGTAAAAAGCTTATGTTTTGTAAATCAATGTTTTATACAGAGGGTGAAAAGTGAGGTGCCTATATTTATGAGTTACATGTAATTAAATGAATCAAACCAAAATATATATCACCTTAGTTTTAATGTTGACTCTTTCAGTAAGTCATGCACAAAATAATGAATCAATGAGCTTGATTGATCAATACATAACCAAGTACGAGAATTTCAGAGAATCAAATTCATGGGATTCTTTAAAATTTGATAATGAAGGCGGTGAATCTGAAATTGCCAAACAACTTGAAAGATATAAACTTGGTGTTGGACTTTTTAATAAGCTAAACATAAACGAAGATTATGAATTCGTGTCTTTTATTTTTGACCAAGAACTTCAACTAAGAAAAAGTAAAATAGAAAATCAGAATCCTGATGTTCTATATTTATATGCATTCTTTCTATCAAGGTTCAATCAAATTGAAGATGTGTGGAAATTTCTTGAAGCCAAATACATAGATTTTGATAGCGGAATTGGATTCGATACATACTATTTCATGGCATTCGGAATTGACAAGATTTATAATTATATATCAACAACTCAGAACGAAAAAAAAGAATTGCTTGTAAAAACTATTGGTACAAAAAAAGAGGACATTCATTTCGACCAAGAAGAATTTCAGCGTTGGGAGAAAGGTAAATATGAATACTATGATTTCGTAAAACCTATTAAAAGACCGTTAAACTTCTATCGCCTTTTCAACCATAAAGATTTATACAAGGCAGAATTTACAAATTGGGTAAAAACTGTTGATATAACAGATAGAAGAACTGCATATGATTGTATTCATATGGCTGAATACGCTGAAGATAAAGGAACTCTAATTATAGCACTCGAGAATTATTTAAAGCACGATAAAGAAGGAGTATTGCATGAGCAGTTTAAAAGAAGACTATTTGAATTAAAAAAGGAATAAAAGCATGTAACAATGTACATGACGTTCATGCTCCTAACGTCGCACGCCGCATGTACTAACCGTTAATTTCTGAATCTATCCCCTATTCATCCCCACCCCTACCCTCAAAATAAAAAAGGCACACCACCTCTCAGTGATGTGCCTTTTTGTTAGCAACAGAAATCTAAAGTACAGGGTCTGAGGTAGTGTTGCTACCTTCTGAAGAAGTTTCGGCCGGTTTGTCCTTGGCTTTTTGCGCGTAACGCAATTTGACCGGATTTTTGTAATTTTTATGGACAAGACTTACTTCATTAAGAATGGTTTTGTACGTTTCCTTTTGTTCTGAAACGATGGAATAGGCTTCAGTATGGGAAAGTAATGCCATATACAAGTCCACCAATTTTGCTCTTTTTTCGAGCGTCAGGCTCTGGATTTTGTCTTTAAGAGAGCGGTTCACATGTTTTGCGTCAAATCCTTCATTGACCTCAATCAGTTTGTCTATCATGGGTTGCATAGCCAAAGATTGTACTGCAGCTGCCAGATCGGCATCTTGTTTCCAATTATTCAACAGCGCAATGATATTGGCCGTTTTTTCCTGTGGACTGCTGGCAGTGCCGTTTGTGATGTGATCATCATAATTGTTGATCAATATCCTGGCTGCTTCTTTTTGATCATTGTCCAGAAATCTGGATTGGACATTCAGATACATTTTAAGTCCTCTCAATTTTAACATTCTCTCATTGTCCAACATCCGCAAACCGGACGTCAAATCTGAATCTGGTCTTCTTTTGTAAATATCGCTCAACTCGTCTGTTGCGGTAACCAATGGTGTAATGTGTGATTCAAGATTTAATACCTTTGTATCATAACCTTGATACACTTTGGTTACATTTCTCATGTACTGAATGATTTCACCTTTTCTGAATTTGTTTAAAGATGATTTTGAAATACTTTTCATTGTAATAAATTTTTTAATGTTAAAAAAAAATAATTAATAGTTACTAAAAATTTCAATCTAAAATGCTGCAGTCATTTTTATGATTGTTTGACGTTACAAAGATATAGTCATTTTTTGCGAAATTTTCAAGTTTTTTCAAAAAAGAGTTGCGGATTCCGCAACTTTGTTTCCTTATTAGTAGACTTTTTTCGGAAAAGTTGCGGAATCCGCAACTTTTGTCTCAAAAAGTTGCTATATTAGCAACTTTTATATATATGATTTTACTATGTATCGGCTTTTTTGAACCCTTTTTGACCCCGACAGAGAGGGTATCAAAATGATAAAAAAGTCACTTTTTTATAAAAAATACCCTTCACAAAAAAATGAAGGGCTATTTTAACTTCAAAATCCGGGTATCCGTCTGATCCAAATACCAAAAATCGACTACTTAGGTCATTCAATATATGGAAAATGGTCGGTATTATATGGTATAATGTATTCCCCGATCAACTCATCACCTGCAATTTTTAAAAGAGGCAGTATGTTTAGGTAGTCTTTGGGTGATTTCTTTTTTTATTACCGATGTAAAACCCTTTGTAGACACATGATATTTTATTTACAAGAAGACTTTAGTTCGGATAGGTCTTATATTAACCTCTACTTCCAGCTTGTTTTTTTAAAAAAAGTTATTTGTACATATATATATAAGGTGTACTAACTATCAACTATTCTTTTATTATTCTGTCATTCCGTCAGATAGATCGATCTTTTTATATCTTTTTGCGAAAAAGGTATTTGAAGACCATGGCAAGTCCATTTCCTAAAAGAAACTAGTTTGCACAACAGGTTTAAAAAAATTTCTTCGTGGAAATCGTTTTGCACAACTGGTTTAAGTCCATTTCTTTCGGGAAATTGGTTTGCACAACAGGTTTAAGTTCATTTCTTTCGAGAAATTGGTTTGCACAACAGGTTTAAGTTCATTTCTTTGCGGAAATCGTTTTGCACAACTGGTTTCAGTCCATTTCTTTCGGGAAATCGTTTTGCACAACAGGTTTATGTCTATTTCTTTCGAGAAATCGTTTTGCACAACATGTTTAAGTCCATTTCTTCTCGGAAATCGTTTTGCACAACATGTTTTGGTAAATTTCTTTTTGGAAATTGGTTTGCATGAGTTGTGCAAGTGAATTTCTTCGGAGAAAATCGTTTTGCACAACATGTTTTGATAAATTTCTTTTTGGAAATTGGTTTGCACCAGTTGTGCAAGTCCATTTCTTCAGAGAAAAACGTTTTGCACAACATGTTTTGCTAAATTTCTTTTTGGAAAAGGGTTTGCACCACTTCTGCAAGTCCGTTTCTTATATGATACCAGAGATCAGACATTATGTGTTGGATTATTATCTCTATGTAAAAATGGTTTCATAGTCCGTGCATATAGGTTTCTTTGAAGAAGATGGGTATTACGTGGTAGTACTATGCCAATGCTTACTTAAAAGACATGTCTGGAAGGTGTTTTACCTTAATATATATATACATAATCAGTCGATATCTTCAACCAATTACAAAATGCTTGGATATCGGCCTTCGGATATTTTATTCGGTAAATAAATTTTTGTTTTCAAAAGTTTATCAATAGTTAGGCTAATAATAATTTCACACAAATAAGAATCCCCAAATAAATCAAAAATCATAACTCCAAATCCCAAAGTGTCCGTAGATTTGTTGTTTATTCAGTAAAACCCGGAATCCGTCATGTTGATCTGAAAAATTTTAAAAGAGGATAACCCTGTGGTCGCAAAAATGATCAGACAGGTTTTTATCGAACATAATGCACCCCAAAAGGGCACGGTATATTCTGATCCGACGACAGACCATCTGTTTACATTGTTTCAAAAAGAAAAATCTGTATTGTGGGTGGTTGAGGTAGACGATAACATTGTCGGGTGCTGTGGCGTATACCCTACCCTTGGATTACCGGAAAAATGTGTGGAATTGGTTAAGTTTTATCTGGATGCACGATACCGCGGAAAAGGCATCGGAAAACATTTGATGGAAAAAAGTATTCAATCCGCAAAAGATTTTGGGTATACCTCCGTATACATAGAAAGCCTGCCGGAATTTGCGAAAGCCATCAATATGTATGAAAAACAAGGTTTTGTTACTCTTGACCAACCTTTGGGAGAATCCGGACATACGAGCTGCAACATCTGGATGTTGAAACCCATCTAAAAATGAAATAGGGTCTTTTTTAGATGGGTTGCTTATTACATATATACAAACTATAAAAACCCTTACTGAACTATGGTATCAAAATCAGGCAGTTTTTTATAATGCCATTTGTTGATTATTTTACCGTCTTTCCAATGCATAATGCCCGGATTGGAGCGCATGATGGTTTTTAACAGGATATCATCACCTGACATATAGGTACCGGTGATGCCGGTAGCCTGCTCAAGCGCCATCATTTGTTCTTTATTCAGACCGGCAGTGACCACGTATATGTTCCAGTTTTTTGCGGAAGCTTTGTCAACAAATGGTTTGGCTACATTTTTAAAATTATGGAGATAATCCTCATCCCAAACCACTTCATTGTATTCCACTTCTTTTTCGTCAAAACCGGAAAAAACCTTCACGATTTTGGTGCTGCCATCAGGAAGTGCCAATGTATCAGCGGTAAACAATGAGTCTTTGACCATTTTTTTGGCAGGACGGGTGGAAAAATATGATTTGTAAGAAACCAAAACCACACTGTTTGTCGTATCGTCCAGCAATACGTTTTCAGCTTCTTCGTTGTTGATATTTTTTAGGAAAAATTCGCTGATTTTGGTTGGTTTTATCGTTGGAGCTGACTTAATCTGATCCAGGGTTTCCCATTTTTCTTTAGGATACTGAGCAAAGTTTTTCATATACTCCGCTGTCTCCAATTCTTTGACCTCTCCGGTTTCTTTATTTTTGAGCATAAAACCGGTAACCTGTACTTTGGATTGTGCCTCAGATTCCATAGCCTTGATATCTCTGACGTGGGTTCCGATTTTGAAAGGTCTGAAATCTATATGTGGCTCATTCCAATAAAAGTTATTGAAAGAATACAACAATAAAACAATCGTGGAAACAATGAGGCTTATGTTGTGGGTTCTAACGGAAAACAGTTGGTGAAACTTTTTGGAATGCCACAAAAACAATAAAGCAGGTATCAACAAAAACAAATCTTTGATAAAGGAAACTTTGGGTTCGAGTTTGATAAAATCACCAAAACAACCACAATCCGTAACCTTCATGTTTTTTGCCTGATAAGGGCCCCAATCACCGAATGAAAAGAAATTGACACCTTCCGGTACATAACCGGTCAAATACGTAAATCCGGTAAGTTTGGTAAAAAATAATACCAGAAGAAAAAATGACCATGCGGTAAATTTTGGTTTGGCTCCAATCACCAGCATAATCCCCAATACTATTTCAAAAATAATCATAAACACGGAAAAAGCCGTAGAATATTGATTCATCGCCGGAAATATAGGCGCGAGAAATGAAAATGTTGAACCTGAAAACATCACTTCAAACTGATCAAAGTACTGCTCCATTTTGAAGGCTGTACCCAAAGGATCTATCGCTTTGACCCATCCTGAAAAGATAAATAATATACCACAAAAATTCTGAAGAAGTGAAACCCAGAATGTTTTTACATTTTTAACAACAAATTGCATCACCAATGTCACCATTACAGCAACAAAACCAATCCAACCTACCAAAGAAAATATCGTCATCCTATACTTTTATAAGTGTTTATCAAATTATATATTACAACAAGCAGAAATCCCGCCTGGTTTATCTGAAATGCGTCTGAACTTGTTAAATACTTGTAAACAGATCATTCCTGAATAGTAACCCATCTGAGTACGGCACTTTTGCCCTCCTCATCTAAGGTTTCTACAAAATAAAACTGCTGGTTTGTCTCACCGGCCAGTTGTACTTTTTGTCCGTTTTGTACAAAAGATATCATTTTACCGTCTATGCTGTACACTTTGTTGACCGTGACATCCTGTGACAAATAAAATTGGTTGGCCACTCCCGGATTTGGATAAACAAACAAACTTTGATCGGCGGCTTCAGACTGAATCGTTATCTTCTGAAGTGTCGTTTGTTGTGAAACCCACCAGTTTTCCGTATTCCAAACCACATCTTGCGCGCCTTCTCCTGATATCCTGAGAAGCGGTATGTTTTTTTGTAACAAAACATCTTCGGCGATAAGTATTTTTACCCGTCCGGTCTTTTTGTCGGTAAACATATGCTGGGCGTTTAAGTCCAGAACATCACTTTCAAAAACAACCTCTTTGCCGGCAGGAAGGGTACATTCTAATTGTATTCCTTTACCTGTCATTTCTTCTGCGGCATACAGTTCCACAGACTGTTCGGTTTGTTTCGTATATAAGGTATGTACATTTCTGTTTTCCGTATCCAAACCATTGGCTTCTGATATATCACCTAATAACACGGCTCTGAAATCAAATTGGCCGTCATACTCCAGGATATCCGCATGGGATGTATAAGATGCCAATTTTTCCAAAGTTATTTCTCCCGGTTCAAAAACAATGCGGTAGTCCTTGCCGGAAGGTGCTTTTTCGCCTTTGAGAATCATCTTGCGAAGCTGCAACAAGTCTTTTGACCGGACAGCTCCGTCTGCATCGATATCGGCAGCTATCCATTCGTAATCAGAAAATGGTTGTTTTCCAAAAATATATTCCTGCAACAACACCAAATCCATAACATTAATGCGTGAGGATGGGTTACTGTGGTTTGCTACCATTGGTTCGATGGCAAAATCAGCGTATAACGGCATATTTTCAAAAACAAACCTTCCCTCTCCTTCACTATTTGCCGGTTTTTCCATATTATTTCTTTTTGCCATGATCCCGGAAACCGCAGGTGTACTGTCATTTCCTTCTTTAAGGGTGGCAAAAAGTCGGGTTGAAGCACTACAGCTGCCGTTATCAAAGGCCAACAAAAACACATCGACCACTTCCTGATTTCCGGCTTTGTCAGTCACATACAAGGTATAAAACTGAAATCCCGCATTGGTACAATCCACTATTCTGATCGTATCATTTACATCTTCTGAAAAGGAATACCTGAGTTTGTCGGCAGGGGAACAATTGTCATAAGAGCCTACATTAAATATCCGGGCCGGAACCATCAAAGGCATGGTCGTCGCATCAAAAGCGGCAGTCAGGAAAGTATGCAGGTAAGGCGTTGGTGGTTTTTTATCTACCACATCAAAAGTCGCATGACAAGATTTGGTGTTGCCGCACTCATCACGCACACTCCAGTATACCTTATGAAATCCCAACCCTACCCTTTCAGGTATCAACACACTTACTTCTGCACCATTGGCTCTTGGTGCCAGATAAAAATCTCCGGTCTTTAGGTTGCTGAATTCAAGATCATACGTACCATCACCCCACAAGTCAACAAATGCTGTCCAAATAAGCAACTGGGCACCGCATGCCTGATCATCTATTGCTGAAGAAGTCAATCTGACCTCAGCTTTACAGTCCTGTCCTACAAAAAAGGTGGTATGCTGACACTGCTGAATGGCCGGCGCATCTTCATCGATAACTTTGATGACTTGGGTATGTTCCCAGATATTCATGATACCATCTCCGTCGGCGTCGCACCAATCTATTACTTTAAAGTGTCTCAATATTTTATAACATGCATCGTCAGCCACTTCAAAAACATCGTCTTTGAAGCTGAAACCCATCACATTACAGGGACCTGTCACCCAGGTAGGTCTGTCATTTCTGATATCTTCTTTACAGGAATAGGTTCTGTTGGGTGGAAACGACACAGAAACCGGATAATTTTCATATCCGAAATACAAATTCTGGATACAATACAATTCAATTTCCTGCCATGATCCGTCATTGTTGCTGTCTACATACCATTTTCTGTATATGTATCCGACATTACAACTGTTGAGTTGGTTGTCATCGATGTATCTGGCTGTTTTCCCCAGAGAATTGCCAACCAAAACAGGTCTTCCTAAAATGTCGAGATTGTGTTTGTCATCGGAACACAACATATTTTTATGAGGAGGACAAAATATGCCTGCATGCAATAAAACGGGAAACAGGACAAAAGCGAACCAAATAAACAATCTGTAAGTCATATTCTTAATTTTTTGGAATCAAAAATCATTATTCCCGGAAAACCGTCAGACCGGGTCAAAGTCGGGGTAAAATTAATACAATTTACTGATATATAAAGGTTTTATATATTTTTATAAAAAAATTCATTTTATTTGCAACGAATTATACCAATGTGGTTTCTTACAGGTATATCTCTTTTGATTTTTAAAAGTATAGCAAACACCTTCATTATATTCAATTATTTACACATCAATAATATAACAATATGAACAACTTTACAAACCAACGGCGAATGTATCTTTTTATATTACCGGTTTTATTGTTTTTTTCAATGGTGGTTCATGGCCAAAACCAATGCAAGATTCAAGGCCTCAGGTTTGAACAAACTGCCTGTGATGCCGACGGCAACTTTTACGTTTTTCTGAGTTTTGATCATGAAAACACTTCAAATTCTTTTTTGGTATTGGGTAATGGTAAAAATTACGGAACGTATAGTTACGGAGATCTGCCGGTCAAAATCGGCCCTTTAAAGGGAGATTGTACCACAAAATACGAATTTCTGGTCAAAGACAAAGAGTTTTCCGACTGCCAATCCTTTATCCTGATGGGTCAGAAATGTTGTTCTTCGGATTGTCGTTTGTACATAGACAGTATCCATGCAGATTGTGGTAATACAAAAATAGATTTGAATATTTTTGCCCAAAGAACGGACCAGAAAGAAGGCAAATTTAACGTCAAAATCAACGGAGAACCCAAAGGTTTGTTTAATCTTGGCAGCCCTGCTTTGATAGACAATTACGAATACGACCCGTTAGAACCCATTATACAGGTAGTGGCATGTGTGGATGGTTCTGCGTGTTGCGATACCTTTGACTACGTTAATCCGTGTTATTGTTCCATAACAAATTTTAAAACGCAGATTTTTGATTGTGATCCTGTCGAAGGTGTTTTTTCGATAAAACTGGACTTTCAAAATACCATGACCGGAGATTCTTTTTCTTTGGGTGGCAATGTCAATAATTACGGCAAGTTTAGTTATGCCGATTTGCCGGTGACGATAGAAAACCTTCCTTTCAGCGAGACCACATTTTATGAGTTTTTGGTTGTTGATGAAAATTCTTCCTTTTGTTTTGGTGTTTACGAACTTGGCATCGTAGATTCCTGTCGGTTTGCCTGTGAGATATCGGACTTACGTGCTGATGTTTTGCCATGCGATGATGATGGAAATGTTTTTGTCAGATTGAGTTTTGAAGACACCAATACCAGCCATTTGGGATTCAGGGTCAGAGGCAACGGACAGCTGTATGGAGAATTTCCTTACGGAGAAAGGTATTACGATGTAGGTCCGGTAGATGCTGATTGTCAAACCCTCCGCGAATTTGTCGTCATCGACAGAGAAATGGAAAATTGCAGGAGAGAAATCGTATTTGAAGAACCTTTTTGTTGCGAACGACCTTGTGAAATCGGAGAAATTTCTATCACAGAAAATTGTAA
>JALHOZ010000056.1 GCA_022842725.1 Saprospiraceae bacterium
TCATAATGCAAATTTACGTTAATTTCGACACAACATATTGTTTTTTTTGTGTTTTTGTCGTTATAAAGACTACAATCATTACTTTTGTGGCTCTTTTCATTAAACCATTAAAAATTATATAAAATGAGTAAAGTAACCGTAGTAGGAGCGGGAAATGTTGGTGCTACCGTAGCCAATGTTCTGGCGCACAAAGACATTGTCAAGGAAATTGTATTGTTGGATATTGTAGGTGATTTGGCCAGAGGAAAGGCTTTGGACAGTTGGCAACAGGCTCCGATAGACTATTACAGTACAAAATTGGTTGGGACAAGTGACTACAAAGATACGGCAGATTCTGATATCGTCGTGATCACAGCGGGTATTCCGCGAAAGCCGGGTATGAGCAGAGATGATTTGATTTCTACGAATGCCAACATTGTTGTTTCTGTTGTAAAAAGTATATTGGAACATTCAAAAGATCCGATTATCATTGTGGTTTCAAATCCTTTGGACGTTATGACCTATGCGGCTTACAAAGCCTCAGGATTGCCAGCTTCCAAGGTGATGGGAATGGCCGGAATACTAGACACAGCGAGATACAGAGCTTTTTTAGCTACAGAATTGAATGTGAGTCCTAAAGATATTCAGGCTGTCCTGATGGGTGGTCATGGCGACACCATGGTACCGCTACCAAGATACACGACCGTAGCAGGGATTCCTGTGACTGAATTGGTGGATGCAGCCAAATTAGATGCTATTGTGGAAAGAACCAAATCAGGAGGAGGTGAGTTGGTAAAACTCATGGGAACTTCTGCCTGGTACGCACCCGGAGCTGCGGCTGCACAAATGGTTGAAGCTATAGTAAAGGATGAAAACAGAATATTCCCGGTTTGTACCCTGATGGAAGGACATTACGGACTGAACGGAATATTTGTAGGTGCACCGGTTACTTTGGGAACAGGAGGTATCAAAAAAGTTATTGAATTAAAATTAAATGCAGACGAACTTGCTTTGCTTAATGATTCAGCTTCCGCTGTCAAAGAAGTGATGGATGTATTTGACAATATGTAATATTTTATAAACAATTTAACAGGATTTTGGTTAGAAAAGTAATGTTTTCAGGAAATGATTAATAAACAAAATCTTCGGTTGGTCACCACAAATCTGGGCAACAACCTTTTGGACCTTTCTTGCCAAAATCCTGTTCTTTTGGTATTTTTGCGACACTTCGGCTGTGTGTATTGCAAGGAATCCATGATTGAAATTGCTTCCCGACGAATGACTTTTGAAAAAAAAGGGGTTCATGTTGTTATGGTACACATGGGTTCTTACGAAGTTGGAGAAGCTTACATGAAGGATTTTAAAATTCAGGGAATAGAGCACATTTCTGATGAAGAATGTAAAATATACGCCATGTTTGGCTTAGCCAAAGGTTCCTTCAGCCAATTGTATGGTCTCAAAACATGGATCAGGGGTTTTGAACTTGCGGCTACCAAACAAATGATACCTTCAAGCAAAAGAATCGGAGATGGTTTTCAGATGCCAGGAGTTTTTATAATCAAAGATGGCGAAATCAAATCCAGTTTTATCCACAAATCCGTAGCTGACAAGCCGGATTATGAAGGTTTGATAAATAGTTGTGAACTTTAACATCTCCACAGCACTTTTTTGGTTGCGGATTTCGTTTGTAAGCCAATATACAATACTTATATGGTGTTAAAAGTTGTTTTCCTTTCTTTTTTTACATTCTGGATATCTGCCGGGTTTTGTCAGCATTCTGTTGACGAAGAAAACAATCTTTTGTTTTATGCGGATGTGATGAACAATGCATCAGTAGCCAAACATAGGGTAATGGCCCACGATTCTTTTGAAACCATCTTCCTCAGAATGTTGGAAAAAAAATCAGGTTTTGAGCAATCCTTTGATTCGTTAAAGTGGGTTTCAAAATTATATCCTGAAGATAAATCATTCCGGATATTTACTTGGATTTTGGATAAAGGAGAAGGAGAATATGCACATAATGGTATTCTTCAATATAAAAATGGAAAAGTATTTGTTCTGACAGACAAACTCAAAGAAGAAGAGGATTGGGAATTCAGTATACACGAAGCAAATAACTGGATGGGAGCCATGTATTACCAAATAAAACAACAGGAGGACAAAGACGGTCCCTACTATATATTATTTGGGCTGCACAGGTATAGTGGGATGGAAAATGTTAAATTGGCTGAGGTATTGTATTTTGATAAAAACGACATACCTGTTTTTGGAAAGGAAGTGTTTTCCAGAGAAAACAAAGACGCGAGAGATATCGTCAAAACCCGTCTCGTATTAAAATATCGCAGCACGTCATATGTTGGTCTACATTTTAATGAAGGAATGAATATGATCGTTCATGACTATTTAATCCCTGATATGATGTCTCCTTCCGTCGGAGGTGTAACCCTGGTTTCAGATGGCAGTTTGGTGGGTTATGAATTTAAAAAAGGAAAGTGGCACTACATCGACAAAATTTATACCCAGATCCTCGATGAAGCGCCCCGACCCAATCCGGTTTTGGACCAACGAGGATCATCGGATCTCTTCGGAAAGCCGAAAAAGCAAAAAAAGTAACATATCTGTATTTTTCTGAAACTTTTTTTCGGGTTTTACGTATTGTTTTTATTTAATTATTAAACGTTCAAGTTGTCATGAATAAATTTTTCTTAATCATAGGTTTGGTATTGACCTTTTCTCAAATAAATGCCCAAAAAACATTAAGTGAGGGAACCGTTGAGATGGAAGTCACAGAAATAAAAACCGAGGATCCTGCCCTTGCAGCCCAAATGGAAATGATGAAAGGTTCCCTGGTTAAAATGTATTTTACTACTGATAAATATTTATCACATATGAGTATGATGGGTGGTATGGTCGATATGAAATCATTTGTTTCTCAAAAAGAAGATAAAATGAATCTTTTATTTGATATGATGGGGCAAAAGATATGGATAGAGTCCGGATTGGCAGAATCCATTTCAGCAGAGCAAAAAGAAACGGCTGAAAAAGTCAAAGTTACGTACGACAAAAATGATAAAAAAGAAATTCAGGGATATTCATGTTACAGAATGAATCTTGAAAATCCTGATGCACCTGCAATGGGAGTAAAAGCCTACATTACGGAGGATATCAAATCCAAAGCTAATATCATCCGTGGTTACGAAACTGTGGAATTTGCAGGTTTTCCTTTAGAATTTACGGTTGGAAATGAGACGTTTTCCATGACGACTACCACAAAATCAATAAAAGATTCAGTAGATAAGTCAATCCTGACACCCGATACTACAGGGTATAAAAAAATGACAATGAAAGAGTTTCAGGAAATGATGGGTGGATTCGGTATGTAATTCCTTCCCATTCATACATAAAATAAAAAAGAGCCGTAGATGTTACTACGGCTCTTTTTTTATGTCTGCTTATGAACTTCTCTTAGCGAAAAAGTTTGCAAATGAACAGGTTTACGCAAACATTTCGGTGCCTGCAAAGTGAAATGCACTTTCGATAGCGGCATTTTCATCACTGTCGGAACCGTGAACGGCATTTTCACCGATATTTTTGGCAAATTTTGCTCTGATGGTGCCTGCTTCAGCTTCCGCCGGGTTGGTGGCGCCGATGAGTTTTCTGAAATCTTCAACGGCATTATCTTTTTCAAGAACTGCTGCAACGATTGGACCTGAAGACATAAAGTCTACCAATTCTCCGTAAAAAGGTCTTGCTTTGTGAACAGCATAAAATTCTCCTGCTTTTTCAGCGGATAATTTTGTGTATTTCATGGCCACAATTTTGAATCCTGCACCACAGATTTGGTCTAAAATGGCCCCGATATAACCTGAAGCAACTGCATCCGGTTTGATCATAGTAAATGTTCTGTTTCCTGACATTTTGTTATAAAATTTTGTTTTTTAATAAAAAGAAGGCAAAATTACAAAATTGATTTGCAAAAATGATAATAAACAAATAATTGTTTTGTTTGTAATAATTATTTATTGACCTTTGCGGCCTTATTGTAATATGGATATACAAGATCTAAAAGCCTGGCTCGAGCTGCCAAGAGACATCGTAATACTTTCGCACAGAAATCCTGACGGTGATGCCATAGGATCCAGTTTGGGATTGGCGATGTATCTCAGGAAAAAATTTCACAAAGTTCAGGTTATTTTTCCAAGCGAATACCCTGTGGTTTTTGAATATCTGGACCATGTGAAAGACATTCTGATTTATGATTTAAAGCCCAATGAGTCCAAACAAGCTGTTGAAAAAGCGGATACGATTTTTTGTCTCGATTTTAATGGATTGGACAGAATTGACAAATTAGGTGAAGGTGTTCAGTTCAGTAAGGCAAAAAAAATTCTGATCGACCATCATTTGGATCCTGAACCATTTTCTGATTACGAATTTCTCGATACCACAGCTTCGAGTACATCAGAATTGGTGTATCTTTGGATAAAAGAAATGGGTGATATTGATATGGCAGATGTCAGAATCGGTGAGGCTTTGTTTACAGGGCTCATTACGGATACAGGATCTTTTAAATACAACACCCGACCGATGACCTTCCGGATTGCTGCTGATCTAAAGGAACTTGGCGTTGATGATTTTTACCTGCAGGATCAAATTTTTAATGCTTTAAAAAGCAAACATCTCAGGTTGTTAGGGCATTGTCTGGCCAACAGAATGGAGATTATTGAGGAACACGAATTTGCCATTATTCATCTCACAAAAAAGGATTATATTGATTTTGATATTCAAAGAGGCGATACAGAAGGCATTGTCAACCACCTTCTATATGTTAAGAATATTCAAATCGCAGCTTTTGTTACCGAACAACCGACAATAATTAAGTTATCTTTGCGCAGTAAAGGAGATATTTCCGTGCAGGAAGTTGCCACAAAATATTTCAACGGAGGCGGACACAAAAATGCAGCAGGCGGAGGAGTGTACGCAAGTCTTCACGACGTCCTGGAAAAATTGAAACGCGTTTTACCTGCCTACACAAAAAAATAAGTAACCATTGTAAATGTAATTATATGAATATCAAAAATTTGTTTTTTTCTTTGCTCGTTATAGCAGCTTTTGTTTCTTGTAATTCAGGAGATAAAAAAACGCCAAGCGGCTATGACTATCGTATTGAAACGAAAGGTGATGGCGCAGAAGCCAAACCTAACACGTATGTATATTTTACACTTCAGATAAAAGACGAAAACGGTAAAGTTCTTCAGTCATTGGAAGAAGGACCGAATATGCCAATCATGTTTCTGGATTCTATCAAACCTGAAAATGCAGAACCAAATCCGATTTTGGATGTGTTGGGTATGTCAAGAGTAGGAGATGTAATCGTTTTGGTTATGCCTGTTGATTCCATTCCGAACCCGCCGGCTGAAATCAAAGACATGAAACATATCGAATATCATATGACCATCAAAAATGTCACAGACAAAACAGGTTATGATCAGTATATGATGAATCTGGAGGAAGAAATGAAGCAAAAAAGAATGGCTTCATTGGAAAAACTTCCTGCTATCGAAGAATTGGTTAAAAATACAGTAAAAGATTATGGCAGTGGCGCTTTGACATTGACTAAAACCGCTTCAGGTCTTCAATATCTGATTGTTGAAGAAGGGCAGGGAGAAAAAGTTAAAAATGGCCAGACCGTTTCTGTAAATTATTATGGTGTATTAAAAGACGGAAAACAATTTGACAATTCATTTACCAGAGGACAGTCATTTGACTTTACTGTAGGAAATGGTATGGTTATCAAAGGATGGGATGAAGGATTAACGTTAATGAATAAAGGTGCCAAAGCATTTTTGTTTGTTCCGGCTGAATTGGGTTATGGTGCTGAGGATTCTCCGCAGATTCCGGCTAATTCAGAGTTGATTTTTTATGTAGAATTGAACGAAGTAAAATAAGCTTCAGGCTATAAGTTATATAAGCCCGTTCATTTTTATGGACGGGCTCTTTTTTTAACATTTTAAACCAGGGCAAATGACCATAGAGCAATTAAACGTGCTGAGGGAGAGGTTGACATCGGTAAGGAGGTATCTTTGACGTCGATAACAGAATCAATCAATTACCGGAAAAGGAACAACTGACATTAGATCCAACTTTTTGGGGAAATCCCGAAAAAGCAGAAGCTGTTCTTAAAGAAATCAAGGATCATAAAAAATGGATTGAAACGTACAAAACCATTCAATCAGCAATAGATGATGCTGAAGTGTTGATGGAGTTTCAAAAAGAAGGTGAAGCTTCAGAAGAAGAAGTGGATGCCAAATATAAGGAAGCTCAGCAATTGCTGGATGATATAGAATTCCGCACCACGCTTGACCAACCTGAAGATGCCCTGGATTGCACTCTGGAAATCAATGCCGGAGCAGGAGGAACGGAAGCATGTGACTGGTCAGATATGTTGCTGCGTATGTTTACTATGTGGGCTGAAAAAAACGGTTTTGGCGTTTCAGAACTAAACAGGGTATACGGTGATGTGGCAGGTATTAAATCGGTCGTATTGGAAATCACCGGCGAATACGCTTTCGGTATGCTCAAAGGTGAAAACGGAGTTCATCGGTTGGTCAGGGTAAGTCCTTTCAATTCCCAGGGGAAAAGAATGACCTCTTTTGCCAGTGTTTTTGTTCATCCTATGATCGATGACACCATAGAAATTGACATCAATCCTGCAGATCTTGAATGGGATACCTTCCGGGCACAAGGAGCCGGTGGTCAGCACGTCAATAAAACAGAATCCGCTGTCCGTGTCAAACACATCCCGTCAGGAATTACCGCAGAGTGTCAGCAGGAAAGATCCCAACATATGAATCGTGATAAAGCCATGCAAATGTTGAGGTCAAGACTTTATGAGGTAGAACTTGAAAAACAAAGAGTCGAAAAAGCCAAAATAGAGTCGGGAAAGATGAAAAATGAATGGGGATCTCAGATTCGTTCTTATGTTTTGGATGATCGTCGCGTAAAAGACCACCGCACCGGTTTTGAAACCAGAAATACAGATGCTGTCCTGAATGGAGAGATAGACGGATTTTTGAAGGCATTCCTCATGTGGGAAGGCGTTTAAACCTTACAAAAAGGTACGTTATACACTATATTTTTTCTCTGAATATTTTTGTAACGGTATTATCACCAATCTCAACAGGTTTTTGATATTGGTATCCTGTAATGTTAGGCGCCTGAATACCTTCGATCAGCAGGTGAGGGGTTTCAACAACGTAGGCTTCGTCCCAAAGGTCTGCTTCTATAAATTTTTGATGAGTGAAGGCCCCTCCTTCAACCATCAGACTAAATATCTTTTGGGAAAATAAATATTCCATACATGTTTTTAACCAGGACGAGCTGAAGTCAAACGATTTGTTGATGATGTGATTTTCGGTTTTGTCCAAACTTCCGTTGATGTGGTACACCTTTGATTCGTTGCTGAAAACGTTCAAGTCATGGCTGCATTCCAGATGTTGGTCGATGACAATTCTGACGGGATGGTTTCCGTCGACCCATCGGGTAGTCAGCGAAGGATTGTCAGTGATCACTGTATTTTTTCCCACAAGAATTGCATCAGATTCAGAACGCCACATATGTGATATTACCTTCATTTTATCGTTGGATAACCAAATTTGTTCTCCTTTTTTTCCAATAAAATGATCTTTACTTTTTACAACCTTGAGGATGATAAAAGGACGTTTTTGTAAATGCGCTCTGAATGGAATTAATAAACGTTCAGCTTCCCGAAAATGATTGGACATATGGACTTCTATTCCGGCATCGGTGAGTTTTTTGATGCCGCTTCCGGAAACTAAAGGATTCGGATCTTTGGTGCCAATAACAACTTTCGGAATACCGGAACGGATGATCGCATCAGCACAGGGAGGTGTTTTGCCATGATGGGAGCAGGGTTCAAGAGAAACATACATTACGGACTCTTTCAACAAAGGAAGGTGCTCCTGCTTTAACGAATTGAAGGCATTGATTTCAGCATGTGGTCCGCCAAAATATTCATGAAATCCCTCACCGATGATCTGATCCTGATATACAATAACAGCACCTACCATTGGATTCGGAATGTTTTTGCCTTTGCTTTTGGCGGCAAGATCAAAACAACGCAGCATGTATTTTTGATCAATCATGAACGTAACGGCGTAATGTTTTCCAACTTTGTCAATACATAATCTACCTCTTCAAGGGTGTTATTTACTGAAAATGAAAAACGAATGGCTTTTCTTTCGGGATTATGTCTGATGGCCTTGAGTACATGAGAATCGGCTTCAACTCCTGAACTGCAGGCACTGGCTGAGGAACAACAAATACCCGCAATATCAAGATTATGGACCAATAAGTCGGCCTTAGGTCCGGGAGGAAAGGAGACATTGAGGATGTGCGCCAGAAAGAGACCTTCCTGTTCTCCATTGAAGCGGATATCTTCAAATTTATCGACCAGTCCTTTTTTGAAATAATCACGAAGTTGCAGGATATGGTTTCGGTTTTGGTCCATGTTTTCATTGGCGATTTCGAATGCTTTGGCCATACCGCCAATCGAAATTACATTTTCTGTACCTGCCCTCATATTTCTTTCCTGGGCACCACCGTGTATGTAGGGTGGAATGATGTTGTTTTGGTTGATGTAGACAAAACCCACCCCTTTTGGTCCGTGAAATTTGTGGGCTGAACCACTTAAAAAAGACAGATACGTTGAAGAAACATCGATCGGCATTTTTCCGAGGGTTTGTACGGTATCACAATGGAATAATGTTTTGTTATCCAAACAAATGGCGGAAACTTTTTGCAAATCTATCATAGTGCCGGTTTCGTTATTGCCATGCATGAGTGACAATAATTTTTTTTCATCGGTATCTTGCGACAGAATTTGTTGCAGAACGTCCATATCCACCAGACCGGTTTGATCGACGGGCAGGAAGGTTACTTTTGTTCCGTATTTTTGTTTGATATAAGCTACCGATTGCAGCACACAGGGATGTTCAGTAGGCGAGGTAATGATATGGTTGATTCCCAGATATTCAACGGCATTTTTTAAAACCATATTATTGGCTTCTGTTGCGGAAGATGTAAAATAAATTTCTCCGATGGAAGCTTTGATAAGTTTGGAAATGGTTTTTCTGGCATTTTCAACCAATGATTTGGCTTTTCTTCCGAAAAAGTGAATGCTGGAAGGGTTGCCATATTCTTCCAGAGACATTTCATACATCCATTTGGCTACTTCCGGATGAAGGGGAGTGGTCGATGCATTGTCAAAATATATTCTGGTCATGTAAAAATAATTAGAAATGTAAAATCAGGTAACTCATCAAAAATATGACAACGTTTACGTTCTGGTTTACCCGATGCAGATGGAATTGTATCTGTCTTACGTTCCTGTCAAATCAGGAGACCAACATATTTTCCTGTAACACATCCTCGGCAAACCAATCTTCCACGAGTTTGTTTTCAAATTGTTTGTCCATCATGTGTTTAAAATCATTGGATTCCGCGCAATACATATAATCTTTTGCCCATTCTTTATGATGAAGACTAAGCTGAGAAATCCCGTCCAGGATAAAATCCAATTCTTCGTCCGTCATGGTAGGATGAATAGACATTCTGATCCAACCCGGTTTGTTGGTCAGGATTCCCCGGCTGATTTCTGTGGTCAATGTTTTTGATTTTTCATAAGAAACTTCAAGTAAATAATGACCATATGTACCTGCGCAGGAGCAACCTCCCCGAACCTGAATTCCAAATTTATCGCTCAATATCCTGACGCCGAGGTTGTAATGCAATTCATCGATATAAAATGAGATGACGCCGAGTCTTTTTTTAAGATTCGGGGCCAGCACATGCACATTTGGCAGTTTGTCAAAGGCCTTCCATATCTTTTCGAGCATAAAATGTTCGCGTTCCAGGATTTTATCCACACCCATCATTTCTTTGAGCTGAATACAATACGCGACTTTTATGGTTTGAAGGAATGAAGGGGTTCCGCCATCTTCCCTGGCTTCTATTTCGTCGTGGTATTTGTGTTCGCCCCAGGGATTGGTCCAGTCTACTGTACCTCCACCGGGATGATCCGGAATTTTGTTGTTATAAAGTTTCTGACAAAAAATGACGATTCCTGAACTTCCCGGACCGCCCAAAAATTTGTGTGGCGAAAAATAGATGGCATCGAGACGTTCTTCTTTGTCTGCCGGATGCATGTCTATTTTGATGTAAGGTGCTGAACAAGCAAAGTCCACAAAACAATAACCTCCGACCTTATGAATGATTTTGGCAATCTGATGATAAGGAGTAAAAACACCGGTAACATTGGAACATGAAGTGACGGCAGCAATTTTGAGCGGACGGTTTTTGTACTTTTCACAGAGTCTGGCAAAATCCTGCAGATCAACCAACCCTTCCGGTGTTGCTCCGATGATTTCGACCTGACAGGTTGTTTCCAACCATGTGGTCTGATTCGAATGATGCTCCATGTGGGTTATAAAAACAATCGGTCTTTCCTCCTCAGGAATGTTGACAAAATCCCTGTATTTTTCATGAAGTTTGACTCCGATAATACGTTGGAGTTTATTTACTACTCCGGTCATTCCTGCATTTGATGAAATCAAAATATCTTTTTCACCGGCATTGACGTGTTTTTTGATGATGTCTCTTGCTTTTTTGTAGGCAAGCGTCATGGCACAACCGGTGAGGTTGGTTTCCGTATGGGTATTGGCTACAAATTGACCGATGATTTCGGAAATCTGTTTTTCAATCGGGCCGTATAACCTGCCGCTTGCTGTCCAGTCTGCATAATGCAGGTGTTGCATTCCGAAAGGGGTAGGGAAGGAAAGGTCTTTTCCGATGATGTTATTTCTGAATGATTCAAAATACGTTTCGTGCATGATTTTTTTACACTTAGGTTAATCAATCTGGTCTTTTACTCTTTGGATCAGCGTTTCTGCTGTGGTGATGTCCATACTTTCCGCATAAATTCGAATGATGGGTTCCGTATTTGATTTTCGCAAATGAACCCATCCTTCCTGAAAATCAATTTTTACACCATCGATATCATTCAGGGTTTCGTCACAGAAAGCAGACTTGATTTTGTCGGTCAATCGGGCGACCTGTCCGTCATTTTCGAGGTTGATTTTATCTTTTATGATGGTATAATCCGGAAATCCGGCTTTGATTTCTGTCAGTTTTTTACCTTGTTTTGCCACATAAGACAAAAATAAAGCAATACCAGCAAGCGAGTCTCTTCCGTAGTGCAGGTCCGGAACGATAACACCTCCGTTGCCCTCGCCGCCTATGATGGCATTGGTTTCCTTCATTTTTTGTAC
>JALHOZ010000057.1 GCA_022842725.1 Saprospiraceae bacterium
GCGACTTTTCTTCAAAAGTATGAGGTGCGTGATCGGTTGCAATTACATCAAAAGTGTCATCCAGTAATGCCTGCCAAAGTGCTTCCTGGTGGTTAACATTTTTAATGGCGGGATTACACTTGATCAGATTTCCTTTTGTGGCGTAATCACCGGAATTGAAATGAAGATGGTGAACGCATACCTCTGAAGTTATTCTTTTTTCATGCAAAGGCGTTGTGTTTTCAAATAGAGAAACCTCGTCTTTAGTCGAAATATGTAAAACGTGCAGTCTTGTGTTGTATTTTTTTGCCAGAGCTACTGCTTTTGAACTTGAAAGATAACAAGCTTCTTCATTGCGGATAAAAGGATGATGTTCTGCTTTGAGATCACTGCCAAATTTAGTTTTTGCTTTATCAAGATTGTTTTTGACGGTCAATTCATCTTCACAATGAGTTGCAATTAACATGGGAGACTGGCTGAAAATTTTTTCAAGGGTGGCATTGTTGTCAACCAACATGTTGCCAGTTGAAGAGCCCATAAATATTTTTATACCGCAAACTGATTTTGGATCAGTCCTTAGTACCTCTTCCAGATTTTCATTTGTGGCTCCCATATAAAATGAATAATTTGTATAGGAAGTTTTGGAACCAATACGGTATTTTGCTTCCAACAAAGGTTGAGAGGTAGCTGGAGGAACGGTATTAGGCATTTCCATAACTGTTGTTACACCACCCATCAATGCAGCCCTTGATTCACTGGCGATTGTAGCTTTATGTGTCAGACCAGGTTCTCTGAAATGCACCTGATCATCAATAATTCCCGGCAAGATATGTAAACCTTCAGCACTTATCTCTTCGACATTACCAGGGTAGTTGATACTTGAATCAATTTTTTCAATTTTGCCGTTTTTTATCAGGATATCACCTTGAAATATGCGACCTCTGTTGACAATCTGACCGTTTTTAATTAAAATAGTGGGTTTTGACATGAGAATGGACTGATTTTGGTTAAGGGTTTACATATTCTGAAAGTTCCGGACACGCAGCAAATGAAGGATCAACATAAATATACATTTCCCTTTTTCTCTCCTGTATCCAGTTATAAAAATATTCCATTTTTTTGCTTTCTTTGGCAAAAGTAGCAATTTTGTGATAGTCTTCTTTCAGGTTTGCCCTGTGAGGTTTTGATAAAGAATTCAATTGTAACAATCGAAAAGCCTTTTCCCCGGAAGGCAACGTAAATGATTCAACCTTTGACAATTGACCTGGTTTGAGATCAAATAAAGTGAAATATGTATCTGCATCCAACTCGTCAGCAGCAAAAAAGGTTGAATTGTTTTGAAAGTTTTTCACCCTTCCTGAATTGCTGTATGAAGGCAGATTTTTAAGGGAATACATTTTAACAGCTTTTTCGAAGGTAATTGAGTCAGACTCAATTAATGTTTTAACTTTTAATAATGTTTCTTTAGCTGTATTGAGATCGGATGTGGTGATCTCCGGTTTTATAAGGATATGTCTGGCTTTAACGGAGTTACCTTTTCTTTCTGTCAGTTGGATAAAATGGTAGCCAAACTCCGTTTCGATAATTTCTGAAATTTCATCTTTTTTTAAGGCATAAACTGTAGCTTCAAATTCAGGAACATAAGAACCTCTTCTGGCAAATCCAAGGTCACCTCCACGAAGTGCTGATCCTGGATCCTGAGAATATTTGGTTGCTAACGCAGCAAAATCTTCTTTGTCTTCGACGATTCTTTTTCGTAAGGAGGTTATCTTTTCAAATGCTTTTTGTTTCTCAGCTTCACTTACAGATGGTTTATAAACAATTTCTGAGTATTCCATATCAGATTTGAAATAAGGAAGCGAGTCTGCAGGAATGGACTCAAAAAATTTTTCAACTTCTTTGGGGGTGATTTCAATAGAAGATAAAAGGTCAAACTGCATTTTTTCGGCCAGAAGTTTTTGTCTTTGATCATCGCGGTACCTGTCCTTCATTTCAGAAACTGTTGCTCCGTAATAATCTTTGAAAAATGATTCATCACCATTCATTTGTCTCAAAACAGCATCAAATCTGAAATCAAGTTGTTGTTCTACTTCTTCTTCACTTATTTCAATACTGTCAAGTTTGGCTTGATAGATGATGACTTTTTGTTCTATTATACTTTTGAGAACATCACACTTTACTTTTTCATCCAAACCGGGTTGTTGTTTGAGTGCGTAAGAAAACTCTTCTTCAACCTCAGATTTCAGTATGTATTCACTACCGACTTTTGCGATCACCTTGTCAATCAGTACCCTTTCCTGAGAAAATGATGCCGGCAGATACAAAAATAAAAAAGTTATCATTGTAAATGCTGAAAACCAGGACATATTCATACATTTGAATTTAGGTAAAATTAATTTTTGAAAATTCATCAATAAAATTTAATATTTCTTTTAGCAATATTGGTTTTGTATAAGTTTTCTCTCACGGTTTTTAACAATAATGTTTTTCGATTATTCAACATCACTTGTTCGACTTTATCATCAATATAATCTAACGGAGGAATTTCTTTTTCGTTGTAATATCCTGTGATTAATATAAAAATATTTCCTTCCTTTCTGGAAAATGCACCTGAATAACCTTTTTTGCAAGCGCTTAAAGAGATATCGGATACATAATTTTTCAGATCATCCTTTGGTATCCAAATACTTCCGTTGTTTAATATCTTGTACTTGTTTTTATTTGCAGCATCCAGCAATTCATTTTCTTCCAGCTGTTTGGCTTTTGCGGACCAATTGTTGAATGATTTGTCTTTTGACTTGTCAAGTACAATAATGGCTTTGATAATAGCATGTGACAATAAAAACTGGGATCCGTATTCAGTATAAAAATCTTTTTTTTGTGATACTGTTATGATGGTGTCCAATTCTGTTTTTATAATTTTGTTTTCGTAGTGATACATTAACAAAGAAGATCGGTAATCGTCTACAAGTTTATTGAGATTTAGATCATTGGGTATGTTTTTTTCAGCTTCCATAATGATCAGGTTATCCCGGATCCAGTTCTCTATATAACCTTGTACTATAGCGGTACTGTCTTCTTTGTTTGTTCCTTCCGGAAGCAATTGTTCGACCACTGATGAATAGAGTATTTTATCACCAACTTTTACTAATGGTTTTCCTTCATCGGCATTGTGCATGTTTTTACAACCTGTTAAGAAACAAAACCAAAATATTGGAATAAATACCCGGGAATTCATCATTTTTTAACCATTTTGCTGAAACTTCCTGTTTTCCGGCAATAACTCAGAAAGGAATGGATAAAATCATATGTACCGTTTTTTTGTCTCATTCTGAAAATGGCAAGTGTTATAAACTGAACAGGTATTCCCGAACAAAAACTAAATTTTTTGAACAGGGATATTATTTCTTTTTTAACAAACTAAATATCGGCTGATTAATGGCGACAGTGAACTCTTTTTTAAGTTCATTAACCCATTGTTTTTCAAGGAAATCCTGATAATCTGCAACCACATATCCCCGTGCTTCAGAAATGGTTTTTGACTGGGCCGGAATAATATCAAGGATTTTTCTGAATGACTGATGTTTTGCCTGTTCGTTTATTGTGACATCTGAGAGTGAGCCCGTTTTCCAGTCCATTCCTTTCATCAAAGGATGACTTTTGTCGAGGGTTTCTTCTGTTACAGATAGGAGATTAGTGCCTTTATTATATTTTTGGGTAAGTTTGGTAGTTGTCATCTTTTTTGCATCTTTTTTGATTTTGTCTACCATTGATTTATCTGTGGTATGAATCACAAATTGAGACACTTTTGCTTTTTCTTCACCAAGATATTTTGACTTATTGTCATTATAAAATTTTTCCAAACCTATGGTGTCAACATTAGCTTTATCCCAAACTGTTGATTTGGTTACTTCAAAAAGTAGTATGCCCTCTTCGTATTCGCGCATCAGTGATTTGAAATCAGGATATTTATATTCAAGATTTTTTTCTTCAAATTCTATCGCTTTTTCGTTAACAAACTCAGCATACAAATCATTCGCTGTTTGTGCCACAGGTCGCCCTTTGTCATATTTCAATCGGGTTTTGGTGTTTTTTTTGATAAAAGAAGTAAAATCACCAAGGGTTGAAATATAAGAATTTCCAAAAGTAAAAAGTGTCTCATCAAGATTTTTACTTTGAGGTTCCCATTTATAAGAATATAAATCATCTTGCAATGTTAGTACAAACTGATCGTAAATGGTTTTGTTTTCCTTAAAACCGTTTGATTGTTTGATATCATTAATCAACGCTAATTTAGCTACTTCAAATCGTTCGTCTTTGCTTATCTGGGATTTCATTTTTCTGACAAAAATGTCGTAATTGTCAGGTGCCGGTTTGGAAATTCTTTTCAGAATGTGCCATCCTGATTTTGAGGTCAGGGGTTTTGAGATTTCCCCGTCGTTTGCTAATGAAAAGGCTACATTTTCAAATTCACTTTCATATGTATTGATTCCGAAAGGGGGAAGTAATCCACCCGTCCTTGAGGTGTTTTTGTCATCCGAATATTGATTGGCGAAATTTGAGAAATCACCACCTTTTATCAATTCATTATATAAACTATCTGCTTTGAGATGACTATTTTTTTTATCATTTTTTAAAAATATATGTGCAACCTGTACCTGGCCTCTTGCCGGTCTTTTATTTATGACTTTTACAATATGAAAGCCGATTTTTGATTCTACGATATCAGAAACGCTTTGAATGGGTGTGGTGTATAATGCAGTCTCGAGACTGTAAAATCCTGTAGGTAGTTTAGCGTTTAAAAATCCCATGTAGCCTCCTTTTGGAGCGCTGTTAGGGTCTTTAGAAAATTCTTTGGCTACTTCTTCAAAACTTTGACCTGAGATGATCTTTGATTTGATCGCCATCATCTGACTTTTTATTTCTTCTTTTTTGGAAAGATTTTCATCAGGATTGACAGGCAGGAAAATATGACTGAATTCTACATCGTATTTTGTTCTTTCGTAAAGTTCTGTTAATAGATTTTCTGTGACTTCTTTATCAATAAGATAACTTCCAGCCAGTTGTTTTCGGTAACCCTGCAGTTCCATTTTTAGTTCCGGCAATGTGTCCAGTCGTAACTGTTTAGCTTTTTCTACCTTTAGTTTGAAATTGGTATATAAATCGAGGTATTCTGAAAGGCTTTTTTCACTATAATTTGCCTTTTCGCCATTATTTTTTTCGTAGATATACTTAAATTCTCCTACAGAAACCGCTGACTTACCAACTGTCATGAGTATATCATTGTCTTTTTGTGCAAAAACAGTACTGCTAAAGAAAAATAATATAAAAAGAAACGTAATGTTGCGCATGGTATATTTTTTGTCAAAAAATTGAAATAAAGCGCAAAAGTATAAAAAAAGAATCAATCTATATACTTTTTTTTCATATGTAATGATTTGTTTTAAAATTATCACCGATCCATAGCTGGTGAAGAAGTCGAATTTCAGGATTCCATTTTCTGTAAGGTTATAAATATTGTTGTTTTATTCAAAATTTGGTTGTTAAAAGCCGTATTGTAAATGTTGATAACTGTAAAAAACAAAGTCTGAACACAATATAGTCTGTTGTATACCATTCATTTTATTAAAATGATATCACACAAATAACCTTATTTGTCAGGTAGTTAAAAAAAAGGAACCCATGATGTTTTTATCATGGGTTCCTTTTTTCCTGAGTTACGCATTAAACTTTCTGAAACTTGTTCAGATTATTCCACGATGATCATTTTTTTAGTAGCAGTGAAGTCACCACTTTCTAATTTGTAATACAACATACCGGAAGTACCTAATTGCTCTCTGTTGTATACTTCAGTGTTTACACCTTGTACTGCATCGATGTTTCTGATGTTGATTAATTTGCCGGTAACATCATATACTGTCAATGTTGCCTTGTCGGCTTTAGGCATAAAGAAGCTTACTTTAGTCTGACCTTTGAATGGGTTAGGCTCGTTTTGGAACAATTGGATATCAGCTGAAGCACTTTCGCTACCTACTGTTAATCCGATATTCTGAACTTTCATGTTTGAACCAACATAAGATTCTGCTGAAGTTATATGAGAGTTGATGTACATCATTTCACTCAATAAAGAAGCTTTGTTAGCCTTCAATACGATAGTGAATAATACATCATCCACTCTTCTTGTTTCTGCAGTTGTTGAAGCAAAGCTCATGGTAATCATCTCGTCTGAGATAACTCCCACATTACTTTCATTGATCTCAATGGTACCGGGAATAACATTTACAAAGCTTGCGCCTTCTACATTCATTGTGTACTGGAATCCGAAAACATCATTGAAGTTTGATGCAGTTACAGGAACTTCTACTGTTTCACCTGCTTCAACATTTCTGTTTTCAGCGGTAAGGTTCAGGGTAGAAGCAGTTCTGCTTTCTGCAGTTGCATTCATTACATCTGTTGTAGCTGTACCATTGACATCTCCGATTTTAACACCTACAAAATTGATGTTGTTACGTTGTGTTGAATCGGATGGAATATCCATTCTGTCTACAAACGGGAAGACATGACTCATATCCATTGGATATTTAGTATCAATAAATCTCCAGCTTTGGTTTGTAAAACGAGTGGAAGTACCAAGAATGAGTTTTCTGAGTTCGACGAGGTCAACAGAGTTGATTTTGGTGTCGTTGTTGATATCAGAAGCGACAACCTTATAAGGGCTGTCAAAGGCCTGAATACCCAAAATATGTCTTTGAATCATCACAAGGTCAAGGGTGCTGATACCATTGTCAAAATCATGGTCTTTGACAGGAACGATTACCTCTCCATTAGCTGGGGCATTGTCAAAAGCATACATACCGGCTTCATTGGTGAAGGTATTTCTGATCATGCTTGAAGCTGCGTCGTACAATAAAACTTCCACATTGTTTACACCATTACCCTGATCTGTTGCAATAAGACCGCCTATTCTTGAATTTAATTCAATAGGACAGGTTTGGCAATGTAAAGTCAAAGTAACCCAGCAGAAATCCTGATTAAATTTCTTATCCCAAACACTCATCATAACGTTTACATCGATTAGTTTCTGCCCAACCATGTTATATTCATTCCATACTTTAGCTGAACTTCTCAATGATGGTAACCACAATTGTAATTCACCATTGTTGTATCTGCTCAATACTTGTGCATTGGTAGTTGGGTAACCCATAACACCACCGCTTGCATCAAAATAATGAGGTACGTCGATATTGATCAATCTACCTGCAATCACGGTATCCGTAACTTGTGGTGCCCATTGGTCAAATGTAAATAATAAGTCTTCCTGTGGAGTACAGTTGTCAAATGATCCGATGTTGAAATCAATTGCCCACAATTCTAACATGGATAACATCGGTCCGGTACCGTCAGGATCTTCCATCAATGCTGTACTTAAGTTAATACAGTAAGGTGTTGGAGCCTTTTTGTCAGCAACCATTACATCCTGGTGACAAGTTGTGTGGTTATGACATCCGTCAGTTACTTTCCAGCTTATTTTGTGGTTGCTCATTTTTCCAACGATCAACTCAGGTAGGGTTATTGTGATTTGGCCACCATTGATGGTAGGTGCCACATAAATATCAGGAATACCGTTTCCGTTATCATCTCTGATAGCAGCAAGGTTACCATTGTTTGCGTTAGCAACGTCATTGTTTACAGGTAAAAAGCTTGAAAATTCCCAGTCATCAGTTCCGTCAGCCCAAAGGTCAACGAATACCTGCCATTTCAACCATCCTTCTTCAATACATCCACCTTCGTCAGTTGCAGTATTTGTCAATACCAATCTGTGTGAACAGTTAGCGTC
>JALHOZ010000058.1 GCA_022842725.1 Saprospiraceae bacterium
ATCCAGGCTTACGACGACAGGATCAGAAATCACGCCCGGATTACGGACCCTCTGGCGACCAGTTTTGACCATACATTGCACGATGCAGCTGTTTCGGGCAGAAACTTTATTATAGGTTTCCCGCAGGGCCAATCGGACAACGGACAGACTGGAGGAAGGATATTTTTCGGAAAAATTTATTAACGTCAAATAAAACGGGTTGAGGTTTGAGTATAACAAGTCCTGGCTTTATAAAAAATATTGAATAACAATTTTAATAAACATGATGAAAATAATTTCCTTTTTAACGTTTATATTACTTTGCACTGTTAATATTTCCCAATCCCAAAATGTGGGGGTGGGTACGTTATCCCCGAATGCTTCAGCCATGCTCGATGTAACTTCCACAGACAAAGGTTTGTTAATACCTCGAATGGATTCTACCCAACGGGCTAATATCGCATCTCCGGCGACAGGATTATTGGTTTACCAAACCAATGGACAGAAACCTGGGTTTTATTACCACACGGGGTCTGCGTGGGTAAGCCTTCAGAATCAAAACACGGGATGGTCTACCACCGGCAACGCGGGAACAAACTTTGACAATAATTTTATCGGAACTACGGATGCGGTTGATTTAAAAATAAAGGTCAATAATAATCTGGCAGGTATGATTCAAAGAAATGCCGGTGTTTCCGTTCCAACCACTTCTTTCGGCTACCAGACATTTGACAATAAGAGCCCTCTTTCCGGAAATAATACTGCTTTTGGATACCAGATCATGAGAAATCAGGTAGGAGGTTTTAATACAGCTGTAGGTATTCAAAATATGATGGTGAGTCAAAATGGCTATCAGAATAATGCTTTCGGCTACAAAGCCATGCTAAGCAATCTCGATGGCCATGATAATGTCGCCATGGGAAGTTACGCCATGTTTGCAAATACCAATGGCAACGAAAACGTTTCTATTGGAAATCAAGCTTTATACGGTTTGGCAGGTTTCAGTGTAGGTAACCGCAATGTTGCCTTGGGCACAGAAGCTTTGACTTTAAACAAAGAAAGGGACAGTATAGTTGCCATAGGGTATAAGGCATTATACCACAATTCCCAGGGGGCACTTGCTGCTTTTGAAGGAAGTAAAAACACGGCTGTCGGGGCAGGGAGTTTAGGTCAAAACCGGAGAGGGCATAGTAATACGGCATTAGGATACAATGCATTATCTTCAACAAAAATGGGTTTTGATTTGGTGGCAATCGGTGCCAATGCACTTAAAAATGATACTTCTTCAATATACACTGTAGCTATCGGCAAAAATGCGCTGCTGAATAATCAAGGTAATTACAATAATGCGATAGGTGCCAACTCGTTGAAAAATAATACGACAGGCTCTGGTAATCAGGCTTTTGGTACGGCTGCGCTTGGAAATAATATTTCAGGAAGCGGCAATGTGGCTATAGGAAATTTTTCACTTAGCAATCATATTCAAGGAACTCAAAATACTGCTATTGGAAATGGAAGTATGCTGCATGGTAAAACCGGTAATTATAATGTTGCAATTGGCGATAATACGCTTAATGCAGATACCTCTTCTATCGGACAAACGGCAATAGGATTTCAGGCTTTATATAGTAATCAGGATGGGCAATTTAACACGGCTCTTGGCTACCAGTCTTTATTAAATAATGATTCAGGAAATTATAACTTAGCAGTAGGATTTGAAAATTTAAAACTAAATACTACCGGATCGCAAAATACATCCGTGGGTTACCAGGCAAGTTATTACAATAATTCAGGTATGGATAATACTTCACTTGGATATGGGGCATTATTATCGAATAAGACAGGATCCGGAAATATTGCCATTGGTCATCTTACATTATCTCAGGATACTCTGAGTGAAGGTCAGATAGCGATAGGAAGAGCAACAATGTTTAATAATCAGGAAGGGACAAATAATATTGCCATAGGAGATTCTGTATTAAATAGCAATATCGAAGGCAATAAAAATATAGGTATTGGAAAAAGAGCTCTTCAAAGAAACCTCAACTCAAACAATCTTGCCATAGGAGTTGATGCATTACTCAATAATATGAATGGGAATTCTAATATTGCCATTGGAAACAACACATTATCAGAAAGTTTATTTGCTGTCAACCAATTGGCTATAGGACATGATGCTTTAAAAAGTTCGGCGGGCGGAAATAACAATTTGGCCATAGGTTCAGGGAGTCAAATCAATATCAATAATGGAAATCTGAACACATCTGTTGGCCATGGAACATTAGGAGGATTGTTTGGGGCACCTTCTTACTCCGGAAGCCAGAATACTGCTGTTGGGTATAATGCATTGGCTTTAAATACCACAGGTAATTCCAATACAGCTATTGGTCTTCAAAGCGGCAATTTAAATACAGAAGGAAATGAAAATACTTCCATTGGCTGGGAATCTTTAAAATTTAATAGAAAAGGAAATGGCAATGTGGCAATTGGCAGTGAAGCTTTAAAAAATGATACCCTAAGTCACAGACAAATAGCTATAGGGAGAACAGCTTTATTCAATAACAGACTAGGAATTGAAAATATTGTCATTGGAGATAGTTCATCATTCTCTTTATCAAATAGCTCTTATAATACTGCAATAGGAATCAGAGCGATGCAAAACACAGACCATTCATTTGTAAATATCGCTATCGGCCATGAATCAATGAGGAACAGTAATGGTGTTCAAAATCAGTATAATATTGCCATAGGACGAAAAACCCTTCTTCAAAACAGAAGTAGTTATAATGTAGCTATAGGAGATGCCAGTGGTGAATCAAATATCAATGGTCATGGAAATATTTGTATCGGTAGACTTACTTTAGCCAATAACAGAAATGGATTTTCGAATATAGCCATTGGTAGTTCCGCATTAAGTCAAGATACTTTTTCCCATTCACAAATTGCGATAGGACAAGGAGCTCTTGCTTTTAATTCTACGGGAACTGAAAACCTGGCATTGGGCACAGCTTCGCTGGCTTATAATTCTACGGGAAATAGAAACACTGCTATAGGATATGAAGCAATAATTGGTAATGGAATATTCCCTTATAGTTCAGGAAATTATAATTCTGCAGTCGGATATCAAAGCCTGCATAAAAATGCAATAGGATCCGAAAATGCTTCAATGGGTTATCAGGCAATGTTCTACAATACCACAGGATCAGCAAATTCAGCTCTAGGTTTTGGTTCCCTACTAAACAATATCACGGCCCATCATAACACTGCCATTGGTAATTATGCCTTAAGAAACACGCAAAACTTTGGACAAAATACAGCAGTAGGATCACTTGCCTTAGAAACCCTGAACGGAGGTGCTAATAATACCGCACTTGGTTATAATGCAGGAGTAACATCAGTAGCGCTAGTCAATACAACTACTATTGGAGCCAATGCTAAAGTGGATGTTAATGATATGATGTCATTTGGAGATGGATTGGTTACCAAATGGGTCTTTGGAAGGACGAATGTTTCCAACGCAGGATATGCATTACAAGTTGGAACAGGAGCTGGAAATGGAAACGGAGCTTATCTCACAAACGGAGGTGCCTGGACAAATACTTCTTCCAAATTTAAAAAGGAAAATTTCATCGGGCTCAACAGCGCTTTTATTCTTTCTCAACTAATGAAATTAGAAGTTAGTAAATGGAAATACAAAGGTACAGATGAATACCACATTGGCCCGGTGGCAGAAGATTTCTATTCGTCATTTAATGTTGGTACAGATAATACATCTATTAGCACAGTAGATGCAAACGGAGTAGCTTTAGTTGCTATTCAGGAATTGGCAAAACAAAATGAATTACTCAAGGAGACACTTGATAATCAACAAAAGGAAATTGTAGAACTTAAAAAATTATTAAATAACTTAATAAAGAATAAAGAATGATTCATTTTAAATCCTGCTCGCTCCGCATTTTTCTGTTATTTGTTATGGTGGTACATCAAAATTGTATCCATGCCCAATCCCTTTTCGCTGAAATTAAATACGTCTTCATCGATGATGAAAATGTAGGTAAATATTCAGGCGGTATACGTATTGATGTCGGCATCATTAAGGTTGGAGACATTCTTAACCCTACTGATGAAAACGGGTTGGAGTACACATTCAAAGTAATCAGTTTGGAGGATAATGATATGAATGTGTCAGTAAAATCGCTTAGCGCAGGGAAAGACGGTTTTGTTGTATTGCAAACACCTGATAAAAAGAAAGTGAATCAAAATCCAACAGGCAGTTTGTTTTTTGGCAATAATAAAAAGAAATCATCAGAAATGCCCACGTCGGAAATCGGTACGACTTGTATGATAGATGGCGTTTCGTGGAATGGTGTCAATTACTATAAATCCTCGTCTTATTTCCCGAAAGGAAACAATCTGGTAAACACAACTCAGCCTTATCTCGTCATCAGTTTTAAATCAGGTCAAAATCCCGACGATCGACAGTTTACTTTCATTCACAAGGATGCCAAAGTTGGTTTAGGTATTCTGAATATAAAGAATTTTGAAATAGTTATCAGCGGAAGTTCGGATGGTTTCCCGGATAATTCCTGCCTTGTGTCCAATTGGAAAAACGGAGTAGCTAATACTCAGAAAACAGATTTTTATTTTGAAATTACCCGATTTGAGGACAAAACAGATTACATTATCTTATCTGCAAAATATTCGGGTAAACTTTACGGATTAAATCTTTTTAAAGGATTAGCCGGAGACTCCTGCAAAGATATTACCATCAAAAACGGGGAGATAAATAATCTGAAAATAGACAAATATTGATTCCTGCATTACAGGCAATATTTTTATAGAAGTATTGAAAATATTAACCCCAAATAATTTTACATTTGTATTTATATTGCAGACTTTGAAGCACTTTGGAATAATATGGATTTGTACAACTATGTTTTTTCTTACATCAGTAAGTCAGAACATTAAATACACCTACCGCAATTTTGACGAAAGAGACGGTATAGGGTCCAGTATCATGTTTGGCATGGCCCAGGATAAAGACGGATTTATCTGGATGGGCACGGACAATGGACTACACAGATATGACGGTCATCGGTTCGACGTAATTAAAAGCCCACTGGATAATCCATCACAAAATATTTCCAATCAGCTAAGAGAAGTAATGTACGATGAAAAATACAACAGGTTGTGGATGTTGTCTCTGACAGATTTTCAATATCTTGACCTCAATGACTATACTTTTCACCGCTGGGTAGACAGCAGTCAAAGCCATTTTAATCTATTGTCCGCATATAAATATATGATCAAAGTTGGTCCGGACGAAATTTTGTTTTCAATAGACGGCAACCTCTACGAGTATGATATTATACAAAAAACTGTTAAAGATGTTACTTTACAGTTTACATTACCCAAAGATACCCGCAAAAACTACGCTGTTTTAAAAAAAACCGACCTTGACCATCTGGTTGTAATTTATCCGAATTATTTGATTATAAAAAATCTGGTAAACGGTAATTTAAAATATGTAAAAGCTGGTGAAAAGGAAATATTTTCTGATGTTGCATTTGACCCTTTGACAAAAAATTACTACATCGCTGCACAAAAGGGGCTTATCCGTTTAGATCTTGCGTCAGGTAAAATCCAAAAAACAAAGTTCCCCTACATTGTGAAAGGTTTGACCTTTCATCACATTATTTTTAAGGTACACCTTTTCGATCAGAACACGTTGATTTTATCAGGCATGTCCGGACATATCATGTACAACATGAGAAATAAAAGTCATGTGTATTTTCCACCTGAAAAAGGAAATTTTGAAAGTAAGGTAAGTGCTTCCTTTTTATTAAATGACAGAGAAGGAAACTTGTGGAAGTCTTCCATTAATGATTATTGCAATGTTCTTTACCATCAAAATAAAAAAATGTTGGTCATTGACAAAATAACCAATAATAAGGGCATAAATATAGAGCCATATAAGAATGTGAGGATAAATGAAAATACCTTTGCCTTTTGCGGTTCCGGAATGACTGGAGTAGGTTTGTTTCATCAGGAAACAGGAAAATATCAGATTCTTGAAAATAAACTCAACCCGAAAAATGTAGTAAATGATGTCATAACATTGAACGATGGCACCATATATCTGGCTACCTTTGAGGATTTGTTTTCATTTGATCTCAGAACAAAAAATTTTATACAATTAGTTTTTGAAACCGATGGCAACAAACACAGATTACCGGGTATCCATTACATGATAAAAACCGGTGAAAAAAGTATGGCCGCCATCACGGCTGACGCAATCCTTTTGCTTGAAACTGATAAAAAAAAAGGTAAAAAAATTGATATTTCCGACTTTCTGAAAAATAAAAAAGACCAAAACGGGTATGGTTTACAACCATTTGTAATGTACCGGAATAAAATCTTGCTGGGAGGTGGAAAATACCTTTACGAATTTGACCTTGAAAAAGAAAAAATAGGACTTGCCTGGGAAAAAGACACCAGATTGAACGAAGGCCTGATTAGGTATGTCACAGATATACTTGAAGACCCGAATGGGAAATTATGGCTGAGCACTTTGTACCAGGGCGTTATTCTTCACGATCCTGCCAAAGGTTCATGGAAAATTATCAACAAGGATAATTCCTGTATTTCCAGCAATAATGTTAATGGATTGGTTCTCGACCCCAAAAACAGGATATGGGTTATGAATGTCGAAAAAAGTTATCTCTTTGAAATCAACAACCTGCAATGTATCACATCAAAAGATAAAAGAGAAGGTTTTCCAAGGGCAGGCTACAGCGCCAATATGGAAAAGGGTGATAATATAATGACTTTCAATAATTATCCTTTCATTCAGATTCTGGATTTTAATAAAAATCCAATCAATCTAATCACAAGACCTACTTTAATTACTTCACTAAGAGTAAATGAAAAAGAATTGATAAGCGTTCCGCTAAAATCAGATACTACCCTTTCTTTTTCGTACGATAAAAATAATCTTAGTTTTTCCTTTACCAACCTTTGTTTCAATAACAGCCATAATAACCTTTATAAATATACTCTGGTTGGTCTTGATACTTCATGGCATATCAGTAATGCTTCTGAAGTGGAATACAAAAGACTTCCATCCGGCAAATATACATTCCGGTTACAGGGTTCAAACAATGAGGGCATCTGGGACCCTCATATTCAAACGATTCATTTTTCTATCAGTCCTGTTTTTTACAAATCATGGTGGTTTATAACAATAATGATCGCTATTGCTGTCGGATTATTATTTTTATACACAAGTTTAAAAACCAATCGTATCAAAAGTGAAGCACGACTTACCTCAGAATATCAAAAAAAAATTTCCGCTCTCGAAATGAAAGCCCTTCGTGCGCAAATGAATCCTCATTTTATTTTCAATTCATTAAACAGTATTCAGAAATTTATTTTTGAAAAAGATGAGTATGCCGCTTCTCAA
>JALHOZ010000059.1 GCA_022842725.1 Saprospiraceae bacterium
GAAATCTCTCCCTGATGGTTGGCTCCCATCTCGACTATCAGATAATCCGGATTTTGTCTCACAGAAAGTATGGTAAGCGGCACACCTATATGATTGTTAAGATTACCCTGTGTGGCAGCTACCGAAAAGGTAGAAGACAATACAGCATGAAGTAATTCTTTGGATGTGGTTTTTCCATTCGAACCGGTCAGTCCGATCACGGGAAAAGTAAAGGTTTTTCGATGATGTCTTGCCAGTTCCTGTAAGGTTGTCAAAACATCTTCCACCAAAAAACAACCTTTGGTGTCTTTGAGACCGGGGTCATCTACAATGGCTGCCAAAGCTCCCTGTTGCAGGGCGGCCTCCGCAAACTTATTTCCATCTGTTTGGGTGCCTTTTAGTGCAAAAAATATGGAATCAGCAGAAATCTTTCTACTGTCAATAACGATGCCTGAAGATTGCAGAAATAAGGTATAAATGGTTTCGATATTTGTGTACATAGTGGATTTTTTATCTATAAAAAAAGGCGCTCAGAAATTGAACGCCTTTTTTGGTCTTTAAGTTTTGATGATATTCACAAAAATATCACATCATCACTTATATCTTCTTTTTACATTTTTACCGCTTTCCTGGAAGGTGTTACCACCCATATCTTCGTTACCGGCACTACCACCGACACGAATCATAGCACATCTGAATCCAAGGTCTCTGCTTGATTTATCTTCATCCTTGAATCTTCTGGCTCCCGGAGACAACCAGAACAATCTGTCTGACCATGAACCTCCTTTGTACACTTTTGATTTGTCATTGACCAAAGTGGTTTCACCGTAAAGGTATTTGATATAATCTTCGTCTCCGTCGTTATATCCTCTCAAATCACCTTTTTTATAATTTTCTCTGGTCGCTGCCTCTTCGTCATCGATATATCTCTTTTTAAGAGCACCTAAAGAATCTTTTTCAACCGGTTTTCCTTCTTCGTCAAGAACCAATTCCTGGAATTGATTACCTCTGAAAGGGTTCAGGTCGTGGTTTTCAGGATCACTCAACGTTGTACTTGTTGTAGGTCTGTAGGTATCAGAAGTCCATTCGTTGACATTACCTGCCATGTTGTACAAACCAAAGTCGTTCGGGAAGAATGTTCTCACCGGACCAGGGAATGAAGCACGGTCATTCAATCTGCCCGCCATACCCATGTAGTCTCCACGACCTCTTTTGAAGTTGGCCATAACCAAACCTTGTTGTTTGTTTCTGGTTTTATAACGAATGGTATTACCATTCCATGGGAAATATCTTCTGTCTGTGATCAATTCATCTTCTGAAGTAGGTTGATTACCCTGAAGAGCCAATGCAGCATATTCCCACTCAGCTTCTGTAGGCAATCTGTAGTCAGGAAGTAAGATACCGTCTTCAAACTTAACCGGTCTTTCACCACCTGTACTCAAATCTTTCAGGTTCTTTTTGACATTTCCCTGATATTGACCTGCAAGATATGCTTTGTTGTCATAAGTGTCAGAATCTCTTTGATCCGGATTGGTATTGAGGATACCTCTTTCGATCAAAAGGGCTTCGTTTACTCTGTTTGATCTCCACTTACAATATTCATTCGCCTGAAGCCAGTTTACACCGACAACCGGATAATCATCATAAGAAGGGTGTCTCAGGTAAGTTTCTACCAATGGCTCGTTGTAAGCCAATTCTTCTCTCCATACCAAAGTATCCGGCAATGCATTTCTGAATACTTCAGGATAGCTGGCATAATATACCCTCAACCAGTGAAGATATTCCTTATAATTAATATTGGAAACCTCTGTTTCGTCCATGTAAAAGGATGAAACGGTAACTCTTCTCGGAACGTTGTTGTATTCATACGTAACGTCCTGTAAACTGGTTCCCATGGTAAATGTACCTCCTTCAATCAACACAAGATTTGGACCGTCAATCTGGCCCTCATAATTGAGTTTTTCAAAACCACCCCAGGCAGGGTCGTTGTAATGCCATCCCGTATTTGACGACTTCTCTACTTTTTTGCTGCAGGCACTGAAAAGAACTACAATGAGCGCAAAAACAACTTGGATTCTAATTAAATTCTTCATCGATTGATATTCTATAAAAATTTTTAGCGAACAAAAGTACAAAAAAATTGATTGTGACAAACTTTTCAACTGATTATTTTTAAAATTTTCACCTGTTGTGAAAGCTTATTACTGACCGGTAATCACTTACGGACTATATCTTTTACAAAGGCACAAGATGTTTTGATGGATTATTGTAATACTTACCGCTTTGAAAATCAGTTGGTGTCAATCTAAAATCATACCACAATCAACGGAATATGGACAAACAATCATTATAATTTTGTTTTTCCGGAAAAAATTGTTCCAGATTGATAACCAAACCTATTTCATGACTGCCTCCTGAACCGATGGTCAACCCGGATACGGTGTAATCGTAGGAATAACAAAATTTAAAAAAATCTTTTTTGTATCCGAAAAGTGCAATGACTGCATCAGCATTAGACCCAGAATGGCGATACCATAAACCACCAATGATCTTGTCAAAGTTTACGTTAAAACCTCCGATCAATTGCGAAAATCCTGCTTGCCTGGCAAAAAGAACATTCGGAGATATAAACGAATCTTCTTTGTTTTTATTGCCTTTTTTGAAAAGATGGTTATATCCTGCAGAAAAGTTGAACCTTGCCGGTATGGCACTGATACTGCTGAAGTCACGGGAAGATTGGAGAAAAGTTATGTCGGCGGCATTTATGTGTTGTAAGCTGGCACCAACATAATAATATTGATTGTATACCAAAACACCCGCACCCAAATCAAAATACCTTCTGTTGTTTTGTTCCGGAGCCACTTCGGCCGTTGGAAAAGGAAGTCCTCCCGGTGACACGGGACCAACACGCGGATCGATGGCGTCACCAAAAGTAAATCTGTTCCAGTCCACAGAAAGTGAGCCGAAACCGGCTTCCATCCCTCCTTTTATATAATATCCGTTGCGCACCTTAACACGGTAGCTGTATGATATATTCATGTTTGTGGATTGCAGGATGCCGTCTCCCGCCTGATCGTGAAGTATCTGAATGCCTAACCCGCTATTGACGGGTTTAAAAAACTGGCTGTATGAAAAGGCATAAGTAGTATACACGTTGTCAAAGGAAGGCCATTGGTTTCTGTAGTTGATATGAAACAAAGGACCTGAAGTATTCCCGGCAAAGGCAGGATTGATACCTAAAGGATTGTGGTAAAATTGGCTGAAAACCGGATCCTGACCATACATCTGTACGACAAATAACACCCATACAAATATCAGTTTGAAACAAGAGGATATGATGGGTGTAATTCGAAACATGATGATCGGTTGGTGTATGTGTTATTTAAAAACCAAAACAAATATAGATTGTTCAATGTAAAAATTCTAAAAAAAGTATATTACAATCGATTAAATGTTTATTTTTGTCAGAATAGCACCATTTTTGATTCATTTTTTGTAAAATATTCTTTGTTTTACAATATGATATCTTTTCCTTCGTTTCTTTTCGGGAATAAAAAATGTGATTTTTTACAGTAGAACCTCTGTTAATTGAGTGCTTGCCTTAAAATCGGATCATATTTTGTTGTCTTATGTAAACAACGGTATTTTTAAGTTTGTAAACCTACATTTTTATGTTACAAAAAACGTCCACCATTCTTTTTTTAATTTTCGGGTTGATTGTCGGAATGACCCTGCCTAATTTCGGGCAGACATTCACCATTCAGTATGACGAACAAAAACTTACGGAAGGGATCATCACTTTTGAAGATGCCGTGTACAGTGGAGAAATAAAAGGTTTGCCTTTATATCTGAAAGAATTAGAAAAGGTTAAAAGTGGTCATAAAGCGGTTACCAACATTCAAATAATTTCTACTAAGTCTCTACCCTGGAATTTTTCAAACACCTTTTCAGGAGAATTTTCGCACAAGACGACTATGGTGAACATCAGAGGAGACGAAAACTGGAAGTTTGAATTGGTTCCAGTCAGAATAATTGGACAAAACCTGGAATTGATTACTTCCTTTTCAATACAGGTCAATCAGGTACCAAACGAAAACCCTTCTTTGAGAAATGATCCGGTCTATACCATGGAATCTGTGTTGACTTCCGGAGATGTATATAAAATAGGTATCAAAACGACAGGGGTGCACAAGTTGGATTTTGCTTTTCTCGAAAATAAACTTGGTATAAAAACAGGCCAAATCAATCCGAAAAACATTAAAATATACGGAAACGGTGGAGGCAGGTTGCCTGTTTCCAACGCAACTTCAAGGGTGGATGACCTGGCTGAAAATTCCATTTTTGTATCGGGAGAAAACGACGGAAAGTTTGACAACAGTGATTTTATTCTTTTTTATGCCGAAGGTGCTGATGTATGGAGGTACAATCAGACGACCAATCAATTTGTTTTTGACAAAAATATATATGACGACTACAATTATTATTATCTGAAAATTGATGGTGGTCCGGGATTAAGAATCACCGAAGTCGCTGATGCGGCTGACGCACCGGGCTGGACATCTGATGAGTACGAATCCATCCAACATTATGAATCCGATCTCACCAATCTTTTGGGTGCCAATGCCGGCACGCATGGTACAGGCAAAGAATGGTATGGTGAATATTTCAGAGGCACACGGGAAATGGACTTTACATCAAAATTTGATTTTTCCAATGCGGTTATGGGTTCTGAAGGACAGGTTCGCGCTGTGTTTGCCGGAAGATCGGGCAGGTCGTCCAATGTTGTATTTAAAGTACATGACAACACGTTTACCCAATCTATTGGTGGAGTGGCTACGACCGACCTTGAATCTTTGTACGCTCAAAAAGCGGTTTTAAACCAGAAATTTGTTATTTCTGCCAATAATCAAAAAATGATTGTGGAATATCCTGCCAATTCTGCGGAAAGTGAAGGATGGCTGGATTACCTGCAGGTTGTTTTCAAAAAAAGATTGGCTCAAACGACCAATCAATGGTTTTTTCAAAACAGGGAGAACAAATCGTTTGAAACAGCGAGATTTTTAATGGCAGTTCCTTCAGATGTTTTGGTTTGGGATATCACCGATCCATTAAGACCGATGATTCAAAAAACCGGAAGTGGAGGTTTTAGTTTTAAAACCGGTCTGACTACCCGTCGGTTTATATCGCACCGGGGACTGAGCAATGCTTTGGAGCCTGAATCCGGAGGTAAAGTTGTAAATCAAAATTTTCATGCTATCGCAGATGCTGATATGTTGGTCGTCTATCATCCTGAATTTAAAGATGCGGCTCAGAAATTTGCCGACCACCGATCATCTTTTTCAAAAATAAAAATTGCCACAGCTGAAATCGGTTCAATATATAATGAGTTCAGTTCCGGTAAAACCGACCCGGTTGCTATAAGAGACTTTGCGAGGATGTTGTATATCCGAAATCCATCATTTGAATATCTTCTTTTGTTTGGTGACGGAAGTTATGATTACAAAGGGCTGATGCCAAATATTAACAGAGAAAATTTTATCCCTATATATGCGACGGATCAGTCATTACACCCGATTACGGGTTTTCCGGCGGATGATTTTTACGGACTTTTGGATGAAAATGAAGGCGGGGATTTATTAGGCGGACTTGATATTTCCGTCGGTCGGCTTCCCGCAAAAACATTGGCTGAAGCAAATGTTTTTGTAGATAAAATCATACATTACGATACCAGTCCTGCTACGCTCGGCGACTGGAGATTGCGCACAGCTTATGCTGCTGATGATGAAGATTCAGGTACGCATATTTATGATACTGATGAAATTGCCAGGACGACGTTTTCAAATTTTCCGTTATTTAATCAACAAAAAGTTTATTTTGATGCTTTTCCGCAGGTGTCAACAGCAGGTGATCCACGTTATCCTGAGGCAACCAAATCCATCAATAACAATGTGTTTGCAGGACATCTGACGTTTACCTATTTAGGTCATGGCGGTCCTCAGGGATTTGCTCAGGAAAGGGTGTTGACCCTTAAGGATATCAAAGGATGGACCAATTACGACAAATTGTTTCTTATGGTGACGGCAACATGTTCGTTTGCGGCATATGACGATCCGAAAGTTGTGAGCCCGGGAGAAGAAACGATTCTGAATTCTAAAGGTGGCGCCATTGCATTGTACAGTACCACCAGGGCTGTATTTACCAACTCCAATAAAGCATTGACTGATGCTGTTCATCGGGAAATTTACCGGAAAACAGATGGCAAAAATCCGACTTTTGGTCAGGTGTTGAAGGATGGCAAAAACAAATACACGGGCAGTTTTACCGTTGAAAACAGCAGAAAGTTTACCCTCCTGGGTGATCCGTCACAATCGATAGCCTTGCCTAAAGACAATATCGTTCTGACAAAAGTCAATAAAAAGCCGATAGAAACGAGTACCGATACCCTCAAAGCCATGACTTTTGTAGAATTTGAAGGTTATGTTGCGGATGAAAATCTACAGGTATTGACTGATTTTAACGGAAGTATCAATACCACCATATTTGACAAAGCCAGTAAATTAAAAACTTTACAGAATGATCAAAGATCGCCTTCTGTGACATTTGAACTCTACCAGAATGTGATTTTTAAAGGGAAAGCCACGGTTAAAAACGGACTTTTTTCATTTGGTTTTTGGGTACCTAAAGACATCAATTATACGGTAGGAGAGGGAAGGATATCCATGTATGCTTCTGATGGTGAAAAACGGGATGCAGGCGGTTATTACAATAAAATAAAAGTCGGAGGTTCTTCCACCAATGGAATTGTCGATGACACACCGCCCAATGTTGATGTATTTATGAATGATGAAAGTTTTGTTCAGGGAGGTATTACCAATGCAAATCCTGTCCTTCTCGTCAAACTTTCTGATGATTTTGGAATCAATGTGACCGGAAATGCTGTTGGTCATGATATTACCTCCGTTATGAATGATGAAACATCAGAAGCCATTGTACTCAATGAATTTTTTGAATCCGAAAAGGACAGCTATACCGCCGGAATGATCCGATATCCTTTGAAAGACCTTCCTGAGGGTAAACATACCATAAGGGTAAAAGCGTGGGATATCGCCAACAACAGTGCGGAAAAAGAAACGGATTTTCTGGTGGTCGG
>JALHOZ010000060.1 GCA_022842725.1 Saprospiraceae bacterium
CGGCTCAAAACCAGTGATAGTGTTGACAAATCGGATGCCAAGCACGAGTCGAAGTGTAAAACCGGAGTGCTTGCCTTTGTAAACGAAACACAAATGCCAGACCGATCCGTGGGATAGATTTGTCATACACGGTGCGCACACGCAGCATGATCAGAACTTTATGCAATGCCAAAGTGCGCAATCACCTTTTTTGAGCCTAGCCTTTTTGTTTACTTTTGCGGCGATGGCAAAAGTAAGAGCCCTGCCGGCTTGAGGCGTAGGAATACTATCAAAATATTTTGGTTTTTGACCACTCTCTTTCGGACGACAATCCCTGCTCAAAAACATGTGATAGTACTGACAAATCGGATTTTTCAATGCTTCGCATTGTCCTTTTCGGGCCCCTCTAAATCTCCCCGAGGGGGAGACTTTGGAGTTCACGACAACAGCAGAAAGTAGTACAAATTTCATATGTCCGACAACATAAGGAAATGCCAAAGTGCGCCATCACCTTTTTTGAGCCTAGACTTTTTGCTTACTTTTGTGGTCTCGTCCCATAAGACGAGAGCAAAAGTAAAAGCCCCGCCGGCATGAGGCGATTGAATGCCATTAAAATTTCGCAATCACCTTTTTTGAGTCTAGACTTTTTGTTTACTTTTCCGGTCTCGTCCCATAAGACGAGAGAAAAAGTAAAAGCCCCGCCGGCTCGAGGCGAGGGAAAATCATATAGAAGACCCTCTATCGTAATTGAAGGCAACTACAAGATGACGAATAACAAATTCATTATGTACAGGATCGAAGTTACAAACTTCGACCATCGTCTCCATGTCTGGCGATCTTCGTGTATGTCTGGTTGGGATACTTCGGCACTCGGAGTTTTACCCCTGACCAAATAACAAGAAGTATTTTTTTCAACTTTGTTTTAAACATCCGTTTTGTCATATTCCATTGTAACATACAAAATAGCTATCAAATCACTTCCTTCGAAATTTTCAATTCGTCTTTCGGAATAATAAAATATATTTCTTCCCTTTAAAAAATACAAATCGCGCTTTAATTTCGTTATATCAAAAAAATAATAAAAATGAAAAACAAGGTAACACGCAGAGATTTTGCTCTCAATCTGGGAATGGGCGGATTAGGTGCCGTCATGCTTTCCGGTCAAAACATAATCGAAAACCCAACAATAAGCGACAATATAAACCATATCGGACCCAAAAAAGGATATACGCCTCATATAGGTACTTTAGTATCTATGTTGGATTGGATCCGCGATACTGTCTTCAGGTATAATTCCAAACTAACTATTGCCCAATTGGATCATTTACACGACAAAGATGCAAATACGATTGGTGCGCTTATCTGGCACCTTGCGGCAACAGAAGTCATTTATCAGGATATTACCTTTGACAATCTGGATGATTTTTCTCCGGCCAATAAAGAAAAATGGGGTGTTGCCATGGATCTGGGCGAAAAGGCAAGAAATGAAATCAAAGGGAATCCACTCAGTTTCTACAGGGATATGTACGAAGAAGTCAGAAAAAAAACCAATGAAGGATTGAGTAAACGTGATGACAATTGGTTGTTGTCAGGAGAAACAAAAGACTGGAATTGGAATAACTATTGCAAATGGTTTCACGTGGTGGAACATTATGCAAACCACAGAGGACAAATCACCTGGCAGGCAAAAAGACTCCCGGTGTAAAATTGGGTTTCAGGGGTTTGTTTTCACATTGACTTTAGGGTTTAATAAAGTGACTAGTCCTGAAATAGGTTTGCGTAAACCTATTTCAGGACTAGTCATTTTCCAATATAGAAACAAGAAATCATTCAAAATCAGGTTTTGTAAGACCTGATTGTCTGACGATTGAATGAAGGGTACCTGTTTTAATTTCTTTATGTAATGGCACAGGAACTGTGATGGTTGTTAGTTCTGTTGTTTTTTGCATGATAACATGACTTCCTTTTTGTCTGACACTTACAAATACAAATTTTGAGAGTATCAAACAAACATCTTTTCCGGAAAGCTTTTTCATGAAGGTTTACACGTTTACTGTCACAGTAGTGATTTGTATATCATTATGAAGTCGCTTGCTGATTTCACTTTCTGAAGCCATTTCATAAAATAACTCAATCGCTTCGATAAGATTAGATTTTGCTTCGTCTTTTGTTTCTCCCTGACTGGCAATATCCAGTTCAGGACAAAGAGAGATATACATGTTATCTTCCTTTTCAATGACTGCGGTTAATTTTATTTTTCGGTTCATAATACAAAAATAATGATTTTCTTTTAATACGCTTCATTTGTTTATATTTTTCCAGAAATGGTCATATTGTCAAACGGAAAACCCGCTACTCAAAACCAGATGTAAAAATCATAAAATGGTATAAACCGGTGATCGTATATTGTAACACGACCCAAAATCTATTCCTTAAGGCTCTACGGCTGGCTTAATGATTTTACTTATTTTAAATCAGGGAGATAGTGGCACAAGTTACAAGCCTGCGCCGGCGAGGGTGAATGTTGTACCACTTTTTCGTCAATCTGGTACAAGCTTAATGTAACTATTCAACTGCTTATTTTAGGCAGGTGGTGTTGTAACACGTTTTTATTCATTTTTTTGTGCCCAATAAATATAAAATTACGCCCGGACCAGACTTTACTTTTCCGATATCCCAATTGTATTTGTCTTTGTCGTTCAATTTGTTTACAAGCTCGTTCATTTCTTTTACAGAATAGGTTCGAAATGAGGAAACAATCCCATCCCACAATACTACCAGAGGTACAACTGGAATGATATAAGTGAAAATAATTCTTTCGGGTTTGAAAGGCCTGATAAATGGTGTGGTCAATAAAACGCTGACCGGAGATAACAACATGGCCAAAATACTTGAAATGCTTCTTTCCTGCGCTTCAAAAATAGCTATTGAACTATTTGTGTTGATGGCGTTTTGCAAAATTTGTTTTGCGTCGTCCTCTCTGAAATGATGTAATGATAAAAATTGTGTTCGCAATCCTTTTAGTCCGATAGGAACATTTCGGGCATCCACCGGTTTTTCCAGGAAATCAAAATTGTCAGCTTGTTTTTTTGTAAATTCAAAAGCTGATATATTTGGATAGTAGTCAGTCAGGGTTATTTTCAGATCAGGGATATCTTCTTTTAATGCTGAGTTTAACCAAATAAGCCCACCACCTCCACCTGAACCAAGATCGATTATCTGGTTTGTTCCGCTTTGTTCCAATCCTTTTTTAATAATCGGAATGACAGACTTATATAATTTTGTTTTGTTTGACAAAAACTGTAAGAAGTCTGTTACGTAATTTCTTAAAAAAGCCGGAAACCAATGAAGATCTTCAAATTCAAACAAATGTATCCTTCTCATATACGTCCTTTTTTATGATTTTGATTCTCGTTATCACAGGACAAATATAAAAGCTATTTACATATTGGGGTAGCTTTTAATTATAAGATTATGTATACGTTTGGTTGAGGAATGGTCATTTTGTGGTTTGAAATATGGATTGTAAGAAAGACAAGTATAAAAACAAAAATAAAATTACCTGTATATTGATGATATGACACAAGTCTGATAGCTGATATTTTCAATGCTGCGCATTGAATCACTTCATACCCATCCCCTCCCTTCCCTTAAAATGGAAGGGTGACGCACAGGGTCTTACTTTTGTGCGTTATTTCTTAGCTTTAAAACGAAGTTTTAACTTATTTTTGCATTGTCAAAACCCTGCTTTTAAACGAAAACCATAGGCTGCAAGCCACACCCCTCTATTTTAAGAGAGGGGAAAGGGGGTGAGTAAAAATGATTGCTGACAGCGTCTGCAAATTAAGTTAATAAAAACATTTATGAGATATTTTGAAACATTACAATTAGCTAAAGAAAACCGTAAAAATCAAACAAAAGCAGAAAAGTTTTTTTGGGAAAAGGTTAGAAATAGAAAAATAAAAGGATTAAAGTTTAATCGGCAATTTCTACTTGAATACAAACAAATATTGGGCAACAAATTGTATTATATTGCTGATTTTCATAATTTTGAAAATAAATTAATTATTGAAATAGATGGAACGATACACCAATATCAGGGTGAATACGACAGAGAAAGAGAGGAAGACATCAAAACGTTAGGATATCAGGTTTTACGATTTACTAATGAAGAAGTCTTAAATCAATGGCATGATGTAGAACAAAAAATATTACTGTATTTGAATTAAATATAAAAATTTTTTGAATTATTTATTTTGTTTAATTCAAAGCATTTTATTAACCAAAAGCAGAAGTTTTTTCAATGCTTCGCATTGAACCGTTTTTACTCATCCCCGCGCCCTTCTCTCAAGAAAGAAGGATGACTGACCGTTGCGAAGCAATTTTGAGCCCAACGGAAAGGGCTCAAAATAGGGAAGGAACTGCGAACTGCGGCTCGCAGGTGAAAAATTTATAAAAGTTACTGTAGTTTACGCACGTGGTCTGGCTTTTGTGCTTTTTAGCTTGCTGTTAAAACTATTTTTAACTTGTTTTTGCATCACAACATCCTTGATGTTAAACGAAAACCATAGGTCGCAAGCCACTCCCCTCTTTTTCAAGAGAGGGGAAAGGGGGTGAGTAAAAATAATTGCGACAGCGTCGGCAAAGTAATCAGCCTTTTTTAATTCTCTGACTCCTTTTGTCAGAATCATGGATTTTAAGAAAGGCAAGCATGAAAACAAAAATAAAATTATCTATATTTTGATGATAAGGCACAAGTTGCAAACTTGCGCCAGCAACGGGGCCAGCGATGGAGAATGTAAAACCATTTTTATTACAAAAAAAACCTGCTATATCTTACTATAGCAGGCTTAAAATAATTACGCTGACTTACTATGAAAAACGAACTTATGGTAACAATACTGTATCAATGACATGTACCACACCATTGCTGGCAGGAATGTTAACATTGACGATATTGGAAGGTGTATTATTGTTGGTACCTCTGACAGTTCCTGCAGTAGCATTGATCGTAACATTACTGCCTTGTGCCGTTGCTACCGTTCCTGTGGTAAGGTTGCTGGAATATACTCTTGCCGCAATTACGTGGTAAGTTAGGATGTTGGCCAATACATTCGGATTAGCAGCCTGAATAGAGGCAATCGTAGGAAAACCCGCATTGATAAAAGCTTGATTTGTTGGTGCAAAAACCGTAAACGGACCTGCGCTTGAAAGGATATCCACTACTTTTGTAGTTCCTTCATTGGCTTTCAATACCGCAGCAACGAGATAAGACAATTCCGGATATGCCTGAGCAATGGCAACAATATTTCTGGTTTCGTTGAGGATGACAGCATCAATCACATGAACCAAACCACCATTTTCAGCTTTCAGATCTGCCGTAGTTACTTTGGCACCATTGACAGAAACACCTGAAGCGTTTTTAGTCACCCATGCTTTTCCTCCGTCCAACATAATAATTTCGGTGTTGTTTGCCGTAGCAATAGCTGAAGATGGAACTGAAGACGGAATAACGTGATAAGAAAGAATAGCAGCAACCGCTGTTTTGTCTATGGCTCTGATATCCGCTTCACTGTTGATACCAATGGTTTTGAAAGCTTCATTGTCAGGAGCAAAAACAGTGATGTTACCACTTTTTAAAGATTCTGTAATGCCGGCATGAATTACCGCTGCTTCCAGAATACTGAAATCAGGATTTTCAACAACAAGATCTACAATTGTTTTTTGGGTATCGTCGTCATCATTACAAGATGTAAACGTAAACAATCCCAAAACAACAAATAAAAATACATTTAAAGACTTCATATTTTCTTTTTTTAATGATTCAATACTTTTATAAGTGCATAGAATGTCAAAAGAGTTGCTTTTTGTTTAATATTATTTATTTCATGATTAAACAAAATCATGCTTATATCGTCATATTGCCTTGTTTCGCCACACATTTTTATTACTTTTTCCTTTCGGAAAAGGATGGAATAATCCCTGTTCACAACGCTTTTTTCCGTATTCACAACAGTTGGTAGCCTCAAAACAGAACAAGAAATTTACCTTTGAAACAAATCATTTTTTATGGGCATACTTCTTGGATTTGTTCTCATCTGTCTCATTATTTACGCCATCCTGATTACCAATGGTATTTTTTTATTGTCAAAACTTATCCTGATCACCTGGCTGAAAATAGTCGTTTCTACAAAACTGTTGTGGATTTTTGTCAATCTCCTGTTGTGGATTGTAGCCATACGTTTTATATATTTTCTGCTTCTGGATTCAAAAGGTGGGACACCCAATATGGAAGGCGTCTGGAAGTTTTATATGTTCCTTACCACAGCACTCTTTTTAATTGTATTTTTGTCCGGTTATAAATCTAAATAGTTTTTGGAAACACATTCAATCTTATATCTTGATGATGAAGCTGACAATCTTGTCGCCTTCAGTGCCGTATTTCGCAGGTTTTTCAGGGTTTTTACCGCTCAAAACCCGGAAGATGCTTTAGACATTTTGCACAAGTTTCCGGTACAGGTCATCATAAGCGACCAACGTATGCCAACGATAAGTGGTGTGGAGTTTCTGGCGGGCGTAAAAGACGTTTTTCCGGATATCATCAGAATGATTCTGACCGGATACAGCGATATGCCGTCCATCATCGATGCCATCAACAAAGGAAATATATATTACTACATCACCAAACCCTGGAAATTTGAAGAGCTCAAAGTGATTATACACAAAGCCATTGAAGCCTACGAACTTCGTTTATCAAATGAAGCTTTGAAACTGGAAAATATGAATCTGAAGGTCAAAACCCTGCAATTGGAAAAAGAACAGATTTTTTCTCAATATGAAGCACTCCGAAACCAAATCAACCCACATTTTTTATTCAACAGCCTGAATACGCTTGCTTCTATCATTCCGGAAAACCCTGATTTGGCCATCCT
>JALHOZ010000061.1 GCA_022842725.1 Saprospiraceae bacterium
TTATCCACAAAACTAACAATTTTGAGTCCCCCCGGACCCCCCATTGTTATACATAATAATAAGTTTAATATGAAGATTTTATCTTCGGTGCAAATCTAAAGGGGAGGGGATGAGTAAAACGGCCAATGCGAAGCATTAAAAATCAGGGTCGACCACACCACCGGAAGTTTCAACAAAACTGCCTAAGACCTAACACCCAGCACCTAACACCTATGTAATTTTAGTTCGCGGTTCCTTCCCTATTTTGAGCCCTTGTGGGTGGGCTCAAAATGGCGGGTAAAAGACATTTATTGTTAATTTGTATATAAACCAATTTCAAAATTTTATAGTAAATTCATATATTTACTCTTAAATGATTCAAAAAAACTTTATATTTGCTAAAAATTTTACCATGCCTTCCGTACCCGTGAGATCCAGAGTTATTGGAAAAATAAAATCCATGAAAGATGAAAATTTGTTGATTGAAATTGAAGAAATGATTGATCATTTAAGCAATAAAAATCAGGTCTACACACTATCAGACGATATGAAATCTTCAGTTACATCGGCTGAAAAAGACATTAAAAATGGAAATGTATTTTCAGAGGCAGAAAGCACTTATCATTTTAAACAATGGTTCGAAAAAAGATAATCTGGTCTCAAACTGCTATTTCGGAATTAGAAAATATACTGGCCTTTTTTATTCAAAGAAACCAGTCTGAAACATATTCTTTGTGGCTTTATCAAGAGGTAGAAAAGAGGGTAAATATCATATCATTATTTCCTGCTATAGGGAGAAAAACTGATCTTCAGCATGTGCATATTCTGCCTTTTGAAAATTATGGAATCATATACAAAATAACTACATCAACAATATATATTATGTCTGTATGGGATTTCAGACAAAAGCCAAATCAAAGGATAGATAAAAAAACTGATTCACTGTAATTTCTTTTTGCCCTTAAAGCCTTCTCCATTCTAAGACATCAGGGCTAACGCCCCTCTTTTAAAGGACTATTTGATGAGTTGGTTATTTGATAAGTTGATTATTTGATAAGTTGGGTCGGGGCAGCGCGCGGGGGTCAATTTGTTTTCGACCAAGGTGCGTCCTGAAAGGCGACCCTTGAGCGAAAACATTTGGAAGGTTTAACGCAATCAAAACAGGATCGTATCTTCTTTTACTCAATCCATCGCTCAGCGGTCTTCGTTCCTCAGCTCGCCGGTCGATGTATTACCGGCCATCATCGCCCGGGTTTTACCCCGACCCTAAAAGGAGCCCCGGACGATGATGGCCTCGGTTTGCCAAAACTACTGAAATCTCATTACTGGAATCCATTTTCTCTGGCTCCCATTCAGGGTTGGGGTAAAACAGAGAAAATGAACCAAGATAATAGGACCATATTCTGAGAACTCAGGGCTAACGCCCCTCAAATTATCGTTTTTTGATTATTCTATTAAGATAACAGGGCTAACGCCCCTATCCAAGATAACCATAAAATCTCTAAAAATCAACCACAAAACCCAGACCATATGTGTAATCTGCAGTAGTTTTTAAATTTTTCACCCGCGAGCCGTAGTTCGCGGTTCCTTCCCTATTTTGAGCCCTTACTGTTGGGCTCAAAATTGCTGCGCAACGGTCAGTCACCCTTGAGCGAAAACAGTTTGAAGGACTAACCGAAATCGTGAAAAAAAAATACAGTTTTTATCTCCTAACATCGCTCAGCGGTCTTCGTTCCTCAGCTCGCCGGTCGATGTATTACCGGCCATCATCGCCCGGGTTTTACCCCGACCCTAAAAGGAGCCCCGGACGATGATGGCCTCGGATTGCCCAAACTACTGAAATCTCATTACTGGAATCCATTTTCTCTGGCTCCCGTTCAGGGTTGGGGTAAAACAGAGAAAATGAACCTGGAATTTTTGTGGGAATTGTTTGATTTGCTATGTTATCCCGTAAACTTTGGTAATTCCTGATAGCCTTTTTATAGGTCAATTTAGTCTTCGGGTAAATCCAAATTACCACCGACTAGTTTTTCAAAAATGGCATTACAATGGAATTATTTTCTGAAGTTAACCGAACCCGGTATAAACCAGAGTTTAAGAAAAAAACATCGATTGTTTTTTCATCGTTTAATTGTCCCATTAATTGTTTGCGGCCTAGTGCATCAATTATTTCAATTTGCATTGCCTTGTTGGATGAAAGATTCAGCCCGGAAATGTTTAATAATCCATTCGTCGGATTAGGATATAAATAAGGCAATGCTGCAAATGTTTCGTTCGAATCAATAGAAAGTGTTTGTTCATCAAATGATAACACCCATGTTTTTCCAGCCGGAATGGGATTTGAAGACTGCCAATTTTCAAAACCACCTTCACTATTAATCGTGATTTGACCCACGTTGATTTGACTATACAAATCGTTTACAAAATACGTTCCTGCGGGTAATGAACTCAAAGTTAAACCCAAAGTTGGCGTGTTGGGCGTCGTTCCTAAATTGTGAACCATAACAATCACTTGTTGACCATAACTACGGGCATACGTCAGACATTGATTGGATGAGGAAATTATGTTTACATATTTTCCACGTTTTAATGCCGGATTTTCGTTTCGAAGTTTGATCAAACGTTTGTAATGATTCAACAGCGAATTAGGCTGTGCCGATTGTGTACTCACATTGTTGGTTACATAATTCGAACCTACATTGCGCCAAGGGTTTGCTGTAGAAAAACCCGCATTGGCACTCGTGTTCCATTGCATGGGTTTGCGTTTCTCTTCGTCTATGCCTGAACCCCTCATGCCGATTTCTTCGCCATAATAAATAAATGGAATCCCCGGTAAAGTCAGATAAATGGCAGCTGCCGATTTCATTTTTTCAACATCATTTTGGAAAAAATCCATGACCCGATTGATGTCGTGATTCGTGAGGAATGTTCCGTAGCGCTGACCAGGATAAGCGGCCACTATGGTTTCGATTTGACTTTTGATGGGAGACGCATTTCGGGTATTCACGCCATTCAAAATTCGATCGGCAAGGTCAAAATCAAAACAAGCATCCAGTTTGTTACCCGTTACATAAGGAATAACGGATGAAGTGGCCGACCATACTTCGCCAATGGTAAAAGACGCATCATTGGCAGTTTTAAAACTTTGGTTAAACGTTTCAAGCAAGCTAAAAGTTTCGGGCGTATTTTCGAGTTGTGTTCCGTCTTCTATCAAATATTTAATGGCATCAAGACGGAAACCATCTACACCTTTGTCGAGCCAAAATTCTGAGGCAGCAATCATTTCGTTTTTGAGTGCCTGATTTTGGTAGTTTAAGTCGGGCATTCCTCCCCAAAACAAACCATAATAAAAGCCACTGCTGTTGCTATGCCAAACATTTTGTCCCCAAGGCCCAAGAAAACCAGGATTTGTATTGCTCCAAACATACCAGTCACGCTTGTTATTTTGATTGGCTATCGATTGTTGAAACCAGGGATGTTGTGACGAAGAATGATTCATCACATGGTCGATAATCACTTTTATGCCTCGGGCATGACACGCTTCGAGCAAGGCTTCAAAATCCTGCATGCTGCCATAATCGGGTTCTGTGGCATAATAATCCGTAACATCATATCCGTGGTAAGATGGAGAAGCCATCATGGGCATCAGCCAAATAGCACCAATTCCTAAATCGGTGTCGGTGTTTGGGTCGCCATCGTTCAAATAGTCAAGTTTTTCAATCAATCCACGGAAATCGCCAATGCCATCATTTCTTTCACGGTCGTAAAAACTCCGCACAAAAACTTCATAAAACACGACATCGTTCCACCAACCCGAAATGCCGGTGGCGGTATCCGAAGGTAAACAAACCTCGCAAGTACCGTAACAATTCATCAACCCGAGATTCCGGTTGTTTTCGATCGTAAAACTGCGGAAACCTGCGTCGGTCATACAATTATTGTCTGTTGGCTCGGGAACATTCAAATTGCCCCCATTTAAAAACTGATAATGATATTCGCCCGCCGGCATGTTTAGGATTATTTCGTAAAGTCCATCATTGTCATAATCAAAGAGTTGATTTTGAATTGGATTCCAATTGGATGAAAAACCGGCAGCCATTTGAAAATCGCCGGTAACGAAAATGCCATTCGGCGAAACAGGTGTACCGTTTAAAGCTACCGAAAAGCGCACTGAAGGAAGACAAGCATTGAAAGGCACAGCAGGCAAAATCAAATCGGTGTTGTTTACCTGCACTGCGCGATTGTTGTTGTTAGTAAACGAACACAATGATGGCGGATTTTCTGCCTGAGGCCATTGATTGCCATTTATAAACTTAAAGGAATAATTACCTGGTGGAATATTGACTTGAATGGAAAAAATGTTGTCGTTATCTGGATCTTGAAGCTGAGTGCTTGCAGGATTCCAATTGGAAGGAAAACCAGCTAATTGCTGAAAATCGCCTGCGATATGAACCCCGGCAGGATTAATTGTTAATCCGCTCATGTCCACTTGAAAAGTTACCGAAACTGTTTGAGCATGTAAGCTAAACGACTGACCGGCAATCAAAATCATGATGAATGAAATTTGACTACTTAAAAATATATTGAATTTCATTATTCTTTTGTAAAGGTTGTTCATGGTAAAATTAAATTTTAATCTGTCAAATGTCTGAATCTTCGGAAATATTACAGCTAAAAGTGAGTATATGCAAAGTACGACCGTTTATGTAGCATTATCGCAAATATATTGTTGTGCTCTCGATATTTTTCTTAACACTTTATCATTCGTTGTTCAATGTAAGAATATGTCTTTCAATTTGGTCCAGAAGCAAATTGACATCCTTCTGAATCGTTTTATATTGATTCAGCATATAGTTGCGGATAACCAGATTCATCTTAAGGGTTTCCTGGAATTTCCGATTATCCATCAATGCCTCATGACTTACCGGCTCAGCGGAAACCCAAAATTGTTCTACGTTGATCAAGTCAAGGAACTGTGGGTAAAAGGTATTCCATTGCTGACCATCGTCCAATCCTTTGGTAACATTTTCAAGGTAGGTGTATCTGACTGTATACAGATTGGAGATTGCATTTCTGAGTGAATCTTTAGAAACCAGATCCATTCCCACAGATTTAAGATTTTCCCAGGCCGCAGTGTTGTTACTTAATTGATAATTGCCAATGATGTTTGCGTAGTGTGGCTTTAAGGAATCATGCATCGACACCCTCTCTTTTAATGCTTTCAGGATGATCTCGTTTGCTTGTATTCTTTTAGCGCTCCCTTTGATGTTAAAATCGAGATCTCTAAGGTCTGTTTGAAGATTCAGACGCATTTCAGTGACAAGGGCAAGCTCCTTTTGGCGTTTGTTTTTAACATCGTTGGCGTTATTGATAGAAAGTGCAATCAAAATTCCAATAACTATAAGTACAATTTCGCCAATTGCATATATCAGATATTTGCTGAACTTGTTTTCAGAAAGCAATTTTTGTCTAATTTTATTAAAAAATTTTATCATTGGTTAGTTGTTGGTTATATTGAAGCACAACTTGTTTATTTCCGCTACAAACCTCTGCTATAATTGCGGTTTTTCCAAACATTGACAGATCGTTATGTTCTTCCTTTCCAAAAAGAATTTATTTTGTTCAGAAAAAGTATTTGTATCCTTATCGCTGTCTTGTGCTACAACAAAACTAAATAAAATTTTTGAATGGTGGAGGAGTTTTGAAATAATTTTGAGAAAAAGGATTTTTTTTTTGCCTCAAGCCGGCGGGGCTTTTACTTTTGGCATTGTGGAAAGACAAGGGAGAAGGTGGCCATGCTACATAGTATTCCTTCGCCTCAAGCCGGCGGGGCTCTCACTTTTGCCATCGCCGCAAAAGTAAGCAAAAAGTCTAGCCTCAAAAAAGGTGATTGCGCACTTTGGCATTGCATAAAGTTCTGAACATACTGCGTGTGCGCACCGTGTATGCCAAATCTATCACACGGATCGGTCCTGGGATTTGTGTTTCGTTTACACAGGCAAGCACCCCGGTTTTACATTTTGCCTCGTACTTGGGATCCGATTTGTCAACACTATCAACTGGTTTTGAGCCGAAGCAAACCAGAACCGGGTCGTCCGGAGGAAATTGAGTTAATTACTGAAAGAATATACAAAATGCTGCACAAGCCCGGCATGTCAGGAAACACTTTCTTAAAAATTGGAATTGTTTACCTTAAAATTTTTTTCTATCCCTTTGAAGTGTTTTGTTGTCTATGGAGATGAATGGTGAGGGTTGGGTTATGTAACGTGCAGTCCCAATAGGGCGGCATGATCATAAAGGCACGTGTTGTCATCTGGTTTTTTTTTATTTACCTTGTTTTACAAATCTATACCCAATACTCAATGCTGTATATATTCCAGTACCATTTGCTTCAAATACTGCTGTTTCTTGTGGCACACCTTTATAAGAATACTTAAAATACATATTTTGATACGATTTAAAACCCAAAACTCCCTGAACAGTTAATCCAAGTTCAATTCGCTTCCATAAGACTATTCCTGTCTTGAAACCTATAGAAGGTATTATTTGAGAATTATTAAAAGTTTGTGCTGAAATTGGTTCTAGCTCAATGTACTCAGGACCATTTTGTCTTTCAAATGCGCCATATTCTGAACCATCTGATTTTGATATTTGAATTCCAATAGTAAAAAATGATTTAAAAAATATTTTTCCATGATTTTGAAAAAGGTTATAACTCATTCCTAAATCAATCCTATTAATGTCCACACCTGAATATCCAACCCCTAAAGTTGGAAACCCGTCTGGTGCAATTACACTTCCTTCTCTAAATTTTATCCATGTATGACCATCAAATGAAGAATAGGAGCCTAAAATAGAGAATTTAGAATTTTTAATAAAATGCTCGTAATTAATTAAAAA
>JALHOZ010000062.1 GCA_022842725.1 Saprospiraceae bacterium
TCTGGTGCAATTACACTTCCTTCTCTAAATTTTATCCATGTATGACCATCAAATGAAGAATAGGAGCCTAAAATAGAGAATTTAGAATTTTTAATAAAATGCTCGTAATTAATTAAAAACTGATAATCAGTGTTTTGAAAATCTTCTTCACTATTTACCATTCTTACTTTTTGATTGGTATGGGTAAAAATTGGCCCATATCCAATGGAAATTGATTGAGAACTAACAATATTACAAAAAAAGACTATACAGAATGTGGATATCAGGAATTTCATGTTTTTAATTTTAGCAAGTTATAAACCAAAAAATAGAGTGTTGGAATTCTTTTCCAACACTCCTTTTATTATATATTTTAATCTAAAATTAACCTTGGAACTCCGTTAATACCGAATCCAAACCATGTTCCTCTGACATTAACTCTATGTCCAGATGTTAGTTTATTGGGCTCTCTGAATATCTTATCAATATCAGGAATTGTAACTGAAATGGAAGTTGGGAACGTGCCATTTCCTAAACATTCGATGCCATTTGCAGATACATCAATACAGGATTTATTTGCCAACTCTCTTTTATATGTTCCACTTAAATCAGTACAAACTCCCCTGTTACTAGCTGGCACCCAAATTCCAAATCTCCTTCTTCTATAACTCATTGAACAACCAACCTGCCCGCTACTAACCCATATTAAAGCTTGTATTCGCCAGGTTTCACCATTTACAGTTCGAATTAGTTCTCTACTCCTTGATCTTTTCTCCCCACAATTACAAAAGAACGACTTTGCTCCTTGACAATAATACACAGGTCCGTCTTTTTTATACACAGATAAAAATACTCTGCCATTTCCATCACATGGTACTATTATTGGATTCCCTGTGAGTGTTTGTGTACTATTGCTAAATGTCCATGTATAAGTATCCCAGTTTCCATTTACAAGTTCGATTCTCATCTGACCATTACCAATGACCGTAATTTTTATTGCATTTGAATCCAACAAACATACCAGGTGGCTTTCAGAAACATTTATGTCACCATTTAATGTTGTAACCTGTTTTTCATTAGATATTTTACCATTAGCATCATAATTATACAAGTCTCCCCATTCCGAAACATCATGATTAGACACAAATATGTGCTCCGATGATTTTAAATCACTATAGTTTACATTTTTAATATTGTTGTAAATCGTCCAATTGTTGTTATGCACAATAGCTAATCCACCATTATCAAAAAATTTAAAAATTCTTGTACCTATATGTACTGACATATCAGCATTCAGAGCTGTTTTCAAATATGCATCTTCAATTATTGAAAATGCATCACCCCCTGCATTTAAATCTGCATTTATAGCATCTTCTTCAATTCGTCTTGCAGATGTAAATCCTGAAATTCCGTTTTCTGTAAGTCTGCAAATTGGATAATCTGTAATGTTTGTTGTTTGCTCTACATTTAGATCGATACCTAATGCTGTGAATGCGTTTCTAACTGTCGTTGAGTCCTGTTCCTGATTTTTGAGGTTCTCTACAAAATCTTGAAAATCCTGATAGGTTAAAAAACTCAACATTCCATTAATTATACTTGGGGTACTTGTTCGGGTCTGTAACCCTTGTTGCAAATTACCGTTTTGGTTTTCTTCTCTACTACATGAAAGAATCAATACGGTAAAAGCCAATAAAACTGAGAAAATAAATTTGTTCTTTTTCATTTTTTTAATTTTTAGAACGTGATTTAATAAAATATTAGTATTTGAAATTTAATCCTTTGACTTATTTTATTGAATATCTCACGAATATCCATTTTCAGGATTTCCATTTATACTGAATGATAACTTACTTTTACCCAACAATCCTATGATACACTTACGTTTTCCAAACTTTGACAGATCCCTTTGTTTTTCAAAAATGATCCGGTGGACCAAAAAAATGTTGATATCTTCCTTTCCAAAAAGAATATATTTTGTTCAGAAAAAGTGTTTATTTCCATATCGCTACCTTATTTACAACAAAACTAAAAAAGATTTTTGAATGGTGGAGGGATTTTGGAATAATTTTGAGAAAAAGGAGGGCAGAATGGCTCTTCTGTCCCTTTGAAGTGGATTTTTTTCTTTTTATATGGGTGGTGAGGGTTTGGCTTGCTGCCCGAAGGTGGCAATTTCGAAGCATTTCACTGTCAACCAAGCAGAAACTTTGATTGGAGCATAAAGCTTGATTTAACTGCTGAACCGCCACTTTTGGGTAGGCACTGGAAGCTGCAGATTTATCTTGCTAAGTTTAATGTTTGCTCTTCTTTCTTTGTTGATGTAAATGAATAGCCAATACTTAATGATAGCCAGGGTTGAAACTTATATGGCCAACTTTCGACACCTTCAAAAAGGTCTATACCTGTAATAATACCCGTTTGGAAGTTTTCGGCTATTGTCCAAACATAACCAGTTCCTAAACCAAGTCCCCACTTCGTTTCTGGCACACTTGCATTTAAGTCATTTAATGGAACATTTGTCAATGAGGCAAAAGTCAAAAGTGTACTACTTGTTCCGTTTTGGTGGTAAAACTTCTTTCCAATGAAAGGACCAACTGTATTTCCTGCCATTACCTTGATGGGGTCGATTCTAAATTTAAATGGAACTGTCAGAATACCAATTTGAGGTTTTGCCTTTCTTTTGAAATAGTTGTCTAATGAGGCTTTGGAGATACAATAGTATTTATTAATTTCAGCCATATTGGCACCACTATTATTCTTGGATAGAACAACAACGAATGTGTTGTCGTCTAATTTCCTTGAAATAATTAATTGGGCTAATGAACCTACAGAGAAAAGATCCGTACCGCAATTTTCATATCCGGTATCAAATCTTTTTAAAATATTTTCAACATTGGCATCATCTTTCATCACAAACACTTCTTTAAATGATTGGGCGTTTGCATAAATTGTCGTCAAGATAAAAAATATTGTTGTAATTGTTATTTTCATATTATTTGATTTTTGGTTTTAAAATTTGCAGCTAACTTACTTATTTGTTCAACAAACCTACGATACACTTGCGGTTTTTTCAGATTTTGAAAGGCCCCTTCGGCACTGGAACACGATAAGGTAAGCATACAAAAGGTAGATACCTTCCTTTCCAAAAAGAAACCATTTTGTTCAAAAAGAGTGTTTGTATCCATATCGCTACCTTATTTACAACAAAACTAAAAAAGATTTTTGAATGGTGGAGGGATTTTGAAATAATTTTGAGAAAAAGGATTGTTTTTTTTGCCTCGAGCCGGCGGGCTTTTACTTTTGTCATTGGTTGAAAGGCAATGAACCAGTTCGACTATTCTAGCTTTAAAAGCCAGTCATTTGTCCTTTATTTTTCTTCGCCTCAAGCCGGCGGGGCTTTTACTTTTGTCTCGTCTTATGGGACGAGACCACAAAAGTAAACAAAAAGGCTAGGCTCAAAAAAGGTGATTGCGCACTTTTGATGGTATTCCCACGCCTCGAGCCGGCGGGGCTTTTACTTTTCCCATCGCCGGAAAAGTAAACAAAAGGGCTAGGCTCAAAAAAGGTGATTGCGCACATCGGCATTATTGATAGTGTTTAACATACTACGTGTGCGCACCGTGTATGCCAAATCTATCACACGGATCGGTCTGGCATTTGTGTTTCGTTTACATAGGCAAGCACTCTGGTTTTACATTTTGACTCGTGCTTGGGATCCGATTTGTCAACACTATCACTACTTTTTGAGCCGGATTTGTCGTCCGGAGGAGAGTTGTCAAAAACCTAAATATTTTGATGGATTTCCTTTGTCTCGAGCCGGCGGGGCTTTTACTTTTGCCATCCAAATGATAGTTTCGGAATGATTCTACTAAGATTAACAGGGCTACGCCCCTTGTTAAGATAACCAGAAAATCTCTAAAAATCAACCACATAACCCAGACCCTGTGCGTCACCCTTCCATTTCAAGGGAAGGGAGGGGATGGGTATGAACGAACAATGCGAAGCATTGAAAAAACCGATTTGTCAACACTATCACTTGTTTTTGAGCCGGATTTGTCGTAAGGAAGAGAGTGGTCAAAAACTGAAATGTTTTGATGGATTTCCTTTGCCTCGAGCCGGCGGGCTTTTACTTTTGTCATTGGTTGAAAGGCAATGAACCAGTTCGACTATTCTAGCTTTAAAAGCCAGACATTTGTCCTTTATTTTTCTTCGCCTCAAGCCGGCGGGGCTTTTACTTTTCCCATCGCCGGAAAAGTAAACAAAAGGGCTAGGCTCAAAAAAGGTGATTGCGCACTTTGACATTGCATATAGTGCTTAACATACTACGTGTGCGCACCGTGTATGACAAATCTATCACACGGATCGGTCTGGTATTTGTGTTTCGTTTACACAAACAAGCACTCCGGTTTTTTTTTTTTGTCTCGTGTTTGGTATCCGATTTGTCAACACTATCACTTGTTTTTGAGCCGGATTTGTCGTGCGGAGCAAAGAGGTCAAAAACTAAGATAATATAGCAACACAATCACATACTCCTGTTATCCCGGAAGTAGATAAAGCACCATAAGCCGGTGTACTTTGTTTTTTTCCAATGGGGAAAACATAAAATAGGGGTACTAAAAGTATAGTTCCACACTGAATTTTATATCCGGGTTGGAACCAAGATTAACTTTCCCGTGTGGAAAACACTAAACATGGGTACTAAAAGTTTATTTCCAAAGTGGAAAACATAAAATAGGGGTACTAAAAGTAAATTTCCACACTGAATTTTATATCCGGGTTGGTACCAAGATTAACTTTCCCATGTGGAAAACGCTAAATATGGGTACCGAATGTTTATTTCCAATTTGGAAAACATAAAATAGGGGTGCAAAAAGTAAATTTCCACACTGCCGACTTGATCAAGGTTGGTACCAAGGTTATCTTTCCAAAGTGGAAAACACTAAACATGAGTACCGAATGTTTATTTCCAATTTGGAAAACATAAAACAGGGGTACAAATGGTATATTTCCACACTGCCGACTTGACCGAGATTGGTACTAAGGTTATCTTTCCAATGTGGAAAACGCTAAATAGAGGTACTAAAAGTATTTTTTCACACTGCCGACTTGACCAAGGTTTGTACCAAGATTAACTTTCCCATGAGGAAAACATAAAATAGGGGTAATAAAAGTACATGTCCCATGTGGAGATCATAAAATAAGGGTACTAAAACTATATTTTCACTCTGCCGACTTGACCAAGGTAGGTACTAAGATTAACTTTCCCATGGCGAAAACCAACCATATTCCGGTCAAAATGCCCATTTTTTAAAAAAATGTTAAAAAAAAGGCCTGTTTTAATTCATTTTTTATACTCAAAGTTAAATTTATCTTAAAATCCTGCTTACCTATTGACGGGTATTAATTTCCAACTTACCTTTGCATCGTAATCATTTCCAAAGATGGTCTACTTAAAAAAACAACTATTTTAAAATTGATTACAGAAAAAAAATTCAAAGGAATTTTACTGAGATAATAGCTATTCGTTTCTTAATTACAAGTCTGTTTTTTTGTTGCCGGTCTCGACCGGAATGGTTTTCGGATGATCCATCAGTAAGCACAACACAAACTCAAAAGATGCCGCCTTATCGGATCTGTTTATTGACAAGCCAATATGCTTTAATGCTTCTGTTTTCTTCTGCACTCCACCACAACAAAATATTGATATTACATACACGGTTTTTGGGATTGATTTACCCTTAACCCTCAGATACCTGTATCAAACTATCTCAGACGAATCCTTTGGATTTTAGTGGAAATCTTTATTTATTAATTTTAAAAATCTATTACAAATGTTCACATTATCATTAACAAAATTGAGAGAACTCGCCGCCCCGGAACTGGTATCATTTACCAATGACATGGGTCGCATTTTTAATGCAATCGGCTCCCTGCCATCTAAGATTGTTGACTGTGTGGAAACCTTTATTACTGCAAGTGTCGAACTGAAAGAAGTTTCAGTAAATGGCAAAGGAAAAGCGTCCACAAAAAAGGTTAAGTTTCTGGATACGCAGAGAGTCAGAGTATTGAATGCTATCAAAATTTTGCTCAAATCTCTTGAAATTAGTTCTGACACCACCCTTGCAGAACAAGCCACCACGCTTTCTTCTCATTTGACACAGCACAAAAAGAGAATAGGAAAGTCTTCGTACAAGTACAATACCACCATGATTAATAAGGTATTGGAAGAATGGACCACCGATCCTAAACTTGCCGAAGCCTGCAAATCCATCTTTTTGCGCAACGAATTGGAAGAATTGTCAAAATGGAACAAAGAGTTTGAGGAACATTATTTTGAAAACGCTCAAACCAACTCCAGGAAAAAGAATCTGCCTGTCAAAAAAGAAAATGTAATTCAGGCCTTCGGCAAACTCCAGAAGATGACGGAATCTTATTACACTGTTTCTGATGACACGACCATGTATGAAGAAATCTATCAAAAATCAGAAAAACTGATAGAAAAGTACTTCATTCCTGTCGCCATCAGAAAAGGACAAAAAAAGTCCAAAGCTGAAGTTGCTGCTGCCACTACTGCCGTCGCAGAAAACAATACTGGCAATTCTGCTGCCGTAAAAGACTCGGAAGAATAAGAAGAACATAGTAGTTTTAGAAGATCTGCAGTTAACGATTGGGCTCCTGATGTAATGTCGGGGGCCTTTTTTTTTGACGATTTGATGAGTTGGTTATTTGATAAGTTGGGTCGATGCGGCGCAGGGGGGTCGGGAATATCGAGGTTTTTACTCACCCCCTTCCCCTTTAGATTTGCACCGAAGATAAAATCTTCATATTAAACTTATTATTATGTATAACAATGGGGGGTCCGGGGGGACTCAAAATTGTTAGTTTTGTGGA
>JALHOZ010000063.1 GCA_022842725.1 Saprospiraceae bacterium
CAACCCCCTACACAAACTGCCCAATACAATACTCAATACCCGGGACACAAATTATTAAAAAAGTACCTTAAAATGAGGATGTTTTTACGAAAATGTATATTTTTGAGGCAGGGAATATTAATGTTAGCAGTGATTTCTCAACTGTGGATGGTACAAAAGTCACATTTGGTTTTTTCAAAACCTATTGTCAACATTAAAAAAATTAAAAAAGGAGGAAGTAAGCATTTTTTCAAAAACAACTAAAAATATCCGTTTTGTGATTAATTTTGCCAACGCCCGCTAAAAAAATATGGAGGCTGAAAATGAAAAATGAAGCTCATGCAAGAATAAAAATAAATCAACTGCTGATGGAAGCAGGATGGATTTTTTTTGATACCGATGGCAAAAAAGCAAACATTCTGTTGGAAAATCATGTAAAGATTACCCAACAAGAAATTGATGCCTGGGGTAACGATTATGAAAAAACTAAAAACGGTTCTTTAGACTTTCTTCTTGTAGACAGTGATCATAAACCTCTTTGTGTTTTGGAAGCTAAAAAGGAAAACCTTCATCCCCTTGTTGCAAAAGAACAAGCAAGAAAATATGCAAAAACAGTTGGGGCAAGATATGTCATTCTCTCTAACGGTATTGTCCATTATTTTTGGGACACCACAAAAGGAAATCCAAAACCAATTTACAAATTTCCTTCTCCTGAAGAAATTGGTGCCATTAAAAATTGGAATCCTGACAGAAATTCTCTGGCAAACGAAAAAATAGGAGAAGACTATATCGTAAAAGTTCAGATGCCGGACTTTGCCGAAAGACCTGAATGGAATGGAAGTATTGAAAAAAGCAAAGATTTTATCTGGACAAACGGTCTCAGGTTTTTAAGACATTATCAATTAAAAGCGATAGAGGCATTGCAATATGCTGTTTCAACCGGAAAAGACAGATTCCTTTTTGAAATGGCAACCGGAACGGGCAAAACGCTGACTTCTGCTGCTGTAATCAGATTGTTTTTAAGAACGCAAAACGCAAGAAGGGTTTTGTTTCTGGTGGATCGTTTGGAATTGGAAGATCAGGCATGGAAAGCATTTTCAGAATATTTGAAACCGGATTACACAACATTTATATATAAAGAACATAAAAACGATTGGCGAAAAGCCGACATTGTGGTGACTACGATTCAATCGTTGATGCATCATGACAGATATCGTAACGATTTTTCACCGACAGACTTTGATCTGTTGATTTCTGACGAAGCCCATCGTTCCATTTCCGGTAATGCAAGGGCTGTTTTTGAATATTTTCACGGGTATAAATTGGGATTAACGGCCACACCAAAAGATTATTTAAAAGGTGTTGACCCTGACAAAGTAAAACAAAATGACCCGAGAGAAATAGAACGAAGAATGTTGCGGGACACTTATTCTACCTTTGGCTGTGAAGGCGGCGATCCAACGTTCAGGTATTCATTGATTGATGGTGTGAAGGATGGTTTTTTGATTAATCCAAAGGTTTTGGATGCACGAACCGAAATAACAACACAATTGCTTTCAGACGAAGGATATGCAGTAGTGATCCCCACTGAAAACGGTGAGGAGACAGAATCTTTTGTTTCCCGTGATTTTGAAAAAAAGTTTTTTTCAGAAAAAACAAATTTTATATTTTGCCAAACCTTTCTGGAAAATGCACTGCGAGATCCTATTACCAACGAGATAGGAAAAACCATCATCTTCGCTGTCAGTCAAAACCATGCCCGAAAATTGGCCGAACAATTAAATGAATTTGCAGAACAACTTTTTCCCGGTAAATACAATTCTGATTTTGCTGTGCAGGTTACATCACAAGTGGGTGACGCCCAACAAATGACAATCAATTTTACAAACAACAATTTAAGTGGAAAAACCACATGGCTGGAAGGTTATAAATCATGTAAAACCAGGGTTTGTGTCACCGTAGGTATGATGACAACAGGTTACGATTGTCCTGATCTGTTGAATATTTGTATGATGCGACCTATATTCAGTCCTGCGGATTTTGTACAAATCAAAGGAAGAGGAACGCGGAAAAACACCTTTGAATACAAATTCAAAAACGAACTAAACGAAGAAGAAATCATTCACCACGATAAAATCAGCTTCAAACTCTTCGATTTTTTTGCAAACTGTGAATATTTTGAAGAAAAGTTTGATTACGATGAAAAACTAAATTTACCACAACCCAAAAATGGTGGCGCTACCGGTGGTGGTGGGGGTATTGACATCGATAAATATACAACATATCAATATGACCCTTTATTGAGTTTGGTCGAGGAACCCATAGGACCTCAGGGTATGAAAATAGATCGGGAACTATTCAAAAAATTTGAACACCGGATTATTATGGATGACATAATCAAAAAAAATGTTGAATTGGGCAATTGGGAACAGGTGGCCGTCCATATTCAACAAGAAATTTTTGATAAACCCTGGGAATATTTTAATCTCGAAAAAATAAGGAAAGCCGCAAAGATTGATCGTAAAATATCAATTCGGGAAGTCGTGGAAAAAATTTTTGGAATCATACCAAAATTCAAATCCAAAGACGAATTACTGGAAGAAGAATTTGACAAATTTATTTCGATCTACCCACCGGAGGAAGATGTTAATCTACGTGCACTGAAATATTTTTTTAAGGCCTACATCGTTGATCAGGACATACGCAAGATCATTGAAAACAAAGATTTTCACGCACTACAAACCCATCCGACATTGACCATTACACAATTCAAAGAGGTAGCCGCAAAATACCGTGAAGTTATACCTGGTTACATCAATGATTATGTTTTATTAGACAAATTTGCGGCCTGATGTCAGAAAAATTTTTAGGAAAATACCGCAGTGAATCTGCCCGTTTACAAAATTGGGATTACGGAAACGATGCCGCATATTTTATCACCATATGTACCAAAGACCGTGAACATTTTTTCGGTGAAATACAAAACGGTATCATGCACATTTCTCCGGCCGGTGCCATAGCACATGTGCTATGGTTTGAAATAAAAAACCATGCAAAAAATATCGAATTGGGCGAATTTATCGTGATGCCAAATCACGTCCACGGAATTTTAATTTTGGATGGAAATGAAAAAATGAAATCGCAAATTGATGCGCCGGAATCGAATGATGGGACGACGCCAAATGATGGGACGACAAACGTTGATGGGACGGACGTACGGACAACGCATGCGTTGTCCCTACCAGGCCAACAACGATTTCAGAACCAGGGCAAAAACACCATATCATCCATTATTGGATCGTATAAATCGGCCGTTACCAAATATTGCAACCGATTGTCGTTACCATTTGCATGGCAAACCCGATTTCACGACCATATCATCCGAAATGATGAATCATTTCAACGAATTTCAGAATACATCAAAAATAACCCTTCCAATTGGAAGGATGATACATTTTTTTGATATCATTGTCCGGGCAAGGCAAACCTTGCCTCAAAAACAAACAACATGTTAGATACACAAACGAAAAGGAGAATAGACGATTGCAGAGATATTTTAGTAGGCAAACTACCCGACCCAAAGGCACAGATTGAACAAATTACCATCGGGTTGATATATAAATTCATGGACGACATGGACAAAGAGGCCGTCGAATTGGGCGGTAAGGCCAAATTTTTTTCTGATTATAACATTCCGGACCCTGAATTTCCCAATGACAGAAATAAAGATAAAACCATTGAATTCAGTAAATACGCCTGGGATAAATTAATGCACCCGAAAGTGACGGCAGCTGAAATGCTGGCCCTGTATTCAGAAGCAATTGAAGGAATGGAAAAAAATCCCAACATTCCTCCCTTGTTTCGGGATATATTTAATAATGCCTATTTGCCATACCGGGATCCTGAAACGTTAAAACTGTTTTTAAAAACGATTGGTGAATTTGAATATACCCACAGCGAAAAATTGGGCGATGCCTTTGAATATCTTCTTTCGGTGATGGGTTCACAAGGGGATGCAGGGCAATTCAGAACGCCAAGACATATCATTGATTTTTTGGTCGCCATTATTGATCCTGACAAAACCGACACCATTCTCGATCCTGCATGTGGAACAGCCGGTTTTTTGATATCGGCATACAAACATATACTGCTAAAATATTCAAAAGGTAATAAAAGGGGCCTTAATGTGTATCAATACAATCAATTGCCGGATGATCAAAAATTCCCTTTGACGTTCGACCAATTAACCCCGGACGACCGGAAAAAACTGATTCAAAATTTTGTAGGCTATGATATATCACCTGATATGGTGCGATTGAGTTTGGTAAATTTGTATTTGCACGGATTCAACACACCCAATATCCACGAATATGATACATTAAGCAGCGAAGAACGGTGGAATGAAAGTTTTGATGTTGTCCTTGCCAATCCACCGTTTATGAGTCCCAAAGGTGGCATAAGACCGCACAAAAAATTTACCATCAGCAGCAACCGCAGTGAAGTATTGTTTGTGGATTATATTGCAGAACACCTGAACCCTAAAGGAAGAGCGGGCATCATCGTACCTGAAGGGATCATTTTCCAAAGCGGGACGGCCTACAAAGACCTGCGAAAGATGTTGGTCGAAAACCATTTGTATGCAGTGGTGAGTTTGCCTGCCGGGGTGTTTAATCCTTACAGTGGTGTAAAAACATCCATTTTATTAATGGATAAAAAAATCGCTAATAAACGGGAAGAAATCCTGTTTATCAAAATAGACAATGACGGCTACAATCTGGGAGCACAAAGAAATGCCATAAAAGGCGGACAATTAGAAGAAGCAATAAAACTAACCCACCAATTTGCCGAGACAGGAGAATTAGTAAAGACGCAAGTTCTTGCGTCTCAATTGACTCACCTTGTTCCGAAAGCGGAAATAGCAAAAAATGGAGATTTTAATTTGAGTGGGGAGAGGTATAAAACTTCTCAAGATTTATCAGGTACTTCTTTTGACATTGTTAGAATCGGGGATATATTTAAAACATCTTCAGGCGGAACTCCACTAAAAGACAAGGGTGAATATTATCTTAATGGAAATATTCCTTGGCTACGTAGTGGTGAAGTCGCTCAAGGGTACATTACATCTTCAGAATTATTTATCACTGTAAAAGGTTTAAAAAATTCATCTGCAAAATTATTTCCTCCTAATACAGTTCTGGTTGCTATGTACGGTGCGACTGCAGGACAAGTTGGTATTTTAAAATTTGAAGCTACAACTAACCAAGCAGTTTGTGGAATATTACCAAACGACAAAGCAATTCCAGAATATTTATATTTAGTATTAAAATCACAAAAAGAATATTTGATTTCACTAAGTGGTGGAGGTGCACAACCAAATATCTCACAAAGCATTATTCGTGATCTTCAAATCCCCCTTCCTCCCTTATCCATTCAGGAAGAAATCGTAGATGAAATCGAATCCTACCAGAAAATCATAGATGGAGCCAAAGCTGTAGTAGAAAACTACAAACCCAAAATTGATATAGACCCAGAATGGGAGATGGTGGAGTTGGGGGAAGTTTGTGATGTTCGTGATGGAACACACGATTCACCAAAGTATAAAGAAGTAGGTTTTCCTTTAATAACTTCAAAAAACATCAAAGAAGGAATTATCAATTTTGAAAATGTCAATTTAATTTCAAAAGAAGATTTAGAAACAATAAACAAAAGGTCGTTTGTAGATGATGGCGATATAATTATGCCTATGATTGGTACGATTGGCAATCCTATTGTCGTGAAGAAAGATAGAGAGTTTGCAATTAAGAATGTTGCACTTATTAAGTTTTTTCAAGACTCCAAGATTGACAGATACTATTTGAAAAACATTCTTGATTCCGAATACTTCTCTCAATATTATCAACAGCAAGCAAGTGGTTCGACTCAAAAATTTATATCACTCGGCTTTATTCGTTCTATTAAGATTCCACTAGCACCACTCGACACCCAACGCAAAATCGTATCACAAATCGAAAAAGAGCAGGAATTAGTAAATGCTAATAAACAATTGATTGAGATTTTTGAGCAGAAGATAAAGGACAGGATATCAAAAGTATGGGGTACGCCGACAGAAACAGACATAAACAGATATAAAACCCCGGATGAACAGATTAACATTGCCGCAGAACCTCAGGCAGTTTATGGTAAGCCATGATAGTGGTATTTTGAGGAGGAAGGAAAGGTTTTGTAATAAAATACGATAGAAACCGGAATTCGGAACATCCCACTGCATAGCGGGATTGATGCGAGGTAGAATGTTGAATTATCCAAATCAAGCGCCATTAAATCTAATGCCTGTTATGTGATGTAATTCTTTCAAACATATGTGAGGTTTTTATTTTCCAAAGTAGTTTCTCCGTTCAGTCTGTATGCAACAAGTTTTCCACCTTTTGCTATGCTATAATCCAGACAACAAATATTATCCTTGTATAGTGATGGTTCTCCTTTAAGCCAGTAATGTCCAAAGAATACTTTCTTATCCGTGTCACGATAAAAGTCAAGTGACTTTAATTCGGATAATACAACAGGTTGGTCAGGCAAATTGTCAAGAGGTTCTACACTAATTGATTTATATGTCATTAAAGATGGATTTTCCCACCATTTTATCCTTATTTCCCTTCTTTCTGTGCCGTCTTTGTCTGTAAAAAAAAGTCCTTCCGGCATTTTCATTTCTTTACCTTTCAGGGTTTGTTCTATTACTTCATTTAATTCTGTTCCTTTCCTGACTGATTGATAAATGAGTTCATC
>JALHOZ010000064.1 GCA_022842725.1 Saprospiraceae bacterium
GATTGCGGAAATCTACCATGGCCGGAAGGGTTCTCCCGGTGTTGCCGAGAGCTGATTTTTTGACGATAACAAGTGTCGTGCCGGCCGGACCCATGTTTTTTTGCGCACCTGCATAGACCATATCAAATTTTGAGATGTCAAAAGGCCGTGAAAAAATATCGGATGACATATCACAAACCAATGGTATAGTTACCTCGGGAAAATTATGGTATTGCGTTCCGTAAATCGTATTGTTACTGGTGATGTGAAGATATTGATGTTCGTTGGTGACCGGATTGTTTTTCGGAATGTATGTGTAGTTGTCAGCTTTTGAAGAAGCTACCACATCGACAGTACCAAAATTTTTGGCTTCTTTGATGGCTTTGGCTGCCCAGGTACCTGTATCTGCATAAGCCGCTTTGCCACCTTCAGGCAAAAGATTCATCGGAGCCATAAAAAATTGGGTGCTGGCACCACCTGACAAAAACAAAACAGCATATTCTTCAGGTACATGTAATAATTTCCGAACCAACAATTCCGCTTCGTCCATGACTTTTATAAAATCTTTGCTCCTGTGTGATATCTCGAGGATAGAAAGACCATTGCCTGTGAAATTCAGGACAGCACGGGATGCTTCTTCAAAAACAGAAGCCGGAAGTATAGAAGGACCTGCGGAAAAATTGTGGATTTTCATTTTATTTAATATTAAAAATGATGAGAAATAGGGTAGTATAAACGATGTTTTTCTGCCAAAATAAGTATCTCGGAAGTTTTTTATTACCTCAGCCTTACTTTTTGTTTCTGACAATCCATTTCAAACTACGTTTGTTTAAACACGCAAATTTCGTAAAATATTATCAGTTATTATTATATTTTCTTTCCAATAAAAAGTTAATGGAAAAAAAAGTTTGAGGTCCGACGCCTTCATGTTTAACTTTATTCATTTTGGATGATGATTTTCCGTTTTACACCCTGAAATAATGATTGTTTTGTGCAGACAGGGACTATTTTTTTAAAAAAAACAGATTCTTATGACCATAGAAAATGTTTTTAACAAAATTTTAATGAATTACCTCGAACAAAAGTATTAATACTTTATTATATGATAGTAATACTATTATATGCATTTGTCATTATCCTCATTTACGCCAAATATCGTTCATGATATTTATGTAAAAAACCCGTTACAAAGTCCGTTAGGCATGGAGATTATTCGTGTCGGCAATGAACTCATTGCAGAAATAGGATTTGAAGCCTTTACTTTCAGAAAACTGGCAGCTCAGATCGGTACTACAGAAGCATCCGTTTACAGATATTTTGAAAACAAACACAAATTTTTGCTTTATCTGACTTCTTATTATTGGAGTTGGGTGGAATACCACATTTTGATGCGCAACAATAATCTTTTGGATGCTTGTCGGCAATTAAAAAATGCACTGGAAATCATTGGTAGTCCGATAAAAGCAGATGACAAAAATCTGAATCAGGAGATTTTATTTTACAATATCATCAATGAATCTTCAAAATCATATCTTATAAAATCCGTTGATGAGCTCAACAAGGTGGGTTTATATTATAATTATAAAAAAATTGTAGCAACCATAAGTGATATCATATTAAGAATCAATCCGGATTTTAAGTATGTTCATATGTTGGTTTCCACCGTCATTGAAGGGATTCACCACCAGATATTTTTTGCCAATCATCTGCCGTCGCTGACTGATACAGACACCGAAGAAAATTATTTACCGGATTTTTATTATCATCTGATTCTTTCAACCATTAAAAATGACTAAAATGTATACTCCTTTACAACGTTTTTTCCGAATGTTGCAGCCCAATAAAAAGGCCATCACACACCTGTATATATTTGCTTTTGCCAACGGATTGATAGCATTGAGTTTGCCGTTGGGCATACAGGCGATCATCAACCTCATTCAGGGAGGAGAAATTTCTGCGTCCTGGGTAGTATTGGTGACCATTGTAATATTGGGATTTATCTTCACCGGGGCACTACAGATTGTACAGATGAGAATCACAGAAGACCTGCAAAGGGACGTATTTACCCGTTCGGCCTTCGAATTTGCATACCGGCTTCCCAAAATAAAAATGGGTGCTATGAGCAAATATTATGCGCCGGAACTCATGAACCGGTTTTTTGATACGATATCTATTCAAAAAGGTTTGGCAAAAATCCTTCTTGAGTTTTCAACGGCAGGATTTCAGATATTATTTGGTTTGGTATTGTTGTCCTTTTACCATTCATTTTTTGTTTTATTTAGTTTTCTGATCTTATTCCTTGTATATATAATAGGTACCTACATTTTCAAAAGAGGGGTCAAATCCAGTATTGTTGAATCCAAATATAAGTATAAGGTAGCATTTTGGTTGGAAGAAATGGCCAGAACTTTTACCACTTTTAAGATGGAACAAAATTCTCCTATTCCGCTTCGCAATACGGATAGTCTTGTTTTGTCATATCTCACATCACGGGAAAGCCATTTTAAAATATTACTCAGACAGTATTATTTGTTTATCACTTTCAAAGTTCTTGTTGCGGCAGGATTTTTGGTCCTCGGTGGGATTTTGGTCTTCAACCAACAAATGAATATCGGACAGTTTGTGGCCGCTGAAATCATCGTTTTATTATTGATTCAGTCTTCAGAAAAAATGTTGCTCGCTCTTGAAAATATATATGACTTGTTGACTTCCGTCGAAAAAATAGGAGAAGTTACAGATCTTGAACTCGAGGATATTGATGATAACACGGAAGTTTTTCGTACGGAGACCGGTGGAATGTCCATCGACGTAAATGGTTTACAATTCTCTTATCCTGACGGTGATGATCATGTTTTGCACCATGTTTCGTTTTCTGTTAAACCAAACGAAAGGATCGGGCTGACAGGAAGTAGTGGTTCAGGCAAAATGACATTGGTCAAAATCCTTCTGGGTTTTTACAAAGGAACAGGAGGATCGCTGGCATATGACGGACAACCGATAGATCAGTATAATATCGGTGCGCTAAGAGAAAAAATCTCTTTATGTTTTAGCGAAACCAAAATTTTTGACGGGAGCATTCTTGAAAACCTGACGATGGGAAAAGAATTTGACAGTGATCGCCTTTTTAAAGTGCTGGAAATCACAAATTTGGCAGATCATCTGGCTGAATTTCCGGAAGGTTTAAATACTCCGATTGGACCTCATGGCCATAAATTGTCAGGAGCTATGATGCAAAAAATCCTTTTGTCAAGATGTTTGCTCAAAAAATCAAGATTGTATATTATAGAAGACGTACTCAAAAATGTACTTTTGTTTGAGAAACTTCATATTTTTAAAAATCTGTTGAGTTTTTTACAAGGCAGCACGGTCATCCTGGTTACCAAAGAACAACAGTTACTGGCGTTGACAGATGCTGTACTGGAGCTCGACGGTGGCAGAAACAAATCACTCACCAAGTTAAACTAATCAGAATATGTTGAGATTTTCATTATTTTCCATTACTAAGTATATAGACGAAAGTAAATTTGCGTCATTCAGAAAATTGCAGGAAGATTCAGGATATTCGTATATACGATTGATTCGGATGCTTATCGGGATTTTTGTTGTATTCACCATTGTACTTTTTCTTCCATGGACTCAGAATATTCGGGCACGTGGCGAGCTCATTGCACTATCTCCCGAACAAAGACCCCAAACCATTCAGACAATCATTGCCGGAAGAATCGAAAAATGGTACGTTCAGGAAGGTGAATTTGTCAATAAAGGAGATACCATTCTTCAGATTACGGAGGTCAAAGACGAATATTTTGACCCCTTGTTGTTGGAAAATACCAACAAACAGATTTTTGCCAAAAAACTTTCCATGTCGTCGTACGAAGAAAAAGTAAATGCTCTGGAAGATCAGATAGCGGCATTACAAAACGAACAGGCACTCAAATTGGCTCAGGCGCGCAATAAGATCAAACAGACCATTTTGAAAGTACAGTCCGACAGTATGGATTTTGCGGCTGAAAAGATCAACTTTGAAATTGCTCAGGAACAGTACAACCGGTTTATTACATTATATGAACAGGGATTAAAATCTTTGACAGAGTTGGAAAACCGCAAACAAAAATGGCAGGAGACAAAAGCAAAATTGATATATAAAGAAAATATGTATCTGGCTTCGACCAATGAATTGTTAAACAACCGCATAGAGCTGAACAGAATTGACGCAGAGTACAAAGACAAACTGGCAAAGAGCCGGTCTGATAAATTTACGGCTTTATCCGGCAGGTTTGATACTGATGCAACCATTTCAAAGATGGAAAATCAATATGCCAATTACGAGAAACGATTGTCTTACTATTATATATTAGCACCCCAGAATGGATATGTGACCCAGGCAATTCAGGCAGGTATTGGTGAGATCTTAAAAGAAGGAACCCAAATCGTCAGTATCATGCCCTCCAAATACGACCTTGCCATACAGATGTATGTTAAACCATTGGACTTACCTCTTGTAGAAAAAGGACAGCGGGTTATGGTCCAGTTTGATGGTTGGCCGGCAATTGTTTTTTCAGGATGGCCGGGGGCTTCTTACGGAACCTTTATCGGAGAAGTATGGGCTATTGATAATTTTATTTCTGAAAATAATCTGTACAGGGTTCTTGTTGTGCCCAAAAAGGGAGAATATCCATGGCCGGAACAACTTCGGGTAGGAGTAGGAGTCAGAGCGATCTCATTATTGAAAAACGTAAGTGTGTGGTATGAAGCATGGAGACAAATTAACGGATTTCCACCGGATTATTACAAAAAGAACAAACCATCAGTATTGAAGTCAGGAGAACAAAAATCGAAATAAGATGAAATCAAAAACCATTCGGGGTATTATATATATAATATGTATTACATCTTCTGTTTTTGTTTCAGCGCAGGAGGTGGTTCCTTTATCCCAAATTGTTCGTAATATGCTTTTGTATCATCCGCAGGCTCTGGAAGCAAAATACAGAGTCGATCAGGCTGGTGCTGAATTGCTCAAAGCCAGGGGTATGTTTGATCCGGTAGTTGACTTTCAATGGAATCAAAAAAACTATGAGGCAAAAAACTATTATCAGATAGGAAGGAGTGAGATAAAGATTCCAACACCCCTTGGCATTGATATAAAAACCGGATATGAAACAAATCGTGGTTTGTTTTTGAATCCTGAATCCAACACTCCAGCCGGTGGTCTTTTATATGCAGGGTTATCCGCATCCTTATTACAGGGATTGGTTATTGATGAAAGGCGGGCCGGCAGAAAGATGGCAGAAATCGGGATGAACATAGCAGATGAAGGATTGAATGTTAACAATAATAATCTGGTATATCAATCCGTACTGCATTATTTAGGCTGGACACAATCTTATAAAAGTGTGATTTTATTCAGACAGGCGGTTGGCAATGTCAATCAGAGATTACAGGCCGTCCGAAACCAGGTGTTAAGTGGTGACAGGCCGGGCATTGACACGGTGGAGGTCAACATTCAAAGACAATTACTTGAAATTTCACTACAGGAAGCTGAGGCATCGTTGGTGCAAAACAGGACCATGTTAAATACGTTTATATGGAATGTTGGTTTGGAGAATGTCGGGCTTTCGCCGAATGATATCCCTGAAGAAAAGATAGATACGGTTGGAAATGTTACTTCGGACATTACGTTGGAAACTTTGGTTCAGAATCATCCTGAATTGAGGCAGTACAATTTAAAGTTGGATCAGATGGATGTGGAAAGAAGACTTAAAACAGATAAGTTAAAGCCCAATGTAGTGTTATCGTACAATCCGTTATTCGAGCCTGTGTCTGAATCTTTGGTTAATAATGTGACTTTTGAAAATTTTAAGTTTGGCGTATCTTTATATATGCCTTTGTATTTGAGAAAGGAAAGGGGAGATATAAGGTTAATCAATTCAAAGATGAATGAAGTTAAGATGATAAATCTGGATAAAACCACAAACATCATGGCAAAATATCAGGCTTATGTAGTGGAATATAATAATGTCCGGAGGCAATTGCAGATCCTTGAAGAGACCGTGATACTATACAGACAGATGTATGAAGCGGAAATACAGCTTTTTGAGATAGGAGAAAGCTCATTATTTTTGGTCAATACCAGAGAACAGAATCTGATTCAGTCTGAAATCAAACGTTTGGAGCTCGAAATAAAGATGTATAAAGCTTATTTTGGCATTTTTTATGTTTCCGGCGCATTACCCGATTTTTTTAATTAATTTTTTTTAAAAAAATATTGAAGTCAACAGACTGAATAAAAAATGAAAATATATTTAAAAAAATATCATACAAGATTTTTTACAAATATACTTTAATTTTTTGTTTGAAATATGAAAAAGACCCGTATCTTTGCGTCCCGTTCTGAAAACATCAACGGATGTTCTATAAAAAACGGGAAACAAATTTTTTTTGATTTTTTTTCAAATAAATTTGGTAGATAAGAAAAGAAGGTATACCTTTGCGGCCTCAAATAAAAAAAGGAATAGAGATATTCTTAGAATTAGGAGAGGAAAAAGGAAGAGTAGTCTTT
>JALHOZ010000065.1 GCA_022842725.1 Saprospiraceae bacterium
AAATATTGACCATAAACTACAAAAGGTGGCAAACTGCTTACGTTTTGGTCATATGAATGTTCCCAAACAACATTTCTGGTTTCAACCTGAAGACATGTCAAACGGTCAATGTATTTAAGGATAATCAAATCATTATATAATATGACATTTCTGAGGCTATCCGCATTATTGACAGGATGTGTGTATGTCCACACCTGATTACCTGTATTTTTATCAAAAGCGATTAATGATGGTATGTTTCTGTTTTGTACATCGGAAGCAAAGCCAAGGATAACCCAGTCCTTGTACAGGACCGGGTTTCTTTGAAGCTCTTTATTATATTCCTCCAGAGATGTATTCCATTTCCATTCAACTCTTTTTTCAATAGGAGCGGGTGGTTCCGGTGTTGGATCTATGGGCTCTTTCTCGCAAGAGAACATGAAAAACATCAACAAAACATAAATCCAACACTTTTGCATTTTTTTATCCTTTAGTTTCATGAGCTTTATAACAGAAGTTTTTTTCATAGTTATACAAAAAGTTTTTTTTGGGAAAACATTATATTTTTTTAACTGTAAAAGCCCTGAGTTTGTCCTGTGCTGTGACAAAAAAGGTTTTGGTTTCTTCGTCGTATAAGACATTTCTGCCATTGTAATCAGCGTCGCGGTATCGCTCGAGTTGTTGTCCCGACCTTGCGTCAAAAAGGATAAATGCCTGATCACTCCATGTATTGACATACAAGATATTATCTACGACGATGGGTCTGTTGCAAGGTCCACGGGCAGGGCCGTTAGCATTGGCACCTACATTGGTGATTTGCCATAGGATATTGCCAAAACGGGCATCAAGACAAAATACTTGGCCGTCATTCGCTACTGCATATATCTTATCACCATGTAAAAAGGGACCAGAAAATGAAAAACCAGCTAACTTATTTAATCCTGTTAATTCAGTTTTCCATTTCATCTCGCCTGTGGCAGCATTCCAGCAGTACATGGAATAATCGCTGGCTGCAATAATATTTCCCTCAAAAATAAAGGGAGCTGTATTCCAGGCAGCGCTTAAATGACTGTACATGGTATCCATCCAAACCACTTCTTTGGTCTTGGTATCAATGGCAATTTTATCAACAGGATGTTCATCTCCTGAGTCTAAAAAGTTCCGGGTAAAAATCACAAGCTCTCTATTTCCTTGATTAAAAACGACTGGAGGGAAGTATTTTGGATGTTTCCATGAATCTTTAACCATCCTTTCACTAAACAGAACCTCTTTAGTACCAGAAGAGACATTGTATTTAATCAATGACATACTATCATTAAAAGGGAAATCACTTGGATCGTCAAAATAATTTTGTGCAATAAAAACATGATTATTATAAATGTCGAAAGCGTAAGGAAGGCTATGATTTTCTGTCAATATATCTTCCCAAACCAAGTTACGGTTTTCAGCATGTATACAAACAATTCTATCAGAAAAAGTAATGATAATATATTCGTTCCAAATTTTGAAATTATAACTTGCTGAAGTATTTTTATTTGGGTATGTATATTCCCAAATTTTATTTCCGTTATTTTTATCAAAACCTATTAATAAAGGTATATTTCGGTTTTGATAATCTGATGCAAAGCCAAGGATAACCCAGTCCTTGTACAGGACCGGGTTAATTTGAAGTTCTCCTTTGAATTCCTCAAGAGAAGTATTCCATTTCCATTCTACACGTCTTTCAACCGGAGTTGGTGGTTCAGGTGAAGGATGTACAGGCTCTTTTTCGCAGGAAAACAAAGAGAAAACTATTATTATCAATGCGTTATATAACATATTATTATTCATTATACAATTTCCAATATTCGCCATAAACATTATTTTTAAACATATTATCAAATTCTATTTCCGTATTGCTATCATTTCTCATCTGGAAGTGGCCTGATCCTTGCATTCTGATTGGTTGTCTGCTTGGATTTGGCATAGCGCGTGCGGATTCTGCCAAAACGAATCCATCGTTTTCAAAGTAACGGGCCTGAATATTTAGAGCATCATAAGCATTTTCAATATAATATCCGTTAATTTCCTGACCAATCAGACTGGCGCAAGATCCAGGGTTAGGTACCGTAAACATAGTCGGTGTTCCGTCGATGATATCAAAGTTCAGGCAAGTACACATACCTTCCTGGATATTTACGTCTTGTATTCCTCCAATCAACTCAAGATACTGGAAATTGGCATCTCTCATCCATGTAAGCGCTCTGTCAAGTGAATTTCTCAACTCAATCTCTCTACTATCATTATATATATTTATACCATTTAAAACTACTGAGGGGAAGGAAAGGAAATATATTGGAGCCAAATATACTTTTATTTTGTCTGCTAATTTGTCTCTTTCGTTTGTATAATTTACAATCGCATCATTCCAAAATCTTAAACCTGCTTCATCACTTGCACCTGCACCCCACAATGGAAAAGAAGAAGCAGGATGTAAATATGAACCCACAAACTTTGGAAATATCAAATCTGATACAGTTCGGGTAGTGTTACCTGCCGTTACTTCCATTTCGTCTTCTTCTACTCCGTATAGTGTCAATTTGTGTTTTACATCGAGCTCAGTCGGATAAGGTTTTGGCCCAGTTGTTAACGCAGATATGGTTAGATTTTTATCAATCGTTTCATCCAGAACAAATTCTGATGCTACTATTTCTGCAGTTTCGCATACGGTTGATGTTAATTCTTTTAAAGGAAGAATATTTGTGATACTGTTTAATCCATGGACAAAAGTGGGCAATAATTTTTTTACTTCAGGTTCAAGGTGAACTGTGCAAGCCTCAATTAAAAAATCTTTATACTTTTTATTGTTATGGATTTTCGTTTCTGCCGCATAAACTCCTTTGTGCCCTGTGCCAAAAGTTATGATTCCTCCGTATGGTTTATCGGTTCCAACGAAGTTTTTTTGCATAAATCTCAATGCCATACCACCCATACTATGGGCAATAAAAAAATTCCTTTCTTTTTCTTTTTTACTCAAATCATTTAATGATCCAAGAAAGTTGTTATCATAAATCTCAGTAGCAACTTGTTCTAGATCCACTTTTTTTTCTGTGTTGAAAGGTTTATTACTTGGGTCATAATCTTTATTGGGCTTATGAAGTAAAAAAGTATGGGCATGGGACCAAGATGAATCATCACCTTGATAGCCGTGTACAAACATAACTTTTCTAATTTTACCAGTTTCCTCTTCAGGGTTTTCTTCTTCCTCGTCCGGATCGCCGTCAGGATCGCTGTCCGGATCAATGAATGGGGGTGCAGGAAGAATATCCACTACGGTGCCTACTTCATCTGTTTTACAATCCGTTCCGTGCGATTGATTAGGTTCTGAAGATTGAACCTGAGCATCAATATTGTTTACAACAATCATTGACAGAAATAAAATCATGATGTTTAAGATAAATAAATTTTTCATTTTTTTAAGTTTTTAAAGTGAGTAATTAATTATTTAATTTTTGATAAATTTTGTAGAGTAAAAATCATTGTTTACCTGAATACTAACGTAATATCCTCCGGATGTCAGTAACTGTGTATTTATTCCGGAAGGGATTTGACCAATTGTTTTTTGAGTAAATACCAAACTTCCCAATTGATTGTAAACAGAAATTTCAACGACGTCATTTTCTTCTAATGATTTTTTGAATTGAAGATTAATAAAATCGGATGCAGGATTAGGGTAAACAAATAATGTACTTTCTGATTTTTCGGCAACAGATCTTAGTTCAGCAGAAGATTCTTCATTGTCCAGCCCACCACAGTTAAATTGATAATCAGAGTAAACTGTAATTCTTTCTGTTTCAGCACAATCTCCGGTAGTTAATGTATAAGGTGTAATTTCAACTTCCTTAACAATAACAATGTCGGAAACCTCAGTAACCCATTCGTAATATCTGGTTATTTTGTAGATTAATTTGTAATCCTCATAAAACTCATATTCAACTCTGTTTTCAACCAAATAGAACGTGATAGTGACATTTCTGTTGAATATTTTAATCCAGGAATCATTTACAATAACAGTATATCCCTGATTTTCATATTGCATTAGTTGCTCATTGGTGGGTATCGCAAGTTTAAAAGAATATAAAATACCGAATGATTTTACACTTTCTAAAACTTTTGTATAATGTTCATAAGCTTCGGAATCATAATCTATATGGTAAATATTTCTGTTCACTCCAAAACGCAAGTCGGTTGAAGTATATGATCCCGGGCGCATAGATGTATAATTATGTGCAAACCAACCACCATCAAACATACTGTTTTTTTGTGTATAAATGTGTTGGTAACCTTTGTCATCAGCCAAAATTTCATCAGGTGGAAAGTACCAACTTGGATAAAGGTTGTGGTGATATTCATATCTGTGTTTTTTAATAAAAACATCCTGATCAGTCAATTCCAGGCGAAAAGCCTTTTTGTAGGTAATAATTTTAGACTTCAATAATTCATGTGTCGCCAGTTTCTCAAATTCAATTCCGGAGGTAAGTTTTTGAACTTCTTTGGTTGTAGTTTTGTAACACAAAACTTTCTCCGATTGCGGTAAATTCATGTCAATTTGGGCATATGCCACTCCTGTAGTTCCTGTGATAAAAAACACAGAAAGAATTAAACTAAAAATACAAAATTTTTTCATGTTTTAAAAATTTAAAAGTTATAAAATAAAAAAGTTAAAAATAATTTTCAAGTTCCGGTTGCTGCAGCTGACGTTGTCTTGAATTGTCGATACAAAATTATAGTGTTTTTTTCGAAAAAAAAGAAATATTTTCAAAAAAGAGTTGCGGAATCCGCAACTTTTTGCCAAAAAGTTTACTAATAACGATACCGAGTTGCGGAATCCGCAACTTTTTCGGAAAAAAGTTGCTATATTAGCAACTTTTATATATATGATTTTTCTATGTATCGACATTTGACACCTTTTTTGCACCCATTTTGAGATCGGTTTTATCCCTCTTTTTTTGGTGCAAAAGAAGGTAAAAAGTAAAATATGACCTTAAAGATCAAAAAACCAAACTTTTTACCTCCACAGACCCAACGCCTTTGACCCCTTTTTGGGTGGATGGGGCGGATCAACATGCCGTTGGCCGGTGACCTTACCCTTTTTTCATACCTAAAAACAGAGGATAAGGCAGTTCGTCGGGCAGCCGGAAGCAGTACATGACCCTATACTACCCACCCAAAACCAGGGAGAAAAAAAACAATATGCCGGTACCCAGCAGCGGAGGACCGATTCCGACATCTTCCTCACGGCTTTTTGGGTGTATGTTATATTATATATATATACGTCAGGGACAAATCCCAAAACACCGGTCCCATCCGGTCGGACAGACGGGTACGTTGGCGGTACATATATATAGGTATAAAAAAAACCAAAACCATCCGGAAAGTCGCCGGCAGGGTAGGGACCCTAAAAACGGGTGGCGCGGTACCGACCGGATAGAGATGTATTCCTTATATATATATACTATATATGTCGACACCAAGACCGGACACCGGACGACACCCGGGATAAACCATCAACCCAGAGTTCGGGACCCGAAATGGCCGTGGCCAATATAGAAACAGAACCTCTTTACATAAAAAAGACCGGGGTCACGATGGCAATACGGTTTATACCATTTGAATTGAGGCTAAACCGGTTGGCAACCCGACTTTTGGGTTTTGGAAAGTACCCCGGCAGCGTGGTTATGGGTTCATTTTTTTTTATAAAGAGCTTCGGCAAAAAGGAAACGGGGTAATCTATTTTTGGAAACGGGCTCCGGCGGATTGGAAATGGGGTAAAAAATGTTGGAAACGGCCTCCGGCGGTTTGGAAATGGCCAAAAATAAGTTGTAAAAGCCCTTCGGCGATTTGGAAATGGGTAAAAACAAGTTGTAAAAGCCCTTCGGCGATTTGGAAATGGCCAAAAATGTTTTAGGCTTTAGGTATTAGGCGTTATGGATTAGGTGTTAGGTATTAGGCGTTAGGTATTAGGTTTTAGGTGTTAGGCGTTAGGTATTAGCGTTTAGTCGAAGTTCAGGACTTGGAGAAGATAAATCGGTTTTTTCAATGCTTCGCATTGTCCGTTTTTACTCATCCCCGGGCCCTTCTCTCAAGAAAGAAGGGTGACGCACAGGGTCTAAACTTTTGTGCTTTAATGCTAGTGATTTTCC
>JALHOZ010000066.1 GCA_022842725.1 Saprospiraceae bacterium
TTGCCTGAAGAGCCGGGCGTTTATTATTTTTATAACGTGTACGGAACGGTCATTTATGTTGGAAAAAGTATCAATATCAAAAGCCGGATTTTCCAACATTTTGGTTCTATTGATGACAAGACGGAAAAACTTTCCAAACAGGCTCATACCATTTCTTTTGAAACAACAGGAAATGAACTGGTAGCCATGTTGCTGGAATCGCGGGAAATTAAATCCCTTCACCCCGAAATCAACAAAGCACAACGCACCAAAGAATATCCGTTTTTTGTTTTTAGTTACTATGATCCTGAAGGTTTTTTATGTTTTAACTTTGAAAGAACGAGTACCAAAACCGAAAAAGGAAAAGATATTCTTACCTACACTGCTACAAAACAGGGTGCAAAATCGGTATTGTATCAGGCATCAAAACATTACGAATTGTGTCAGGGAAAATGTACGCTCAATGATTGTGGTCAGGATTGTTTTTATTTTCATTCAGGAGATTGTGCCGGCGCATCGATCCAAAAAGAGACGACGGATGATTATAATGAAAGGGCGGTCATGGCCAGAGAATATCTTTTCAGAATTTTTCAGGAAGATTTTTTTCTGATTCTGGAAGGACGCAATCATGAAGAACAATCGCTTGTTTTAATCCAAAACGGACATTACAGGGGATTCGGTTATTTGGACAAAAGCCAAATGGATCTGGGTTTTGAAGAATGGATGGAAGCTATAGAATATGTCAAACCCACACCGGAAGCGGACCGGATTGTATCTCAATACATGGCTAAAAATAAGGGTTTTAAAAAAGTATTGGTGTAGTGATCGTTTTCCACTTTATGGTCACCTTTTAATCCCCCGCTGTAAAAGAGAAATTTAGTTTTTGATATTATCTCTTACCTCAAATATCATATAGAATCATGAACGTTTTCAAAGGAATTGAAATAAATAATTTATGAAGGCGTCATATTTTCAATGTCATCTTTTTGCGGAATGTCTGGTAAATAAAGTGGGTCAGGTTTTAATTTATGAAAGTAAAACATGCTGTACAATAAAACTATGTTGATCAGACTGGTCCCCATCGTAGGAATAGCATAAATATGATTATTGGGAATTGCAACAAAACCAAAACCAAGTAATAAAATGATAAGAATGGTTATGTATCCTTCTTCAATATACAGAAACCAAAGCAGAATGATAAAAGAAAACAGCATCATGGTTAATTGTAAAAATATTAATTCTCCATTAGTGCCCGGCATTTTTATGTCCTGACGCATAAAAGCGAATATGAGTATAATGAGGTTGAAAATCATATAAAATGTTTTCCAACCCGGGTTTTTGTTTTCCTGAATAAATTTTTCTTTGAGATTGGAAAATATTTCTGAAAAGGAAGCTGAACTCCCTGTGTTGGTCGGTTTTTTTAAAAAAAATATGGCATATAACCAGGCAAAGAAGTTAAGAAAAGGCACGTTTAATGAAAAAAACAAACCATTGGGATATTGATGATGATTTACCAAAACAGAGGTTAAAAAATTGCGGTACACAGAAGCGATCACCACCAAACTGAATGCACCTGCAACAAATCTGAAAACAAAAAGCATATCCCTCGTTGGCATTGAATCCGGCACAATATAAGATACAATACCCAATCCTCCTATAAAAAGAATCAGTCTGAGATTCCAATATATCAGGCTAAATCCTGTCCGGTCAAGTTCCGCTGTATCATAACACGTATGTAAAGCTTCCAAAAAGGTTTTTTTACTTCTGATCCAATTCAATCCCCACCAGACAATCATTACTTTTACCAAAATCAACATTCCGTCTATAAGCGGATTAAAATAGTTGACCAGCCTGAAACTTGAGCTACCTGTAGAAAAACGAATTTCAAAGGGGTGAGACACATCGATGATTCTTGTTAATCCTTTTATAAAGTTTTCGAACATAGTGATGTTCAACGTAATGGATAAACCCCAGATTAACAGCCAAACGACTATTATTTTGAAAGCAGCTTTTGATTTGAAATGCATAAATCCAAAAGTAACATAAGACAGCAAGTTGAATAAGGTCATCATATAATACCTTAGATGGCCGGGAGGATTGGCACTGCTGTACTCAGAAGGATTTGGCAGATAAATAAAGTATACTGAAATAACAATCAGCAGTGCCGTGAAAGCAGCTTTATAATCCTCAGAAATATATCCGATTAATGTCCATAAAAGAGTAACTTCCAGAATATATGACAGGATATTTATAAATAGCCTGATGTCAGTATTTTTTTCAGGATTGGAAATGCTGAAGCCATTCATATTGAAATAATTCATCAAAAAGCCAAAAATTGTCAAAAAAATGACTGCAATGAATCCCAACTTAACGGCCTGGATGAATCGAGGTGTAATATTCATAAAATTTTGTTTTACCTGGAGATGAATAAGAAGGGATTTTGGGATGGACGTATGACAAAGGTAATCAGGGTTTTTGAATTATAAAACAAATCTTTATTTTTTAATATAATCGGTTGACGATTGATGAATTGGTTTTTCCACCTCTCCTTAAGGGGTGTTTAGCTTACACATAAAACATAAACAGTCGGTATTTTATGTTTGATTTTTTTGCTTTGAAGTTTACTGTTTTTATAGAAATGACATTACATTTCGTGCATCTTCGGTTCTTTTCTTTACATCTTTTTTGAATCTGATTCATTGCTGACTTTTTCAGTTGACCATGCTTAGTTTTTATACTTTTATCATTTGAAACAATGCGGATATATTCATTTTTTAATTATATAATAAAAAAGTATATCTTTGCCACAAAATATAAAAAAAATGGCACAAAATAAGGTTAAACCCGGCGAAACAGCTGCACCGCTTAAATCGCCGACACAGGACAACAGCGCCGTATTATTATTTGGCAAAAAAAATTATATCTACCTGATCGCCGGAATCTTTCTGATTTTTGTAGGGTTCCTGCTGATGTCCGGAGGAAGTATGCCGTCACCTGATGTTTGGGATGAATCGCTGATCTATTCTTTCAGAAGGATCACTCTGGCACCGATCGTGCTTATTGCCGGATTGATTGTCAGTGGTATGGCTATTTTTGTAAAAAAATAATGATTTATGCATGACATTCTGGAAGCGATCATTCTGGGTATAATCCAGGGTCTCACTGAGTTTTTACCGGTCAGCAGCAGCGGCCATCTTGAATTGGGTAAATTTATCCTCGGTTCTGATGCCGTTCCTGAAGAAAGTCTTTTGATGACGGTTGTGTTACATTTTGCCACAGCATTGTCAACGGTCGTTGTTTTTCGCAAAGATATTTCCTCCCTGGTCTCCACTGTGCTGACCCAAAAAGGTGACAGCAAAGACATGGCTTTTGTTTGGTTTATCATCCTTTCGATGATTCCTGCAGTTTTTGTAGGTCTTGTTTTTGAAAAACAAATAGAATCTCTTTTTTCTCAGAATATTATGTTGGTTTCCTGTATGTTGCTGGTTACAGCCACGCTTTTGTGGTTTACTTATAAAGCACCAAAACAAACGGGAGAGCTCAACATAGTCAGTGCATTTATCATCGGGGTCAGTCAGGCTATTGCTATTTTGCCGGGGATCAGTCGGTCGGGAGCAACGATTTCCACGGCATTATATCTGGGTGTAAGCCGGGAACAGGCAGCACGATTTTCTTTCCTGATGGTCATTCCGCTTATCTTCGGCAAAATGGCTAAGGATATATTGGATGGAAATCTAAGCGGCAATGCACCTAACATCATGCCGCTTCTTGCCGGTGGTTTGGCAGCCTTTATCACTGGATATTTTGCTTGTAGCTGGATGATCAAAATTGTCAAACAAAGTAAATTGAGCTATTTTGCTATATATTGTTTTATCGTAGGTTTGGCAGGAATCCTTTTTTCATATATATATGGATCCTGAGATTATTTTTGACAGGAACCATCCCTCTCCAAAACATCCTTTGCCTCAAGGTTGTCTGGTTTTGGTCGATAAACCACTCACCTGGACTTCATTTGATGTGGTTAATAAAATCAGGTTTGCCGTACGTCACACCTACAAAGTCAAAAAAGTAAAAGTAGGTCATGCGGGCACGTTGGATCCGTTGGCTTCCGGTCTGTTGCTGGTTTGTATCGGTCCTTATACCAAAACCATTGATTCCTTACAAAGTCAGTCCAAAGTGTATACCGGGACCATTCAACTAGGCGCCACAACCCCTACCTATGACTGTGAGTCAGACCCTGAAAATGGTAAGCCGGTCCCGGAAATATCCGAACAAAAACTGGCAGAAATCATCCGGCATTTTTCCGGAGATCTGATGCAAACTCCACCTGTTTATTCAGCTATCAAGATGGATGGTGCCAAAGCTTATCAATTGGCCAGAAGGGGAGAAGAGGTCGAGATGAAACAACGTCCCATCAGTATTTTTGATTTAAAAATAGATTTGGTTGATAATACTATACTGAAGTTTGAGGTACATTGCAGCAAAGGAACTTACATTCGTTCTCTGGCTCACGACATTGGCCAATATATCGGATGTGGTGCATACCTGGCATCCCTGCGCAGAGAAAAAATCGGTGATTATTCGGTAGATGATGCCTTATCATTGGACAGTATTATCAGCACGATTCAGGGTACAGAAGCCTGAAGGCCGGCCTTGATTTAAAATTATTGCTTCTATCTTGGGTTGGTAAAAAAATTAATATGTAACTTTGGTCAAAATCGTGAATATGAAAGTTTTTTTCAGGACTTTTTTGGCAATATTTTTTTTCAGTAACAGTTGTTTTGTTGCTTCTGAAACACTGAAAGCACAAAATACCATCATCGACATAAGTGTTGTGGATGCAACGAGCGGAGAGCCTTTAATCGGAGCAAATGTCGATGTGAATACAAACTTTCTGATAACTGATGTGGAGGGAAAGGTGCGCACCGAAGTTACCTTTCCGCTTACCGTGGAGGTGTCTTATATTGGGTATGAACCACAGGCTAAAATATGGGCGGCTCCTTCCAAAGAGCCTTATATCATTTCTTTGGTCCTGAGCAAAACGATCCTCGATCTTGTGACCGTGACAGGATCCAAGTTTGAGAGGAATATTACAGAATCCACGGTTTCTATTGATGTCATTCAGCCGGATTTATTGCGGTCCAACAACGTAGCCACATCGAGCGCCATTCTTAATAAGGTTCCCGGTGTTCAGATTTTGGACGGACAGGCAAACATCAGAGGAGGGTCTGGATATTCTTATGGCGCAGGCAGCCGGGTAATGATGTTGCTTAATGATATTCCTGCCCTTCAGATGGATGCCGGTTTTCCGAATTGGAATGACATTCCGATCGAGAGCCTTGCACAGATTGAAGTGGTCAAAGGTGCCGCTTCTTCGCTTTACGGATCTGCGGCACTTAACGGCATTGTCAATTTCAGAACAGCTTATGCCACAAGCGAACCGGAGACAAGGGTAATGACTTCTTACACCCAGTATCTCACGCCCAAAGACAAAGACAAAAAGTGGTGGACAGACACCAGATATCAGGCAAATGCCAGTATACTCCACAAACACAAGTGGAAAAAGTGGGATCTCATCGCCAGCGGTTTTTTCAATCAGCAAAAAGGATTTCTTCAACATACCGATGAAAACAGAGGAAGGATATTTTCCAGTGTCCGCTACAGAGTCCATGACAGATTGCATATTGATCTGGCGCTTAATGCCAATATCAGCGAAAGTTCCGCTTTTTTTCTTTGGAAAAACAGTGGTTCAGGAGCTATGCAGTTTCTGCCCACAACACAGACCAACCGAAATTCTTCCCGATTGTATATTGATCCTGCGATAACCTATTTTGACAAAAAAAACAACAAACACAAACTGATGTGGCGGGTTAATTTTATCGATAATAACAATGATACCAATCAATCCAATCAATCGGTCAATAACTATGGTGAATATCAGTTTCAGAATAAACTGGAGAAATGGGATCTGGTCACTACCGCAGGATTTGTAGG
>JALHOZ010000067.1 GCA_022842725.1 Saprospiraceae bacterium
AATTTTGAGTCCCCCCGGACCCCCCATTGTTATACATAATAATAAGTTTAATATGAAGATTTTATCTTCGGTGCAAATCTAAAGGGGCGGGGATGAGTAAAAACGGACAATGCGAAGCAGTGATAGTCAGCATTTTATGTAGAGTGATTTCCTAAAATTTTTCTTTTAAGTTTTTTATTTGATTTTTTAATTCCGGCATGACTGTTTGGACAATGTTCCACACGATGCGGTCATCAATTTTATCGTATCCATGCACCAAAGCATTTCTGGTAGAAATCATTTTGTTCCATTCAATATCCGGATTTTGTTTAACAAATGATTCGGGCATACGGGCGGCTGCTTCCCCTAATACCATAATGTTTCGATATATGGCATCCCTGGTCCTGCGATCTGACAGATACTGATCATAACTAATATTGTGAGTATAAATCATAACAGCTTCTATGGCGTCCAGCATATCCATTAAAATAAATGCAGGTTTATGATCAGACATAACATACCTCCTTTTGAATGTATTCCCAATACCGGGGTTTTAAAGCAGCTTTGGAAATCAAATCAACTTTTTTTCCCATGAGTCCGGACAATTCGTTTTCGAGATCAAAAAACTCCCAACCAATATCTCCGTTAAACTCAACCAATACGTCGATGTCACTTGAATCAACATCAAAATCATCCCGCAATACCGATCCGAACAGCGCCAACGATGAAATCGGAAACTTTTCCTGAAGTTGGTCCTGATGGTCACGAAGGATTTTCAGGTAATGAATCGTGTGGTTTTTCATGTGATATTCGTATTTAATGTACAAATATAATGATTTTCAACTTTACGTTATACTTTCATGATTTGAATTGTTGGATTTGTAAAAATTGTATCGATTCAGCATTTGTCCCATCTTGAAATAAATCAACCTTTAATATATACTTTTAAACAAATAAAAACGGCCAACGTTATTCAGGCATTGACAATTGACAACCTAATACCTAACACCCAGCACCTAAAACCTAATACCCAACACCTAACACCTAAACAAATGTCCGGATTAAAAACCAAAATCACAGATGTAAACGTCAGATCCTTTATTGATTCTTTTGCAGATTCTGACCAAAAAAAAGAAGACAGTTATGTTTTGTTAAAACTGATGCAGGAAGTCTCCGGCTTTGAACCCAAAATGTGGGGACCTTCCATGATCGGTTTTGGATCATACCATTACAAATCCGACCGCAGCCGTCAGGAAGGCGATTGGTTTCTCATCGGATTTTCACCCAGAAACGCTGCGATTTCTTTGTATGTCTATACCGGTTGTGTTGAACACAATGATCTGGTCGAAAAACTGGGTAAATACACCATGGGTAAGGCCTGTATCTATATTAAAAAACTGGCTGATATTGACCAACAGGCTTTGGTAAACCTGATGAAAGCCACTATGACATTTTTACAAAATAAATACGGTCAATCATCATAACGAATCAATACGCAAGTAACTCAACAGGCATCAATATCACCATGCTCTTCCTTACTTCAATATAACAAAAAAACACTATCTGACTATTCACTAAGTTTTCTTAACGCAGAAAAAAACAAACGTCTGCCGTTTTGCTCTATATCTGATAAATATCATAAAACACCCTGACAGCTGTTATTACCGGTATGTAATATCCTCCTTACATTTGTGTATTAAGAAGGAGATTTAATCATAAAACATATTTTTTAAAACTAAAATATTTTATCATGAGAACAAAATGGATATTTTTCCTGATTCCAATTGGATTATTTTTATTTTCATGTGGTAAAGAAGATAAAAATACGGAGTTGGGTGGTGACACCAATATTCCACTGACTAAGGTGGATAGTGTGTCCTATGTTTACCTGAATTACAACGGAACGTATTTGGGATCTACCGAAATGAAGGTCATATCCAATATCAATGGTGATGTGACTTACAAAGCAAAAATGGATTTGAATACGCTTCCCAATGATTTAAAAATCAAAGCGTTGGAATTATTGCCGAAAATTCAGGAATATTATACATTACCTAATTTAAAAATAACTCCTGACCAAAAACTTGAATTTGATTTTAAATTAAAAATCACCTCCGAAGGATATCTGGATTATTTTACCGAAGGAAAACCCTGGGTGATGATTAAGTACGAAAATGGTGTTGGGGCCGAATACAAAATAACCAACAAAAAAGGTCAGGAGCTTATCCGTAAGGTAACTGAAAAAACAGGAATTGATGAATATCCTTTCGGATTTTTACTCATCAAAACCACCCTCGTAGAACATATTCCTCCTGCTGACAACCCTGTATTTAATAAAGTTACGTACAGAGCCAACCATAAATTTGGTTTGGTAGATGTTGAATTTGAATTGAAAGACGGAACTAAAACGGGTTTCGATATCAGAGCATTTTTCTTATAACTTACCTATAAAAACTTATAGAAGCGGCAATATTTTGAGTATTGCCGCTTTCTTTTTTCCCTTAATCGGAACCATGATTTTCCAAAATTTTACTTTTTCTCTTCTTTAAACTGTTTTCTCAACAACCATGTTTTTTTAAGTGCGTCAAGATTTTGATTCAGCTGAATTCCTGCCTGATTGATTTCAAGAATGGTGGAATCAAGATGGGTAATGGTCCTGTCTATTTTTTTGACAAGCATCGGATCATTGGATAAATAATTAATGGCACCTTTTCCTTCGCGGGCATTGGCGATGGTTTGTCGCGTTTCAGATATGGTCGTTTCAAGTTGTTTAAGTATTTGAGAGATCTGAACAGAAGATATTTCCACATTATTAATGATATTTTTGACTTTAACAGCCAATGTCGTATCCCGAAGGCTACCGATGAGATTATCATTTCTGTCTAAAGAAGTTAATATTTTGTTGAGTTGGTTGATCGCCAGATTGGATGAATTGGTTGTGTTTTTAAGATTGGTGATGATGGCCCGGACATCTTCTGTTATGGCGGGATCTTTAATGATGGCACCGATCAATCCTTTTCCATCACCGATTCCCTCAGCAATTTTCAGCATTTCAGCTGTCAGCAAGGCAGCATTTTCATTGGTTACACTTAAGGTTTGTAACATCTGATCCGTTCGGATCCGGCTCAAAGAAAAAATGGTGTCGCCCGGATTGATTTTCTGACTTTCTTCTGTTCCCGGTATAATATTGATGATCATACTACCCACCAAACCATCGGAAGTTATAGCACATCTTGAATCCTTTTTAATGTGCCGGGAAATCTCTTTTTCAATAGTTACCGTGACTACAATTACCGTATCTGAAATCATGTTGATCTCATTGACCGTGCCGACATTAATTCCGGAATACCGGACATTGTTGCCTGGTTTCAGACCATTGATGTTATTAAATACAGCAAACAATTCTATCGTATTGCCAAACATATTTTGTTTTTTACCGATAAAATACACACCCGTTATGAATAAAATGGTTCCGGTCAAAATAAAAATTCCCAACTTTATTCTTTGTACATTAAATGGTTCCATATTTATTTTTTAAAAAATGCCTGTATTTTCGGATCTTGCGATCGATCCAGTTCTTCATAAGTTCCTTCAGCATAATTGATCCCGTCTATCAACAAAATCATACGGTCCGCAATAAACCGGGCACAGTCGACATCGTGTGTGATCACTATAGAGGATGTTTTATAGGTTTGTTGTATACTTTTCATAAGAAGTACAATCTCTTTGGAAGTAATCGGATCCAATCCAGTAGTAGGTTCGTCATATAATATTATTTTGGGTTTTAAAATGAGTGTTCTGGCCATAGCTATCCTTCTTTTCATACCGCCTGACAATTCTTCGGGCATCAAATCGATCGTATGTCCCAGTCCGACACTGTCCAGGGCTTCCATGACCAAAGGTGTGGCATCCCCGATCTCTCCGAATTTTTTAAAATGTCTCCTCAACGGGAATTCCAGATTTTCCCTGACGGACATAGAGTCATACAGCGCTGATCCCTGAAATAAAAAACCGACTTCTGTGCGGATTTCATTCAGCGTAGCCGCATCCATGGTATCGAGATTTTTACCCATAATAGTGATTTGTCCGCCATCATGGGTTTCCAGACCGATGAGACATTTGATCATTACAGATTTTCCGCTACCGGACTTCCCCATAATGACCAATGTTTCCCCTTCGTACAATTCCATGGTAAACTGGTTCAGTACTTTGTGGTCACCAAAGGTTTTGGAAAGGTTTTTTATGACAATGACAGGTTTACGATCTGAATTCATGATGTAAAAATATCGGTTACCAAAACAGCTGTAAAATCAAGAATAAAAACCAACATAGAAGCTTCCACTACGGCTGCATTGGCCGTTTTGCCAACACCGGCAGTTCCGTGTTTACAATAATATCCTTTATAACATCCTACCAAACCAATAGCAAATCCGAAAAAAAATGTTTTGAGTGTGGCGGGGAAAACATCAGAAAACTTTATAGCGCGAAATACTTCATCAAAATATAAGGTAAAAGAAACGTCTCCTTTTATATTTTCGACCAAAAAAGAGCCGAACAAAGCGACCGCATCACTCATGATGACCAATAATGGTATCATCAGGGTGGTAGCGAGAATTCTGGTTACCACCAAAAACTTAAAAGGGTTGGTTCCGGACACCTCCATAGCATCAATCTGCTCTGTGACACGCATGGAGCCGAGTTCTGCTCCGATTCCTGAACCGATCCTGCCGGCACATATCAAAGCTGTGATGATGGGACCAATCTCTCTGATAATAGAAATACTCACCATGGAAGGCAACCAGGCAACAGCGCCTAATTCAATCATCTTGGGACGGGATTGCAGGGTAAACACCAAACCAATGATAAATCCGGTTATGGCTACCAAAAACAAAGATTTATTGCCGATGTGATAACATTGTCTGGCAAATTCTTTCCATTCGAAAGGTCTGTTGAACACCTCTTTAAAGAACCTCCCGGCAAAAAAAGCCAACTCTCCTGTTTCAAATAAAAAAGCACGGATTGAGGTGATAAAATTTTGGAAAGTATTCATTTCATTTTTCTTGGTACAAAATCACCATAAAGATACGAAAAAAAATGAAATCAAAAACGATTTTTGTCAATAAACGAAATGATTTTTGTCAAAGAAATCAAAAGGTAATCGTTTACTTCATATTCTTACAAGCCTGCAAAAAACAATCATCATTAATCAACCCGAACCTTCAGAAAAAAACCATTTGACATGATGTATGAAGGGACTTGTTTTCAATTTCAAAACCACCTTATCAGATCTGAATGTTCCGATACATAGAAAATTCATACAAATGAAAAATATTTGACTATAAAACTGATGGTAATTATAAACTTTAAAATGATAAAAAAAATGAACGCTACAAAAAAAAATCCGGTTTTCAAAAACCAGAAAAACACTCCCTAAAGATTTCTGTCGCTCCCGGATCAGCAGGGATAGTATATTCCTTTTGAGACACGTGGACAGGAAAAAATGGATTGATGAAACATCTCCAACTTACACTAACTATTCCAACTTAAACATAAGAGGCAGGTTTAAACTTGTTTTTTTCGGAATTCCGTAGCGCAATCCGGGTTCCCAGACAGGCAGATCAGAAATCAGCCGGTACAAATCATTTCGTATTTCTTCGCACAAACCATTGATGATCTCCACGTCGATAACTTTTCCGTCAACATCGATGACAAAAGATATCAATGCTTTTCCGTTGATTCCCAATTCCCGGG
>JALHOZ010000068.1 GCA_022842725.1 Saprospiraceae bacterium
AAAAATATCATTTTGCACACTTGTATTATAACTTAACATTGAGTCAAAATACAATAGCATGATATAATAATCAGTGTTGATAAGTTTTCATACAATATGGCGAAATCCACAGCACAAAAATTTGGCGAGAACATGAAAAAGATACGCACCGAGAAAGGCATGTCGCAAGGCGACATTTGCCGAGAGTTAGGGTTAGATCGAGCGTATATTAGTAATGTTGAGAACGGCAAACAAAATCTTACAATTAGCACAATGGAAAAGGTCGCCAAAGTGCTTGGTGTGAGCGTAGATCAACTTTTAAAATAAATTTATGAGTAAAAACACATTAGACAAAAAAGAAGCAATTCAATCGTTAGTAAGAACAGCGGTTGAATCATATGCAACTGGTTTTCAAGCAAGACACGAAGGCGAAGTAGATAATCCTGAGGGAACATTGAATATGAAAATTCACAATGTTTTCATCGCTGCTCTCGGGTCAGATATTCAATACTATTCCGCACTTGTTCGTTCTCTGGATAGTTCACTTGGAAACATGCTTGAAAAATTGGCGATTAGTATTGCGATGTTTTCGTACGAAGTAAAAAGAGAAGTTCAAGGACCTCTCGGACCAGAACAAACATCTAAAATTGCTGATTTGCTTGAAAAATACAAGCGTCGCGAATTAACTCCCCCAAGCACAGATGATTATCAACCCTTACGAGTAAAACCTACAGACGATAAATTGTCAGTAAAGCGACACGATAGTGATTATTATTTGATAGATAAAGAGACTGGTGAGAATTACTTGATTGAGTTGAAAATTGGTGGTGATTTGGACAATAAAAAAGCTCGTTCAGAAAAAGAGGCTTTGTTGGAACAGTTTGCAATATTATCAAACACACTTCCAAAAGATCAGAAAATTAAAATCTTTTTTGCTACTGCTTATAACCGCTACGGAGAAGATAAACCTTGGAGACAAGAACGCGTTCGCCAATTTTTCGCTGACGAGGAATTGTTGATCGGAAAAGATTTTTGGAATTTTGTCTGTAAATCTGACGACGGCTATAACACTGTTCTGGATGCGTATAAAGCAAACGCTCACCTTATCACATCGGCTCTCGATTCTATAAAACAAACATATTTAGATTAGTATGCAAACACTTATTAAATGGCCTGGTGGCAAAACAAAGGAATATCCATATATTAAGGATTTGATTCCTGCTTTTGAGCGTTACATTGAGCCATTTTTTGGAGGTGGTGCAATTTTCTTTCAACTTCAACCCAAAAAGGCAATCATAAATGACATCAATACAGAATTAACAAACTTTTACTCTCTGCTTAGAGATCAAAAGCAATACAATCAATTCAAGAAAGAACTTTACGAATATGTAGATAATTGGGAAAAAATTCCAAAGTATATTGGGGTTTTTGAAAATAAACTCACAAAACTCTACGAACTATACAAACATAATGAGATTTCTAAAACAGAATTATCAAAACAAGTAAACGCCATCCTAAAAAAAGAAGAAGGTCGTTTTAATGGTTTGTTTCATAAGGAGTTTTGTTTGGATGAGCAAAATCTTTTAAAACAAATCACCTCTAATCTTATATCTAAGATTTCAAGAACAAGTCAGATTGAAAAACAACGCGGTAAATTACCAGAAGGAGATTTGCAGAAGAATATTGAGACCGCATTTCGCAGTGGTTTTTACATGCATTTTCGCGATGTTATGAATTATAACGGAAGCAGATACAAAATAAGTCTTCCAAAAAAAGTAGCGAATTATTATTTCATCAGAGAGTTTTGTTATGGCTCAATGTTTCGTTTCAATAAAAGCGGGCATTTCAATATTCCCTATGGCGGTATTGGTTACAATTCAAAAGATTTTCGTGGAAAAGTAGATTATATCTTTAGTAGTGAAGTAAAAAATCTCTTTAAAGATACAACTATCAAAAATGAAGATTTTGAAAAGATTTTTAATGACAACAATTTTACAAAAAAAGATTTTATATTTCTTGATCCTCCGTACGACACTGATTTTAGTGATTACGAAAAAAACTCTTTTGACAAAAAAGATCAGGAAAGGCTTGCAAAAAGTCTCTACAATACAAAGGCAAATTTTATTCTCATAATCAAAGATACGCCATTTATTTCAAGCCTCTATAAAAACAAAAAAGGGATAAAAATTGATAGATTTGATAAAACCTATCTCTACAATGTTAAAGGTCGTAACGATAGAGATGTTGAGCATCTCATCATCTACAATTTTTAGTTATGGAAAAATATTTCAGCACAATTATCCATGGAGACTGCATAGAAGAAATGAAGAAAATCCCAGATAATTCTGTTGATTTAATTTTTGCTGATCCTCCATACTACTTACAACTTCCAAAAGGAAAGAGATTGAAACGCTCTAATGGGACGGAGATTATTCCTGTTGATAATGATTGGGATAGTTTTGAAAGTTATGAACATTATGACACCTTTACTCACGCATGGATTAGTGAATGTCAAAGGATTTTAAAACCGACAGGGACTTTTTGGGTTATTGGAATGTATCACAACATTTTTCGTGTTGGCACAATCATGCAAAACCTTGGACTCTGGTTTTTGAATGATGTTATTTGGGTCAAAACAGATGCTCTACCGAACTTAAATGGGCGTAGGTTTACGAATAATCACGAGACTTTAATTTGGTCAGTCAAAAGCAAAGATTGTAAAAAATACACATTCAATTATGAATTGATGAAAAAGATGAATGGTGGAAAGCAAATGAAAGATACCGATTGGATTTTTGGTCTTTGTCGTGGAAATGAACGATTGAAAGACGAAAATGGAATTAAGGCACATCCAACACAAAAACCATTGAAATTGATACAGCAAGTTATTTTAGCTGCTAGTAATAAAGGTGATGTTGTTTTTGATCCATTTATGGGTAGTGGAACGACTGCTGTTGTTGCAGAAGCACTAGGTCGTAAATGGTTGGGTGTTGAGCGTGATGAAAAATATGTGCATCTTGCAATAAATAGGGTTAAAGATTTTATTGCAAAAAAAGTATGAAGCTAAAAAGTATCAAAAAAATCAAGGGCTATAAATCATTCCAAGATTTCGCTTGGCAACCTTTTTTGAATAATGAAACTTTTCATGATGAAGTAAATATCCTTTATGGAGAAAATGGAAGTGGTAAAAGCTCAATCGCTAACCTTTTGAAAAGCGTTTCTGAAAACAAGGATTTGGGAAAATACAAACCAACCGAAGTGTGTTTGGACTTTGACGACGGTGAGAAAAAATATCCAGTAAATAATGACTGGGATAATAAAATACCAAAGAGTTCTATTCTGTTTTTTGATCGTGAATTTGTTGATAAAAATGTTCATTTGGGACATAGACGAGATACTACACAAAACGGACAAGAACAAGAATCGGGAAAGATGATTATCGAGTTTGATAGCGACGCTATCAATTTGCGTAATATAAGAGATAAAGCCAAAAAAGCTAAAGACGAACAAGACCAAAAAATCAAAGATTTCAATTCTGTAAATCGGGGTTATTTGGCGTTTACTTTGACCGATGATGAGCAACCTTTTTTCAAAAATTATAAAGATAAAAATGAAGACGAAATCCAAACAGCAAAGCAAACACTAGGAAAGGAGAAAAAAGAAGCTGAAATGAGCCTTGAAACAGATCAGGGATTGCAAAAGAAGGTCGCCAGTATCCAAAGCGATATAAAAACCTTGCCAATAGAAAAAGTTGAAATTTTCTTTTCTGATGAGAAAACATATCAGGCAATTTTTGATTTTGACATAAAAGAGCAGGCAAAAATAGAAGCCGAGCAGACTTTGATTGATAAAGTCAAAACGCATAAGTCATTCTTTGAAACTGGTTTTGAAATTAGAAAGACACACCAAAACCAGTGTCCTTTTTGTCAATCTGAAAATGAAGAAGCGGGAATCAAAAAAATTGTTGATCTATACGAGCAAATTTACGACACGACATATAGAACACAGGTGCAACAATTTGAGAAAGATAAGCAAATTTTAATTGATGAAATATCACAAATTACGCAAGCCGTTTCTGGTTTTGATTTGAATAGTATTTTTCTTGAACTTAAAAAATTAGACCAAAATTACAAAATACCAAACATCTACTCTGTCGATGACGAAAAAACATACAAAAAACCAGCAACGAAAGAACTAAAGGAGTTGAGCAGTAAAATTACGAAACTTGCAAAGCCAAACAAAGAAAATATTAAAGAGCATTATACAAAAGTAAAAACTGAATTTGAGGCGGTTGAATCATTCTTCAAGTCAATTGGTGATTTTGTTGAACAAAAGAACAAACTCATTACCAAATTCAAAGTCGACAACACTGACGAAAAACTTCAAACGAGAATCACTTCAAGTAGTAAAAGAATTGCTGAAATTGAAAATGAGCTGGTTTTTATCAACGGAAATAAAATAAAAGAACAACAAAAGAAAGAGCAGAAGGAAAAAGAACAAAAAGCCTTGCAAGATGTTTTTGTTACGCTAAAAACAGAATACGATACAGCATTAAAAGAATACGAAGATCACTGCTCGACGAAGGCTTTTTCAAATCTTTTGACTAAAATTCAAGAGTATTTCAAAAATTTTAATTTCAGTTTTAAACTTGAACCCAAAACAGCCCCAACAGGAAACAAAACCGAATTTCCCTTTGCGTTCAAAGTTTTGGATTTTGAAGGCAACGAAAGAGATTTTAAAGAGGGACTTTCCGAAGGAGAAATTCAGGTTTTATCTCTTTGCTTTTTCTTCGCATTTCTTGATATACAAAAAGATAAAGATCAGAAAATACTTGTTTTTGATGACCCAATTACAAGTTTGGACAATAGCAATTTGAGTTGTCTTGTTGATTTGGTTGCTCACGAGCAGAAAGACTTTTCGCAAACTTTTGTTTTTACACACCACAGGACTTTTTTCAAATTCTTGCAAAAGCGATTTGATAAAAAATGCCACGAATATAATCTCATCAGAAACAAAAAAGAATTCGGCGGGAGTTTTATTTGTAAAAGCAGAGCAGATAAGTTTATAGATAAGTTGAAGAATTTTGAAGCAGACTTAGCAAAAATTCCACCAGCGAGTCTTGATGTAGAATTGAAAGTCGTCGAGTATGGACAGTATTTACGATATGAAGTTGAAAGATATATCAAAAATAGTTTACTGCACTGGAACGCAAACGACTTTCAAACTGCAATCGAAGGCGTAAAAAACAATAAAGCAATAGATGACGGTGATTTGGACAAAATCAAGCAAATTTACTCATTCTGCAACTGGACAACTTCCCATGTTGACGTCGGTGACGACCATGGGCTTGGACAACTAAAAACAAAAATCGCCGATTTTGTCGGAATTGTTAGCCCGTAAGGGAGCCGTCCGCGTAGCGGACGGGTTTTGTGTGCGCATAGGGCGGGCGGGGCAAGCACATATAAACTTGCTTGTGCCTAGCACAATCCGCTTTTTAGAGTTACCACAGGCTCAAGCGAAGCCGTAGAGCGAATACGAAGCAGACACCGAGCAGGCATCGTGAGCGAATGCGAACGGCCTATGCGAGGTGGTTGAGAAGTGTGAGCGGACTATAGAGCTACCACAAAACGCGGATATGGGAGCGCCTCGCACCGACGCGAATGACGGAGGAAAGGACGGACAAAATATCGCCACAATGCTAAAATATAAATACAAGTCCTTTCTGGAGGA
>JALHOZ010000069.1 GCA_022842725.1 Saprospiraceae bacterium
AGCTTTGTTTATAGTGAACAAGCAGCATAATTGTGGATAACTTCATTTTAAATGTTCAAAAAAATCAGTTATGTATAAAAAATAATCATAAAATAATTTTTTTAAACCATAGAAATCCTAAAGGGAGCCCCGGACGATGATGGCCTTGGATTGCCCAAACTACTGAATTCTCATAACTGGAATCCATTTTCTCTGGCTCCCGTTCAGGGTTGGGGTAAAACAGAGAAAATGAACCGGGATTATTGGACCATATTCTGAGAACTCAGGGCTAACGCCCCTCTAATTACATCTTATGATTTTTCAATTAAGATAACAGGGCTACGCCCCTATCCAAGATAACCATAAAATCTCTAAAAATCAACCACAAAACCCAAACCCTGTGCGTAATCTACAGTAACTTTTATATTTCTCCACCCGCGAGCCGTAGTTCGCGGTTCCTTCCCTATTTTGAGCCCTTTTAGGTGGGCTAAAATTGCTGCGCAACGGTCAGTCACCCCTCCGAAGGAGGGGAACTTCGGTTTGTCGACCAATGTCGGCTGGTAATAACTTCATTTGGTTATAGTGAACTCCAAAGTCTCCCCCTCCGGGGAGATTTAGAGGGGCCCGAAACGGACAATGCGAAGCATTCAAAAAACCGATTTATCTGTCCCCAAGCCCGGAAGTTTCGAGCCTAAGACCTAGCGCCTAAAACCTAACTCCTATTTTCATCTCCCACAACTTCGGAAGGTTCGACAAAACATTAAAAACCACAAACCGCCCTAAAACCTAGTACCTAAAACCTAGTCCCTAACACCTAGTCCCTAGTTCCTAATACCTGACACCTATAAAATATTCTGCTACATCCGCCAGATTAGCCATACGGGCATCAGGAATAGCCATGGCATCGCTGCCTGAAACTTCACTGTTATTTCCCACCAGTATGGTTTTCATGTCGAGTCGGTTGCCAAAAATAATATCAGAATCGGAATCTCCGATCATCAGGCTTTTTTTAAAGTCAATAACGGGAAAATCTTTTTGCGCTTCCAACGCCATGCCCGGATTGGGTTTGCGACAGAGAGGTTCCAGTTCTCCGGTGTATGGACAATAATAAATTTCGTCGATTCTGCCACCGTGATACTGAATAAACTCCATCATTTTGTGGTGCACATCATGAAGCATTTCGTGGGTCATCAGCTCTTTGCCTATACCCGCCTGATTGGTCACAATAAATATATGTCCGAACAAAGATGAAAATTTGGGCAAGGCATCTAATACACCCGGAAGAAACTGAAATTCTTCCCATTTGGTGACATATTCGCCCGGAATCCTTCGGTTGATGACACCGTCTCTGTCGAGAAATAAGGTCCATGAAGGGTCTATTTTAAAATTGGGCCACGAAAACGATGTTTTTATCTTAACCATGAGCTGAAACTTCGTCCAAACTCACCATTTTGGCTTCCACCCATTGGCAAAGGATGTGACCTGCGGTGATATGTACTTCCTGGATTCTCGGCGTGACTGTCGACGGAACCAACAAAACAACATCGGCGACTTCGGCAAGTTGTCCGCCTTTTTGACCGGACCAACCATACACCGTGACGCCCATTTCTTTTGCTTTGTGGCACGCTTTTAAGATGTTTGGGGAATTGCCGGATGTAGAGATGGCTATGAGTACATCCCCTTTTTTGGCGAGAGCCTCCACTGCCCTTTCGTAGATGTGATCATATCCAAAATCATTGGCTACGGCGGTGACAAACGAAGAATTGACGTGCAAAGCTTCAGCAGCATAGGCTCGTCGGTTGAGATAAAAACGACCGCTTAACTCTGCAGCGAGATGTTGGGCATCTGCAGCACTTCCTCCGTTGCCACAAAACCAAATGGTACCACCGGAACGCAGACAACTGAGAACACCTTCTGCTTGTTCAGACAAACTTTTTATAAAAGTGGCATCTGCCAAACACAAACGTTTGACCTCAATACTTTCCGTCAATATCCCTGAAATCCATTCATTTTCCATGATGACATCTTCTGTTTAATTCTGCTAAGTAAAACAAATGCAAAGAAACAAAAAAATGGCGGAATCCCGGTTTGGGAAAGAAGATATTAAAGAAAATATAATAATTGAAAGGTTATGGCCCCGCAACTTTTTTGGTTTTATAACCGACCTTTGGTTATCCAAAAAACGATTACAAAACCCACTCCAGCCGGATGCCTATATTCCTCGGGGCTTCTACCAGTGCAGGCCGGAGGGAATATTCGTCATTCAAAATATTATTTGCCAACAAAGTCACTTCCAGTTTTTTCAAAAATGTATAGGAAATCCGTGCGTCCAATAAATAATTTCCCCGGTTGTAAATGGACCGGTAACTGCCGATTCCAAACACATCGGCATCAATCGGAGGAACTTTTTCAAAAGCCCGGTCGATATTGACCACATGGCTGGCTCTTTGGAAAGAAATACCAATTTTTGCATTTTGAAACCTGCCCTCGACATCGGCTTTGATCTGATGTCTTGACCGGTATTTTAATACATTCTGATCAGTAGATACACTGTTTCTGATGTCTTCTCTGCTGTCAAAATCTTTGTATATCGGATCAATAAAGGTATATCCCAAAATGGAAACAACTTCGACTTTTCCAAAATTTGCCTGTCCGGTAAACGAGGTTTCAAATCCTGTAATTCTTATATTGCCTACATTCTGCGGCTGAAAACCCAGGGTCGGAGGCGGAACAAAGGTAAATTCTATCATATCCTGATATTCCGACCTGAACAATGCCAAATCAAAAAACCCTTTAAATGCACCCGGAATTCCTTGTTTTACGCCGATTTCGTAGGACCAACCGGTCTCAGGACGCAGATTGGGATTTGAAAAAATGGAGAACGAACCAAATGTCGTGGTTACAAATCTTTCGGTCAATGTCGGATACCGGTATCCTTGTCCCCAGGATGTTCGTAAAAAAGTATATTCGGCTGCCTGATATTGTAAACCAAATCTGCTGATGACAGCATCATCCGTACTTTTGCCATCCGGAATAATCACACCCATAAAGTTTTCCGGGCTGGACTGTGACACATATTCGTAGCGGACACCTGCAGAAAAAAAGAGCTTTTTGAACAATTTTTTTTCTATCTGAAGATATCCTGCAAATGAGGTTCCGGTAAACGTCGTATCACCCAATATCTGAGAATTGGTTTTATTATGCATGCCTACAAATCCTGCGGTGGTGACCAGATCCCACTTCTCCCATTTATTTTGAAACTGATATTCTCCATAGTTATTGACCGATTGATTGGATTGATTGGTATCATTGTTATTATCGATAAAATTAACCCGCCACATCAGTTTGTGTTTGTTGTTTTTTTTATCAAAATAGGTTATCGCAGGATCAATATACAGTCTCGAAGAATTTCGGTTGGTCTGTGTTGTGGGCAGAAACTGCATAGCTCCTGAACCACTGTTTTTCCAAAGAAAAAAAGCGGAACTTTCGCTTATATTGGCATTAATAGCCAGATCTATATGCAATCTGTCATGGACTCTGTAGCGGACACTGGAAAATATCCTTCCTCTGTTTTCATCAGTATGTTGGAGAAATCCTTTTTGCTGATTGAAAAAACCACTGGCGATGAGATCCCATTTTTTCCACTTGTGTTTGTGGAGTATGCTGGCATTTGCCTGATATCTGGTGTCTGTCCACCACTTTTTGTCTTTGTCTTTGGGCGTGAGGTACTGAGTGTAAGAAGTCATTACCCTGGTTTCAGGTTCGCTGGTGGCATAAGCTGTTCTGAAATTGACAATGCCATTAAGCGCCGCAGATCCGTACAGCGATGAAGCAGCACCTTTGACCACTTCTATCTGTGCAAGGCTTTCGATCGGAATGTCATTCCAATTCGGAAAACCGGCATCCATCTGAAGAGCTGGTATATCATTGAGCAACATCATTACCCGGCTGCCTGCACCATAAGAATATCCTGATCCTCCTCTGATGTTTGCCTGTCCGTCCAGTATCTGTACACCGGGAACCTTATTAAGAATGGCGCTCGACGTGGCAACGTTGTTGGACCGCAATAAATCCGGCTGAATGACATCAATAGAAACCGTGGACTCTGTGATATTTCTTTCAAACTTGGATCCTGTCACGGTCACAAGATCGAGGATTGTTTTGCTCGGGACCAAAGAAATGATATAAGGCACTTTGGAAGGAGTCGCCCATATTTTAGCCTGTGGTTCATACCCAATATAAGACACCTCCACGGTAAGCGGAAAGGTAACTTCGGTGCGCACCTTTCCTTCCACATCAGTGATCAGAAAATTAGTGTTAACATCGACATTTGCACCGATTAAAGGCTCTCCGCTCGTTGCATCCACAACACTTATGTCGATGATGGTATTTTGTGCTTTCAATGTTTCAGAAGCAACAAAACAACTGTTACTGAAAAAAAATATTGCCAAAAAAGTCCTGAAAAAAACTTTCATATTCACGATTTTGACCAAAGTTACATATTAATTTTTTTACCAACCAAAGATAACAGGAATAATTTTAAAAGACCGGTTTTGTTTATCAGAGAGCGTACAACAAATTGTACAAAATAAAATAATAGTATTTTGCAAAATTGCTGTGTTCGACGAATCGTCTTCTTCCGCCTTTTTGTTTTTAGCTTAAAAATATCTGGAGACGGTACAAACAAAAAACTGTTTGAGCCAAAAATCGGATTGGTAAGCGCTTAAACCTTTATTAATTGATCTGTTTAAGTAAAGTAAAAATCACCGAGGCGAGTTTTTTTTGTTTCCGGCGGGAGGATATTTTTAAGCGTTAAGAAAACAAAACAGCGGCGGCATTTTTTGTTTACTTTTTTTTGCTGAAGAAAAAAAGTAAAAGCCTTGCCGGCTCGAGGCAATTAATTTAAAGAGTAACATGAAGTTTAAAAATTAATTTCAAAGCTATAAATTCAAATGTTCAATTTGTTGAACACACATCTTCATACTTCGGCACTTTGAATTATGCTGATAATACTGTCCAATGATAAGGCATCATCTACCGAATAATCACCGATTTTTTCTCTGCGCAGGGATGCCAGATATGCACCACATCCGATATTTTGGCCAATGTCGTGAGCCAGAGAACGTATGTAGGTTCCTTTGCTGCAATGTACTTCAAACTTCAGTATAGTATTATCAACCAAATCTATTTTTAAATCAAAAATACTGATGGGACGTTGTTTCATCTCGACTTCTTCTCCCCGTCTGGCCAATTGATAAGCTTTGGCACCATCCATCTTGATTGCTGAATAAACAGGCGGTGTTTGCATCAGATCTCCGGAAAAATACCGGATGATTTCTGCCAGTTTTTGTTCGGATATTTCCGGGACCGGCTTACCATTTTCAGGGTCTGACTCACAGTCATAGGTAGGGGTTGTGGCGCCTAGTTGAATGGT
>JALHOZ010000070.1 GCA_022842725.1 Saprospiraceae bacterium
AGGCTTTCTATGTATACGGAGGTATACCCAAAATCTTTTGCGGATTGAATACTTTTTTCCATCAAATGTTTTCCGATGCCTTTTCCGCGGTATCGTGCATCCAGATAAAACTTAACCATTTCCGCGCAATTTTCCGGTAATCCGTCGGTAGGGTATACGCCACAGCACCCGACTATGTCATCATTTACCTCTGCCACCCACAATACAGATTTTTCTTTTTGAAACAATGTAAACAGATGGTCTGTCGTCGGATCAGAATAGACCGTGCCATTTTGAGGTGCATTGTGTTCGATAAATACCTGTCTGATCATTTTTGCGACCACAGGGTTATCCTCTTTTAAAATTTTTCGGATCAACATGACGGACTTTTTTTTAACCCAGATTTTTTCGCAATAAATTTCTAATGCGGATTCTGGGTTTTACTAAATAAACAACAAATCTACGGACACTTTGGGATTTGGAGTTATGATTTTTGATTTATTTAGGGTCTTATAAAAAAGTAGCAATGAATCAGATTCATAAAAGATGTAAAACAAAGAAACGAAGTTGCTCGAAATTTTTAAATTGTTAATGCTGTTTTATAATTTCCATTATTTCATTTTGGGCTACTTTTTTTGACCATTTAAGATTGTGCATTGGTTGTTTGAAACAGCAACACAACTATCTTTTGTAAACTATTATTTCCGGATAAAAGCTCCATCAAAAAACTTCTGAGGCTAATTATTTAAAATAGTGGTTCTTTAAAAAAATATATAGACCCAATGTTTCCAAACCATAACGATATGTAAAAACCTACAGACCCAAAGTTTTTAAGGAACAGGTAGATCAAAATCCGTGTATAACCTCTGCAAAAAATAAATACCAACATAATAAAACGTATGTACCCTTCGCAAAAAAGAAATGACAGAATTTGAAAACGTATGTACCCTTCGCAAAAAAGAAATGGCAGGATTTGAAAACATATGCACCCTCCGCAAAAAAGAAATAGCAGCTTTTGAAAACTTATGTACCCTCCGCGAAAAAGAAATGACAGGTTTTGAAAACGTATGTATCCTCTTCAAAAAAGAAATGGTAGCTTTTGAAAACATATGCACCCTCCGCAAAAAAGAAATGGCCCATCTGAAAACCAAAAGCCCCATTCCAATATAAAATAACCTACATCTGAAACCTAAAGTACCCATTCCAAGATGAAATAACCTACATCTGAAACCTAAAAGGCCCATTGCAATGTGATATAGCCTACATCTGAAACCTAAAGGGCCCATTCCAATGTGATATAGCCTATATCTGAAATTTAAAAGTGTTTTTTTATCAGTGAAATAGCTTAATCAAAAAACTTATAGAGGAATTTCCAAAATGGAGATGGTTGCATCTGAAAACTTATGAAGTAATATCTAAAATGGAAATACCTCCATCAAAAAACTTTTGTCCCCATTTCCAAAAAAGAAATGGGTCTTTTTAAAAATATTAAGGTCAAAAATTTTTACAAAAAGCCCTTTTTGAAATGATTTGATTGGACTTGTGTTTGAGATTGGTGTTCTTGATTAATCTTTAGAAAATTCAGCAAACCACAAGTTGTTAACTTGCGCTTTTAAGCTTTTGTTGCCAGGTCTTTAGGTTGTTAAATTGGACTGACATCGGGTGCTGAACTTTTGAAAAGCAGATTATTTGTTGATTTGTTGAATTGGGTGGATGGATTTCAGTAGGGTTGAGCGTTTTAGAGAAGGTACACCTAACGATATCTCCAAACAATACATAAAAATCGTTTTCAAGCCTGGCTCCACTATCGAAGATTCTCCCGCCTGTGGCGGGACAGGCTGTTCAACAGGGGGTTCATCGAATGTCCGCTGGACACGACGAACGCTTAGTTGTTATGCATAGGCTTTTTTCTTATTTCCTTAGCAAACAATTCAGATAAAAAGAAATAAGAAGTTACATCCTGTGGCTTTTCGGTTTTGGGTTTGAAGACAAATTCAATATTGTCTAACTCTACCGATATTAAACCGATGTTGTTTTCTTTCAGCAATTCCAAATCAACACGGTGTATGTATTGTTTCGGGTAAGCCAAATACGATTTGTGAGAAAAGAATTTGTATCGCATTGCCTGATAAAAACCTGACTTCCAATCTTTGAGTTTTGCTTCTACCGAAAATAAATTCTGAGTATGTGATTTGTATTTCCTTGTTCTGGTTATTTTATCACCATCAATGCTAATTAAATCATCACTTTCCAAACAGTTCAATAATTTTTTCAAACGGCTTTTGTCAAAGCAGTTTTCGTAAAGCAATTCTGAATTCAACATTTTATTTTGTTGAAACAATCTCACAAACAGGGACATCATACCATAATCATTCAAGAAGAGTTTTTCTTCATTCATCTCGGTAGTAAAAACCAAATCAGCCACACCGTTGCCCGTGCTGAATTCGGTGGTAATGTATTTGGTATTGAAAACCTTTGAGAGATTTTCCACCAATACAGGTATCATTTCGCTTTCGTATCTGAACATGGTGTTATTTTATATTTTCAAAAACTTCTTTCCAAACCATTAAGTGTTTGTAATCATCACGTTTGTAAACGGCAGTCAGCTTTTTATAATTGCTTATAGCCTGATTTATTCGTTGCAGAAAGTAAGCATGTTTATCGGCAACATTTTTTATGGTGTCCACTTCTTTATTAACAGAATAGAGGTAATGTAGTTTATTATTCTGTGCATTGATTACATCTTCTGCCGATTTGCCGTTGCAATATCTGCACTGACAAGCACCTAATACATTTGAGATTTGATTTAACCTTGTCGGCTTCTTCTTTTCAATGGAAACCGTTCCTAACAGTTCAGGGAAATAGTATCGTTCATACAAATTAAATCCCTGTCCTGCATCTTTATGCATCTCCTCTGAAAAACTCTCAAACCTTGCTGCACCTGCGGAGAAACCAACTAAGCCCAATGAAATCAAACCTAATCCTAAACTATTCAACCGTCCTGCAATTACAGGTCTGCCAGTGAAACGCTGCAATTTTAAAAGTGTGTCAATGTAGTGGAACAACACAACGGCTGAACTGGCTCTATCAATTCCATCTGCATAAACAATATATCCGTCACACTCATGAGCCGAATAATAATTGAGTAAATCATTTTTGTATTGTTGGTTGGTTAAGCTGCTGCTGTTGATACAAATTCCTGCATACAATTTTTTGTCAGTATATGCAGGAACTGAATTTTTGTAGTCAATACTTTCTTTAAGCAGTTTAATATCCAAATCAAACCATTGCTCAACAGGGTTCTGCTTGTATGTAGGCAAAACATTTGTATTGTGTGTGTAGTGATAAGGCGAAACAAAAATATCGGCACCCAACTTTGCTTCTTCATCAATTACAGATTTTACATAGTCCCGTTGCTTCGTGTAAGTGTTGAGATATGCAGGAGTAATAACTTCAAAAGTTGGTGGGCAATATGGAAGTTGCATTAACCCTTTTCTATCGGTGTATGTGTCGTAAGCAAAGCGGACTGTTTCGGGGTCAATAATTCTTGAAAACTGATTGCCTTGAATTAAATGCAATAATTTCTTTTGCTGAAACTGATGTATTGCAGGGAACTCAACATAAATAGTTTCGTCAGAATTTTTTAAATATTCTTGTAAAACACTTCCATCATTCCACAAACGCAAAACAAATTTTGGTGTGGTGTCATATTCTCTTTTCAATATGGCATCTTCTGTATTAAAAATATTTATCAGTTCGTCAATATTCAAGTAACGCTGATAAGGATTTTTTTCAAGCAACTTGAAAATGATGTTTTCAAATTTGTTGGTGATGTCTGCAAAATATTTCCGTGGTGGTATCGGACTTTCATTTTTTATTTTGTCAATGAGTTCGGGAAGATTGTTAAAAACATATGGAACTTTTGAAGTGAGCATTTCATAAAAAATTATTCCCAATGTATATAAATCGCTTCGCTTATCAATGTTTTTGCTGTCGGTAATTTGTTCGGGAGAAGAATAGAGTGGAGAACCTAAAAAATTTCCTGTGCTTGTGAGTGCTGTGTAGTCAATGACTTTAGAAATTCCGTAATCCAAAATTTTCACTTGGTCGCCATTGACAATAATATTTTCGGGTTTCAAATCACGGTGAATAATTCCTTTGCTTTCATCATTGCCTCTTACTTGATGCAAACCTTTGATGCCTTCCAAAATGTTTTTGAAAATAGAAACTATCTGTGCTTCACTTGTCAATCCTTTGTTCTTGATAATTTTTTGTAGTGTTTCTCCTGATGCAAATTCCATTACTAAAAAGTAAGAAGGCACACTTAAATCACTTCCTTTAAAATCGTCGACATACTTTACTAAGAAAGGATGATTGACAGTTTTCATTATGTCAATTTCTCTTTGAATTCGGTTGTTTTCTCCACTGTGTTTGTATTCCTGAAGAATGTAATCTTCTCTGAAAACTTTTATTGCATAAGTATTTCCATCTTTGGTTGCTTTGTAAACAGAACCAAAACCACCAGAACCGATAAAATCAGTAAAAGAGTAGCCGTTTATTGTTTGATTAATTAGTGCCATAGTCTATTTGTAGTTTTTGTAAGCTTGTGCATAACTCATAAATATACCCATCTCCATTTCCCCCTATTTTATAAAACAATGATTTCCAGTCCATACAATTGCATATTCCGGTCAAACTGAACCATCGATTCCGGTCCAAACTGAGCCACCTATTCCGGAGCAAAGTGAACCACCTTTGAGGATGATCTGACGGGTTAAAAATTTAAATTTTTTCTA
>JALHOZ010000071.1 GCA_022842725.1 Saprospiraceae bacterium
GGTCAAAAGACTCAGGTCAACCGTAAGCTGGTCATAATCTGAAGATCCGTTGTCAATATCAGATGGTATTAAAGGATAATTACACGCCCAGGGCAAAGTTGAGACGGTGATTTCCTGTTTACATAAGGCGATTTGTGAAAATCCTGTCATTCCTGTCAAAAGGAGCAATGATAATACAAAGGCTGTTAAATATTTTTGTTTAAGATGTTTCATAATGATTTACATTTGAAAAGGTGATTAAATTGATTTACTTAAAAAACAGGCCTAAGCCAATAGATGGAAAGATGGAGCTCCTAAATCCATGATATGAAGAATAATTATAATTTTCGCGACGATACATACATTGCAGCAAAAGGGCTGCCTGAACATCCTTACGGAGGGTATATCTGATCTGACTTCCTACCCTCAGCAAAGGCCTGAAAGACAGGTTTTGTTCTTTGTGAATGAGATGTTGGTGTGCCTGGTCACCGGAAACAATATTTCTGGAGATGTTCCATATATCAAAACCGATTCCCAGGTGGTTGTGCCACTGCCATTTTTTATACGTTAGCGTATGGTGGCTCAGAACAGGTATGATACTGAATCTCTGATGATTAGCATATAGTTTTCCACTTTGTTCCGTGATGACGACGGCACCATTGTTTCCCAATGTCACATTCGAAATACCATTCGGACCAAGCGTGATTTCTGTGGTATCTGTTATGGTGATATGTTCGATGGTTCTTTCTGATATTTTTAATGCTGCCACCATATTGCTGTAATGAAGGAAAAGAGCAAAATCCAGTTTTCCGTTTATGTTTTTGAAAATACCGACATCCGCAGTATACGAAATGCCCGGAATATATCTTTTTGTAGTCGACGATCCTTCATCAAATATTTTTTGGTCAATCAACCACGTCAGACCTGAAGATATACCGACAAAATATTCAAAGTTTTTTGAAGGATGGTTTATGATTTTAATAGGTTGTATACCATTTACTTTGGCATCAGATTTTTCCTGTACTATGTCCGTTTTTTCAGGTGTGGTTGTTGTCACTTCTTTGTTTTCAATATCCGACATCTTTACCGTATCAGGTAATTCTGTTGGTAATGATTGTGAAGAAAGATCATTTTTTGAAAAAGAAATCGTCGCAGGAATGGTTTGAGATATGTTGGATTGGTTTCTATTTTTGTTATGGATAAAAGTGTTAAAATGCTTTGACGGTGTGTTATATACAACCCCGGTTTTTTGTTGGTTTACAGCCAAAAGATCCTGATACTTTTTTGTCATATCTACCAGGTTTTGTTGTAACATCTGATTTTTTATCATCAAAGAATCAGTTGTTTGTGTGCATGCCCGGAGAGCTCCGGAATCTTCCGGTTTGTTGGCAAAATACACCAAACTTCCCGAAACCATAGCACCGGCAAAAAACATCCAAAAAAGCGGTATCCATTTTTTTTCTTTTTTCACAGGTGCATGCTGCCGCACGGAATCCCACAACAGATTGGTATCCATGTCAACGGATTGTTGTTTCAACGTTTCCCTGATCTGATCTTCATTATATGGCATCTTTCGATTTTTTATGATGATAAATATTATTCCCGTTAAGGGTTTAATGGTTGTATTTTATAAATAATTCTGCTTCTTTTTCTGAGGCTTCTATCTTTTCCCGAAGCCATTTTCTTGCCCGGGTCAGATACACCCGACTGCTGGATTCAGGAATATTGGTTAATTCTTCTATTTCTGCATGGCTGTATCCTTCGACGACAAACATATTAAAAACGATCCGCTGCACTTCCGGCAATTGATTGATCAACTTGCTGATATCTTCTCTGGCTATCGAACCCAGAGCGTCTTCCTCTTTGGATTCGTGCAGGTCGATGACCGTCAGCTCCTGAAATGATTTTTGTATCCTGAGTTCTTTAAGACAGGCATTGACTACTATTTTTGACATCCAACCTTCAAAAGAACCTTTCCCTGAAAAAGTGTGTACCGATTTGAAGATGGAAATCATACCTTCCTGAAGCGCATCTTTTGCAAGCGCATGATCTTTGAGGTAGCGGAGGCATACGGCCAGCAATAACGGCGCATACTGATCCACCAGGGCTTTGAAAGCTTTTTCTTTCCCTTGCCGACAACCTTCTATGATAGCATGCTGATCCAAAGCTTAGAAGGTTAATTGCAATTCTCCGGAAATATTTTTAAAATCTGCACTGACAGGATTGAGGGTTCTCAGCCAAAACCTTCCTTCAAACCTGACCCTGAGGATTTTTCTGTTTTGATCAAAATACGTGATTTCAACATCTGTAAAACCACAATTTGATGAGGTCGGACATTTTAAATCCACACCATATCCTGCGATCTCTTCATCCAACCAGGAAATATTGGCTTTGTTGAGCGGAAGATTTCCGGCCATGTTTTGATGGCCAAATTTTAAAAATATTTTTTCAGAAAAAAGTCCACCACCAATCTGAATCAGATTTTCTGTGACGGTCTTTTGGAAGCCTGTGTATATGGTATGATCACCATCGAGTCTCATGACCACATAATTTTCTTTCAGGCCAGGACATAAAAATATGGTTTCAAGAACAAAACGTTCAGGTATATTTACGAAAGTATGGGTTTCAAAATCCGAAGCAGCATTGGTAAATGTAATGTCGACCGGATCGTTTTTGCACAAAGGAAGGGTGATCAAAAAAGAACTGCTGTCTATAAAAAGGGTTTGGTTGATTTGTGAAGATTGTATTTTAATAAATCCTGATGGCAGGGTATTTCCCTGACAATCTTCAAATCTCCCGCTTAAAACATATGGTTTTATAGCGTCGGTCGTGGTCTGATGTATGCCGGCAAAAACGGTATTTTCTGACAGCAAAATTTGGGTTTTTGACGTTGTGGCACAAGCTGAAATATAAGAGATTTCCAGGTTTTGGCCTTTGGGCAGAAGGGCTTCCCATTTGCCGTTGTTGGTCGTGATGACTTCTGTAGTCGTGCCTGCTATATTCAGGGTGACGGGCATCTGTCTTGCCGGTAGCTCATTGATCATCCATTGGCCGGTGACAATGCTGAAATCTGAAATATCAGCTAAACAATAAGTGCCGGGTTTGGAAATCATGACCTGCCCGGCAGCATCCACCTCAGCCTGATAAATCCATGTGTGGCTTTGCGGATCGTAATAAAAAAGCAGGCTGCCTTTTTTGGTTGACTGACTCAAAAAAGCGACGGGTTTTCTGAGATTGAGCTTTTGTTTGTCCGCAGAAAACAATACAAATTCAAAGGCATTTTCCATAGACAAAAGCCACTTCTGATTGTCTTTGATACCCAAAACGCCTCCCGGCAATGATCGTTTGTGGTTGGGGTTTTTGATATCATAATGGGTATATCTGACTTCGACAGTGCCGGTATATTGATTGGTGACATTGACTAAATAATTATTTTGGGGAAGACTGATTTTTGCGTCCGAAAAAAGAGGTAATTCCTTATCGGCAGAACTGTCGAAAATCGATTGTTTTTTGTTTCTGAAAACATTAACTTTTGTGTAATTGACTTCTCCGGCCTGAGACTGAATGAGGTAGTCATACTCAAAACCTTCTTTGTCGGTAATCCTAAGCAATTCTTCAAAACGATTGACTTTTTTTCCTTCAAACTCAAAAAAGGAAGACTGATTGACAATTTTTATGTCACCATTATAAGATGCCGTAAGACCGCTAAGTGACTGACCGTTTTCGTCAGCAACCTCGATGACCATTCTGCCGGATTCCACGATGTAGCGCGGATCATTTTTGATGATGGTCGTTTTGGTGGTCAGGTCATCTTTATAACAGGAAGACAAGATTACAAAAGTCAAAAAGATATATATATTTCGAATCATAAAAGATAAATTTGAGTATCCGGCGCCAAACAAAATTGTTTTCAATACAAGATACAGCCATATGAGACAAAACAAAAGGTTTTCGCTACAAAATGAGGGAAAAAATATAAAAAAAGCGGGCAATATTTTTAAAATCGTCATAAAACAATAAGGTTTTCTTTGCATTTTTCCATAACTATCCTGCTGTATTCTTGTTGTTAAAGTCAGAAATCATCATTATAAAAATCAAAAAACATGAAACTTCAGGTAAAAATATTGGGCATCAGAACTGTCAACGAACTGGAAAATTACTGGAATCAGGATGATTATATAACCTTATTGGATAAGATGAATCTGCCGGATGCTGACAAACTGAAGCCGGAAGAATTGAAAGACATGTTGTACATGGCCATCACGGATTTTGAACCCGAAGAAGCGGCAGAGATCATCCTCACGTACAAACTCGGGGAGAGACTGACAGCAGGACAGATTCAGAATATTGCCAATGACATGATGGAAGAAAAAGTCGCCGAACAATACGCAGACCCTTCATTTCACTACGATTTATTTAATATCAACCAACTTTTGTACAAAGCTTTCAAAGGAAAATTTCCCAATACAGAAGCTTCGGTCATCAGGATGGAAATCAGCGATACCGAAGGAAAGACTGTGGAGGTCGACAAAGAAATTTTGACCAAGGCGCTGGCACAAAGCCTGACTGAAAGGAGCATCATCCAAAGGTTGTACGAAGATCAGGTGACAGGAAAAACGACCTTCGATGATGCCGGCAAAATCATCTGGAAGTTTGAAAAAATGGAAAACAACCAATATGAAATTCTAACCTCAAGGTATTGGATTGAAAAACAGGATATCGAACAAAGTGA
>JALHOZ010000072.1 GCA_022842725.1 Saprospiraceae bacterium
AATCACTTTTTTGCCTGTAATCTTCAGGGAAGTAATACAAATACATTCGCTGTTGGCGCCCGATTGTCGTTGTACGGTCCATGGGGAATTCAAACCCGTCAAATCGTGTCAGGAGAAAGTTATGGTATCACGACTTCATATCAACAACATTTTGGTTTGGGACAATTTACAACTATCGATAGTTTGGTAGTCGATTGGCCCGGAGGTGAAAGACAGGTGTATACTGATCTGGAGATTGATGCTATATATTATATTCAAAAGGACTTATGTGCTAAAAAGGTTTTAGCCCTATATGAAGAATCCAGGATATTGGACAACGGAGGTGAAACTGTTTTGAATGCATTGTCCGGATATACTTCATATCTATGGAATACCGGAGATACAACGGCACAATTAACGGTAAATGAGGAAGGGAACTATTTTGTAAAAATGATTGATAACGATGGTTGTACAACATTTTCAAAACCCGTTTATGTAGAAACAGGATGTTTTGGAAGTAATACAAAACTTTTGGAATCTGAAGATAAGATAACTCTTTGTGCGGGGACTTCTGTTAGAATAGAAGCAGCTACGGCACAGACATACCAATGGAATACAGGAGAAACAACATCAGCTAAAGACATTTCAAACGAAGGTATTTATACAGTTTCTGCTACTGATTATTGTGGTATCACTTTGTTTGACACGGTCGAAGTATCTGTTATTCAAAGTATAATACCGACCATCACCTATGAAGATACCGTTAAAAGCGGAGCTACGGTGACTTTTTATGCGGATAATCAAAATACAAGATGGATAGATGAAGATGGCTTTACAGAATTGGGATTCGGCCCAACCTTCGAATTAAAAGATATCAAAGATGACACTTTGATTTATGCTCAATCGAAAACAGATGTACCTCAGATTTCAGCGGAGGTAGGTTTGAAAAATTTTCCGTCATTGTCCTCATATGGCAGTAATTCTGTCAATTCGGGTTTGAAGTTTAGTGTTTTCCAACCCATGGTTATCAAAAGTGTCAAAGTATACACTGATAAACCGGGAAAAAGAAAATTAACCATTCTTAATGCTGAAGGAGCTACAGTTTTCGGGAAAGAATTTCAATGTGTTTTTGGTGAAAATATCTTAAATCTGGAAGCTGAAATCGGTGTGGGGATGGATTATGAAATGACTACAGACAGATTGGTTAATATTGAAAGTTTTGGGCACGGAGGTCCAAGATTTTTGAGAAACAGCGGTCAACAAATAGACTATCCTTTCGAAATAGATCAGGTTGTCAGTATCACTGAATCTTTGCATGGGGTTTCTTATTATTACTTCTTTTATGACTGGAAAATTGATTTTTCGAAAGCTACCTGTTATTCAGATCTCGTGGCTTTACCGGTGGCTGTTGATTTTAGCAATTTTACTTCAGACGAAAACAAACCATCGGATTGTTTTTTTAGTCCCAATCCTTTTGAAGACGTCATTCATTTTCATAATAACAATATCAACGGAGAAGGAAATATTCAAATCTATCATATTTTGGGATCAAAAATAATGGATATCAGGGTAGAAAAAAATCATCAAGCCATTCCTGTTGAGACGTTAGTTCCGGGAATATACATTATTCAGTTTCAAAAGGACAATATCATATATAATCAAAAAATCGTTAAAACAACATCAAAACCGTAAATAAGGAGATATGATTAATTGGAAAAATATTTTAGGATACTTTCTTCCTGTTTTAGTAATAATAGGCGTCAGTGTTATATACTTTTTACCTCAGTTGGAAGGTAAGGTGATTCAGCAGGGAGATATCATTCATTATAAAGGAATGAGTAAAGAAGCCCTTGATTTTGAAAAGAAAACAGGAAGAGATATTTTGTGGACAAATAGTATGTTTGGCGGGATGCCAACTTATCAGATCAACACCAAAAATAATGGTAATTTTATAGGCAAACTGGATAAATTGTTCAGTTTGGGGATAGACCGCCCTATTGGTATGTTTATCGCCATGATGACCGGGTTTTATATTTTACTTTTATTATTGGGGTTAAATCCCTGGCTGAGTTTGTTGGGAGCGCTGTTTTTTGGATTGACAACAAATAACTTTATATTATACGAAGCAGGGCACGTTACCAAGTTGCGAACTATCGGATATGGATTTCCGGCTTTAGCAGGAATTATTCTGGCTTATAATGGCAGATATCTGGTTGGTGGAGCCTTATTTGCATTGTTTTTTGGCATTAATGTTTTTTCCAATCACCCGCAAATGACCTATTATCTTGGTTTTGTGGTACTTATTTTGGCTGTATTTTACTTTGTGAAAGACTTACGTCAAAAAAACATGTTGTCATTTATCAAAGCATCTTCGAGCCTTGTTGTTGCCGGTTTGCTGGCCATTGGAGCGTCAACATCTTTGTTATGGACAACCTATGAATATTCTGAAAGTACGATGAGGGGAGCTCCGATTTTGGAAAGTACCGGTGACAAACCGGCATCATCCAGTGAGACGGTAGGATTGGAATGGGAATATGCTATGAGTTGGAGCAATGGTTACAGGGATTTATTGGCTTCCTTCATACCAAAAGCTGTAGGCGGCGGTTCCGGGGAATGGGTAAGTAAAGACTCAAAGTTTGCAAAAAAAATGCAAATCAGACAAGATATTCAGTTACCAACTTATTGGGGAGAATTGCCATTTACCAGTGGACCGGCTTATTTTGGGGCCATTGTCTTTTTTCTGTTTTTGTTTGGTGCTTTTTCTGTTAAAGGAGAGCTGAAATGGGCATTGGTGACGGCGGTGATTTTTACGATGTTGTTGTCATTGGGCAAAAACTTTCCGGTTTTAAATCAAACTTTGTTTGATTATTTGCCATTATTTAATAAATTCAGAACACCTAATTCTGTTTTAAGCGTTACAGCAGGATTGATACCGATCTTAGCTATTATGGGATTGGCAGCCATTTGGAAAAGTGACAACAAAGAACGATTTCTCAAACCACTTTATTACTCTTTCGGAATATTAGGAGGACTAGCTTTGTTGCTTATGTTGTTTGGCGGCAGTATTTTTTCTTTTGACGGCGCATCGGACGAAAATTATGCTCAGTTTATTGACGACTTAAAAGAAGAAAGAAAATCCATGATGATAGCTTCTGCAAGGAATACCTTGTTACTTCTGACAATCAGTGCGGTGTTGATGTATTTATGGATTAAAGGTAAAGTTTCTCCGATGATTGCCCTTTTGGGAATCGGTGTATTAGCTGTAGGAGATCTTTTTGTCAATGGCAAATCATATTTGGGTAAAGAAGCTTTCGTCAGTGAAAGACAATATGAGAAAAATTTTGCGCTAAGAGCAGTGGATGCTCAAATCCTGGAGGATAAAGATCCGAATTACAGAGTTTATGACGCAACTGTAAATACTTTCAATTCTGCATCTCCTTCTTATTACCACAAAACCATCGGTGGGTACCACGCGGCAAAACTTCAAAGGTATCAGGATATCATAGACAAACACATTTCCAACAACAATCAGAAAGTATTGAATATGCTCAATACAAAATACTTTATTTTTAAAGGAAATGATGAAAAAGAAACGGTGCAGAGAAATCCTGCGGCTTTGGGAAATGCGTGGTTTATTAACAATATCATTTTAGTGGATAACGCCAATGCTGAAATTGATTCATTAAATGGTTTTGATCCTGCGGGTGATGTTATCGTACATAAAGAATTTGAAGCTTATGTCAAAGGTTTGGCACCTCAAAAAAACGGGGAAATCAATCTGACAACATATGAGCCGGACAAGTTGGTTTACAGTTCCAATTCGGATTCCAAACAAATGGCAGTTTTTTCAGAAATTTGGTACGGTCCGAACAAAGGATGGCAAGCTTACATAGACGGCAAGCCGGCAGAACATATTCGGGTTAATTACATATTGAGAGGGCTTGTCATCCCTGAAGGTAAACATGAAATTGTATTTGAGTTCAAACCGGATTCTTTTTACAACGGATATTACGTAGCGATGATATCATCCATTCTGATATTGTTGACATTGGTTTTTGCTTTGTATCAGGCCTATAAAACAAAACAGACGGTTGCTGTTGATGTTTTGAAAGAAGCATAAATGGGTATCATCAAAAGACAGAGTATTTTATATACCATCATTAGTTATTTTGGACTGGCGATTGGTGCGGTGAATACTCTTTTGTTGATGCCACATTATCTGACCCAGGCACAGGTTGGGCTTATAGG
>JALHOZ010000073.1 GCA_022842725.1 Saprospiraceae bacterium
ATCCAGGCTTACGACGACAGGATCAGAAATCACGCCCGGATTACGGACCCTCTGGCGACCAGTTTTGACCATACATTGCACGATGCAGCTGTTTCGGGCAGAAACTTTATTATAGGTTTTCCACTGGGCCAATCGGACAACGGACAGACTGGAGGAAGGATATTTTTCGGAAAAATTTATTGATATTTTATTAAAATCATCTCTTGATTATATTGAAATAGTGATTTATCCCCACCAAAACAGAGAGAAATATTGATACCTTATCCAGAATTATATATTTAAAATTCTAAAAAACATAATCATGAAGTACACAATTTCTAATTTAGTATTTATTTTAATTTCAGTTTTTTCAGTTTTGCAAGCCCAAAATGTAGGTATAGGTACTTCCACTCCGCAAAGAATTATGCATGTGGTTGATAGTTTTCATCATACCAGTGTATTGATTGAATCTTATGACCCAGCTTCTGATAAGGATGTTTCACTTGAATTGAAAGAATCTTTTGTCGGATCAACTAATTGGATTCGTCTGAAAAAATACAGCTTTTTAAGTTCCGAGGTATTAGCAGGAGTAAGCCTTACAAATGCAGGTACTTTATTTACCGGATTTGATGCAGGAGATCTCAAAATTGGTGCTTTATATAATTACGGGCAAGTTGATTTTTTTGCGGGCGGACAGAAAAAAATGCGGCTTGGATACAACGGATATTTAGGTATAGGAACAGTCGGAAATGCTCTTACGCCATTACATATTTATTCTGCTTCTGATTATGAACTTTTGAGAGTACAGGGACCGAATGCAGCACAAACATTTTACAACAATAATAATTATGTAGGTTATTTACAGGCTTATCAGAATATTATGTCATTAGCTTCTTCGGGGACTAACCGTCTTGGGTTATTTACCAATTTTAGTGAAAGGCTTACGGTTTTACCCAATGGCAATGTGGGCATAAATAATCCAAATCCCGGCTATGGTCTTGACATAAACGGAACGGTAAACATCAATTCCACACCATATTTACAGGGTAGTCCTGGCACCTTCGGACAAACTCTTACCTCTTCAGCCACCGGAGCTGCTTTTTGGGCATATCCGACAAACAGAATGTTTAATTATGCACAATCCGTCCAGGCTTCAGGTACAACTTATACGGGGTATCAACAGGTTTCAGGGTTGACAGCGACGTTTAATTGTCCGGGCAATTGTAAAGTCCTGGTAATAGCAGATATAAACTTTAATGTAAATCCGGGTACAAGCGGAGTGGACCATTTTAACTATGATTTTGGCGTTTACGAGGGCAATAATTATCTGGGATCAGGAACTGGTCAAGGTTTTTGTACCTTAAATTGTTTCGAACCTCATTTTAATTTCAGCAAAATAATTAGTTTTACTCCCGGCAGTCACACATTGCAGGTTTGGGGCGGGGTTTCAAATTCCGCACTTACCACTACTGTTTTCACATCTTCCTCTTTTTCTGTTATAGTAATTGAGCAATAATTTATAAATGAATAGCCTAAACAGTTTTTCGTGAATTTAATAAATGGAAATGTATGTTCATCGTTATATTTACCATTTATAACAAATGAAATGTTTAAGCATTCAATAATTATTACCTTTTTCCTGATTACTTCAGCATTAAATACCTTTACACTTTGTCAAAAAGTTGACGGATACACTTACACTTACTATAATTTTTCCAAAGTTGACGGTTTTTCTGAAGTAAATGTAACCGATTTTGTACAGGACAGTCGTGGATTTATGTATGCAGGAACAGGTTCAGGTTTGTACAGACACAACGGAAACCGGTGGGAACATATCAAAAGTCCGATTGACAAACCATCGGAAAGCATCGGGACATTTGTAAGTATATTGGAGTACGATTTAATAAATGATCTTATTTATATTGTATCGCTTAATGACTGTCAGACCTACAACCCCAATACCGGCAATTTTAAAAGAATTAAAAGAAACAAAAATTTTATTGAAGCAGTAAAACTGGGCATATTTTCCGATCAACGAACAGGAACGCTCATATCAAGTTCAAAAGGTATCTGGAAGGTTGACAATGATTCCATCGTTCCGTGGACAATATCCGCTTCATGGTCAGACAAATTTCAAGGCAATGTCTATAATATTGTACGTATAGATGACCGGTATCTTGGAGTTTGTGCCAAAGACCACTTTGGGATTTATGATGAAAAAAAAGATCAGGTCAGAGAATTTCAAAACCACACCGGTGTGATCAGCCGCAAAGGAATTTATGATAAAAAAAGGCATAGGATATGGTTTGTTTCTTTGCCAAAACTTGTCTACTTTGATTTAAACAAAAATACATTTGGCGTTGATGTACGTTCAGCTTATTCTAATGAATGCAGAGATATTGCCTTGGTGAATGAAGACCAACTGTGGATATCCTCAGGTATGTTTTTTGATATTACTAATGGCAAATGGACAAGTATTCCTTATACTGAAGGCAAATTCACCAATGCGGTACAATATTGGGCTTCATTATTTATTGATCAGGAAAAAAATCAATGGTGTGGTTCGATAGGTTTTGGCGCAAATGTACTATTCCACACCAATAAATGGAGCAGAAATATTTTTCTGGGAAATGAATTGATCAATTACGAACCGTATTCTTTTGCAGCTGATAATACCCATGTTTATATATCTAATGGATCTAATAATCAGGTTTCTAAAATCAATATTGCAACGGGAGCATCTACCGAAATAACCATGCCTGTAAAAGGTCCGGTTTTTGGGCTCAATCTTGTGAGAAATCATTTATACGGTTGTAATCATCGGGAAATATTTTTATATGATATACAAACGAATAAAAGTAAAATTATTCCCGTTACTAAAAGGAGTAAAACAGGTGATTTTGAGTTTTTGCAGCAAATTGATAATCATATTTATGCCGGCAACAGCAAAGGATTTTTAATCGCTCATGTGACAGGTAATACTTCAAAATTCATTGATCTGTCATCAAAACCATTAGGTGTCATTCACAACACTTTCTCTGATACGGTTGATAACGTCCTATATATACTCGGGCTTCAGAATATTGCCAGATTTGATATTAAAACACAAAAAGTTTCTTATCCGTTATTTGACAGTACCTCTCAATTGCTTAAAACGCCGAACCCGGTTTCGATGGCTCGCCTTGGCAATGTCTTATGGATGACAAGTAAGTCAGATGGTCTATTTAAAATTGATCCTAAAACCTACAGGTTCCGGCAATTAACCAAAGAAAAACATTTTTTCTCTTCTAATTTTCTGAACCATATTATGCCTCAGAAAGATATATTGTGGATAGGTACAGTAGAAACATTGCATCTCTTTGATACTAAAGAAGAGCGGGTTATCATGAGCATTGACCGGCAACATGGTTTCAAAAGAGATGACACGTCATATGGAATAACAAAAGCAGGAGATAAAATTGTAAAATTCAACTATGCATCGGTAGATATCATGCACCCAAACATTGCCGGTAATATCATCAGCCAAAAACCTTTATATATCATTCATTGCTTCATAAACGGGCAGGAAAAATCTCCGGTGCCTTTTGCACACGATACTACTTTTATCATGAATGAAAAAGATGCCAATATCGAACTTGAATACAGTCTTCCGATATATACAAATTTTCAGCACCATAGTTTTTCATATCGGTTGTCAGGTATTGATACATCATGGACACATACGTATGAGAGATCAATAAAGTATAACCGTTTACCGGTCGGAAAATACACACTTGAAATCAAAGCCTGGACATCCAATGGTATCAAAATCAATCATTCCCGAAAAATCCATTTTATTGTAAAACCAATATTCTACAAAACATTTTGGTTTCTTTCTTTGATTGCCTTCTTTTTAGCGGGCGGCATATTTCTAATTTATAAGTTCCGGCTTGACAAGGTAAAAACAGAACTTACACTAAAATCTAAATACGAACAACAAATTTCCGCTCTCGAAATGAAAGCCCTTCGTGCGCAAATGAATCCTCATTTTATTTTCAATTCATTAAACAGTATTCAGAAATTTATTTTTGAAAAAGATGAGTATGCCGCTTCTCAA
>JALHOZ010000074.1 GCA_022842725.1 Saprospiraceae bacterium
AACAGGAAATCACCGTCTCAACTTTGCCCTGGGCGTGTAATTATCCTTTAATACCATCTGATATTGACAACGGATCTTCAGATTATGACCAGCTTACGGTTGACCTGAGTCTTTTGACCCAATTAGGCCCGAATATTGTCACATTGACTGCATCAAAAACCACCGGAGAGTCCGCTACCTGTACGACCACCGTAAACTTGACTGACAAAAGTGCCCCTGTTGCGATCGCCCACCAAATTATGGTAGTCGGACTGAATGCGGACAATAAAGTTTATCTCAGTCCTTCAGATATTGACAACGGATCATATGATTATTGTTCGGGAGTAACTCTGTCGATATCACCATCTGTAATCGATTGTCGCAGTCCAAACCCAACGTTGGTTTTTCTGACCGTGACTGATGCGGCAGGAAATTTCAATCAGGCTATTACTACCGTCAATATTATTCAAAACAAAAACAGACAAAAGGATTTAATATGTAAAGGAGATTTTCAATATGGCATCCCTTCATCACCAATTTATAAGGAATTCATTTCAGCTGAAATTTTATTGTCCGGTGGTCCGTATGCCTGCCCAGGTTACTATGATGTCCAATTAAAATACGAAAACATTCCTTTGCAATTTTTGTGGGTTGGTAGTGAAGATATCGGAAAAACGTTTGCATACACGGTCACTGATCCCGAATCTCTAAGCACTTGTTCCGGTACGATCACGCTCGTTGCTTTGGATTGTACCAATGCGCTCAATATTTGTGATACCGCAAACAAATGTGCACCGGAAGGAGATTGTAATTCAGGACACACCCTTTCAGATGATGTGGAATGGCCATGTGACATCACCATAGACAATGCTCCGGGATATTTGCTGTTTGAACCGACACCTGAAAAAATAGCTGCCTTTATGAATGTTCCTGTAGATGATATCAAACCTGAATTGTTCAACAACGGAAACAGTTCGGAAAGATGTCGCCAGACTGCAGAAAATGTAAAAGCAGACATATTTGAGTCTGAAAACAGAATAGAATTTACATATTCCATAATGAATTGGATGAATCCGGGAGTAACCTATTCTTATACCCAAAATGTTTACCTGAATCCCGACTATAGCTGCGATATTTGTGATACAAAACCTTGGAATACACCTTTGGGAGATTGTGCATCAGGACATACAGACGAAGATATTGTAGAATGGCCGGCAGATATTACGGTTGATTTTACGGATGTGTCACCTTACGATCTCAGCCTTCAGCCCAATGTACATCCCAATAATGTGGGTCCGGTCTTTAATAATGGATGTGATGACGTTTGGACAATAACGTATACAGATCTCGTTATTACCAATAATCCCGAAAATCATAGCATCAAACGAACCTGGTTTGTTACTAATGAATTGAGTGATAAAACATATACCTATGTTCAGGATATTGTGGTCAATGCGCTGCTTCCGGACTCCAGAAACGTTTGTTTTGCAACCTTGCACAATGTTCCTGTACAAGGTGTTACCATTCGGGAAAATATAGTCTCAGGACAAGATGGTTGCACCGGTTTTATGTATGATCCTACCCAAAAATTGATTGGCCCTTTTACTTCTGAAACAGATTATTTGTCCGGACTGGACGTTGAAGATCAGGTTGGACTTAAAGATGTAGTTTTAAAAAACAAACCTTTGAATGTATTTAATAAAGCAGCTGCTGACATGAACAATGACAATGTGGTCAATCAGTTGGATGTGTTGATTCTGGATAGTCTGGTGTCAGGAAAAATAACAGAATTGTCTTACCAACAAGGCCCTTGGAAATTTATCAATACCAATGAATTTTATTATAAAAATTCGGTTCTTAACAACGCAAATCTATCTTCTCCTCTTCAGAAATATCATTTTACAGGTATAAAATCGGGTGATATGAATGATAGCTACGAACGGGATGAAGTAATCACATTAACCACGCCATTGGTGACTAATGACCTGTTGTTAAACGAGGGAGAAATGTATTTTCTCAAATTGTATAACGGCAAAGACTTCAGGGTGAAAGGACTTCAGATAGCCATTGAAAAAAATGAAGCCTTTGAAATCGCCGCCATCATCAGCCCGTTTTTTGACGCTTATCTTATTGATAAAGGCACACATTATCTGATTGGCGGTGTGACACCGGATCTGGACTTGTTGAATGACGGATACCCATTAGAGAGTAAGAGTCCAATATTCAAAATTCAGATGATCGCACATAAAAATGCGGTACTCCATGAAGTATTTAATTTGTACGCTGAAAATAACAAGATTGTTCAGGGCGGTGACAGACCTTTGTCAAAGTTTGTTATGGAATATTCAGGAACGATTCCACTTTCAGCCGATGATGTTATGATGGATGATGTGTTTGTATTTCCTAACCCGACAACAGGAAAAGTAACCTTATCATCGAAAGACCATCCTGTGGAAAAAGTCCGGATTTTTTCTTTCAGCGGTACATTGATAGAAACCATTTCTTTATTGCCTTCTGAAACCATGGACGTGACAGATCTTCCCGGTGGGTTTTATAACCTGCAGGTGATTCTTTCCAACGGCAGGACCGTCCATAAAAAATTGATTAAAATATAAATTTTACTATTGATTGTAGAGAGGCTTTCGAAAGAAGGCCTCTTTTTTTTGTCCTTTATTTCAGGAAAATTGTATTTTTGTAATGCCTTACATTGCCCACATAAATCAATAGCTTAACAACACAACAATTTATACATAAAATGAAGTTCCTCTTTCTGTTTTTATTTCCGGTTTTAGTCGTCGCACAACCCTGCAAAAAAATGTATCGTGATAAATTGGAAGCCGGTTCAAAACTGATTTCCTGCGACATCATGTATACGTTGGAAAAAACAATTCAAGGAAACTATATTTACAAACGATATTATCCTGATACGAAAGCAGTGACCCAGTGGATAACGTTTGAAGACAAACAAATGGAAATAAAAGAAGGACCGTTTAGTGAATATTGGGACAACGGTACCATATTAAACAAAGGTATGTATGCTGACAATCAAAAAGAAGGGGAGTGGATCGAAAACACCTATGAAAAAGGTTTTTACAGAAATGGTCAGCGGGATGGACTCTGGACAATTTTCCGCAAGGATTTTACGGTTTATTATCAAAAAAATTATCAGGATGGCATAAAACACGGACCGGTTGTGTATTATGATGTTACCGGAAATATTCAGGAAGAAGAAAATTACGAAATGGGAAAACTGACCTTTACCACCGCAGACACCACCAAAGAAACGAGGTCGGCCTTGTTTTCAAAATGTGATGAAACCCCGATGTCCGTGGAAGAAAAAAATCAATGTGCCCAAACAAAATTGTTAAAACACCTCTATTCAAAAATGAGATATCCCGCCCGCGCCCGGGAATTGGGAATCAACGGAAAAGCATTGATATCTTTTGTCATCGATGTTGACGGAAAAGTTATCGACGTGGAGATCATCAATGGTTTGTGCGAAGAAATACGAAATGATTTGTACAGGCTGATTTCTGACCTGCCTGCCTGGGAACCCGGATTGCGCTACGGAGTTCCGAAAAAAACAAGTTTAAACCTTCCTCTTATGTATAAGTTGGAATAGTTAGTGTAAGTTGGAGATGTTTCATCAATCCATTTTTTATTGTCCACGTGCCTCAAAAAGAATACACTATCCCCACGGATCCGGGAGCGACAGAAATCTTTAGTGAGTGTTTTTCTGGTTTTTGAAAACCGGATTTTTGATTGTAGCGTTCATTTTTTTTATCATTTTAAAGTTTATAATTACCATCAGTTTTATAGT
>JALHOZ010000075.1 GCA_022842725.1 Saprospiraceae bacterium
TTGGACGATGGTCAGCAATGGAATACCTTTTACCCACAGTTCCTTGACTTGATCAACGTAGAACAATTTTGGGTTTCCGCTGAGCCGGTAAGTCATGAGGCATTGATGGATAATAGGAAATTCCAGGAAACCCTTAAGATGAATCTGGTTATCCGCAACTATATGCTGAATCAATATAATACGATTCACAAGGATGTCAATTTGCTTCTGGACCAAATTGAAAGACATATTCTTACATTGAACAACGAATGATAAAGTGTTAAGAAAAATAACGGGAGCACAACAATATATTTGCGATAATGCTACATAAACGGTCGTACTTTGCATATACTTACTTTTATTTTGCAGAACCGTCAGATTGAGACAAAAATTTGAAAAAAAATGAGAATATCACCAATTATAGAAGTAGATGAATTGTTTAAAATTTATAAAAATTCTGACGTAATGATTTTCGATGTTAGCAATGGTAAAAATGCTACATCTGGTGGTTGAAGTGCGAAATTCAGCGACATTTCTTTGTGTAAACTTGCGTAATAACCGGACAATTTAAAAATAAACAATCACATTAGCCTCATGAAAGGCAGATAACCAGCCAGGCCAATACAATACGAACTTATTGATCAAAAGGATTTCTAAAGGACAAAGTACCATAAATCAGTCTGCAATACCAGCAGGAATCCTTATCTTTGCGGTCGGAGATCAGAGATAAGGTTCTTAAAGATTAAATGGAGTTACCAAGATATATAACACAAACAGGTAGAAGTCGAAAAGTTTATCAATTTATAAGTGAAGGACCAAATGGAAGCATCACAAAAAGAGTCTATTTCCAGGAAACAACCCAAGATAACTATGTAAGTCTTTTAATGGGAGATTATGATAAACAAACAGGTGAAACTGATTTTTACAATGTTTCAAATAATGGAGATAGAGACAAGGTATTGGCTACCATAGTTGATATATGTTATAACTATTTTGAGTTGTATCCAAATCATATCATAACATTTACAGGTGCTAACGAAGCAAGAACCAGACTTTATCAAATCGCTATCAACACATATTTTGATGAATTATCTTTAGATTTCCATATTTATGGGGAACTTAATAAGGCCATAGAACCGTTTAGAAAGAAGGTCAACTATACATCATTTTATATACTATTAAAATAGAAATCATGCATAATCAAAATAACATCTTAAATTTGGATTTAAAAAGACATCCAATTATGATAATTAATGAAGAATTGGATAATGTCAAACCATCAAATATTCCGCAAGTAAAACTTGACAGTTTTGAAAAGGCAGTAAAGAATACGGATATTATTGAAGTCATTGAAAAACTTAAAAAAGAAGGAATCAAAAAGCCATAAGACAGTACTGAACGATATGCCTCTTATCGTCGGCGATATCGTCAATACAAACCCATTCTGGGGGAACTAAAAAACAGACTAAATCGTTTTGATAAGGGCATAAACTACGAAGGTTTTGTAATTTTTAAAAGAGAAATAATATGACAACAATAGATGAACTTTTAAAGAGAGATCTTAAAAAAGAGCCAATCTTGTTAGTGAATAAGAGATTAAACAAATATAGAAATTCTGATATCCCTCAAGAAAAAAGACAAAAGGTGCAAAATCTTCTTTCAAACACAAACTTATTTGAAGCAATTCAGAAAGAAAGAATCACGAAGCCATAACACATTACTGAACGATATGCCTTTTATCGTTGGCGACATCGTCAATTCAAACCCCCACTACCCATATCAAAAGACAACAAATCCCTTCAAACTCACAGAAGAAATTTTTAAGTTAAGTAATGCCAAATTTTGGGAAAGTGTTTCCAGACATTCCGGGCTTGTACAGCATTTTGTATATTCTCTAAGTAATTGGCTCCCTCTCCTCCTTACGACAAATCCGGCTCAAAAACTAGTGATAGTGTTGTCAAATCGGATCCCAAGCACGAGTCGAAAAGTAAAACCGGAGTGCTTGTTTATGTAAACGAAACACAAATGCCAGACCGATCCGTGTGATAGATTTGGCATACACGGTGCGCACACGCAGCATGTTTTGAACTTTCACAAATCACCAATTGCGCAATCACCTTTTTTGAGCCTAGCCCTTTTGTTTACTTTTCCGGTCTCGTCCCATAAGACGAGAGAAAAAGTAAAAGCCCCGCCGGCTTGAGGCGTAGGAAATCCATCAAAATATTTCGGTTTTTGACCTCTTTGCCCCGTACGACAAACCCGGCTCAAAACCAGTGATAGTGTTGACAAATCGGATCTCAGACACGAGTTGAAATGTAAAACCGGAGTGCTTGTTTATGTAAACGAAACACAAATGCCAGACCGATCCGTGTGATAGATTTGGTGTACACGGTGCGCACACGCAGCATGTTAAGAACTATATGCAATGCCCAAGTGCGCAATCACCTTTTTTGAGCCTAGCCTTTTTGTTTACTTTTGTGGTAATGACAAAAGTAAAAGCCCCGCCGACTTGAGGCGAAGGAATTCCATCAAAATATTTCTGTTTTTTACCAATCTCCTTTGTACGAAAAATCCGGCTCAAAAACAAGTGATAGTGTTGACAAATCGGATGCCCATCTCGTGTAGAATTGTAAAACCGGAGTGCTTGTTTGTGTAAACGAAACACAAATGCCAGACCGATCCGTGTGATAGATTTGGCATACACGGTGCGCACACGCAGCATGTTTTGAACTTTCACAAATCCCCAATTGCGCAATCACCTTTTTTGAGCCTAGCCCTTTTGTTTACTTTTCCGGTCTCGTCCCATAAGACGAGAGAAAAAGTAAAAGCCCCGCCGGCTTGAGGCGTAGGAAATCCATCAAAATATTTCGGTTTTTGACCACTTTGCTCCGTACGACAAATCCGGCTCAAAACCAGTGATAGTGTTGACAAATCGGATCTCAGACACGAGTTGAAATGTAAAACCGGAGTGCTTGTTTATGTAAACGAAACACAAATCCCAGGACCGATCCGTGTGATAGATTTGGCATACGCGGTGCGCACACGCAGCATGTTTTGAACTATATGCAATGTCAAAGTGCGCAATCACCTTTTTTGAGCTAAGTGCTCTGTCCAGATAAAGAACTTAATGAAATGTTGTTCTTTTTTCGAATCTCTTCGTTAATCTCGTCAAGATTTGACGAGACGCCGTAGCTACGGCTATGGCTAGGTGCCGCTTTGGCGGCATTAAAATTTTTTGCCTTGATCTTCAAAAAAATAACTGCCATTATCATTTAACTTGTTATCAGGACAGAGCACTGGCCTTTTTGTTTACTTTTGTGGTCTCGTCTCGTCTTATGGGACGAGACGAGAAAAAAAGTAAAAGCCCCGCCGGCTCGAGGAGAAGAAAAACATTCGGCAAATCTAATTAATTCCAAATTTTGGAAAGTACCAAAAACTAATGTAACTTTGGGTAGGTTTATAAAAACAGATAATAGAAGGAGTGTTGGAAAAGAATTCTAACACTCTATTTTTTGATTTATATCTTGCTAAAATTAAAAACATGAAATTCCTGATATCCACATTCTGTATAGTCTTTTTTTGTAATATTGTTAGTTCTCAATCAATTTCCATTGGATATGGGCCAATTTTTACCCA
>JALHOZ010000076.1 GCA_022842725.1 Saprospiraceae bacterium
GGTGTTTTATTGTATAATTTAGGCAATAACCAATGGGATATTCCTGCTTTGAGAAAATTACTCGAAGATATCATACCTAAAAAATCTCAGTTCTCCAATTATGAGGTCAAACACACATTCCTCAATATAGGCGAAAAAATTATGTCACTCAATGCCAGTCAGGTCATTCAAAAAACGCATCGCGAAAAACTCATCCTGCTGATTATTGCTGACATAACCGAGGTCAGAAGGCTTATTGTTGAAAAAGAGATAAGAGAAAAAGAATTATTACAGAAAGAAATCCTTGAGCGACAGACCGAAAAAACAAGGTTAGAAAAAGCTGTTGCCGAAAGAACCAAAGAATTAAAAGAAGCTAATGAATCCCTGGAGGAAAAAAATAAAGAACTGGTAAATATGAACAAAGAACTTGAAGCATTTAATTATGTTTCCAGTCATGACTTGCAGGAACCTCTGAGAAAAATTCAAACATTGGCAGGCATGATTATTGAAAAAGAAAATAAAAATATTTCTGAAAAAGGAAAAAATTATTTTAGCCGGATACAGGATTCAGCTGAAAAAATGAGACAACTTATACACGATTTGCTGGACTATTCCCGCATCAGTGCAAATGAAAGAAAATTTGAAAACACAAATCTTAAAGTTATCGTAGAAGATGTCATCAACGAACTGAAAGACATCATTTCTGAAAAACACGCAACCATAGAAGTTAAGGAAATGTGCGTACTGTTCATGATCCCTTTCCAGTTTCGCCAGATGATGTACAATCTCATCAGTAACGCCCTCAAATTTTCAGATCCTCAACGACCACCGCATATAAAAATAATGAGCAGGAATATAGAATACAAAAAAATAAAAATCAGCGGTCTTCCTCCTCAAAAAAAATATTGCCACATCAGCATCATTGATAATGGTATTGGTTTTGAAAAAGAATTCAGCAACAAAATATTTGAAGTATTTCAAAAACTTCATAATAATGGCGAATATACAGGAACCGGCATCGGGCTTGCCATAGTAAAAAAGATTGTTAATAACCATCATGGTGTCATCAATGCAGAAAGCGAAATAAACAAAGGCACAACGTTTAATATTTATATACCCACCACTCAAAACACCTTATTGTAAAATGAAAAACGATCCATTTCAAATCGTCCTTGCCGATGATGACGAAGGCGACAGATTCCTTCTCAAAGAAGCGTTTTCAGAATTAAAAATTAAAACCGTCATTCACACTGTAAATGATGGAACGGAATTAATGGAGTATCTCCATAAAAAAGATCTTTCTATACCTTATCTCATTTTTCTTGACCTTAATATGCCACTCAAAAACGGATTGGAATGTTTGAAGGAAATGAAAAATGAAGAAAAATTAAAAGATATTTTTGTAGCTATTTATTCAACTTCCGATCATGAAAATGACGTTGATGAAACTTTCAAAAACGGAGCCAATATATATATCACCAAACCAAATGATTTCAGTAAACTCAAAAAGGTATTGGAAAAAGCTGTTACGACAGCCTCTCAATACCGGGATACGATCATGAAAAGAGAAAACTTTTTATTAAAAATTTGATGAAGAAATAAGAATATAAAATAGTTACAAGGCTGGCTCTGGTTTTTAGGACGAGACAGTCTGAGTTGTTTTAAGAAAAAAATATAAGAACCGAAGTAAATATGAAGTCAGATTTTTTAAAACACAAAATTCGGGATAGACTCACTACAACCCTGTCTATGCTGAAAAATTATTCAGAATTTACGTTTTATAGTTATACCATCTTTTTTCTCAAAAAAGACAGAACCACACCGGCTACCACACTTTGGATAAGTCCGTAAAACAGCCAGGACAACACCATCGATAAGCTGACTTCCATGGCAGCATAAGTGATCCAGAGAATAGGCACCAAGGCAATAACCGCATACAGTACACCAAACTCAAAACCCGTTTTAAATATATTGCCCGAAAAATACTTTTGAAATCTGTTCCACAAAATCGAAAGAGAATGTGCCAACACAAAAGGATGGGCATAAAATAAAAAATCTCTGTCCCCCTCTGAGTTAAACTCAGGACTCAGGTAGTTTACAAAAAATTCGGGAAAATAGCCGATACCGATAAACAGAATGGCATTACTCACGATAAATATGGCTGTACCCGCTCCCAGGGTATTAAAAAGGATTTCTTTAAAATGCCTTTTGAACCTGTCAATCCAGCGTTCTAATTCTTCGGCAGGGGTTTCGTCGTGTGTCATATCATACTTGTTGTCATAAAAAGTCAAATATAAAAAATTTGTTTAGTTTAAATCACTTTTTTATAAAATCAATTAACCATGATCGCTAAAAAATTTAAAAAAATAATAATTCTGTATCTCCCATGTTTCGGGTCAAACTTTCACTATTATGATAAAAGTTATTTATTTATGATTACGCAAGATTCGACATATGAGTCCCTTTTACCTTTTTATTTTCTAAAGTTGCATTTTTGAATTTATGATTTGTTTTATTAATCAACGGGTAAGGTTGATTAAAAACATCCTGACTGAGATGAAAATATTCTGATAATATTCTGATAGTTTGTTTTGAAATCCCTTTGTTGTAATTCAACATTTTTGATATTGTCCCCTTGGAAAGGTTTAAAATTTCACCTAAGTCTGAAGCGTTTAACCGGTGGTCTTTCATCAAAACTTTAATAACTTCCACAGGGTTTGAGTTTGTGTATGATCGATTTTCATGATCCCATTTCTCAATTAAAAAAGTTAATAACTCGGCTTCATCCCCGTCTCTTGTTGCAGGATTTTCAACCAATTCATGAAGCTTGTTACAATAAGCTTCATACTGAAATTCTGATTTTATAATTGTATATAACATAAGATTTTCTAATATTTATTGATCGTATATTGTAGGTTTACGTTACAAATTTTATCATATTCGGCATGTGTCCCCAACCAGTTTACGTAAAGATGTATTCTGTTCTGACCAAAATAATAAGAACAAATCATTCTAAACCTGTTTCCACCAATATTAAAAACCACACGGTCACTTCCGTTGCCTAAAATATCAGCAGAACCAAAGGTTTTTATAATATCCTGAGGTTTATTCCAATCAGCATTTGTTATTAAAATCCTCCAAATATCAAAAAAATCTTTAGAATTTTTATGTTCGGACATATAATCGTAAACGGTCTTTATTTTAATAATATGTACCTTCATAACATAAATAAATTAAAAATGTTTCACATTGTGAAACTTTTTTTACAGAATACATACTTCGTGCTGTTCTTAATGCCTGACCTCTTCCATTTCATACAATAATATTTTACTTGGACTGACATCCAGTTGCAGCGAAATTACAGAAATCTGTACCAAATATATTCCATCTTTGATTTGATTGGGAACAAACACCATTTCTGTTATCGTTTTTTCAGTAAACCACCCATCGCCGTTTTTCCAGAACATATGATGACCTTCGAGTTTTCCGCCATCTTCTTCTCTGTCCACACTGGGCAGATCAAGCATGAGATGTTTTACGCCCCATGAGTTGATGAGGGCAACAGCTTCTTTTTCGACATAGGTAGGATTATTTCCGGA
>JALHOZ010000077.1 GCA_022842725.1 Saprospiraceae bacterium
TCATTAATTTTTGTTACCAGACTTGCTGCCTTATTATAATATAATGCTCCCTGACTGTAGATAGCGTCAAAATTTTTAGGATCCTTTTCCAGGACTTTGCCATAATTTTCAAATGCCAAGGCAAAAAATTCTTCTGCTTTTGCAGTATTTCCGGCATTACGCTCATTTTGATTCAACTGATCGTACACATTACCCAAAGCATTATACACAGAAAGATTATCAGGTTCTTTTGCAATCGCTTGTTTCAATTTGGCGACAAGCTCTTCGTATTTGTTGACTTTGATGTAATAATTTATCTCGGCAAACAAAATTTCGTTATCATCCGGATAGATTTTTTTACCTGCATCAAGATACGTAAAGGCTTTTGCTTCATCTTTATCAACTGTCAGGCTAAAAAGACCTACATAAACCAATGGTTGAGCATTACCTTTTGTAAACAATTTTTCAAAATGAGATAAGGAAAGTTCAGGATTATCTCCGTAATAACCACAAACTCCAGTATAAAAAACTTGTTCACCGTAAATCGTTGCGTCATCCAACCTGCTTTTTTCACCGTTGGTGTTTAATATCTCCTTGGCTTTCAGTGTTGCATCAAAAAATTTGTATGCGTCATTGTAATTTTGTTCCTGAAACAAGAAGATACCTGTATTATTCAGGTTGTTTTCACACTCAATGATCCCGTTCAAAGCGTCTTTTGTGTGATATTTTTTCAAAGCGAGTTCCATGCCTTTTTTGAAGGATTCCATGGCTTTTAAAGAAGCGTCGACTTTTTTGAATTTGTAATTCGGATCAATGATTCTTGTATTGATTTCTGCAAGTGAAATTTCATTATAGGTTTGACCTTTTAAATTCCATGCTTCAGGATCAGCGTTAACTTCCGGTGCAGTGAATGCTGCTTCTAGTGACGTAACAGCTTCATCAAGTAATCCGGGGTTTGCCGCCGGATCTAAAAAGTATTTGCTCACATTTTTAGTGGCGGTTTTAAGGCTTTTTTTGGCATCTTGTCCTGTTAATGGCAGCATAAAAGTTAATGCCATTATAAAAACAAAAAAAATTCTCATTGTAAAGGTTTTTCAATTTTTAAAAATAAATATCAGATTCTAAACGTAACTAAAAAAGACGATTATGTTTATACAAAGTTAAGAATATATATCAATTGGTTAATAATTTATTAAAATTATTCTTCTTCATCTTCAATTTCTTCTCTTCGTATGACGGTAACGTCTGCTATTGATTCATTTTCGTGAATTCGGATGACTTTTACTCCCTGTGTCGCACGTCCCATCAGTCTCAGGTCTGATACCGGAGTTCTGATGACGATGCCGTCAGCAGTGGTGATCATCAGGTCATCAAATTCGCTGACCCATAATATGCCCACAAGTTTTCCGGTTTTTTCCGTGATATTGATGGTTTTAACACCTTTTCCTCCCCGGTTTGTTATCCTGTAATCCTCCAAAGGCGAACGTTTTCCGTTTCCTTTTTCAGAAACAACAAAAACAGAGTGACTGGTTGAAGTAGGATCCGCTGATAACATACCGATGATTTCATCCTGCGCATTATCCAGAGTCATTGCTTTAACTCCGGTCGCAGTTCGTCCCATAGGACGGACTTTGGATTCATTAAACCGGATGGCTCTTCCGCCTCTGTTTGCCAAAATGATTTCATTTTTACCATTCGTCAGTTTTGCTTCAAGTAACTGATCTCCTTCTCCAATAGTGATAGCATTAATACCATTGGTTCGTGGTCTGGAAAACGCTTCGACTATGGTTTTTTTGATGATTCCTTTTTTGGTACAGAAAATAATATAATTATTATTGATAAAGGTTTCGTCGTTGAGGTTTTCAATTTTTATGTAAGCTCTTACTTTATCATCCTGAGGTATGGATAGAATGTTTTGTAATACCCTGCCTTGTGCTGTTTTGGCAGCTTCCGGTATTTCAAAAGCCCTGAGCCAAAAACATCTGCCCATTTCTGTAAAGAGAAGCAGGTAATTATGATTGTTGGCAATAAACATGTGCTCGATAAAGTCAGCATCTTTTGTTTTTGTACCCCGTGACCCTTTGCCTCCTCTGGATTGTTGTTTGAATTCGTCGGTTTTTGTTCGTTTGATGTATCCGAGATGTGAAATCGTAATGACAACTTCTTCGTTTGGAATCAGATCTTCTATACTGATTTCATCATCGGCATAAGATATGTCTGTTCTTCTTTTATCTCCATACTTTTCTTTAATTTCATCCAGTTCTTCTTTTATAATGGTTCTTTGAAGTTCTTCACTGGCCAAAATTGACTTGTAATAAGCTATTTTTTCTAAAACTTCAGCGTATTCAGCCCTTACTTTATCAATTTCGAGACTTACCAATCTCTGAAGTCTCATGTCAAGGATGGCCTTAGCCTGAATTTCTGAAAATGAAAATGTTGACATCAAACCTTCTCTTGCTTCATCCACTGTTTTAGATTGTCTGATGATTCTTATGACTTCATCAATATTATCCAGGGCAATGAGAAGACCTTCTAAAATATGAGCTCTTTCTTCAGCTTTCTGAAGGTCGTATTTGGTTCTGCGAATGATTACTTCAATTCTGAATTTGATAAACTCAGTGATCAGATGTTTCAGATTCATAACCATTGGCCTGCCATTGACCAAAGCTATGTTATTTACTCCGTACGATGATTGTAACGGTGTAAACTTGTACAACTTGCTCAATACGACAGTCGCCATTGTATCACGTCGAATTTCAACAACTATCCTCAGACCTTTTCTGTCAGATTCGTCTCTGATATCTGTAATACCTTCAATCTTATGTTCATTAACGAGCTCTGCGATTTTGGCTACGAGTTGTGCTTTATTGACCTGATAAGGGATCTCAGTAATGATGATGGTTTCTTTTCCACCGTGGCCCGTTTCAATTCTGCTTTTTCCACGAACAACAACCCTTCCTCTTCCCGTTTCAAATGCTTCTTTAACACCCTGATAACCATAAATGGTGCCTCCTGTAGGAAAATCCGGCGCTTTGACAAATTGCATAATATCCTCAACCGTTGCGTCGGGATGATCGATGACGTGTTTTGTACCTTCAATAACTTCAGCCAGATTATGGGGCAACATATTGGTTGCCATACCCACAGCAATTCCGGAAGCTCCGTTTATCAGAAGGTTAGGGATTTTAGCAGGCAAGACTGTCGGCTCCTCCAGGGAATCATCAAAATTCAATTTAAAATCAACCGTTTCTTTGCCGATATCAGCCAACATTTCGTCACTTATTCTGGACAATCTGGCTTCGGTATACCTCATGGCTGCCGGACTGTCACCATCCATAGATCCAAAATTACCCTGACCATCTACCAATGGATATCTCAATGACCAATCCTGAGCCATTCTAACCATCGCGTCATAAACGGATCCGTCACCATGTGGGTGATATTTACCTAAAACCTCCCCAACGATACGGGCAGATTTTTTATAGATCGGAAGAGCG
>JALHOZ010000078.1 GCA_022842725.1 Saprospiraceae bacterium
GCTTTGGATTTGTCATCATGATCGAGGTGTTTTTCTTTTATCGAATTCATGATGTCATAAATTTTATTTCCATATTCTTTGACGATTTCCACCATCATGCCCAGTTGAACATCTTCTGTTTTTTCGATATATTCTTCCAAATCCGACATATTGGTCATGGTGGCGATCAGTTTGTCTTTGATATTGTCATTTTTTTTGTTAAAAAGATTCAACACATCATAAAGAGAAGCACCTTCTTCCGCATAGGTATAAGAATTGATATTCCCTTCAAAGTAGATGCTTTTGATGTTCTTTTTTTCAGTTACATATTCTATAGCTTTAAGTAAAAGGCCCAGATTGGTCCGGGCTATGACGGCTTTTGTTTTGATTTTTTGCGTGTTACCATGCCCCAGGATGATTACATCCGGATTTTGTCCCAACATGGTTTTCCACCCGATAACTTCCTTACCAAGGTCGGCAATGTTCTGACCAAAACGGAAGCTTGTCGACAGATGGTAGGTTTTGAAGTTTGTTTTTTCAAGAGAATTGACGGCATAACGCCAACCGTATATTTGTTGATAAGTATCTCCGACGATTACTTTTTTGGCTTTTTGGCGAAAAAAGACATCCAACATAGCTGCTGAGGCATCCTGACCTTCATCAAAAAGAATGTAGTCGTAATCCAGAACAGGGTTAGATAACTGAAATTTTTTCAAATAAAAATCATGGGTTATTTCCAATTCTCCTTTGTCCATTTTTGCCAATAATAGTCTGGTTTGGCTTTCTATGTAGTTATAGAATTTGGTAACAAACGTTTTGGCTTTAGGGTCTGTGATGGTGTCCGTATAATTGAGATCCTGAACTTTTAATTTGTCGCTGTTACAAAAATAGGTGATAAATTTGTTGATGTGATTGGCGATGATGTATTCGGCATGTTTTTCACCGGTGCCCTTTAATCCCAGCAATTCTGCAATTTCATGGGTTTTATAGCCCTGACTTTTTAGCTTATACTGATGTTTGAAGACGATGTGTTTGTAAGCGAGAGAATGGGCGGTTTCCACCCGAACAGTATCCAAACCCTGATCGACAAATTTTTTGACAGCCTCCATTCTGACTGTTTTGTTAAAAGCGAGATACAGGATTTTGCTGTTTTTTGGTCTTGTTTTGGCATATTCGATCACGGTTGTCGTCTTTCCCGAGCCGGCGACAGCATTGATTTTTATATCTCCGTCCGACCGAATGATGGATATTTGTTCCTGTGTGAGCGTCATCAGTTTTTATTTTTTCTTTTGTTTAGGAATGGAAAAACAAATATTTTATTTTCAAAATCAGGATGCAAAAATAGATTTTTTTAGAAAAAAAGAGGCTAAAATTTCTGTACTCCGGTCACCATGACCTAAATCATCTCTTGTCATCCACTTCCTTTTTAATTTTGTCGCTTCAAATCAAAAAGTATGCAAAAAGTGGAACTTTTGAGTCCGGCAGGTTCTTTTGAATCGTTGATGGCTGCCATCAAAGGGGGGTGTGATGCAGTATATTTCGGTGTGGAACAATTGAATATGAGGGCACGATCCACCAACAATTTTACCCTGGAAGACCTGCGTAAAATTGCTGTCATTGCCAGAGAAAACAAGATTCGTGCCTACATCACGATGAATACCATTCTCTACGATCATGATATCCAACTCATGAAAAAAATTGTCGATGCAGCCAAAGAAGAAAAGATTGATGCTATCATAGCATCTGACCATGCGGTGATGAATTATGCCAAAAAAACAGGTATGCCGGTTCATATTTCCACTCAGGCCAATGTTACGAATATAGATACGGTAGAATTTTATGCTGCTTACGCTGATGTGATAGTATTGTCCCGCGAACTGAGCCTCATGCAGGTCGCTTCTATTCAAAAAGAGATCGAAAGGAGGCAGGTAACGGGTCCTTCCGGGCATTTGGTCAGGTTGGAGATTTTTGCCCACGGTGCTTTGTGTATGGCTGTATCCGGCAAATGTTATCTCAGTCTGCATTCACACTTTGCGTCGGCAAATCGGGGAGCATGTATTCAAAATTGCCGGAGAAGTTATATCGTGACCGACAAAGATGAAGGCATGGAATACGAAATCGACAATGAATACATCATGTCTGCCAAAGATTTGTGTACGATCCCGTTTTTGCCGGAAATATTACAAACCGGCGTTTCTGTTCTCAAAATTGAAGGTCGTGGAAGGTCCGCAGATTATGTGTACAAAACGACTTTGTGTTATCGGGAAGCCATAAACGCCTGTTTCCAAAATACGTATACGGAAGAAAAAGTAAACGGGTGGATGGAAACCCTTTCAACGGTCTACAACCGCGGATTTTGGGATGGGTACTACCTTGGCCGCAAACTTGGGGAGTGGAGTGAAAACTATGGATCGGTGGCAACAAAACGAAAAATCTACGTAGCAAAAGGTGTAAAATATTTTGAAAAAGCGACAATTGCCGAATTTTATTGCGAAAGTCATTCGCTTTCGGTAGGAGATGATATTATGGTGACGGGACCAACGACGGGTTATGTGGAGACAACTGTCGGAGAACTCAGGGTCAACGGCATTCCTGTGACAAAAGTCGAACGTGGAACCAGTTTTACCGTAGGTATTCCGGAAAAAATCCGACCTTCTGACAAGTTGTACAAAGTAGTGGAAAATACATGATCCAAATCGTACAACAAAGAGAAAAATGTATCGGGTGTAATGCCTGTGTGGAGGCTGCTCCAAACCGATGGCGCATGTCCAAAAAAGATGGCAAATGTACTTTGGTTGGTGGCAAAGACAAAAAAGGGTATTACATCCTCAATACTTTTGAAGAAGAGTGGGAAGAAAACGAGCTGGCTGCCCGCATCTGCCCTGTAAAAATCATCAGGGTGGTGAAATTGTGAGGAATGAGTGATATGTTTTTCCTTTTTTACAGCATGAATTCTTAAGTCTTTTTATTCCGGTTTCGTCCCTTCAAAAGCTAAAGGGACAAAACCGAAAATAAATGAGAAATATATTATGGTAAGGACGGATTTTATATAAACAACATGTGTGTTCCCACACCGCTTCCTTGTTTATAAAAATCACCGACAGTAAGCACGCCGTCCAATTCAGGAATCAGATCTTCTTCTTTGTAGTGAAACATGTCCATGGCCAGTTTACAAGCCCACATTTTCACTCCTGAAGCGGATAATATTTCCAAAAATTCCCGGACGGGTGGCATGTCGAGTTTTTCCATTTCTTTTTTCATCATTGCTGTGGCTAATGCTTCGACTCCAGGAAGTCCTCCAAGCATGGTAGGCATATGCATGGCGGGATTACCTACGGTAGCAATGTGTAAATGTTCGAGTTTTTTCTGATGGATGGCTTCCAATCCGAAAAAAGTAAAAAATATTTCAGCCTGAATACCTTCCATTCTGGCACCAT
>JALHOZ010000079.1 GCA_022842725.1 Saprospiraceae bacterium
TCCTCTGAGGAAATATCCTGAGCCAAAATAGGTTCAAATCGGGATTGTATGTTATGGTTCAGATATCTGATCAGGAGTACGATAATATCCTCTTTACTTTTAAAATGGCGATAGAGTGCACTTTCGACAAATCCGATTTCGGCTGCGAGATTTTTTATGGTCAGTGCTGAAATGCCCCGGGAAGCGAGAATCCTTCCGCTTGCTTCGATGATTTCCATCTGTCTTTCCGTGATATCCATACGATAAATTATATGTGAGTGAGTATTCACTCTGCAAAGGTAAGATAGTTTTTGATATGAAAAATAATTTATGAAATAATTAACTTAAAAACCGAAAATCATTATTATTATTTGGATACAAGATGTTTTTGATTAAAAAAAGATGCCATTACCAGCAGGATATCAGCTAAACCAACATATCACATGCACAACTGACCCTATGTTATGACTATTATCATACTTCCATTTACTGCATTAGTTTGACTTTTTGCGTAACTTTGATATATGATACCACAAAAGATCCATATTCTTGAACCTATTGATTACAAAACCAATGGTTTGAATAGTACCTACATATTTAAGGAGCTGACAAACATAAAAAAATATGACAAGCTCCGGAAACAACCGGCAATTTTGTTTTTGTATCTTCTGCTATAAAAACATTTATCCGGATTACAGCCATGCGACTTTACCTCAGCCATTTGATCCATTTGAGTTTGGTCACAAAAAAGGCTAAATCCAAAATAAAGACCACTTTCTTTGAAATAAAAGTCGTTGTCTCTTACAAAAACAGACATTTTCACTGAAATTTCCGTATCTTTACATAAAAAGAGCCTCATATCATCCACGGAGAAATCCCGGAAGGTAAAAGCAAATACGATTTATAATTTATAATACCCGAATGACCTTAAAAAAAAATAAACCCATTTCGCCATCACTTCCGGCATCCGGAAGTCAATTTCCTGTTGTAGCGATTGGGGCTTCTGCAGGTGGATTGGAAGCGATGATGGAATTGTTGAAATATCTGCCACAAAACACAGGCATGGCTTTTATTTATGTGCAACATCTCAGCCCTGACCACAAAAGTATGTTGACTGAAATATTATCTCAGAAAACAAAAATGAAAGTTCAGGAGATTGATGATATGGACAAAATAAAACCTAACAACGTTTTTGTCATTCCATCCAATAAAGGTATCGAAATCAAAGACGGAAGTATTAAATTGATACCCCGATCTGAAGGCAGTACGGCTATTACCATTGACATCCTTTTTTCATCTCTTGCCTATGCACAAAAGGAAAGGGTTATCGGAATTATTCTTTCCGGCAGTGCCAGCGACGGAACCATGGGTATTAAAGATATCAAACACGAAGGAGGATTAACGTTTGCCCAGGATGACTCGGCAAAATTTACCAGCATGCCGCACTCGGCGATTTCTTCCGGTGTCATTGATTTTATTTTATCTCCTAAAGAAATCGCACTAGAATTGGCCCGCTTAAGTAACCATCCGCTTATTAAATCGGATGTGGCAAAAACCAATCAGGAAGATTTGATTGATAACGACAATCCGGAATTAAAGATCATCATCAATCAATTATACAAAAATACAGGAGTTGATTTCGGATTGTACAAAATGAACACCATTAAGAGAAGGATCATCCGCAGGATGTTGTTGTATAAAATCAAAACATTAAAAGCATATACAAAACTTCTTTCCCAAAAAAATGAAGAAATAGACATTTTGTATCAGGATTTGCTCATAAATGTTACCAGTTTTTTCCGGGATACGGACACCCACAAATATTTGAAAGAAACGCTTTTTCCAAAGTTACTCAAAAGAAAAAAAGCGGGTGAAACCATAAGAATATGGGTTCCGGCATGCGCAAGTGGCGAAGAAGCCTATTCAATAGCTATGATTCTCATAGAAATTCAGGATAACCTGTCGACTTCAATACCCGTTCAGATTTTTGCAACTGACCTCAGCGAACAGGCCATAAACAAAGCCCGGATTGGTGTGTATTCAAAACAGGAATTAGAAACAGTATCGCCTAAACGAATACAACGGTTTTTTGTCAAAGCCGATGTCAACTATCGGGTAAATAAAGTCATTAGGGACATGTGTGTGTTTGCACCTCATAACATCCTGAGTGATCCGCCATTTTCACGTCTTGATTTTATCAGTTGCTGCAACCTCTTTATCTATTTAGATACTGTCGCTCAAAAAAAAGCCATAAGCACATTTCACTATGCGCTTAATAATGAAGGATACGTCATGCTTGGGAAATCTGAAAATATCAGCCAGTCAGATAATCTTTTTATCATGACCAACAAAAAGTACAAAATTTTTGAACGCAAAATAAATTCAGGCTATCAACGTCCTCCCGAACTGTTACCCCGATTGACAACCGCCGGTATTTCCCAAAAAAATATGCCTGTCATCCATCGCAATATTGCCCCGCAACATACTTCATACAGCCAACGAGATCTTGAAACAGCTATAGATGCTGTACTGGTCTCGGAATTTATGCCGGCAAGTGTTGTGATCAATCATCACATGGAAATCATCCAGTTCAGGGGACAAACTGATTTATTCCTTACGCATCCGCAAGGTAAGGCCACTTTTAATATTTTGAAAATGGCGCGTCCGGAAATAGCTTTTGAATTGCGAAATACCATTTCAAAAGTTATTAAAACCAATCAACGCATTCGCAAGTCCGGAATAGAGTTAAAAATCAATTTGTCCGTCAAACATATCAGTATTGAAATTTTACCACTTTCTGTTGAATGGCAGGAACCCCTTCTCCTCATTATTTTTACTGACCACGAACAAATTGAAACATACATTGACCCGTCGGGTAACAGCAAAAACAATTCTCTTGCCAAGGACAGAAAAATCAAAAAGCTTGAACAGGAATTAGCCGCAGCACATGCTGATGCCATATCTTTTTCACAGGAACAGGAGGTGTATACACAGGAGCTGCAAAGTGCTCATGAAGAAGTAGTCTCCAGCAATGAAGAGTTGCAAACCGTAAATGAAGAATTAGAAACCTCAAAAGAAGAAATAGAATCAGCCAACGAAGAACTGACCACTACCAATCAGGAATTACAAACACGTAATGATTTGCTGAATGAATCTTATGAATATTCCAATGCTATTGTTTCCACCATGCACGAACCTATGCTCGTCCTTGGCAAAGATCTTCGTGTAAAGTCTGCCAACAAAGCATTTTATGAAAAGTTTGGTGTATCAGAAATTCAAACTGAAGGTGTTTTATTGTATAATTTAGGCAATAACCAATGGGATATTCCTGCTTTGAGAAAATTACTCGAAGATATCATACCTAAAAAATCTCAGTTCTCCAATTATGAGGTCAAACACACATT
>JALHOZ010000080.1 GCA_022842725.1 Saprospiraceae bacterium
ACTTTGACCTGCATTACAGGAGTTTCGGGCAGTGGTAAGTCGAGCCTCATCAATGAAACCCTTTACCCCATTCTTCGTCAACACTTTTATGATTCTGTCAAAAAACCATTGCCATACAAAAGTATCACAGGTCTCGAACATGTTGACAAAGTGATCGAAATCGATCAGGCACCGATAGGACGGACACCCAGATCAAACCCGGCTACCTATATTGGCGTTTTTACGGACATCAGAAAAATATTTTCCGAATTGCCTGAAGCTAAAATAAGAGGTTATCAACCCGGAAGATTTTCGTTTAACGTGCAGGGCGGTCGGTGTGATGTTTGTGAAGGAGGAGGTAAAAAACTCATCGAAATGAACTTCCTTCCAGACGTACTGGTCGATTGTGAAAAATGTCTGGGCAAAAGATACAACAGAGAAACCCTCGAAGTATTGTACAAAGGAAAAAGCATCTCTGATGTCCTGGACATGACGGTTGAAGAAGCGGTGAGCTTTTTTGAAAATGTACCTTCTATCTATCGCAAGATCAAAACCTTGTACAGTGTGGGTTTGGGTTATATCACCTTGGGACAGCAAGCCACCACCCTATCCGGCGGTGAGGCTCAACGGGTAAAACTATCCGAAGAGCTTTCCAAAAAAGATACCGGAAAGACCATTTACATCCTGGATGAACCGACGACAGGTCTGCATTTTGATGATATTCGTCAGTTGTTGGGCGTTCTCAACAAGCTTGTGGAAAAAGGCAATACCGTCATAGTCATAGAACATAATCTCGATGTGGTAAAAGTGGCAGACCATGTTATTGACCTGGGGCCCGAAGGTGGCAGGGGCGGAGGTAAGATCGTCGCTACCGGCAGTCCTGAAGAGTTATGTACTTTTCCGGAGAGTATTACCGGAAAATTCCTGGCCCTCGAATTGTAACGCCTTGATAAAATATGTTTTACCGTTTTCGGATATAAAAAATTATTGTACATTTGTGGGTTGATCATGAAAACAGTAACACACCCATACCAACCTATCATTGAGATTCTTGAGGAGGAATATGAAATTCCTCAATTGAATCGCACCAGAAGGATTTCAGTTCTTCTGCCGCACAATTATTATTCCAGTCAAAAACACTATCCTGTATTATATCTTCATGATGGTCAGAATTTATTTGATGATTATGCACCTTACGGCAATTGGGGAGTGGATAAATCGTTGGCACAACTTTCCCGGCAAGGTAAAGGAGAGGTTATCATTGTTGCTATAGACCATGGTGGTGTTTTGAGAATCAAAGAGATGTTGCCTTACACCACTTCAAAATATACAGAATCAGAAGGTCAGCTTTATCTGAAATTTATGATGGAAACCCTCAAACCCATGATTGATAATAAATACAGGGTTATGGCAGGGAGAGAACATACAGGTATTGGTGGCAGTTCCCTGGGAGGGCTGATCAGTTTGTATGCGGGATTTATGTATCGACATATATTTGGCAAAATGATGATTTTTTCACCATCGTTGTGGATCTCTGAAGAAATATATTCATTGGCAAAAGCTTACACACCTTTTGGCCCGACAGATGTGTATTTATATGCCGGAGGAATGGAAAGTGCCAGCCATTATGGCAATGTACTAAGGATGGAAAACATATTACAGGAAAAAAGAAGATTTGATTATTTCGATATACATTTTGCCCACAACCCAAGAGGTGAACACCGGGAAATATATTGGGGACAACAGTTTCCGGTTGCTATGGATTGGTTGTTCAAAAAATGAATATGATGTACGGTTTGGTGGCGATTCAGTAAAAAAAATGTTGGTTTAGCCTAACTTTTCGTTTAGATTACTAAATTTGCCTGTTTATCTATTTTACTAAAGACCTTTATTATTAATAATGACATTAACTTTTCAAAAAACAATACAAAACCCTGCTGCTGTTTATGTACTATGTACGGAAGAAGGAAAACTTGATAATACCCTGATCAGAGAATGGACAGGCATTTCCGCAAATATACCTTTTGAAGGCAAAACCAAAGAATCCCTACGAATTATCCACCCGGTTGAAAAAAGAGAAGTTGTTTTGATTGGTCTGGGAAATAATCCCGGAGCAAACCTTTGGCGGGACATAAGAAGTGTTTTTTACAAAAATAAAGTTTCCTGGAAAGGTGATGTCATTATACTTGGCGACCACCTCAATGAAAACCTGGTATTTCAGATCACCCTGGGTTTATCTCTGGCATTTAAAAATACAACCAGTTTCAAAGTGGATAAAACCCAAAACGGCAATGGTCATGTAGATGCAAATTTTATTTTTCAGACAAACAGCGAACTCTGTATTCAATCAGGCGAAAAAGCAAAAAAACTATTTCAGGTACAGGAAAAAATAATGACATGGATTGATACGCCAAGCAATATCAAAACGCCGGCGTTTATATGTAAAGAAGCCGAAAAATCAGCCCATGAAGCCGGTTATTCCATCAAAATCCTTAACAAGGAGGAATTAAAAAAACAAGGTTTGTATGCCTTACTTGCAGTGGGTCAGGGTAGCATCAACGATCCTGCTTTTTTAATTTTAGAATATAAACCATCTGTGACACCTTCAAAAAAAATTGGTTTGATCGGAAAAGGTGTGACATTTGATACCGGAGGTCTATCCATCAAACCTTCTGCCAACATGGGTTACATGAAAAGCGACATGTCAGGTGCGGCTGCTATGATTGGGGCTATAGAACTGGCAGCAAAAAACAAACTTCCATTGGAAATTGTGGCATTGATTCCCCTGGCTGAAAATAGTGTAGACGCCCATTCAACCAGACCTGGTGATGTGATATCTTCTTATTCAGGAAAATCGATTGAAGTCATTGATACTGACGCGGAAGGCAGATTGATTCTTGCGGATGCCTTATCTTATATGGTAAAAAATTACCATCCTGACATTATGATTGATATGGCTACCCTTACGGGAAATATTGTACAAAGTCTGGGCTATTTTGCAGCAGGTCTGTTTACCCATAATGACGAACTGGCTAAACAGTTGATTCAAAGTGGCGAACAAACCGATGAAAAATTATGGCGAATGCCGCTTTGGGATGATTACAAAACCGATATGTTGTCCGATGTTGCTGATATCAAAAACCTGAGTAGTAAACC
>JALHOZ010000081.1 GCA_022842725.1 Saprospiraceae bacterium
TTCATTTTTAAATGTTCAAAAAAATCAGTTATGTATAAAAAATAATCATAAAATAATTTTTTTAAACCATAGAAATCTTCTCTCAAGAAAGAAGGGTGACGCACATGGTCTGGGTTTTGTGGGTTAAAGATTGGGCTTCAACAAAGTTTTAACTATTTTTGCTTCACGACGAACCTGCCTTGCGTAGGAAAATCACAGGTCGCAAGCCACACCCCTCTATTTCAAGAGAGGGGAAGGGGGTGAGTAAAAACCTCGATTAACCAAGTTTGTTATTACCTTCCCTCTTTACTTTTATTAATTTGTGCCATCTAGATATTTCAGTTTTTGACCACTCTTCTCCGTACGACAAATCCGGCTCAAAAGTAGTGATAGTGTTGACAAATCGGATCTCCAACACGAGTCAAAATGTAAAACCGGAGTGCTTGCCAATGTAAACGAAACATAAATGCCAGACCGATCCGTGTGACAGATTTGTCATACACAGTGCGCACACGCAGCATGTTCAGAACTTTATGCAATGCCAAAGTGCGCAATCACCTTTTTTGAGGCTAGACTTTTTGTTTACTTTTGTGGTCTCGTCTTATGGGACGAGACAAAAGTAAAAGCCCCGCCGGCTTGAGGCGATGGAATGCCATCAAAAGTGCGCAATCACCTTTTTTGAGCCTAGCCCTTTTGTATACTTTTGTGGTCTCGTCTCGTCTTATGGGACGAGACGAGAAAAAAAGTAAAAGCCCCGCCGGCTCGAGGCGAAGAAAAACAATCCTTTTCTGAAAATTCTTTCAAAATCCTTCCACCATTCAAATTTTTTTTTTAGTTTTGTTGTAGCACAAGGTAGCAATATGAATACAAATACTCTTTTTGAACAAAATAGTTTCTTTTTGGAAAGGAAGAACATAGCGGTCGGTCAATGTTTGGAAAAACCGGAAGGGTGGGAGAAGTATGTAGAGGAAATAAACAAGTTGGCAGTAATATTAAAAAAACGTCATCGTATGAAAATAATCAACTATCATACTATTTTATTAATTTTATTTTCAACTATAACTTATGGACAAAATACAGAAAAAAAAATGAGTAAAAATTTACCGAATAGTGTCGAAATTATTGACAATCATTTAGACCAGTTTTTTGATAAAGATTCTGACATAATGGTATTTGATGAAATTGAATCTGAATTAATTCATCGTGATGTGTACCTTATAAAAGCAACTGAAGAAAGACCTTATCATATTTTATTAAGTTGTGGTATGAGTGCATTACCAATGAAAGTTCCAAATGGTATTGAATCATCGAAGTTTATTGAGACAATGATTTTACTCCCTAAAGAATGGAACTTAGAATATGGATCTTTTAGTGAAGAAAAAAATTATTGGCCAATCAGGATAATGAAAGAAATAATGATGTTGCCACACGAAAATGAAACATGGTTTGGTTTTGGTCATACTTACGGACACGAAGAAGATGAAGAGTTTGCAGAAGGCATAGGATTTAATTCGATAATGTTGGCTAGTTCAATGGAATTATCTGACGAATTTACTCATATAGAATTAGATAATGGGAAAGTGGTCGATATTTATACTCTTATTCCTTTGTATAAAGAAGAACTTGAATTCAAGATGAAAAATGGTGCAAGTGCTTTGCTTGAAAAGTTTGACAAATTCGGTATTGAAGAAATTGTGAAAATTGGCAGAAAAAATGTGTGTAAATAATATTACTACTACCAACAGCGCCAACACGTAAGTGAAGTTCAGTGCTTTTTTGAAAGTAAAGTGTTAAATCCAAGGTCAGTTTTTCGTAAGAATTTAACTGGTTAAAATCCCAGACAACGTATGGTTGAGAACCCTCGCCACCCATAGACAACAAAACACTTCAAAGGGATAGAAAAAAATTTTAAGGTAAACAATTCCAATTTTTAAGAAAGTGTTTCCTGACATGCCGGGCTTGTGCAGCATTTTGTATATTCTTTCAGTAATTAACTCAATTTCCTCCGGACGACCCAGTTCTGGTTTGCTTCGGCTCAAAACCAGTTGATAGTGTTGACAAATCGGATCCCAAGCACGAGTCAAAAAAAAAAATCGGAGTGCTTGCCTGTGTAAACGAATCATAAATGCCGGAGCGATTGGTGTGACAGATTTGGCATACACGGTGCGCACACGTAATATGTTAAGCACTATCAATAATGCCAAAGTGCGCAATCACCTTTTTTGAGCCTAGACCTTTTGTTTACTTTTCCGGTCTAGTCCCATAAGACGAGAGAAAAAGTAAAAGCCCCGCCGGCTCGAGGCGAAGAAAACAATCCTTTTTCTCAAAATTATTCCCCAAACTCCTCCACCATTCAAAAACTTTATTTAGTTTTGTTGTAGCACAAGCTAATGATATGGATACAAACACTTTTTTTGAACAAAATAAATTCTTTTTGGAAAGGAAGAACATAACGGTCTGTCAATGTTTGGAAAAACCACAAGTATGTCAGAAGTTTGTAGCGGAAATAAACAAGTTGTGCTTCATTATAACCAACAACTAACCAATGATAAATATTTTTAATAAAATTAGACAAAAATTGCTTTCTGAAAACAAGTTCAACAAATATCTGATATATGCAATTGGCGAAATTGTACTTATAGTTATTGGAATTTTGATTGCACTTTCTATCAATAACGCCAACGATGTTAAAAACAAACGCCAAAAGGAGCTTGCCCTTATCACTGAAATGCGTCAGAATCTTCAAACAGACCTTAGAGATCTCGATTTTAACATCAAAGGGAGTGCTAAAAGAATACAAGCCAACGAGATCATCTTAAAAACATTACAAGAGAGGGTGTCGATGCATGATTCCTTAAAGCCATACTACGCAAACATCATTGGCAATTATCAATTAACTAGCAACACTGCAGCCTGGGAAAATCTTAAATCTGTGGGAATGGATCTGGTTTCTAAAGATTCACTCAGAAATGCAATCTCCAACCTATATACTGTCAAGTACACCTACCTCGAAAATGTTACCAAAGGATTGGACGATGGTCAGCAATGGAATACCTTTTACCCACAGTTCCTTGACTTGATCAACGTAGAACAATTTTGGGTTTCCGCTGAGCCGGTAAGTCATGAGGC
>JALHOZ010000082.1 GCA_022842725.1 Saprospiraceae bacterium
TCCGGAAATAATCCTACCTATGTCGAAAAAGAAGCTGTTGCCCTCATCAACTCATGGGGCGTAAAACATCTCATGCTTGATCTGCCCAGTGTGGACAGAGAAGAAGATGGCGGAAAACTTGAAGGGCATCATATGTTTTGGAAAAACGGCGATGGGTGGTTTACAGAAAAAACGATAACAGAAATGGTGTTTGTTCCCAATCAAATCAAAGATGGAATATATTTGGTACAGATTTCTGTTATATCGCTGCAACTGGATGTCAGTCCAAGTAAAATATTATTATATGAAATGGAAGAGGTTGCTTAGATTTTTAAAATTATTTACATAGTTTAGATAATGAATCATTTTAAAAGATATGCATTAGCGAACTAAATTTTTTATATTTGACTTTTTATGACAACAAGTATGATATGACACACGACGAAACCCCTGCCGAAGAATTAGAACGTTGGATAGACCGGTTCAAAAGGCATTTTAAAGAAATCCTTATTAATACCCTGGGAGCGGGTACAGCCATATTTATCGTGAGTAATGCCATTCTGTTTATTGGTATCGGCTATTTTCCCGAATTTTTTGTAAACTACCTGAGTCCTGAGTTTAACTCAGAGGGCGACAGAGATTTTTTATTTTATGCCCATCCTTTTGTGTTGGCTCATTCTCTTTCGATTTTGTGGAACAGATTTCAAAAGTATTTTTCGGGCAATATATTTAAAACGGGTTTTGAGTTTGGCGTACTGTATGCCGTTATTGCCCTGGTGCCTATTCTCTGGATCACTTATGCTGCCATGGAAGTCAGCTTATCGATGGTTTTGTCCTGGCTGTTTTACGGACTTATCCAAAGTGTGGTAGCCGGTGTGGTTCTGTCATTTTTGAGAAAAAAGATGACATAACTATACAATGTAGAACCCAAATAATTTATTTCAAAAAGTACTTTGGTTTTGCAATTCTCCGTATAGAATTCAAAAAACTTTTGGTTCACCTCAAAAAAGGCAAAAGGATCCTGATCCACATTTTGTTTGAGTTCAAAACAAAGGTGAGTATAAATATTGTTTTTATATATATGAAAATACAAATTATGTAATTTGTATTTTGAATTGTGTGATTATTCAGAATTGAAGGGGTAGTACCTTTGTATCATTCAATTCCCTTAATTCCAATTTTATGAAAATATCAAAAACATATATATTTTTCCTGGCAATGTTTTGGATACAAAACATAGATTTATACGCACAACAACCTGTTTTGGGAGCAGCTGAAAGTTTTGCCGTATTTACCGGAGTAGGAGCATTTACTATAACGGGAGCTTCAGTAGTTAATGGAAATGCGGGAACTGATGATGGTATATTTACGGGATTTCCTCCGGGTACTTTGTTTGGACAGTTACACGTTGATGATGCTACGTCTGCTCAGGCAGCCATTGACATAAATACTTTATATTTGGATTTGGCAGGACGAACATGTGTAACGACTATCGGTGTAGGAATGGGAAACGGTCAGACGCTGACCCCGGGAATTTATTGTACCGGCGCTGCAACCACATTGTCTGGAAATTTAACCCTGGATGGCTTAGGAAATGCCAATGCATTATTTATCATCCAAATAGATGGTGCTTTTGCGGCCAACAATAATTCTGTTGTAACATTAATAAATAATGCTAATGCCTGCAACGTCTTTTGGCAAATAAACGGCATGTTGACACTGCATCCTGATACCGGATTTAAAGGTACATGTGTTGTCCAGGGAGCTGCCAGCCTCTTGGGAAATGCCGGTGTCGAAGGCAGGATTCTGGTTACGAGCGGGGCAATAAATATGGAAGCAAATACGGTTGCCATTTGTGATCTTATGCTTCCTGTCGAACTCACTGGTTTTGACCTTTCTGTTTATGAAAAATCAATATTTATTAACTGGCAAACGTCATCGGAATGGAATAATTCTCATTTTGTTATCGAAAAATCTTCACAGGGATTGGTTTTTACTGATTTAGTAAAAATTACCGCATACGGAACCATTCACTCAACAACCAATTATTCACATCTGGATCCAGAACCTTTGGTAGGAGTAAATTATTACCGGTTAAAACAGGTTGATGCTGACGGTCAGTACAGCTATTCAGATGTCAAAACCATCACTTTTGATCCTGTATCTGTGATTGTTCAGGTTTTTCCAAATCCGGTTTTGTCTAATCTCAATATTCACGTTATTTCAGATTCTGAAATCAACGATTATATTTTTGAGCTTTATTTTGCTGACGGTCGGATGTTAAAATCTGTACGATTTTTTAACCCAATAACAGAAATAAAAAATGTGGACATTCAACCAGGACAATATTATTATGTAGTAAAGAATTCAAAAGCCGTCTTAAAAAAAGGAAGCATTCAGTTTTTTTAGTATAAAGCCTTTTGATAAAGTGTTACAATAAGAAATTAGGATATCAGCAAAAAAAAACAGAAAACAAGAAGTTAAAAATATATGGGAGATTTCAAACGTAGATCAGATTTATCGGTTACGTTTTAATGAACCTTAACTTCATTTTTACTTCATTTAGTAAGATATTTAATTTTTATATTTTCAGATTTATTTTATTACAAAATAAAGAAGACTATTAAGAATAATTCTCATTTTTTAATTACAACGTTTGTATTTTAGGTTTATAAAAGGTTGTTGTTGTCGGAAACACAGCCTTTTAATTTTCCCGTCGATTGCGTTAAGTTATTTTCAAATGATGAAAGTAAAAAATATTATATTCTTTTTTCCTCATCAAATTTTTAATAAAAAGTTTTCTCTTTTCATGCTCGAATCCCGGTATTGAGAGGCTGTTGTAACAGCTTTTTCCAATACCTTTTTGAGTTTACTGAAATCATTTGGTTTGGTAATATATATATTAGCGCCGTTTTTGAAAGTTTCATCAACGTCATTTTCATGATCGGAAGTTGAATAAATAGCTACAAAAATATCTTTTAATTTTTCTTCATTTTTCATTTCCTTCAAACATTCCAATCCGTTTTT
>JALHOZ010000083.1 GCA_022842725.1 Saprospiraceae bacterium
GGCTGAAATATGTTGACCGCTGCCGCGGTATAGGGATTGAATATTTGGTATTACCTTTAATGCTTGCTATACCGCGGCAGCGGTCAACATATTTCAGCCCCCTGTGTAAGGAGCCGCGAGGCGACGGGAACGGGGGGTACAAAACCAAACATTAATAGCCGCGGCAGCGGTGTAAGAATAACAATGTATTAAATCTTATTTTTTGATATCTCTAACACTTCAAAAGCAAGTTCCGGGTCTATTCGGTATTCGGGATCCTTACAAAAATATCCATGCACAGAAATGGTATGCTGCATAAGAGTGCTGATAGGGATACTTTTATCAGTTTTAATATTTGTGATTATCCCTCTACCATATCCGCCCAAATCTTTCACAGGCTCACATAGACCGCAATGCTGATAGCCCATGAATCGACTCCAGCAAATTGAAAAACGTTCATCGATAATCAAAGTTTTTTGGTGTATATCGAGTCTCAGCTTCTCATCAGTTTTATTGATTAAATCATCTAAACAGACACTAATTTCTTGGGCAGAAACTCCAAACTTTTCAAAAATCGCATCATCAATTTTCTTTTGATTTATTTGATCTTGATTCAAATTTCCGTCTCTTACGTTTTGAAGCAAAGGATCGTCTTCTGACAATGAAGTATTACCAAGCTCAAGTACTTTACAAATTTGTGTGGGGTTAATGCGATAAGTACCCGGATCTCCTAAATCCTGATGTTTTAAAAGATGGGTCATAACATTGGGTATGGATATTTGTTCTTCAGTGTAGTTATTTATAATGACATAATCTGCTTTATGCTCTTTTTTTTTATGGCAATATGCACAATCGATTTCCTTAGCATTCATTAAATAGAGTTTTACATAACCTCCAAATTTATCACCTGATTTCAAATCAACGTATGTTGTACTAACTGCGAGATTTTGTTTTTTGTAATCTTCGATTCTTGCCTTAACAGGAGTCTTAGTATCGTTAATGATTGAGATTAATTTTTCTGAAATTTCATTTATCGTGACACCGTATTTCTCAAGTAGTTGCAGGTCGCCTGGCCATGCAAGAGAACCGGGTAGGGCAGAATTTATTGACATTTCCATCTATTCCTCATTTGTTAATGGTTAAATGTTGCAACATAAGCTTAACAATCTTTTTATGACAAATAAATTTTTTTATTTTATAACGTGGGTAAAAATATAGGTCAGAATATGATTACGAGTACCAATAATATTGACTATCAACAATTCCAAGTGACTCAAGAGAAGGAAATCTTTTACAAAGAACCGACAAGTTATTTGGATTCAGTAGATCGACTCATAACTCAAGATATTCTGCCCCTTTTGAAAAGTAACGGACAGCCATTCATAAAAGTCTCAAGAAGAAAATATGCATTTTTGAAAAATTCTCTTTTGATCAATCAAAAGGGAGCGACTTTTGAGCAATACCATTCTGAAGATGAAAAAAGTAATGAGCTCTTTCGTATAAAAAAAAAGGGTTTATTGGGAGAGGGGGCGTACAAAAGAGTATGGGATCTAAAGCCTTTATTTCCTCATTTGGTTACGAACCAAATGGTTCGAACAAGATTTCATTGGACACATTCAAGATCTATTGCTGTACATGAACAATTAGAAAAAATTAAAAAGTTTAAAAATAAAATGAATTCGGAGTTTTTATTAATTCCTGATTCGATCACCTACGATGCTAGTTGTGGACTTATCGCAATTGTTCAAATAATGCCAAAAGCATTGGGTAAGGATTTGTTTTATGTTATGAAAGATATAGAATACCTGTCTTATCTTGGAAAGCTGCGTTCCATACGAGATATTGCGCTTGCGCTGATAGACATGCATATAAAAAATTGGGTGCATTTGGATGTAAAGCCTCATAATGTTTTGCTGATGAATCAAGACCCTAACGACCCTATCTTGAAGCTTGGTGATTTTGATTTAATCATGAAATTCAAACCGGATTGTTTATCTGATTACTGTAGAGGATCTAAAAGGTATATGGATCCAAAATGTTTGAGGCGTGAATCTCGCGGATTAGAAGATGGCAAAACGCATGATCAATTTTCATTCGGTGTCACTTGCTATGAGCTTTTGACAGATGATGAGTTTCGAAAATCATTTAAAGAAAAACACTTAAAGAAATGGGTAAAAGAGAAGGATTTGAATGAAAGTCCAAATTTTTTAAAGTTGGATAAAAGAATTCAGAGAATAATTAGGAGCTGTGTTTTAAGTTCTTCCGAAAAAAGACCGTACCGATTACCGGAGTTTGTAAATACCCTCAAAACAATAATTAATCAAGAAGTTGAGAACATATCAATAGCGTCATAGTATAAATTTAAGCTATGAAATTTTTATTACAGACAAAAATTTCATTCAAGGTCTGATTTGGGACGTCACATTTGAACTCAAAAAGCAAAATATTTTCATTGATAAATCGTGCAATTTTTGAGCCCAAAATCTCTCGTAAATATATAACTTTTGCGATAAACATTTTTTTTAACGGAGAGGCGGAGAGGCGGAGAGAAGAAAATTAATGTTCCCCTCTCCGTCTCTCCGCCTCTCCGTTAAAAAAAAGTATTGAATTTAGGAACTATAAATGGAACGAACTCTAATAGAAAAAAGTATATTATTTTTTTCTAAATATGACTACGAAGATTAACTATGGAGTCAGTCTTTACAAAATTACAGTTTCTATAGATATTTAGAGGCCTCTTCTGCGAAACTGTCATTTTGTCAATCCAGACCTAGGGTGTCGATTTAACCGAAAAAGCTCACTCAAATGCCATGTAAATTTTGTCCTTAATTTTATGCCGTCCTTTCAGGACTCATTTTTTGGTTTTGACTAACCCAGGCCTCCGCTCGCT
>JALHOZ010000084.1 GCA_022842725.1 Saprospiraceae bacterium
GGATGTGTTTTGGTGATTTCTCACGACCGATGGTTTATCGACAGACTGGCGACGCATATTTTGGCTTTTGAAGATGATTCACAGGTGATCTTTTTTGAAGGTAACTTCAGTGATTACGAAAAAGCCAAACTCGAAAGGGTAGGGAATATTGCGCCGAGAAGACCGAGATTCAAAAGTTTATTGTAAAAACATGTTATGTTCCGGTTTCTGCAGTATGTTATTTTAACAGTAATTTTTTACTTACATTTTGTTTTTATGTTGCAAGCACAAATACAGAAAACAGATTCCGGAACGATAGAATTGTATTCTGATTTTAAATCAAAATATGTTACACCAAGGCATATAGAAGTCTGGTTTCCGGAACATTTTAAAAAAGGGATGGATGTTTCTGTTTTGTATATGCATGACGGACAGATGTTGTACGATTACACATCTACCTGGAATCAGCAAAGCTGGAATGTGGACTCCACCGCAGCGGCATTGATGTCCGCAGGCAAAATCAAAGATTGTATCATCGTCGGTATTTGGAATGGCGGCACAACCAGGCATAAAGATTATTTTCCGGAAAAACCCTTTTTAAGTCTGAAAGAAGTAGAAAAAAAATGGGTGCAGGAAGAATTAAAAAAGGCTGGCAGAACGACAGAAGTTTTTGAACCCGTCTCTGATGACTATCTGAAATGTTTGGTGTATGAAATCAAACCTTTTATCGATTCGGTTTACCAAATCAGTGGAACCAAAAATAAAACTTTTGTTTCCGGTAGCAGCATGGGAGGATTGATTTCTATGTATGCCATTATGGAATATCCGGATGTTTTTGGCGGTGCTGCCTGCCTGTCAACCCATTGGCCTGGTGTATTTAATATGGAAGGCAATCCGGTACCGCAGGCGTTCACGAACTATATCGGCGGGCGCTTACCTTTATTGAAGGACAACAGATTGTATTTTGATTATGGCGACGGAACGTTGGATGCCTTATATCCGCCACTACAAAAAGAAGTCGACAAGGTATTGACCTCTTATCCGAAATCGTTATGGACCTCAAGATTTTTTCCGGGAAAAGACCATTCTGAAAAAGCGTGGGCAGAACGGTTTGGTTCGGTTTTGATATATCTGATTGGTCAATAGAATATAATACACAATCCTTACAAATTATTTTTTTACAGGAAGTTTAATCAGAAATTGTGATCCTACATTTTCTTCGCTTTCTACTGTGATGGACCCTCCGTGAGCCCGGATGATATCACTTGCGAGAGACAAACCAAGACCTGTGCCCTTTCCGCTTGGTTTGGTAGTGAAAAAGGGTTGGAAAATTTTATTTTTTTCAGATTCCGGAATACCGGTGCCGTTGTCGCTGATATAAATTTCGATTTCCTTGGGATTCCTGTTGGTTTTGATGGTGACTTTAGGTATGAACGCAGGATCCGTTGTATGAACTGACAACCATCGTTGATGAGCAGCATAAAATGCATTATTGATAAGGTTTAAAAAAACCCTTCCGATATCCTGTTTCATCAGTTCTGTTTTGCCTGTTTCCGGACTCAGGATACATTCATACGTTCCTGAAAATCCTTCCAGCTTCATGGTGTTTTCTTCTTTTGCGACTTTGATATATTCTTCACACATGACATTGATATCGACCAGCTCTTTTTGACCTTTACCGGAACGGCTGTGTTCCAACATACTTTTGATGATTCCTTCCGCTCTTTTGCCGTGGTCCCGGATTTTTTTCTCATTCCCGATGATATCCTCAATTATGGCCAATACTTCTTCATAGTTGTTTTTTTGTATTTCTTCCTTGAGCTCGGCCATCAATTCCTGATTCAATGTGGCAAAGTTGGTGACAAAATTGAGGGGATTCTGAATTTCGTGTGATATTCCGGCCACCAGCTCTCCCAGAGAAGCCATTTTTTCAGACTGTATCAATTGGGCCTGCGTTTGTTTTAGTTCCAGCAACGTGGTCTCAAGAATCACTTTTTGGCGGTCAATTTCTTTTTTTTGACTTTCAAGCAAAATATAATCCTTTCTTTTTTGTCGGTAAGACATTAAAAAGTACAGGATAAAACCGAACATCAGGCATATGACCAATAACCCCGAAGCGACAAAAATGATTACATCTGTGGATTGCAGCGTTGAATTATCCATGAACAAACATTTTTTTATGGTTTTTGGAAATGTAGTTCAGATACACTGCATAACCGTACACCAAATACAATAAAGCACTAAACAATAAATTGACCTTATAAATAATCACCGGCGGATTGTTTAAATTGTAGATTTTGAAACTGTGAAAACCCCAGACCAGAATATTAAAGGAATAATAAATCAGAACAGCACTGTTAAACCAAAAAATCCCCTCATGCAATAAATCGTCGTATTTCAAAGAATCCTTTATGTGGAGAAATAATAATAACGAAAAAAACACCAGCAATACACTTTCGAATATCATGATATTGGTATTGGTATAATGAAGGGGCTGAAAAAAAATACTGTTGATGATTTCAGTTACAACCAATAATACCCATGAACCATACAAAAGTCGGGTGATGCGACGTGATTCAAATATTTTTGAAAATATTACAACATAAATCCCGTATTCTACCGGCGTAAAAAAATGATAAATCACATTGTTTGAAAACAAATGGAAAAATACGACCGATTTTGCGATGCTTTCAGACAATGAAGTCGCAATCACAAGTCCACAAATCCATACAAAAGGAGAAGATACTTTTTGAATACAAAAAAAACAAAAAATACAAACCCCGGCCAGAGAAATGTAGTAAATTATATGGGCAAATTCAAAAAACATTAATTAGGGCA
>JALHOZ010000085.1 GCA_022842725.1 Saprospiraceae bacterium
TAAGACAAAAATAAAGCAATACCAGCAAGCGAGTCTCTTCCGTAGTGCAGGTCCGGAACGATAACACCTCCGTTGCCCTCGCCGCCTATGATGGCATTGGTTTCCTTCATTTTTTGTACTACATTTACTTCTCCCACGGCAGAAGCATGGTAAAAACCACCATGTTTTTTGGTCACATCTGCCAATGCTCTTGAAGAAGACAGGTTTGACACTGTATGTTGGCCCGGATTGCCGGCCAACATATAGTCAGCAATAGCCACCAACGTGTATTCTTCGCCGAAGAGGCTGCCATCTTCGCACACAAAAGCAAGTCTGTCAACGTCAGGATCCACGCTGATTCCCATATGTGCTTTTTCATTCACTACGGTTTGGGACAATTCGGTGAGATGTGCAGGAAGAGGCTCAGGATTGTGGGCAAAATTTCCAAAATCATTGTCAAACAATAAGGTATATCGCACACCCATGGCATCCAGAAGAGGCGGTATGGCCAGAGCACCTGTTGAATTGATACAATCCACAACAACCTTGAGATTGGCCTGACGAACAGCTTCCACATCAACGTATTTGTAAGCCAAAATCTCTTTGATGTGGTCCGTTATATGATGTTCATACGTGGAATATGTGCCCAGTTTATCCACCTCAACAAAAGTCAGATTTTTATTTTCAATGTAATCAAGGATTTTTTTGCCATCCTGCGCTGAAATAAATTCTCCTTTGTGATTGAGGAATTTTAATGCATTCCATTCCTTAGGATTGTGGGATGCGGTAAAAATAATTCCGGCACCGGCGCCCAGAGATGGAACCATCATTTCGACAGTAGGTGTAGTGCTCAGGTCGAGGTCAATCACGTCAAACCCCATTCCCAATAACGTTTGAATTGACAATTGGCTGACCATAGCGCCACTGAGACGACCGTCTCTTCCCACCACCACTTTTTTGGGTTGGCCGCTTTCCATGATCCACATTCCAAAACCTGCCGTACATTCCACCACATCCAAAGGGGTCAGATTATCGCCGGATTTTCCGCCGATGGTACCTCTGATACCGGAAATGGATTTGATCAGTGCCATATTTATATTTTTTGTGCAAATGTATAAAATTTTCAGCCCTGAAACACGTGATGATGTTATAAATATTCACACATCCCGGATTATTTTTTTGGTTAAAAGGGTAAACAAAAAACAGCTTCACAAGTATTGTATTGTTAACCCATTACGAACCTGTCCTTTTATTTTTGTCAAATAAATTTTAATTCGGTCTAAAGTATTATTTTTGCCACATGATATCAGCTTTCGATACCCAATTATTTCATTTGATCAATTCCGGACTTTCCAATCCGGTTTTTGACCTGATTTTACCCCTTCTGAGAGATAAATACACATGGATTCCCCTGTATCTTTTTTTTATCGGATTTTTTTTCTACTCATTTGGTAAAAAAGGAGGATGGATCGTATTGTTTACCATATTGACTGTTTCCACTTCAGATATGGTGAGTAATCACGGATTTAAAAAACAGTTTAAACGCATCAGACCTTGTAATACTGAGTTGGCACAGCCCGTCATCAAAAGAGTGTCTTGTGGATCGGGTTATAGCTTTACGTCCAATCACGCCGCCAATCATTTTGCTATGGCGACTTTTTGGGCCTTTGTTTTAGGTTTTGCCAGAAAAAAGTGGTTTTATTGGTTTTATGTATGGGCGGCTTCGATAGCTCTTGCTCAGGTATATGTAGGAGTTCATTATCCTTTTGACGTAATCGGAGGAGGCATCCTCGGAACATTGATCGGTTGGACTTATTTTAGGTTATTCAAAAAATGGATCGGGCTTCCCGGTTCATCGGGTGAAGTGGTGTCATTATAAATATGGCAAAAAAAGAAAAGGTTTTTACCATAGTGGATATTGAAACGACCGGCGGTATGTCGGCACGTGACAGAATTACAGAAATTGCTATGGTCAAAGTGGTCAACGGAGAGATAGTGAATTCTTATGAAACGCTGATCAATCCGCAGCGATCTATACCGACAGAAATCACCAGAATCACCGGAATTACCAATGACATGGTGAGAGATGCTCCCAAGTTTTATGAAATTGCCAAAAGGATTGTGGAATTTACGGAAGACTCCGTTTTTGTCGCTCATAACGTTCGGTTTGACTATAATTTTATCCGGGAAGAGTTTAAATCACTGGGTTATACCTATTCAAGGAAAGTATTGTGTACGGTAAAACTGTCCCGAAAAGCATTTCCGGGTTTGCGATCGTACAGTCTGGGCAATCTCATCGAACATTTCAGTATCAGGGTGGCCAACCGACACAGGGCCATGGACGATGTACTGGCGACATACGATGTTTTTAAGCGGATCCTGGACGGAGGAAAAGTGGAAAGCGACCTGGAAAACATGTTGAACGGCGGCATTAAAGAGCTTAACCTTCCGGGAAATATTTCAATGGAATACCTGCATTCTTTGCCTGAAGAGCCGGGCGTTTATTATTTTTATAACGTGTACGGAACGGTCATTTATGTTGGAAAAAGTATCAATATCAAAAGCCGGATTTTCCAACATTTTGGTTCTATTGATGACAA
>JALHOZ010000086.1 GCA_022842725.1 Saprospiraceae bacterium
TCAAAAATGAATAAAGCACAAAACAATCTTGGTAAGATTATTTATAATTTCTTTCAGATTAAAATATCTTTGTCCTTACAAAATAAAGAGGTTAACCTTTTTATAAAGCTTTTAAAAAAAAAATCCGGCAGATATGATGTTACAGACTGATTTGTCATATGTCATATACCCAACAAATCAACCATAACACAAACATAAAATGTAATCAGATGAAGTACGAACCCTCAGACAAAAGATATGAAGGAGATTTCTACAGACGATGCGGCGATAGCGGATTATTGCTGCCTATGATTTCATTAGGTTTGTGGCACAATTTCGGTGGTGTTGATGAACCAAAAAACTTCAAAAAAATCCTTTTTACGGCTTTTGACCATGGTATCACTCACTTTGACCTGGCAAACAATTACGGACCGCCCCCCGGAAGTGCAGAAGAGAATTTCGGAAAAGTGTTAAAAAATAATTTCTCAGGTTACCGGGATGAACTCATCATTTCAACCAAAGCCGGATACAAAATGTGGCCCGGCCCTTATGGCGAATGGGGATCACGTAAATATCTTATGTCAAGTCTTGACCAAAGTCTGAAAAGAATGAAACTTGATTATGTTGATATTTTTTATTCACACAGATATGATCCGGATACTCCTTTGGAAGAAACGATGGGAGCTTTGGTTACCGCTATACATTCAGGAAAGGCGCTATATGCCGGAATATCAAATTACGGTCCGCGGGAAACAGAAGAAGCCATTCGTTTACTTAACCAATCAGGCATCCGGTTGCTGATTCACCAGCCAAAATATTCCATGTTGGTCAGAACTGTGGAGGAAGGTCTGTTAGACATCCTGAAAGAAAAAAAGACAGGTTGTATCCCGTTTTCACCTCTTGCTCAGGGATTATTGACCAACAAATATTTGTCAGGTATACCTAAAAAATCGAGAGCCGCAAAATCACATGGATTTTTACAGGAAAAAGATATCACCCCGGAATTAGTACAAAAAATCAGATATCTGAATGATATGGCTCTTGAAAGAGGCCAATCTCTTGCTCAAATGGCAGTTGCCTGGTTATTACAAAAAGATGAAATCACCTCTGTTCTTGTCGGTGCAAGCTCTCCGCAACAACTGACTGATATTCTGGAAGCACGAAAACATTATTCATTTTCACCTGATGAATTAATAAAAATTAATGTCATTTTAGGAAACTCTTAGGTAAAATATTCTATTAAAATTACCATATTTGCACGATTATACAAATTAGAAATGGAAAATAAATTTGAAGATTTAAGAAGTAAAATATCTTCGGCCTATCTCGGAGGTGGTCAGGACAGAATCAATAAGCAGCACGAAAAAGGAAAACTTACAGCCAGAGAAAGAATCGAACTGTTGTTGGATAACGGGTCATTTGAAGAAATAGGCATGTTAAAAGAACACAGGAGTTTTGACTTTGGCATGGAAAAACAACAATATCCCGGTGACGGAGTGATCACAGGCTATGGCACTGTAAATGGTCGGTTGGTTTATGTATTTGCTCAGGATTTTACGGTTTTTGGTGGAGCTCTATCTGAAACACATGCAGAAAAAATTTGTAAAATCATGGACCTGGCTATGGAATCCGGCTCTCCTGTTATAGGCTTAAACGATTCCGGAGGAGCCAGAATACAGGAAGGAGTCAACAGTTTGGGCGGTTATGCAGACATATTTTATCGTAATACTATTGCATCAGGCGTAATTCCTCAAATTTCTGCCATTATGGGACCTTGTGCAGGTGGTGCTGTATATTCGCCTGCTATAACAGATTTTATTCTCATGGTTGAACACACCTCTTACATGTTTGTGACCGGCCCAAACGTAGTAAAAACCGTCACTAATGAAGAAGTAACCTCTGAAGAGTTAGGTGGAGCTTTAACCCATGCTTCAAAAAGTGGTGTAACCCATATAACAGCAGCTCATGATCTCGATTGTATCCAAAAGATTAAAACACTCTTAAGTTACCTGCCTCAGAATAATACCGAAAAACCACCCGCTGTTCATTATGAATTGAACATTGAATATCGCGACAAACTCAATGATATCATTCCTGAAAATCCGATGCACCCTTATGATATGAAGGAAGTAATTCATGAAATAACGGATGAAAACAGTTTTTTTGAGATCCATAAAGATTATGCTGACAACATGATAGTTGGTTTTGCCAGACTTGCCGGCAAAAGTATTGGCATAGTTGCCAACCAGCCTTATTCACTGGCCGGAGTACTTGACGTAGAATGTTCAAAAAAAGGAGCAAGATTTGTTAGATTTTGTGATTGTTTCAACATTCCGCTTCTCGTTTTGGTGGATGTTCCGGGATTTTTGCCCGGTACCGATCAGGAGTGGAGAGGTATTATCACTAACGGGGCAAAACTATTATATGCATTTAGTGAAGCCACAGTACCCAGAATAACGGTTATCACCCGAAAAGCTTATGGAGGTGCTTATGATGTTATGAATTCAAAACACATAGGCGCGGACTTTAATTATGCCTGGCCGAGTGCTGAAATTGCGGTTATGGGAGCAAAAGGTGC
>JALHOZ010000087.1 GCA_022842725.1 Saprospiraceae bacterium
AAACCTCAAATTGTTGTTGGTGTTTGTTTATTTCGTTTATATCAGAATCCACCAAACCGGATGCAAAAAAAAATTGTCCAAATCCTCTTACTTCCACTCTCTTTGTTATACGGTGGCATCATCTCGCTCAGAGATATGTTTTACGAAACGGGTTTGCTCAAGTCGAGCACGTTTAATCTTCCTGTTATCAGTGTCGGCAATCTCAGTATCGGAGGTGCAGGAAAGTCGCCCCACATCGAATATCTCGTGCGCCTGCTCAATCCATATCTTCAGGTCGGTATCCTGAGTCGGGGTTATAAAAGAGAAACCACAGGATTTCGCCTCGTGCAGCCTTTTGATACAGCCAAAACAGTGGGTGACGAACCCCTTCAATTCAAAAAAAAGTTTGGCGATGTAGTGGTCGCTGTAGATGAAAACCGCGCTCTCGGCATTCCGATGATGGTCGGCCAGTATCCGGGTTTGCAGACTATTTTGCTCGATGATGCTTTTCAGCACAGGCAGGTGAGCCGGGATTACAGATTTTGCTGACACCTTTTTCGGATTTGTTTACCAGAGATTTTTTACTGCCGAGCGGAAGGTTGAGAGAGTGGAGGAGTGCTTATCAAAGGGCAGACATCATCATTGTCACCAAGTGTCCGGACGAAGTTTCTCCGGAAGATAGAAAAAAAATCATCGCAGAAATCAATCCCCAAAAACACCAGGAAGTATATTTTTCGAGGTTTGCCTATGACTATCCCTACCACTTTTACGATCCGCGGTACCGAATCCGGTTGGATGATGATCTCGATGTGTTGCTGGTGAGTGCCATCGCCAATACGTCTTACCTCAAACAATATCTCGACAAAATGGTGAAAAAAATTCACAATGCAGAGTACGAAGATCATCATACCTTCACCCAACAGGACATCGACTATATGATTCAGAAATTCAAAAATCTGGACGCCAAAAGAAAGTTTATCCTAACGACAGAAAAGGACGCTACCAGGTTGGAACCTTTCAAACAATATCTTTACGAACAGCAGATTCCGGTTTTTGTACAACCGACCAATGTGATGTTTCTAGACGATGACAAAAAATCTTTTGACAAAAAAGTCAAAGATTATTTGTTAGGATTTAGGTATTAAGTGATGGGTATTAGGATCTAGGTTTTAGGTGTTAGGTGCTGGGTTTTAGGTATTATGTACGAGGTTTGTTTTTTTATTCCACGGATTATTTTACTTATAAAATTATGTAATATCTTTGTGCCAAAATTATTTATAACAAACTATTATGAGATATCTCGACCCTAAAAATGATCTGGTATAAAAAAAAGTTTTCGGACAACATGCAAACATACTTTTGAGTTTTCTTAATGCAATGCTACCATTAGATGAAGGACAGGTTGTGCAATATATTGAATATTTACCTGCGGAAATGGTGCCGGATATACCGTTGATAAAAAACTCTATTGTTGATGTCAGGTGTATAGATAATTACGGAAGGCAGTTTATCGTGGAGATGCAAATGCTTTGGACGGATAGTTTTAAAAGCAGAGTTTTATTTAATGCTTCTAAAGCATACGTCAGACAATTGGACAAAGGAGTGGAATATAAGGGATTAAAGCCGGTATATGCATTAAGTCTGATTAATGAAGTTTTTGATCAGGAATCTCCTTTTTACTATCATCATTACCGATTGGTGCATACGATGGATCAAAATAAAACGATTGACGGACTTCAATTGATTTTTGTGGAAATTCCTAAGTTTACACCTAAAAATATAACTGATAGGAAACTCTTTGTGCTGTGGATGCGTTATATTTCAGAAATCCAAAATGGCCAGGAAATGATAGACGAACAATTATTAAAGGAATTACAAACAGTTCCGGAAATAGCACAAGCATTAGAGCTAACTAAAGAAAGTGCTTATACAAAAGCAGAGCTTGAAGCTTATGATAAATATTGGGACTCTATCCGTACTGAAAAAACACTTATTGCAGACGCAGAAGCCAAAGGAGAAGAAAGAGGCAGACAAGAAGGAAGATTTGCAGAAAAAGTATCTGTTATCTTAAATGGACTTAAAAAGGGACTAACAATCTCACAATTATCACAAATTACTGAATTGAATGAACAAGAGGTAATCAACATCCTCAATGAAAATGGAATAATGTAAAATTAATTCAGGTATTATTTACCAGGTATTAGGTGCCGGGTGTTAGGTATATTTTTCTGGTAGCTCAAAATCATCCAAATGAATTTGGATGTCCGGAGAATTAAAAAAATGATGGTGCAATTCTAAAGAAACAGGATTCTTTTTTGGGCGACCCCTTTCAGGTCGGGCTATACGCTTTACTACACTTCGTTTCGTGCACGCTCCTATCCCTGTCGCATTACGGTTTGTCGAAAAAAAGTTATTTTCCTGTAAAAACCGGCGCTCTTTTTTCCAGAAAGGCTTTGGTTCCTTCGCGGTAATCGTGAGAATGGCCTGCTTCGGTCTGATATCTGTCCTCGACGTCCAGCTGGGTGCGGATGTCGTTTGTATGGCTTTCGTTC